>NZ_CP060694.1:0-673462 GCF_014352935.1 Aliarcobacter cryaerophilus | reverse complement strand
GTATCTATTTTTGGTAGATTATTAAGTAAATAATCCTCAAATTTTTCTAAAAGTTCTTTCATCTATTTTTGACCTAAATTCCCTAATCCACCTAAATTACCCATCAAATTCATAGCCATTCTTTTTTTATTCTCTTCACTTTGTTTTATAATATCATTCATACAAGAGATTAAAAGTATTTGTAATGAGTCTTTATCTTCAAGAAGTGAGTCATCAATTTTTAAATCAACAACTTCAGAATTACCATTAATTGAAATTTCAACCATTCCACCACCAGCTTTTGCTGTAAAAAGGTTTTGAGCACTTTTTTCTTGTTGCTCTTTAGCCATATCTTGGAATTTATTTATCATATCCCCAAGATTTAAGTTTTTTAAATCAATACCATCAAACATAGTTACCACCTAATAAATCATTTGTAATAAGTTCAATATTGTTTTTATCATCTACTAACACAACAGTTGGTTTATAATTTTTTAACTCTTCTTCATTATATGTTGCATAAGCTATTACAATTATCTTATCTCCAACAGATACTTTTCTAGCAGCTGCACCATTTAGACACATATCTTTTTTACCAAACTCACCTTTTATTACATAAGTTTGAAATCTCTCACCATTATTAATATTTACAACATCAACTTTTTGCCCAACTCTTAGATTACTAGCTTTCATCAACTCTTCATCAATAGTAATTGAACCAACATAGTTTAAATTTGCATCGCTAACAGTTGCTCTATGAATTTTGCTGTATAACATTTCAAAAGTCATTTAGAAAATCCTTTATTATTTTTTCAAAGCTATTATACTATACTAATTTATTATAAAACTAAATTAAAGGAAAGAACTATGAAAAAGATTATATTTCTCTTTTTATCTTTTGCACTTTTTTTATTTGCAAATGAGGATACAAAAAAAGATCCTATTGCTATTTTTGATACATCTAAAGGTATTGTAAAAATAGAATTAAAACCAAAAATAGCTCCAAAAGCTGTTGAAAATTTTATTGGTTTAGCAAAAAAAGGTTACTATGATGGGCAAATTTTTCACAGAGTTATAAAAGGATTTATGATTCAAGGTGGTGATCCTACTGGAACTGGTGCTGGTGGAGAGTCTATTTGGAACAAAAGTTTTGAAGATGAGTTTGCACCAAATGCAGTTTTTGATAAACCATTTATTTTAGCTATGGCAAATAGAGGTAAAAATACAAATGGAAGTCAATTTTTTATAACAACAGCTCCAACATACTGGTTAAATGGAATGCACACAATTTTTGGATATGTAATTAGTGGTAAAGATGTTGTAAAAGATATTGAAAATGTAAAAACAAATGGAAGAAGTGGTGGCGATAAACCTTTAGAAGATGTTAAAATAAATAAAATTACAATAGAAGAGTAAAAAATAAAAATAGAGGATTATAAAATTAATCCTCTAGCTCTTCTTTACAAACAACTTTTTCGATATCCATAATAACTAGCATTTTATTATCTTCTACTCTTACATAACCTTTTAAATACCTAGCAGGAATTCCAGAACCCATCTCAGAAACTGAAGCTAACATTGAAGTATCTATTTTTTGTGTATCATCAACTAAATCAACTACAATTCCAACCATTCTTTTATCTTCTGTAATTACTATAATAATAGAAGTATTAACATCATAAAGAGCTGGACCTGTATTAAACTTAATTCTAATATCTAAAATAGGAACAACTTCTCCTCTTGAATTAATTAAACCTTTTACCCAATCAGAAGTATTTGGTAAAATAGTAATATTATCTGGATAAGTCAATATCTCTTTTATTTTTGGTAACTCAATAGCATATTTCATTTTCCCCAATTCGAATGTCATAAACTCAGTTATATTTGGAGTAGCGCTTTTTTCATGATTATGTTCCATTTTAATCCCCTTATTTCAATATTTTCGTAAGCAAAATTGCTGTTATTTTACCTTTTGTTTACTTAAACTAATTATTTTACACTCTGCAATTATATCAATGGATTGTAGCTCTACAATATCATCTACTTTTACTAAATCCAAATTTATAAGCTTCTTATTTTTACTCAATTCAACTAAACCATCTTTTTGTCTATGTTCTGGATTATTTAAAAGATAATTTGATTTTAAACTCTCCAAAATATTAGAAGCAATTTGAAACTTTTGATTTAAAGTTTGAAAAAACTGCTCTTTTAAAAGTTTTATTTGTGACTCTACAAAAAATAGTTTAGAATTTATTGAATTTTGCTCAAAACTTGCTTTTAAGTTTTTAAGCTCTTGCTCTTTTTTTTCAAAAGTTGTTTTTAAAACTTTTTGAAAATTTTCAATTAAACTATCTATATATAAAAGATGTTCACTTTGACTAGGAAGTGCTATTTCCATAGCATTTGATGGAGTTGCAGCTCTTACATCTGCTACAAAATCACTTATTAAATAATCTATTTCATGTCCAACAGCAGAAATTATTGGTGTATTTGAGTTAAAAATTGCATCTGCAACAATTTCACTATTAAAAGACCATAAATCTTCAATACTTCCTCCACCTCTTCCTACTATTACAATATCACAATTTAAACTATCAGCAAATTTTATATTTTTTGCAATATCTTCAATACTTCCATTTCCTTGAACAAGAGTTGGAATAAGTATTAACTCAACTAAATTCCATCTAGCACTTGCAACTTTTTTCATATCTTCTATAGCAGCACCTGTAGCACTTGTTACAATTGCAATTTTTTTTGGATATTTTGGAAGAGGCTTTTTTATACTTTGTTCAAAATAACCTTTTGCTTGAAGTTTTGTTTTAAGTTGCTCATATGCTAAAGCCAAACTTCCTATTCCATCTGGCTCAATTTTAGTACAAAGAAGTTGATAATTTCCTCTTGGAACAAAAACAGTTATATTTGCAGTTATTTGTACTTTTTGTCCATTTTCTAACTCAAATTTAAGATATTTTGTATTACCTTTAAACATAACACAAGATATTGTTGAATTATCATCTTTGATCGAAAAATATATGTGCCCAGAGCTATGAGTCACTAGGTTTGAAATCTCTCCAGAAACAAAAACTTGCATAAAAGTTGTCTCTAAAAGAGATTTTATTTGTGTATTTAAAGTAGTTACACTAATTGGATTCATCTATATTTTTTTTGCAATTATTAGTGTAGAAATTTTCATAGAAAAAGCTTTTGTGTATATTGGTTCTAATCCAGCATTTTTAAGCTCTTTTTGTAAATTTGATGTTGTTAAAAACTCATCAATAGAGTCTGGTAAATATCTATAAGCCTCTTTATTTTTTGATATTATTCCACCAACAACTGGTAAAATTTTATCCATATAAAATGCTGTTAAATAATCAATTGGTGTCTCTTTTTGATTTTTTGTAAATTCACTAATTACAACTAAACCACCTTTTTTAAGAACTCTTGCAAACTCTACAAAAGCATCTTCTCTTTGAACTACATTTCTAATTCCATAAGAGATTGATACTATATCAGCACTCTCATTTTCAAGTGGCATAGATGTTGCAAAAGCTTCTATAAATTCAACTTCTGGAAGTTTTTTCTTTCCAACTTCCATCATACCAACACTTGGATCTATTCCAACAATATTTTTTAGAGTAATTCCTTTTTTATTTGCATTTTGTTTCCAAAAAATTATCATATCACCAGTTCCACAAGCAACATCTACTATTTTTTCTATCTCTTTTTTACCATATAATTCAAAAGTTTTATTACAAGCTTTATCTCTCCAACTTTTATCTATTCCCATAGATAAAACTCTATTTGCTTTATCATAAGTTGGTGCAATATTATTAAACATTGATACTATTTTTTCTTGTTTTTCCATATAAATTTTTCCTATTTTATAAATGTTTTTTCTAATAAATTATAAAAGATATTTTCCTATAAAAATACCAATAATTAAACCAATATTTAAAGCAACTGCCACTTTCATAATTAATAATTTTTTATCAGAATAAGGAAGCCTATTTACGATATCTTCTTGAAGTTTTAAACTCTCTTGAAAACTAGAAGATGCTTTTTCTAAATTATCAATTGATTTTCTAATTGCAATTTCACTAAACTCCATTCTTTCAACAAGCTCTTTTGCTTGTTTAAAGCTCATTTCACTCATTTTTTAATCTCTATCCATTTATCTAAATCACAAAATACTTTATTTAAAGTATTAAGCACATAATCTTTTGCTTCAGTTTGTATTCTTCTAAAAAATAGATATTTTCTAGCAGCTTCAACATCTCCTAACTCTTTTGCTTCAATAGCTTTTTTAGCAAAATCTGTGTTATTGTAAGCCATTTCCCAAACTGTACTTCCTAAATATCTACTCATTGTGATAATCTTATCATTTTTAACAGGAAAATATTTTGGATTTTTTACAAAATCACAAATAACCGAGTTTGAATCAAGATATTTATGTCCAAAGAAGTTTATAAACTGCTCACTATAATAATCCTCTTCCATAGATATAGCACGTGTGAGTGCAAAAATAATATTATCTTCTGGATTTTTCTCTATTTTTCTAATTTTTTTCATAGTTGCAATTGCATTTTTCCCATCAAGTTCACCATCTCCCAAAGGAATAATCCACTTAACATTTCCAAAACTTCCAACTTTTTTTATCTCATCTAGAACTAAACTTGAAGTTTTATTTCCACCAACATCAACGATAACTTCATGTTTATCATCCATCAATATAAGTTCATCTAAATCTGTAATTCTATTTGTTCCTAGCATTCTTTTGTTTACTATTTCAGTTCTTGTAAAAGATTGTGAATCATTATTTTCATCATCAATTTCTATATAAGTGATTTTTTTACCATGTTTTTTATACAAATATGGAGCAATAACCTGCATAGCAACAGTAGATTTACCTACTCCACCTTTTGTTTGAGGAATTATTATCATTTTATAAGCCTTTTTTAAACAAATATTCTTTGATTTTATCTAAACTATCATTAAATAATTATTGCATCACTAATATGCAATTTACTGCTATTGCAATATTTTTTTATCTTATAAGAGTTGATAGCTTTTCCATCTTCTATATCTACAACCATCATTTGAAGTATTGATTTACAAGAGTTTGGAACTTCAAAGTGACTACCTATTCCTGTTGTTGCTCTTTTAATTGGTGCTTTTTCATCCATTCCTATAACATTGTCATAACAACCAGTTAATCCAATATCTGTCAAATATGCAGTATTTTCAAAAATTTGTAAATCATCTGTTCCTACATGAGTATGTGTTCCACAAATTGCACTAACCCTGTTTTTAAACATCATAAGCATAACTCTTTTTTCACTAGTTGCTTCACCATGAAAATCTACAAAAATATTTTTAATATTTTGTTCCTCTAAATTTTTTATTAATTTTGTAGCCCAATTAAATGGATTTTCAACTAAAGGCATTGCAAATTGTCCCATAAGATTTATAACTGCTAATTTTTCATCTCTTTCTTCAATTTTAATATCACATATTTTAAAACCGCTACCAACTACACCTTCTGGATAATTATCTGGTCGTAAAACATTTCCACTTTCATGTAAATATTGAACATCTTTTTTCTTATCAAAACTATGATTACCACCTGTAATTAAATCAATTCCACTAGAAAATAGCTCTTTTGAACTATCAATTGTAAGCCCAAAACCATGACTTGCATTTTCACCATTTGCTATTATAAAATCTATTTTATGCTCTTCTTTAATATTTTTTAAACTATCTTTTATAATCTTTCTTCCTGGACGACCTACTATATCACCTATAAATCCTATTCTCAAACCTTATCCTCTTTTATTTTTCTAAGCCTTACTTCAAAAAGTGCTCCATTATCTTCATTGTAAGCCTTTATACTACCATTATGCTCTTCTACTATTTTTTTGGCAATAGATAATCCTATTCCCATTCCACCTTGATTTTTAGAACTTGTAAATGGTTCAAACAATTTTTTTAGTATCTCTTTGCTTAAGCCACCAGCATTATCTTTAAATCTTACGAGAATATTGTTTTTCTCTTCTAAAATATCAATTTTTAGCTCTCTATTTTCATAATCTTCAATTTTTACTAATTCATCAAGAGCATTATTTATAATAATAATCCAAATCTGCTCTATTCTTTGTTTTTGAATATTACTCATAAAAATAAATCTATTGTTATCAATGTTATTTATATCAAAAATTTCACCATTTAAATATATTTTACTAATATGTTTTGCTCTATTATGTGCCATAGTCAAAGCTGTAAGTATAGTGGCATATACATTAAAATCTCTTTTTTCTCCCTCATTTGAATGAGAAATTTCTCTCATACTTTCAACTATATTTGCAATTCTATTTAACCCCTCTTTTATTTTTTTACTATCTTGCAACATTCTATTTTTTATATCTGAATCATCAAGAGATTCAATATCATAATGCATAAGCTCTAAATTTCCTTTTACATATGTCAAAGGTGTATTTATTTCATGTGTAATTCCAGCAGATAAAACACCAATATAACTCAATTTTGCACTTTTTAACTGCTCTTGATAATGGATTTTATCTTTTGCTTTACTCTTTTCAAGCTCTTTTTTTATTCTTTTTTCAAGATTTGAATTTAACTCTTGAAGCTCTCTTTTATCTTCTAGAGAGTTTATTATAAAAATAATTCTAGCTTTTTTTGGAAGTAAAATTAAAGATAACTCAAGATGTATAGGAGTGTTATCTTTTTTTATAAATATTATTTCAATTTTTAATATTTTTGTAAAATCAGCAATATCTCTTAACATATTTTCTAATAGTTTTTTTGAACTACTACTTATTATATCAATTGGTGATAATTTAAGTATTTCATCTTTTGAATATCCAAGAAGTTCTGATATTTTGTTATTAACTTTTACAAATTTATTTTCTAAATTTAATAATGCAATACCACTTTGAACATTTTCAAAAATGGCATCATACTCTTCAATTTTAAGATTTAAATCTTTATATAGCTTGTAGATTCTTTTTTTATCGGTTACATCTTGACATATTATATTATAAGCAATTGTTTGATTATTTTCAATCTGCTCTTCAACAAAAATATCTACCCAAAAACTCTCTAGATTTTTTCTTTTTCCTTGAACATTTTTTAGTTCAAAAGTTGATTTATTTAACTCTTTTTTTACAGCTTTTTTGAAAACTTGTTTCATATCTTTAAATACAAAAAGTTTATAACTATGCCCCAAAAGCTCACTTCTTGAATATCCTAAGAAATCACTAAAAGCAATACTTACTTCATTTATTATCCCATCTTTATCAATTTGAATAAACATAATATGCTCATTCATAATTTTTTGATTTTCATTTAATACAAGAGAGTTTTCTACTATATCAAAATTTAATTTTTTGTTTTCATCTGCTATTTTTTTATTCTCTTTATTTATAATATATGCAAAAACCGATGCCAAAACTAAAGCTAAAACAAAAACTACAAAAACAATAGCTATATAATAATCCTTTATAAAATTACTTTTTTCATCAATAGTTTTATCCATCAAAAAAGTATAAAACTTATCATTTTTTATATAAACTTTTTTATAAATATATTCATCGAGCGAAATTTGAGACATCTCTTCATTCAAGAAATTGCCATTTATATCTTTAATTAATATTTTTTTATTATAAGAGTTTGAAATTTCATCTAAAATAGTTTTTAAATCAACCTTTAAGATATAAAACTTATTTTCACCTCTAATTGCAAAATTTAAAAAATTATTCTCTTCATCTTCACAATAACTAAAAATGTCAAACTTATTTAAAGATTGCAACTCTTTAAAATATGGCTCCATAAATATAGATTTTAATCTTTGAGAAAAGTAGTTATCCTCTTTATTTCTATTAACTAACTTTAAAATCTCTTTTGAATCAAAATCAACAACTCTAAAAGTTAAAATATTTAAATCTTTAAATAAACTATCATTTACAAAACTCTTTATCTCATTTTGATTATTCATTTTTGATAAAATTGGCTCTATTAATAGAAGTTTATCACTGTAATTTTTTATGTAATCTTCAAATTTTAGAGCTTGTGTATCTAAAATATACTCAATTTTTTTTACCTCAATTTTATTACTATACATTGAATAAAAACTATTAAAAGCAATATTTATAAGAAATAGAAGTATTAAAATAAAAAGAGTAAATGCACCAAAAAGTTTTATATAAAATGAACTCTTCAAAATATTTTTGCCTTTTTAAATTTTATATAATAACTTGTACTATTTTCTAATATATTACATAAAAATATAGCTTGATTTTTATCTGCCAAAAGTTTTGCTAAATATATTTTTGAATCAAACTTATTTTCATCTTCAAAATTTAAAAATTGTTCAAAAAACTCTTTTTTTCTTATATCTTTTATATTATCTTCTATTTTTAAAACTATTTCATCTGAATTTTCTTCTATTTGCAGTGAAATATTTACAATAACTCTCTCTAATGAGTATTTTTTTGCAAACTCTACGACAGTAGAAAGAATATTTATAATAATATTTTTCAAATCATTATGTGCAAAATTAATTTTAATATTTTCATCAAAATCATATACTATCTCAAGTAATGAATTATCAAATTTACTTGATATACTTTTTACAATATCAAATAGATTTGAACTCATATTTTGTCTTGAAGAAAATAGTGTTTTTGTCTCATTTAACATATCCGATAACTCTTTTAACTCACTCTCTATATTATTTTTTACATCCTCTATTTTTAAGATGTCTAAATCTTTTTTAATATTTTCTAGTTTTAATAACTCAAAATATATTTTTGATATTGGTGTTTTCCATTGGTGTGAAAAGCTATCCAAAATTTTTGACATAAGTGCAACCTTTAAAGAGTTCAAAGCTGTTTCATCTTGAATTTTTAAATCATTTAATCTATTTGATAAATCTTCTTTTAAAAGTCTATTTGTTTTTTCAAGCTGTTTTGTTGCAGTTATATCTGTTCTAATAGATGAATATCCAATATGCTGCTTTTTATCATTATATTTTGGAAATAAAGATGTTTTAACCCAATATGTATTTCCAAATTTATCTATATTTTTTACTTCACCTTGCCATATTTTTTTTGCTCTTAACTCTTTCCAAAGATTTTTATAGAAGTTTTGTGACATATCAGGGTGTCTTAAAATATTTGCATTTTTACCAACAATCTCATCTTTAGAATATCCCGACATTTCGCAAAAACTTTTTGTTACAAAAGTTATTTTTCCATCTAAATCAGTGTCAAGCTTCAATACATATCTATCTACTTGAGAAAATAGTTCATCATATCTATTTTTTAAAAGTTTATTTTTAATATCTTGATTTTTTGATTTATAAAGCAAAAAAACAATAAGTGCTAAACTTAAGCCAAAAAATATAGTTAAAAAGTTATAAAAATCATTTAATTTTTCTATTTTTATATTTTTTTCTAATAAGTTTGATTTTAAGTAAAAAGTTTTTGAATCTTCTAATTTAAAAATTGGAATTAAAATAAAAAGTCTATCTTTTCCAATACCAGAAGAGTTTGAAACAAATTTTTCAAATATTAAATCTGAATTTGAATTTAACTTATTTAAAATTTGATTAAAATTAAACTCAAAATTTACAACTGCCAATAAATTTAGTTTTTCATCAATTATTGGTTTTGAAAATATAATAGTACTATTTTTATCACCATATTTTATATCAACAAACTCTTTTTTTGAAGCGACAACTTTTTGAGTAATATTTAGATTAAAATTGTCATCAAAATTTACATCTTGAAAGTTTAATATTGGCTTACTATCTACAGTATAAAAACTAATATCATATATTCCTAAAGTTTTGTAATATGAAAACTCTGGCTCAAACTCAAGATAAAGCTCATCTTTTATCTTATTCTCATCGCTTTTTTGCAAAATAGATATTAATTTTTTGTTTTTGATAAATCCATTAAAGTATATAAAATCACTTGTTTTAATCAACTCATCATAATATCTATTGTACTTATTTAAACTCTCTTTTTTATAGTCATTTAAAACAGCTTCTAAACTAATATTTTTAAACCAATTTATTACAAAAATAGAGAGCGCAAAAGATAAAATAAAATATAAAAAATACCTAAAAATTAGGTTTTTATTTTCCATATTTATGCTTCTAGGACTTCAATTACCTTTTTTTCTAATGAATCAAGAGAACTAAAAGGTTTCATAACATAGTTTGTTGCACCTATTTTATGAGATTTTAAAACCTTATCCAAAGTTGAATAAGCAGTCATCATAATAACTTTTTGATCACTATTTATCTCTTTTAATTTTTCCAAAACATCCAAACCATTCATTTGAGGCATCATAATATCGAGTAAAACTAAATCATATTTTGTGTTATTATTTATTGAACTCAAAGCCGAAACTGGATTGGAAAATGTTTGAACACTAAAATTTGGATTTCTATTTAAAAATCTGCTTAACATATCTAAAATTTCTATTTCATCATCAATTACTAAAATTGAATACTTTTTACTCATTTTATTTCTCCTCATTAAATAGTTTATTTGCAGCTTCTTTCATAACTTGCTCATTTTTCTCTTCAAGAATTCTATCTAAGAATATAAATACCTGCTCACTTGCTTTTTCAACAAGTTCAATTTTATTTTCTATTAACTCTTTTGAACAAGATATCTCATGTCCAGAACACTCATTTGCAAGAATATTTGCCTCTTTGTGAACAATTGAGTGTGGATTGTCTAAGCCTTTATAAGAGTGAGTGAAACTAAACTCTTGTTTTCCAAGTCCTGTATTATACCACTGTCCAAGCCTACACTGTGTATGATCAACTGGTTTAAAGTTATGTGAGTTACCAAAAATTAATTGATATAAATTATTTTTATAAATAACATGGTCAAGTTTAGCAAGATTTATAAAGATTTTATTTGAAATACTTTCAACTTCAAAAACAGCTCTATTTGAATTTTTTTGGAATGTATTCATTAATTTACTTAAAGACTCAATTCTTCCTTTTGTCTCATTAATAACTGATGTAACAGTATCAGAACTCTCTTTTATCTTTTCAGTCTCTTTTTGAATTGTTGTAACAACATCTTTTATCTGTTTTGCAGCATCTGCACTTCTACTTGCAAGATTTCGCACTTCTTGAGCAACAACAGCAAATCCTTTTCCAGCTTCTCCTGCAGTTGCTGCTTCAACAGCAGCATTAAGTGAAAGAATATTTGTTTGGAACGCAATTTCTTGAATAATATTTATAACTTGAGCAATATCCTTACTTTTAGAAACCAAAGATTCTACAACTTCATTTTCACTTGCAATCTCTTTATATAAATTATCTGTATCAATTACAACCTCTTTTGTCAAAGTTAATCCTTGAGTTGAACCAAGTGCTGTCTCTTTTGACTCTTTTTGCATATCTTGAAGCTCTTTTAAAAGTTCTAAGTATGTATTTTGAGTATCACCTAAAGATCTTGTCATATTTTTATTATGTCGCTCTAGCAGTCCACCCTCTTTATTGTCATGAATAGATGTTTTTACTAAAGATACGATATTGTAGTTATTATATTTTTTTACAGAGATTTTTGCTTCACACTCTTCAAGAATTACTTTATCTTCATTTGATTTAACAGCATTTATAATTGATGAGAAATCTTGTATATGCGATTTTGATAAGTCATTTACAAAAAAAAGTTTATCATTTTCATCTAATACAACTAATCCCTCTTCTTGAGAAAAAGATGAGATAGTTTTGTAAAGTTCAATCTCTTTATCTTTATTTTTAACAATATCATCTAGTTTTAAAGAGCTTGAATTAATTAAATTTTTTAATTCATTATCTTTTTCTTCAAGCTTCTTTTTAAGCTCTAAAATCTCATTTGTTAAACTCTCTATTAAACTATCATTTTTTTTGTTTCCAAAGAACATAAAACAATCCCCTTTTATATTATTATTGCTTGAAAAGTATCTAAAAATAACTTAATTCTTATTTAGGTGATTTGCACAAATAAAGGCTTGTGAAAATACTATTTGGAAATTAAAGCCCCCAAGTTCTCCTGTTAAATCCAAACACTCTCCTATAAAATATAGATCTTTTTGTTTTAAACTTTCAAAAGAGTTATGATTTATCTCATTTGTATCAATTCCACCTTTTGTAACCTCAGCTTTTGTATATCCAAAATTTCCAGCAGGACTTAATTCATAATTTTTTAGAAGTTTTAATTTTTCTAAATCTTGCTGTGTTAGTTTTGAACAACTTTTATCTTCTAAATCTACTGAAGATAAAAACTCTTGAATAAATCTTTTTGGTAAAGGAAGTGCAGTTGAGATATTTCTATTTCCAATTAAAAACTTTTCTATTTTATCTTTTGGTAAAAAATCTATTTCTATTTTTCCTTTTTCCCAATATAAAGAGGAGGTCAAAACAGCTGGTCCACTAAATCCTTTATGAGCAAAAAGAAGATTTCCTTCAATTGCCTTTTTCCCATCTTTGCTATCTGTTAAAATATTTACAAATATAGATAATCCTGATAACTCTTTAAACCAAAACTGCTCTTTTTGAACTGTAAATCCTACAAGTGCTGGGTTTAATTTGTTGATTGTGTGGTCAAATTTTTTTGCTATATCAAATGCTATGCTTGAAGCTCCTAAAGAGCTATACGATAGTCCACCACTAGCAAATACAACTTTTTTTGACTCTATTATTCCATTTGATGTTTTAATTGTAAAAAAATTATTAAAATCAACATCTAAAACTTTTGTATCAAAATATTTTTTAATATGTGAAGTTTTTAAAGCAAACATATCAATAACATCTTGACTAGAGTTACAAAAATATGTTCCTTTTACAATTTTAGGGTTAATTTTTGGGAAAACTTGATTTTTATTTAAAAATTTTAATAAATCATCTTTTGAAAAATTCTTTAAAATCTCTTTTGCAAAAGTTCTATCTCCTAAATAGTTTTTATCACTTACAAACTCATTTGTGATATTACATTTAGCTCCACCTGAAACCTTTATTTTTTGCCCTATTTTGCTATTTGAATCTATTAGACAAATATTTTTAAATTTATTTTTATCCAAATTTGAAGCAAACATCAAACCACTTGCACCTGCTCCAATAATTGCTATATCGAAAATTTCTTATCCTTTTTTGACAATAAAAATATTTTTACCATCTTCATATTTATAAAGCAAATTATATCCATTTGCCTTTAAAATATTAAAAACAATATAAAGACCTAAACCAAAAGACTCATTTGAGGATTTACTATAAAAAGGTTCAAGGTATTTTTCAAAATCTCCTTCTAATTTTTTTCCACTATTTACAAATAAAATATCTTCATTTTGTGTTAAAACTTCAACTTTTTTATCATTTGAATACTTTATTGCATTATCAATTAAGTTTTTTATAGCTATTGAAAATAGTTTAAAATTTACATTTAACTTAATATTTTCGTATGAATTTTTAACACAATTATCATCTATCATCAAAATATCTTTTGCATTATCAAGTAAATCTTCTAAAAAATAACTCTTTTTTTCTAAAACTCTATTTTGAGAAATAAGCTCTTCGATTGTTGCAAATTCATTTATTAAACTTTCTAAGCGGTTAAAAACCATCTTTAATTTTTCTATATTTTCATCGCTTTTTTCAAGCTGTAAAAGAAACTTTCCTTTTGTAATTGGAGTTTTAAGCTCATGCATAATATTTCTTATAAAAATATTTCTTGACTCTTTGATATTTTTAAGCTTTTGGGCACTTTTTTTGAACTCGTTTGCCAAAAGAGTAACCTCATCTTTACTGCTACTATTTGACAATTCAAAATCAAACTTTTCATCACCAAAATTTATAACCTTATCTTTTAACTCTTTTAGTGGAAGTAGTTTTTTTAAAGTATTTATATACAAAATTGTTATTACAATTAAAAGAGAAACAAATACAAAAATAGTATAAAAACTATTTGTAAGATTCTGGCTCTCTAAATCTTTTATTAAAATTTGAGTATCAAATTTTTCAAAAAATAGATAAATTTTTCCATCTATTTCAAATATTTTAAAAGTTTCATTATGTTTGTTTGATCTTGCAAAAATCATTTTTTTGTTGTTACTTAAAATATTTTTTATCTCTTCTTTGCTTTCAAATAGTTCATAATTCATATCTAGTAAATTTTTATGAAAATCTTTATCAAAATAAAATTTCTTACCACTTACCATTTTTATTATTGGTTTATATCTTTCAAATATTTGTTCATTTTTTTTGAAGTTTTCATGACTTAATAAAAATATAAAAGATACTATCAATAAAAGAGAGGTTATAAGAAAATTTAGTGTTGTAGAAAATATTATTGAATTTTTATTCATTGTACAAATTTATATCCCATTCCTCTAATTGTTTGAAGATATTTCGGCTCTTTTTGATTATCTTCTATTTTATGCCTTATTCTATTTATAATAACTGCTAAAGAGCCACTACTTTCATAATCACTATTTAAAATATCAGAGTTTTCAAAAATATCATCACGACTTACAATAAATCCTTCTCTTTTTATAAATAAGCTTAAAATCTCAAACTCTGCTGCTGTTAATTTTATAGAGATACCATCTTTTGTGATATCTTTTTTCTCTTCATCCAAAATAAAAGTTTTTTTAAGATTTGGCTCTTCTTTTTCATAGGATTTATTAAATCTTCGTAAAATTGTTCTTATTCTTACTTCCAACTCTCTTGGGTCATAAGGTTTTGGTAAATAATCATCAGCGCCAAGTTTCAAAGCTGTAACTTTATCACTTATATCACTTCTTGCACTTGAAATTATTATTGGAATATTAAACTCATCAACAACTCTTTTACAAACATCTAATCCATCCATTCCAGGAAGAGTTAAATCTAAAATTAGTAAATCAAACTTTTGTAGTTTCAAACTAGAAAGAGCCAAAAATGGCTCTTCAAAATTTACTACTTCAATATTAAACTGCTTTAGATACAAAGATAAAACCTCTGCTAATTCTAAATCATCTTCTATCATTGCAATTTTTATCAAAGAGACTCCTTCTTTTCTAGTTTTTAATTTTTAGTCTTCAAATCTTTGTTTCATCTTCTCTTTTCTTAAATCAAGTAGAGTTCTTAATTGCTCTTTTTGTTTTGAATCTAAAACTTTATAAGCTTTATCGATCACATCTGCATGTAACTCTTGATTTTTTTCTCTTTTATCTTTCATAATTTTAATAAATTTATCTTTATCAAAACTATCTTTAGTAAATGCATCACAAGGAAGCTCTTGATTTTTTTTACTTTCATTAATTATGTTATCAATTTTTGTTTTTTGATCTGCTGTTAAATTTAGTTCATAAAACATTCCTAAAATACCATAATTTTGTTTTGACATTTTTTTACCATCTTTTTGATTTATAGGAGAATTTTTACCATCTTTTCTAAAATCACAATTTGCCCCACCTTGTTGTGCGTACAAACCACTTACTAAGATTGAAGCCAATGCTAAACTTGATACAATTTTTCTCATTTGAAATCCTTTTTTTTGATATATGAAATTATTACACAAATTTCTTAATCATATTTAAATTTTATATTAACGCAAACTTAATAGATAAACCAAACCATAATATCTATTATGCTAGAATTCATATATTCGATAAATTAAAAGGTCTAATTTGAAATTATCAAAATTTATAACAAAATTTATATTTATTACTGCATTTTCATCTATTATAGCAGCATTCTTAATCTCTATTTTTTTTCAATATCAAAATTTTAAAAATGAGTTTAACCACTACAAAAAAGAGTTTACAGAACAAAAAAAAGAAGAAGTTAAAAATGAAGTTTTAATGATTTATGGATTAATAAAATATAAAGAAGAGTTATTAAGAAAAACAGTAGAAGATATATTAATAGATAGGGTAAATCAAGCTTATGCTTTAGCTATGGATATTTATGAAACTAATAAACAAACAAAAACTGAAAATGAGATAAAATATTTAATAGCACAATCTTTAAATAATTTTAAATTTAAAGATCACAACAACTACTTTTTTATAAATAGCAATAAAGGTCAAGCTATTTTGTTTGATAATAAAATAACTCTTGATAAATATGTTGATATTTGGGATTTAAAAGATTCAAATAATAAACCTATAATACAAAATCAAGCAAAAATAGCAAAAGAGCAAAAAGAGGGATTTGTAACTAATAAATTTATAAAACCAAACTCAAATGATAAAAATAGTTATTCAAAAATATCTTATATAAAACTTTTTGAACCTTTTGATTGGCATATTGGAACAGGTGAATATATAGATGAATTAACTAAAAATAATCAAGAAGAGATAATAAATTGGCTAAATACTCTAAAATATGAAAATAGCAGTTACTCTTTTTTAAATACTACAGATGGATATACTTTAATTTTTGAAGGCAAAAAAGTTGAACCAAAGCTTCACCCATCCCCTGAGCTATTTAAACAACAATTAGAAATTTCTAAAAATCCAAATGGTGATTTTTATGAATATAAGTTTAAAAAACCAAATAGTAATGAAGAGTTTGATAAAATTTCTTTTGTAAAACAATATGAAAATTATAATTGGATTATTGGTTGTGGAGTATATTTGGATGAAATTGAAAAAGAATTACAAAGAAAAAATGAAATTTTTAAAAAAAATATAACTCAACAAATAGTTTCTATGTTTATTATCTTTTTATTTATTTTAGTAGCTATTTATTTTATCTCAAAATATATAGCAGATTTTATAAATAAAAATATAAAAAATCTAATTCATTCTTTTAGCAAAGCGGCTTTAAAAAATGAAAAAGTAGATACAAATCAACTTAACTTTAAAGAGTTTATAATTCTTGCACATAGTTTAAATAAGACTCTTGAAAATAAAAATATGGTTGAAAAAAAACTTCAAGATTATATAAATATTGTTAATCAAAATGTAATAATTTCATCTACAAATATACAAGGAGTTATAACTGAAGTTAGTGAAGCATTTTGCGAAATTTCAGGATATAAAAAAGATGAACTTATAGGAAAATCGCACAATATCGTAAGACATCCTAATACTCCTACTAGTTTTTATAAAGAGATGTGGAATACTCTTTTAAGTAAAAAAGAGTGGAGAGGTGAAATTAAAAATCTTGCTAAAAATGGTGATATTTATTGGATTTATGCCATCATAACTCCTATTTTAAAAAATAGTGAAATTATAGGTTTTACATCAATAAAATCAAATATAACAAACAAAAAACATATAGAAGAGCTTTCAATAACAGATGAGTTAACAAAAATATACAATAGAAGATTTTTTAATATAAAAATTGAAGAGGAGATAAATAGAGCAAAAAGAGATAAAAAAGAGCTTTGTTTAATTATTTTAGATATTGACTTTTTTAAACAGTACAATGACACTTATGGTCACCAAGAAGGCGATATTGTAATAAAAAGTGTAGCAAATGTTTTAAAAAATAGAACAAATAGAGCTGATGATTTTGCATTTAGAGTTGGGGGAGAAGAGTTTGTAATAATTACTCATATTGAAAAAGATAAAGTTTTTGACTATGCACTATCTATTAAAGATGATATAGAAAATCTAAAAATAGAGCATAGAGGAAATAAAGCCTCAAAATATGTAACAATTTCTCTAGGAGTAGTTTGTAAAAATGCAATTGAGATAAATAGTAGTAAAGAGATATATAAAAAAGCTGATGATAATCTGTATGAAGCTAAAAGAAGTGGAAGAAACTGTCTGGTTATAAAATAGATGATAATAAAAACTGCTACTTTTAATCTTTTTCAATTTTGTTCACCTGAGTTTTCATTTTACACAAAAAAAGAAAAGTTTAAAAAAGATGATTGGGAAGAGAAAAAAAATTGGATAAAAAAGCAACTACAAAAAATGGATTGCGATATAGTTGGTTTTCAAGAGGTTTTTTCACAAGAAGAGTTAAAAGAGTTAGTTTTAGAGTGTGGATTTAAAGAGTTTGTTGTAACCCAAAATCCAAAACTAGATGAGAAAAATAGAGTTTTTAAAACAACAACAGTAGCCTTAGCAAGTAAATTTCCCATAAAAAATATAGAAAATATCTCAAAAAGTTCTGATTTTACTTTTGCTAGAGAACCTATAAAAGCAATAATATCTTTAAAAAATGATTTAGATATAAATGTATATGTAGCTCACTTAAAATCAAATAGATTAAATGAGTTTGAGTATAAATTTACAAAAGATTCTACTCTTGAAGAGAAAAAATCAAAACTTGATATAGCACTAAAAAATAACTATTCTTTATCACTTAAACAAAGACTTAATGAAGCAAAAGCACTTCACTTTGATATAAAAAAGCAAATACTTCCTTCAATTTTACTTTGTGACTTAAATGATAGAGAGTTTTCAATAACTATTGATGCTTTAACAAATAAGAGATTTTATAAAAATGAGTTAAAAAAAGATGATTTTATACTTTTTGATAGCTATGATATTGCTCCAAAAAAAGTTTACAATCCACACCCTGAGTTTAAAGGGTTCAAAAGAACACCTACAAGCTATTTTGTAGGACATGGAAATACCCTTGATTTTATCTTTGTATCAAAAGATTTAAAAAATAGTGTAAAAAATCATAAAGTCTTTGATGAACATTTACAAAAAAATAGAAACGGAACACTAAAACAAAGTGATCATGCTCAAGTTGTTTGTGAAATTGAGATTTAAAAATTTTAAGTTTCTATATAATAACCAACCCCTTGAATATTTTTTAAATAGTTCAAAGGTAATTTCTTTCTAAAATTTTTTATAAATTGCCTCATTGCATTTTGACTCATTAAAATATTATCATCACATATATGATTAAAAATCTCCTCATATGAAATAACTGACTTTTTTGATATTAAAAGTTCCAAAAACAAAATCTCTTTTTTGGTTAAAACAAACTCTTCTTTATCATTTGAGATAATAGATTTTTGAGTATTAAAATACCAATTATCTTTTAGCATATATATTTTCTGATTAGTATTTGATTTTAAAAAAGATTCAAATGCCTCAATTAATTTTGCATTTGTAATAGGTTTGACTATATATTTTATTAAATTAAGTTCAGTTGCCTCTAAAAGATAATCCAAATTTGTATATGCAGAAGTTATTACTACTTTTATATCTTTATCATTTTCTCTAATCTTTTTTATTAAATCAATACCTGATTCATTTTCCATCTTTATATCAGTCATTAATAAATCTGGTTTTTCTAAAAGATACTTATCATAAGCCTCTTTAGAATTTTTTGCAACAAAAACTTCTTTGAAATAGTGTTTTAAAATCTCTTCAAAATTTTCTCTTATTCCTCTATCGTCTTCAACATATAAGATTGTAAATGCTTTAAGTTTTTTTAGTAAATTATTCATATTTGATAAAAATCCATATTAGTAAAGATATGATATTATAGCAAACTGTTTAACTAAAGAGGTAATTTTGAATAATAATATAGAAAAAAATCTACTAAAAACTATCCTATTTATATATATTGCAATAAGTTCATCTATGATTTTGGCAATATCATTTTTTTATGTAAAAAATACACAAGATAATTTTGAAAAACAACTATTAAAATATAAGAGTGATTATTATATTGAGATAGAAAATTCATTAAAGATGAAAATAACAATGGTAATGGATATTCTGGACTACAATATTAAAAACTTGAACCTAAGTCAAGACGAAATAAAAAAATATACAATTAATTTTTTAAATAATCTTACATTTGAAGAAAATAGTAGTAACTATATATTTGTTTATGAAGTTTTAAATTTTGAGGGTGGAGATAATTTTGCAAAGATGTTAGTAAATCCAAATAGACCTGATTTATTTGGTAAAGATATTTCAACAAATGAAGAAGATGGAAATGGTAAAAAATTTAGAGAAGAGTTTTTAGAGAATATTAAAAAATATGGAGAGTCTTATACAAGATATTCATATAAAAAACCTGATAGTAAAGCTCTTCAATATAAGCTATCATATTTTAAATATTACCCACATTTCAACTGGATAATAGCAGCTGGAGTTTATATAGATGATATAGAAAATGAGTTAAACTTAAAAAAAGATGAGTTAAAAGAGGAGATAAGAAAACAAATTATTCAAAATATTATTCTGTTTGTGATTTTTTTGATTATTGCTATTATAACTCTAGCTCTTATTTCAAATAAAATTTATAAAATTTTAAAAAACTACAAAAAACAAGTTATTGAAAACGAAAAAGAGTTAAAAGTTTTAAATAAATCTCTTGAAGAGATGATTTCAAATATTGCTCATCAATGGAGACAACCATTAACAGAGTTATCTTCTATCCTAATGTTTATAAAATTAAAATTCGATACAAAAACCCTAGATAGTAAAATTATGGAGAATAAAATAGAGGATGCAACGCAAGTTTTAGAATATATGTCTCATACTATTGATGATTTTAGAGGATTTTTTTCACCAAAAAAAGAGAAAGAGAGATTTTATCTTCATGAACTTATAGAAAATATATTATTAATTAGTTCAAATATGTTTAAAAATAATAATATAGAAATAGTGTGTGATATTGATAAAAATATAGTTTTAAACAGCTATTTGAATGAACTTCAACAAGTAATTTTAAATATTTTAAAAAATGCAAAAGATGCTTTAGTAGAAAACAATATAAAGAGTCCATATATCAAAATTGAAGCAAAAGTTGATGAGCAAAATATATATTTGTCTATAACTGATAATGCAGGTGGAATTAAAACAGAACCAATAAATAAAATATTTGAAGCATATTTTACCACTAAACCTCAAAGCCAAGGAACTGGAATTGGGCTTTATATGTCAAAAATGATTTTAGAAAAAAGTATGAAAGGTAAATTATTTGTAGAAAATATAGAAGATAAAGCTAGATTTACAATAAAGTTATAAGAAAACTGAAAAATTTATTTTCAGTTTTCTATTTTCAATTTTTAATATTTTCTAAACTTTTTAGTAACCAAACATCAAATTTGGAAGCCATAGAGATATAGCTGGTATATAAGTAATTAAAACCAATCCAAAAAGTAAAACTAAAGTCATAGGAATAGAAGCTTTTATAACTTGTCCCATGGATAATCCAGTTATTCCACTTGCGACAAATAAATTAAGTCCAACAGGTGGAGTAAGCATTCCTATCTCCATGTTTACAACCATTATAACTCCCAAGTGAATTGGATCAATTCCAAGAGCCATTCCAATAGGAAGAAGAAGTGGAACTGTAATCATAACAACTGAGCTTGGCTCCATAAATTGTCCCATAATTAGAAGTAAAATATTTACAATAAGTAGGAACATTAAAGGGCTTACATTTGCATCTATTATCATTTGAGTAATTTGTTGAGGAATTTGCTCATCTGTTAAGAAGTGTGCAAAAATCATAGCATTTGCGATGATAAAGAAAATCATCGAGCTTGTTTGTGCAGAATCTAGTGTAATTTTATATAAATCTTTTAGTTTTATATCTTTATAAACAAAGAAAGATATAAAAAATGCATACATAACACTAACTGCTCCAGCTTCTGTTGGAGTAAAAATACCACCGTAAATTCCACCAATAACTACAAAAATAATTAATAATGCCCAAAAAGAGTCTTTAAAAGCTTTAAATATTTCAGACAAACTAGCCATCTTTTCAGCTTTAAACCCACTTCTTTTAGCTAGTATATATGTAGCTAGCATCATCATACCACCTATCATAAGTCCAGGAATTACCCCAGCCATAAATAGTTTTCCAATAGATTGATCAGCACTAACACCATATACAATAAATACAACAGATGGTGGAATTAAAATTCCTAATGTTCCAGAAGTTGTAATTGTACCAATAGCAAATTGCTCATTATATCCAGCACTTTTAATAGCACCATACATAACAGAACCAATAGCAGCAACAGTAGCAGGAGAACTTCCACTAATAGCAGCAAAAATAATAGAAGCTAAAATAGCAGCAATTGGAAGTCCTCCTGGAAGATGACCAACTAAACTTTTAGCAAAATTTATAATTCTTGTAGCAGCACTTCCTCTTGAAAGTAAAGAACCAGCTAAAACGAACATAGGAATTGCCATAAGTGTATATTTATTTAATCCATCAAAAATATATGATGAAATTCCCATTAAATCGTTGTTTGTAAATAAAAATGCAGAAACTAATGTACTAGCTCCTAAAGCAACAGCTACAGGAACTCCTACTAACATCAAACCAAAAAGTAAAATAAAAAGTGTTGCAATAACCATTATTTATTTTCTCCTTTAATCTCTTCTATTATAGCTTCATGTTCACTAAATAGTTTGATATTCTGAGCATCTGTTTTATAAAGTTCTACAAGTTTTTCAGCAACTCTATATGCAGCTAAAAAAAATGCAATAGGAATAACTAATTGAGGAATCCAAAGTGGAACTTGTAAATCTACGTTGATTTCTCCAAAATCCATTAACATCAAAATTAATTTATATCCAAAATATGAAATCAGAAGAAGATAAATAATAGAAAGTAGATTTGCAAAAAGCAAAAACATTTTCATAACAGAAGGTGAAAACTTCTCTATTAATAAAGTAATAGAGATGTGAGCACCTTGCTTAAACCCATAGGCAGCACCAAAAAGTGCCGACCATATAAATAAATAGTTTGTAAGTTCAGCTGCCCAAGGAAGACTCATATCAAAGACATATCTTAGAACAACATTAACAAATGCCAATAAAACACCCAATACCATTCCATAGACTGCTATTGTTTGATTTATTGTACCAACTATTAAATCAATAATTTTAAAAAATTTACTCATTTTTCCGCTTTACTTATTTTGTATCAATTGCTTTTTTGATTAAATCTTCACCAATTACATCATAAAATTGTGGATAAATACCTTCCATAACTTTTCTCCACTCAGCTTTTTGTGCATCATTTAATTCAAAAATCTCAAGTTTTTTTGACTCAGCTGCATATTTTTTTAAATCAGCCATAATTTTTGCATCATCTTCTGCAGTTGCTTTTCTTTCAAACTCTGTTGCCTCTTTCATAGCTTGTGATACTTTATCTTGTAAATCTTTTGGTAATTTATCCCAGAATTGTTGATTCATTACAACTAAATAACCTAAATATCCATGGCTACTTAAAGTAAGACTAGATTGAACTTCATTGAATTTTTTTGTATAAAAATTTGATAGAGGATTTTCAGTTGCATCAACAACACCTTGTTGAAGTGCTGAATAAACTTCAGAGAATGGTAAAATTTGTGGATTTCCACCAACAGCTTTAAACTGAGCTTCTAAAACTTTTGAAGATTGAATTCTAAATTTTTGACCTTTAGCATCTTCAGGATTTATAATAGCTTTTTTACTACTTGAGAAGTGTTTAAATCCAGCATCCCAATAATCAAATGCTATCATCTGTTTTTTTGCATCTACATAAGATTTAAGTTTTGCACCAACTTCTCCATCCATAACTTTATATAAGTGCTCTTTGTCTCTAAATAAAAATGGTAAATCAAAAAGTTGAATTTGTGGAACAATCGATGGGAATTTTGATAAACTTGGCATAATTAATTGAACATTGTTCATAGCCAAAGCTTTCATCTCATCTGAATCACCATAAAGTTGTGAGTTTGGGAAAACTTGAACATCAATTTTTCCAGCAGTTAACTCCTCAATTCTTTTTTCTAAGAAATCAGCAGCCATACCTTTTGGCGTACTAGAACTTACAACGTGACTTATTTTCATAACATAGTCAGCACCAAAGCTTGAAGTTGCAAGTATTGCAGCTGCAGCTATTCCAAATATACTTTTTTTCATAAATACTCCTAAAATTGAAAGTTTGATTTCAAGTTTATCCAAAAATTATGTAAATGTTGTGTCACTATAGATAAATTTTTGATAAATTACTATTTTGTTTAAAAAACTTAAGCTATTTTAAAGAAACTAGCTATTCTCTTGACCAAACTCAATGATAATTAATATCATTTTATAATATAATTCCAATTATATTAAATTATGGAAATAAAATGAAATTCTTTATTAAAATCTTAAAAGATTTTCCATCTTATCTTTGGGGAGGATGGGCATCTGTTGCTTCGATATTTCTATTTTTTGCTTTGTGGGATTTTGGACACCAAATTTATGGAGATTTAATTCTTCCTAGTCCAAAAGATACATTTATAGCAATGAGCTCTATATTACAGGATAGCTCAATGCAAAATGAGATTATGATAACTCTAAAAAGAGCATTAAGTGGTTTTGGTTTAGCAATTTTGATTGGCTCTATTTTAGGACTTCTTGCAGGACTTTTTATAACTGCATCTATTATGAGCCGTCCAATAGTCACAATTCTTTTTGGAATGCCACCAATTGCTTGGATAGTTCTAGCCATGATTTGGTTTGGTATGGGTGACACAACAGTTATTTTTACAGTATTTATTGCATCTTTTCCTATTGTATTCGTAGGTGCTTTACAAGGAACTAGAACTATTGAAGGTGATTTAAAGCAGATGGCTGATAGCTTTAATTTACCATTTTCTATGAAACTTTTTGATATATATTTTCCTCATATTTTTTCATACATCTTTCCAGCATATATAAGTGCATTAGGAATGTCTTGGAAAATAGTAATTATGGCAGAACTATTAGCAACAAGTGATGGATTAGGTTCAAGTTTAGCAATAGCAAGAAGCCAGCTTGAAACATCAACAGCTTTGGCTATTGTTGCTATTATGATAGGGGCTCTACTTTTAATAGAATATATAGTTTTAGAACCAATTAAAAAGGAGCTTGAACTATGGAGAAAATAAGTAATAAAAACTTTATAGAAGAGCTTGTTGTAGAAAATGTTAATTTCTCTTTTGGTTTTAAAGAGATTTTAAAAGATATAAACTTTACTTTAAAAAAAGGGGAAGTGGTATCTATAGTTGGACCTAGTGGTGGTGGCAAAACTACCCTGCTTCATCTTTGTTCAAAACTTTTAAAACTTGATACAGGAAGGATAAAAAATAGTTTTTTATCCTCTACTTTTGCTTTTCAAGAACCACGACTTTTGCCTTGGAAAAATGTGATTGACAATATTTCTTTGGCTCTTAAAGCAAAAGGTGAAAAAACAAACATAGCAGAACAAAAAGCAAAAGATATTGCAATTTTATTTGGCTTACAAGAGAGTGATTTTTCTAAATTTCCAAAAGATTTAAGTGGTGGAATGAAACAAAGAGTATCATTTGCTAGAGCTTTGGTTGTAAATCCTAGTTTGCTTTTTTTAGATGAACCATTTTCAGCTTTAGATATAGGTCTTAAAAAAGAGCTTCAAAATTTATTAATAAAAAATATAGAAAATAATAATTTGAGTATCCTTTTTATTACGCACGATTTGATGGAAGCTATAAAACTAAGTGATAAAATAATTGTTCTAAAAGCACAGCCAATTGGTCACATCAAAAAAATATTTACTATAAATGAAGCAAGAGAAAAAAGAGATGATGAATTTGTATATAGTAAAACCGCAGAGATTTTAAAAGATAAAGATATTATCTCTAGCTTTGAATTGGAGTTAAAATGAGCAATTCTCACTATTTAAACTATCCAAAAGGTGATTTCCCAATCTATTTGGCATATGGATTTCGCCCTATTTTTCTTCTTCTTGCTCCATATATTATATTAAGCATTATTTTATGGGCATTTGTTTTCGCAGGATATATAAATCTTCCAATTGAAAATAGTTTAAATTGGCATATTTATGAGATGATTTTCGGAGTTGGAACTGCTATGATAGTGGCATTTTTTCTAACAGGTTTACCTGAACTTTTTCCTGGAGTTATTCCAATAGTTGGAAAACATTTAGCTTTTATAGTTTTTTGGTGGATTTTGGGAAGATTTAGCTTTTGGTTTATAGACTATTTTGGAATATTTTTTACAGGATTTATAAATATTAGTTTAACAGCTTATATCTCATATCTTGCAGCAATTCCAGCTTTTCGTGATAGAAATAAAAGGCATATTTCTCTTGCATACTCTATGGTTTCAATAGTTATTATTCAAGCTATCTTTTTTTTAAGCGAATCAAAAATTTTAAATATAGATTCATATAAGATTCTTCTTTTATCTATGATTTTATTTTTGGTTTTAATTCTGTTGGCTTTAAGAAGAGTTAGTATGGAGTCAATAAATGAGTTATTAAATCAAGAAAATATAAATGAAATATTTTTAGCAAAATCTTTTAGATACAACCTTGCTATATTTTGTCTACTTTTATATGGTTTTGTTGAACTCTTTTTTCCAAATAATTCAACTTTAGCTTATATTTGTTTTGCTTGTGGTTCAGCTACTTTTGCTCTTTTAAACGATTTTGTTTTAAAAGATAATAATATTTTATTTAAACCTTTCGTTTTATACATAATCTCTACAATTTCTATAACTGCGATTGGATTTTTCTTTTTAGGTTTTAACTACCTTTTTGAGTTAAATATCACAAACCACTTTAGACATTTTTTAACAACAGGAAGTTTTGGAATGGTTTTTTATGTAATTATGATTATAGTATCAACGATTCATACAGGAAGAAAAATTTTCACAAATTGGGCTTTAACTTTAGGTTTAATTTTAATAATTATTGCAACATTTATGAGAGCTTTTATTCCATTTTACATTGAATATAGTATGGCTTTATATATTCTATCTTCAATTATTTGGGCAATACCTTTTATAATATATATGAAAATATTTTTCCCATTTCTACTACAAGTTCGAGCTGATGGGATAAAAGGTTAAAAAAATAAAAAGGATTTATTTATGAAAAAAATAGTTTTAGTATTTACACTTTTATTAAACTTATTTGCAAAAGATGAGAATACAATAGTAATAGCAGGACCAATAGCAAGTGTATCTCATCCAATACTGTATATGATAGAACAAAATGCTTTAAAAGATATTGGAAAAAAAATAGAGTTTAAACTTTGGAATAATCCTGATGAGCTAAGAGCATTGATACTTAAAAAAGAGGTTGATTTTATAGCTCTTCCTACAAATGTAGCTGCAAATTTATACAACAAAGGTATAGATTTGAAGTTATTAAATGTTTCAACTTGGGGAATTTTGGGACTTGTTAGTCGTGATAAAAATTTAAAAACCATAGAAGATTTTAAAAATAAGGAAATTATTGTTCCATTTAGAGCTGATATGCCTGATATTATTTTTCAAGCACTTATAAAAAAAGCAAATCTTAATATAAAAAAAGATTTTAAATTAACATATGTTGCAACTCCTATTGATGCAATGCAGATGTTGATTTTAAGAAGAGCAGATCATGCACTTTTAGCAGAACCTGCAATTTCTATTGCGCTACGAAAAACAGGCTCTTTTCCTGTTAAATTAATAGCCCCTGATTTATATAGAAGTGTTGATTTACAAAAAGATTGGGGAAGATTATTTGAAGTTGAACCAAAAATTCCACAAGCAGGATTAGCAATCATTGGTGAAACAAAAGGAAAAGAGGAATTAATTACTAAAATCTTAGAAGAGTATGAAAAAGCTATAAACTGGTATAAATCAAATCAAAAAGATGCTAGTGAACTTGTAGTTAAAACACTACCAATGTTGGAGGTTAATGGTTTAGCTGATTCAATTGATTATATTAAATTTGAAAATATAAATGCTCAAAATAGTAAAAAAGATTTAGAGTTTTTCTTTAATGTATTACTTGAAAATGATAGTAAAATAATTGGCGGGAAGTTACCAGATGATAATTTTTACTACAAATAAAAAAGACTTGAGATAAAATCTCAAGCCTTTTAGTTTTTATTAAATCTGGTTAGATTTAAAAGCTTACCCTAAAAATGGATTTGCATAAAGTGCGATCATAGCGATAACAAGTGCATAAATAACTTGTGCTTCAATCATAGCTAATGCAATAAACATTGTAGTCATTAATTTTCCACCAAGACCTGGGTTTCTAGCAGTTCCAGCAATAGTTGCAGCAGCAGTATTACCCATACCAATAGCTCCACCAAGAGCAGCTAATCCAAGTCCAATTCCAGCAGCAACTACAGAGTATGCTTTTAAAGTCTCATTTGCAACTGCAGCATCTGCAGCAAATGCAAAACCAGCGAATGCTAGTACTAAAAGAACGATTTTTTTCATCTTAAATCCTTATAAATATTTTCAAAGTCTGTTCGGCTTGCGTATCCCTACAAAGTACTTTGATGGCTGAGATTATATTTTAAGTAAACTAAAAGTAAGATAAAGCAATTTAAACTTTGGGAAGTGATTTATGAAAAAATTTATATTAATTATATTTATTTTTGTTATTTCTATATTTGGAATATTTTATATGCTTTTTTTTACAAAGATTGGAAACAGCACTATTTCTAAATATATCGAAAATAGTTTTAATGAAAAACAAAATGATTTCAAACTAAAATTTGATACTTTTATAATAGATACAAATAATATAAATTTAGTTGCAAATATAAATGATAGTTCTAAAGTAAAAATAGATGGAAAAATAAACTCTTTATTTGATTTAAAAGCAGAATTTATCTATAAAATAGATATAAAAGATTTATCAATTTTTAATAATATTGTACAAAAAGAGTTAAAAGGCTCTTTGCAAGCAAATGGTGATTTAATTACAAAAAATGGATTAAGTACAATAATAGGAACTTCAAATATAGCAAACAGCTCAACAAAATATGAGATAAATCTAAATAAAACAGATATAAAAAGCTTAGATTTAGATATTAAAAATGCAAATATGGATGAACTTTTAGCACTTTTAAGTGAGCCTATTTATAGTTTTGGGAAACTAAATCTAAATGCAAAACTTATAAAAAATAGTAGTAATTTTTTTAATGGTGATTTTTTATTTGATATAAACGATGGAAAAATAAACAATGAAATAGTTCAAAAAGAGTTTAATTTCCCTATAAAGCAGACTATAACTTATAATTTAAAAAGCTTAAATAAACTAGAAAATACAAATGTTTTAAGTGATATAAAACTAATTTCAAGTTTAGCAAATTTAGATATGAAAAATTTGATTATTGATTTAGTTACAAAAGATATAAGCTCTAGCTATTTTTTAGATATTTTAAATTTAAGACAAATTGAAGAGTTTATAAATATTGCATTAAACGGAGATTTAAAAGTAGTTGGTAACATAAATAAAAATCAAAAAACTCTAAAAATAGATGGAAATTCAAATATTGCTGATGGGGTTGCAAACTTTGTACTTTTGGATGATAATTTAGATTTAAAGTTAAAAGATGCAAACTCTTTAAAACTTTTATATATTTTAAATAAAGATCAGTTTTTTAACTCAAATTTATCTTTAGATTCAAATTATAATATTATCTCAAAGATTGGAAATATAAATATTGAAGTTAAAAATGGTAATTTTATAAAAAATAACTTTATTCAAAAAATAGAAGATTTTACAAAAATAGATTTAAGTAAAGAGATATTTGAAATAGGAGCTATAAATAGCAAGATTGATAACAAAAAAATATACTCAAATCTTAATTTAACATCTAAAAAAAGTGATATTAAATCAAAAGATAGTTTTATAGATTTTAATAAAAATATAATAGATACAAAACTAGATATAAATCTAAATAAAAATATATTTTCTGTAAAACTTGAAGATGATTTAAATAAACCTAAAATAATAGTAGATGTACAAGATTTAATAAAAAATATTTTAGAAAAAAAATTAGATAAGTATATAAATAAAGAGGATGATGCACAAAAAATTGAGCTTTTAAAAGGAATTAAATCTCTTTTTTAATATCTTGATAATTATTATCATTTTAAGTAAACTCAAAGTTTTTTTTAGATTTAATTTTAAAAAAATTTAATATTACAAGGATTTTAAAATGAGATTTACTAATAAGCTTTTAGTCTCTTTATCAATTGCTGCTTCTTTAGCAATAAGTTCAGGTGCTGTTACTTCAAAAAACGAGACAACTTCTAATGTTTCAAAAAACTTATCATTTCTTGAAAGCTATTCAAATATAGCTCTTGACAATTACACAGATGCACTAAAAGATGCAAAGAATTTAAAAATTTCTATTGATAAATTTGTTTCAAATCCAACTCAAGAAAATCTTGATAGTGCAAAAAAAGCTTGGTTACAAGCAAGAGAGTCATATGGAAGTACTGAAATTTTTAGGCTTGCAAATGGTCCAATTGATTCTGAAGATGGTTGGATAGCAGAAACTTATGGTGCCTTAGAGGGACAAATTAATGCTTGGCCACTTGATGAAAATATGATTGATTATACTATTGATGCAGATGGAAAAAGAACATCGGGAAATATTATAGATACTATTGGAAAGTTTAATCCAGGTGGTGAAGAATCAAAAGAAGTTGATGTTACAAAAATTACAGTTGAAGCTTTAACAGAACTTAACGAAAATGGTGGAGAAGCAAATGTTTCAACTGGTTACCATGCTATTGAGTTCTTGCTTTGGGGACAAGATCAAGATTATAACAACTTCTTAGAAGATAAAATTACAAACGGCGCAATGGTAGCTGGTTTAAGACCACTTAGTGATTTTACAACAGACAAAGATGCAAAAAGAAGATTAGAGTATTTAAGTGTTGTTACACAAAAATTAGTTGAAGATTTAAGTGTTGTTACAAGTGCTTGGGAAAAAGATATTAAAGGTAATGCTGGACTTTATAGAGCGGCTCTTTTGGGTAAATTAAAAGGTAAAGAAAAAGATAAAAATTTAGATAAAAAAGAGACAATGAAACAAATTATTGCTGGAATGGGTGTATTTATAAAATCTGAACTTGCAAACGAAAGAGTTGCTGTTGCTGTTTTAACTCCTAGCGAAGAAGATGAGCACTCTTGCTTCTCTGATAATACTCATAGAGATTTAGTAAAAAACTATGAAGGATTTAAAAATATTTTAACTTCTACATACAATGGTAAAAAATATGGAGAATCTCTACTTGATTCACTAAATAAAGATGATAAAAACAGAGTTTTAAAACTTATGAGTGATATTGAAGAAAAAATAGATAGTGTAGATAAAATTGCAAAAACGCAAGCTCACTTTGACTACCAAATCAGACCAGAGCATCCACAAGCAAAAGTTTTAGTAAAACTTAAAAATGAGCTAAGAAAATTAGGTGATGAGATGATAACTGTTGCAAAAGCAAATAATATCAAACTATCAACAGATGATGTTACAGATCCAGAAGAGACAAAACTGTAAATGAAATCTATAAAAAAGATTATATTTTTAAAAAGCCTTACTGCAATATTTTGCATAGGGCTTTTTGCATTTAATCTTGATGATAATTATATATCAAATGAAAAACATAGTAAGCTACTTTTAAAACCAATTGATGGTTTAAATAATGAACAAACTGATATTTTTATGTTAGGAAGAAGCTTTTTTAATATTCCTTGGGTAAAAGCACCTAGTGTTACAACTGCACGAGATGGATTAGGACCACTTTTTAATGCAAATAGTTGTATCTCTTGTCACCCAAAAAATGGTCGTGGAGAACTTTTTACTAAAGATAATTTAACTTCAAGAGCTTTAATTGCAAGATTGTCAATAAAATCAGATGATAGTTTTCAGCACAGAGATATTTTAAAGAAAAAAGGATTTATTCCAGAGCCTGTTTATGGAGAACAATTAGCTATTAATGGTAATTTGAAAGTTCCTTTTGAAGGAAATATCAAAATAGATTTTGAAGATTTTGAAGTTAAATTCCCAGATGGTGAAACAGTGATTTTACAAAAACCAAAATATAGTTTAGAAAATCTAAATTATGGAGAACTAAAAGAAAATAGTGTAATTTCATATAGGCTAGCTCAAAGTTTAAATGGTATGGCTTTGATAGATTTAATAGATGAAAAAGAGATTTTAAAAAACCAAGATATTGATGATAAAAATGGTGATGGAATAAGTGGAAAAGCAAATTTTGTATATTCACCAATTTCAAAAAAATATGAGCTAGGAAGATATACTCACAAAGCTAGTGTTGCAAAACTAAAAGAGCAAGTTGCATTTGCAGCTTCAAATGATATAGGACTTACAACAACAATTGAACCAAACAAAAAATGCACAAGCTTCCAAAAAGAGTGTTTAGAAGCTTCTAAAGCAAAAGAGATAATCGATCTTCCAGATGAAAGATTAGAAGCGATAACTTATTATTTAAGAAATCTAAAAACTTATAGTGCAAATAAAAACCGAAATGAGTATAAAGAGGGATTTGCTATTTTTGAAGCTATTAACTGTTCAAAGTGCCATATAAGTAGCTTTACGACAAAATTAGGTTTTGAAATATCTCCATTTTCAGACTTTTTACTTCATGATATGGGTGAAGATTTAGCAGATGGAAGAGTTGAATTTGAAGCAAATGAAAAAGAGTGGAGAACTGCACCACTATGGGGAATATCTTTGCATGAAAAAATAACAAAAAACAGACCTAGACTGCTTCATGATGGAAGAGCTAGAAATTTTGAAGAAGCTATTTTATGGCATGGTGGAGAGGCTAAACAAAGCCGTGAATCATATATGAATTTAGATAAAAACCAAAGAGAAAAACTAATTAAATTTTTAGAGGAGTTATAGTGAAAAAAATATTTTTAATATTAATATTTTTAACAGGAGTTGTTTTTGCAAATGAAACAATTTTTCAAAGTGTTATAAAAAATGTAGCACTAAAAGATACACAAAGTGCTATAAATAGTGCAAAAAAATTACAAAAAGAGTTAAATGATGAAAACTTTACAAAGTTTTTAAAAGATTGGAAAAGAGTTGAAGCAAACTATCTCGCTGGGGAAATAAATAGCGATTATTTAGATACTCCAAGATATATTGATGTTTTTAACAATTTAAAAGAGGATTTAAATTCTCAAATGCAAAGAGTTATAGATGGCAATTTGGATATAAAAAAAGCACTATTTAAAAACTCATTTAAAACAATAAATGCTTTGGAATATCTGCTTTACTCTTCAAAAGAGTTAAATGATAGAAAAAAAGAGATAGGAAGAGAGATTTTAAACTCAATTATAAAAAATCTTGAAGATATAAAAACTGTTTATGAAACTTATCTAAAAAATCCAATAATAAAAGATGATGACAATGCAAAACTTATAAATACACTTGTTGCATCTTCTTATAGACTAAAAGAGTGGAGAATTGGAAATCCAGCAGGATTTTCAACAAAATATAAAAATGATGCAAAAAATAGTAGAGCTGAGTATTTCTTAAGCCAAAACTCTTTTGAAGCTATAGATTCAATTTTAGATGCTCAAAAAGAGATGATTGCAAATGAAGGTTATATAAATCTTCTTAATTTAGCAAAAGATAAAAATGCAACACATGAGCTAGAAGCTGTTATTGCAAAAATAGATGAAGCAAAAAAAGAGTTAAAATCTCTTCCTAAAGATGATTTTACAAATGCAAAAAAACTTTTTGATTTGACTTCACAAATTCATGATTTATACTATATTACGATTATTGATAAATTGGGACTTAAAGCTGAAATTTTAGATGCAGATGGAGATTAAACCTTGGACTATTTTGCCTTTGATTTTTTAACAAATCCAAACAAAAGAGTCTATTGGCTCTATTTGCTGGCTTCAATTTTTTTGGCATTTATCTACTACTATTTTTCAAAAAAAAATAGTAGAGTTATATTATCTTCAAAATTGTGGTTACATCCTAGTGCAAAACTTGATTATATTTACTTTTTTTTAGCAAATTTAGTAAATATTTTTTTGCTTGTTCCTTTTATTTTAAGTGCAAAAAATGTGGCACTTTTTACAAATAAATTTTTATATCAAAATTTTGGATTTATAGAGTTTAACTCTTTTTCATATTTTCAAATTACAATATTTTATACAATAGCTATTTTTATTTTTAGTGATTTTACTAGATATTGGTTACATAGATTTTTACATACCATTCCATTTTTGTGGGAGTTTCATAAAGTTCACCATAGTGCAAAAGTTTTAACACCTATTACATTTTATAGAGTTCATTTTGTTGAAAATTTTCTTTTTGGGCTTAGATATTCACTAAGTGTTGGTTTTGTAACAGGAATTTTTATATATTTATTTGGTGCAAAAATAAATTTATATATGATTTTTGGAGTAAATGCTTTAGTGTTTATCTCTTCAATTTTTGGTTCAAATTTAAGGCACTCACATGTTCCTTTTTCATATTTTTCATTTATAGAAAAATGGTTTTTATCTCCCAAACAACATCAAATACATCATGATAAAAAACATTTTAATAAAAATTATGGTGGTTATATTGCAATTTGGGATAGAGTTTTTGGAACACTAGCTCTTTCAAAAGATGTAAATATTTTAAAATTCGGACTTAGAAAAAACCAGATGAGTGAATATATAAGCATAAAAGATTTATATTTTAGACCATTTATAAATTTATTAAAAAAAGGAGGATTTTATGAAAAAATTAGTTTTAATAACAATATTTTTAGGAATAAAGTTACTAGCAAATAATATTTCAAAAGAGGATTTAGGTAAAGCACTTTTTTTTGATGTTAATTTATCAAAAAATAGAACTCAAAGTTGTGCAACTTGTCACAATCCAGAAGCAGCATTTATAGATGATAGAGATAATGGTGTTTCAAAAATGGCATCTTTAGGTGATGATTTAAAATCTTTAGGTGATCGTCAAGCTCCAACAGCTTCTTATGCAAAATTTTCTCCAGATTTTCATTTTAATGCAAAAAAAGGATTTTATGTAGGTGGTCAATTTTGGGATGGAAGAGAGGCAACTTTGGAAGGACAAGCTGGTGGTCCACCACTAAATCCTATTGAAATGGGAATGGAAAGTAAAAAAGAGGTAGTTGGTAGATTAAAAGAGAATAGTTTTTATGTAGAGAGTTTTAAATCTCTATTTGGAAAAGATATTTTTAAAAATTATGAAAATGCTTATATAGCAATGACACAAGCGATTGCCAGTTTTGAAAGAAGTGATGAATTTTCACCATTTGATTCAAAGTATGATAGATATTTAAAAGGAGAGTATGATTTAACTCCTCTTGAAGATTTAGGAATGTCAATATTTTTCTCAAACAACAATAACTCTTGTGCCTCATGTCATGTCTTAAAAGGCGAAGGAAAAGCTGGTGAAACATTTACAAACTATGAGTTTCATAATATTGGAGTTCCTGTAAATAATGAATTAAGAGAGAAAAATGGTATAAATGAAAAAGATTTAGGTTTAGCAGCAAACCCAAATATTAAAAATAAAGATGAAAATTTAGGAAAATACAAAACTCCTACTCTAAGAAATGTTGCAGTTACTGCTCCGTATATGCATAATGGTGTATTTAAAGATTTAAGAACAGTTGTTGAATTTTATGATAAATACAATAACAAAGAGAGAACTTTAAATCCTGAGACAAATCTTCCTTGGGATGAACCTGAACATAAAGATACAATTTCATTAAAAGAGCTAAAAGCAAATGCTCAAACTGATAGAAAAATAGATGCTTTAGTAGCATTTATGAAACTTTTAACAGATAAAAGATATGAACATCTAATAAAAGATTGAAAAAAAGGTGAGTTAGCCCTCACCTTTTTAAATTGTCAATATTATATAGATTCTAAAATCTCAATTTTGATTATTTCATCACCTTGTTTTATAGCATCTAAAGTTTTAAAACTACTATTTTGAGTTACTTCAATTTCTCCAAAAACAGTGTGGTTACCATCTAAATGTGGACAAGGTACAAAACATATAAAAAATTGACTACCACCTGTATCTCTTCCTGCATGTGCCATTGAAAGGCTTCCTCTTTTATGATTTTGTTTAGGAGCATCAACTTCACATTTTATAGCCCACTCTGGTCCACCCATACCTGATTTTTGTGGACATCCACCTTGTGCCATAAAACCAGCTATTACTCTATGAAAATTTAATCCATCATAAAACCCATCATTTGCCAAAGTTACAAAATTTGCAACTGTATTTGGTGTCTCTTGATTGAAAAGTTTTATTAAAATCTCTCCATTTTTTGTAGTGATTTTTGCATAATTAAATTTTGCAAGCTCCTCTTTTGTATAGTTATACTCTTTTAACTCTTTTCCAAATCTATTTGTACTCATAAATATCCTTTTTTTTAATTTTCTAAATTTATATCCTCTTTAGGGGATAAGTAGTTTAGTTTTATAAGATTTTGAATAATCTCTTTAAAAACTGGAACTGCTGATTGTGCTGCATAATAGTGTGGTCTTATTGGATTTGGGTTTATTACTGTAACTCCAATAGTATATGAATTTCCTTTATCATCATTTACAAAACCAACAAAAGATGATATATATTTTTTCAAATACCCAGTTCCACCTGCAATTTGAGCTGTACCTGTTTTCCCACCTATTTCAAGTCCCTCTATTCTAGCGCTTCTTCCTGTTCCTTCTTGAACAGTTTTTATAAGCATTCTTTTCATCTCAGCTGCTGTCTCTTTTGAAATAACCTGCTCTGGTTCGTGAAAAAATGGAGATTGATATTTAACATTATTTCTAGTTAAATAAGAGACTATTTGTGGTGTAACCATAGCTCCATCATTATTAAAAACACTATATGCTTTTATTAATTGAATAAAAGTTGAAGTCATACCTTGACCAAAAGATACTGTTGCTTTATAAATATTTGGTCTTTTTTGTTTATCTCCAACAGAAAATTGCCAAAGTTTTGGCATAACACCTCTTTTTTCATAGGGTAAATCTATTCCTGTTTTTCTCGTAAATCCAAATTTTTTCATACCTTCATAAAACTCTGGTCCTGTCAATCTTTGTGCAATTTGAAGTGTTCCTATATTTGATGAAAAGATTACAATATCATCAATAGAAAGGTTTCCTTTTGGAAATGCATGGTCATCTTTTATTGTAAATTTTCCAAAAGGATAAGCACCTTTTGCGTGTGTTTGATTATAAGCTGAAAAATACTCATTTTTTCTAACAACACCTTTATCCAAAGCTAAAGATATTGACAAAGGTTTCACAACAGAACCTGGTTCAAACTGATACTCAATAGCATTTACATTTAGATATGGAATATCACTTTGTTTTATATTTTCTGGATTAAATCTATTTGAACTAGCCATTGAAATTATTTTTCCAGTACGACTCTCCATAATTGTAAGCAAAATCTCATCAGCTTTTGTTCTAATTTTATGATTATCTAGCGTTGTTTCATTATTTTTTTGAAGTTTCAAAGGTATATTTAGATTTAAACTATAACCATCAATTCTATGTTCCATTATTGAATTTTTATCAAAATATATATAAGAGATTACATCTCTATAACCTTTTAAAATACCATCTTTTGCTTCATTTAGCTTTTGATCATAAGATCTCTCTAACCCTTTTACTCCATCAACTTTTGTTTTACCTGTTTGCGACTCTATTTTTTTAATATAACCTAAAACAGGAGTTAAAGTATCATCATAAGAAAATGTTCTTTTTTCTCCACTTTCACTAACTTCTAATCTTCTAATTAAACTTAAACTACCACCTTTTCGTGGTATAAAAACGTTTAATTGATTTAATTTTATATCAAGCTCTCGTAAGTTTTTTGCAGCTCTTGAATCTATATTATATGAAAGTACTAAAAGTCCAGGGTTTTTCTCTACTTCTTTAAATTTTTCACTCAAAGTTTTATAATCTATTCCACTATAAATGGAAAAAAGTATCATAAAAAGCTCTTTTTTGTCTGGATTTAAATATCTTGTATCAACAGATGCTTTATATATTTTTTTAGAGCTAACTAAATTAAAGCCATCTTCACTAATAATATTTCCACGAACAGCTAATTCACTCTTTTCACCAGTTAAAGTAGGAAGCGTTCTTTTTTCATGAATAGTTCTATATATAGAGAAAAGTACGATAAAAATTCCAAAAGAAAGTAGTAAAAGCAAAATTAAGATTTTCTTTGTTTTTTGTTTAATTTCTAAAAGTTTATAATCTATTTGCATTTTTTTGAAGACATCTTTATCCATAATGTTATATAATAAAGCATGGATTATATCAAAAATAAGATTAAATTATTAACTACAGGCGAAAACCTAAGAGAACCAGATTACTTTTTGTTTATTTTGGTTTCTATGCTTATTATTGTAAGCATAGTTTTTTCATATTCGCTTACTATTTATACTGTTGAATTTTTAGGATATGGACAGTTTCACTATATTTTAAGACAAGGTTTAGTTGGGATATTTTGTATATACCTAATGTGGTGGATGGCAAGATTAAATCCTAATAAAATAATGCATAGAACAGGAATGACACTATTTGGTGTTGGACTTTTTCTAATGGTTATTATGCCTTTTTTACCAGCTTCTTTAGTTACTGCTTCAGGTGGAGCTAATAGATGGATTAGGCTTCCTGGAATATCTTTGTCTCCTGTTGAGATATTTAAAATAGGTTTTATATATTTCTTATCTTGGTCATTTTTTAGAAAAGTTATTCATCAACCAAAGAAAGGTCTCTTTGGGGATTTATTACTACTTTCTCCATACTTTTTAGTATTTATTTTTATTGTTTTTTTGATTGCTGTTTTACAAAAAGATTTGGGACAAGTTGCACTACTAACTATTATTATGCTTACTTTAATTATATTTGCAAATAGATCTTTAAAAATTATCTTTGCATTAATTCTTATAGCTATTGTAGGAATGATAGTTCTAATAGCAGCAGCACCTCATAGAATAAATAGAATTCACTCTTGGTGGTCTATGGTTCAAGATGGTATTTTATCAGTTCTTCCATCAACATTTGAGCAGTATTTGAGAATAAAAAACTTACCAGAACCATATCAAGTATCACACTCTTTAAATGCTATTCATAATGGTGGTTTTTTTGGACAAGGTATCTCTTTGGGAGATTTAAAAGTTGGATTTTTAAGTGAAGTTCACACTGACTTCGTTATTGCTGGTATAACTGAAGAGATAGGTTGGCTTGGAATATTTGTTATAACTACTATTTTAATGCTAGTTATTTTAAGAATTTTAGCAATTAGTAGAAAAGTTGATAGTAAAATTTTCCATCTTTTTACGACAGGAATTGCTCTTATGATTATTGTTGCATTTTTAATAAATGGTGCTGGAATTTCAGGAATAATACCTATAAAAGGGATTGCTGTTCCATTTTTATCATATGGTGGTTCATCTTTAATTACAAGTTCATTTGCTATAGGATTAGTTCTTTCAATTAGTAGAACTGTAAAAAAGTATGAACCACAAAAAAGTGTTATAAAAGAAAAACCTAAAAGGATAATTATTAGATGAGTAAAGTTGTTGTAATAACAGGTGGAGGAACTGGAGGTCATCTAAAAATTGCTGATGTTTTTATATCTGAATTCAAAAAAAGAGGTTTTGAAGTTGTTTTTATAGGTTCAAGCTATGGGCAAGATAAGTTTTGGTTTGAAAATGATGATAGATTAAAAGAGAAGATTTTTTTAAATACAAGTGGAGTTGTGAATAAAAGAGGAATAGCTAAGATTTTTTCACTTTTAAATATATTTTACAAAGCTATTTTTTGTCTTAAGATTTTAAAAAAATATAGAGTACAAAAGGTTGTCTCTGTTGGTGGATTTAGTGCAGCTGCTGCTTCACTTGCAACTATATTTAAAAAAGATTGCAATCTATATTTACATGAACAAAACTCAAAAATTGGGGCTTTAAATAAAATCACTCTAAAATATACAAAAAAAGCTTACTCATCTTTTCATGATTTTTCACCAATAAAAGATTATCCAGTTGATAGCAAATTCTTTGAAAACTCAAGAGTGAGAAAAGAGATAAAAACTGTTGCATTTTTTGGTGGCTCTCAAGGAGCAGTTGCAATTAATAACTTTGCTTTAAAAGTTGCACCAAAATTAAACGAAATGGATATAAAAATAGTTCATCAAGCTGGAAAAAATGACTTTTTAAGAGTAAAAAGTGAGTATGAGAAACTAGGAATAAATGCAGATATTTTTGATTTTTCAAAAGATATTTTAGCAAAAATGAGTGAAGCAGATTTTTGTGTAAGCCGAGCTGGTGCTTCAACACTTTTTGAGCTTTGTGCAAACAATCTTCCAACTTTTTTTATACCATTTAGATATGCAGCACAAAATCATCAATACTACAATGCAAAAGCTTTGTTTGAGAAAAATATATGTTTTTTACAAAATGAAGATGAGCTAGATGAAAACTATTTTTTTGATTGTTTAAATAGCAATATAGAGAAAATTAGCACTGGTTTAAAAGAGTTTATTAAACCAAATGCAGTAGAAAAAATTGTAGATGATATTTTAAATAATTAAAATATCATCAATATTAATATTCCAAAAACAATTCTATAAATTCCAAAAGCTACAAAGGTAAATCTCTCTAAAAACTTCAAAAACAGTTTGATTACCAAATAAGCAACAACAAAAGATGTCACAAAACCAACAGCTAGATTTATAAAATTTCCATCTTGAAGTATTTGCGCGTGGTGTTTATAAACATCATAAAAAGTTGTAGCACACATAACAGGAACAGCTAGTAAAAACGAAAACTCAGCACTTGCTTTTCTATTAAATCCTACAATCATAGCTCCAATTATACTAGCACCCGCTCGGCTAGTACCTGGTATTAATGCAGCTATTTGAGCAATACCAATAAACAAAGCTTGTTTGTAACTCACATCTTCAACATCTGTTATATGTTTTTTATTCTCATCATAAAACTTCTCAACTATTAAAAATATAACTCCACCAATAATAAACATCCAAGCTACAATCTCTATAGAAAAGAGAGCTTTTATTTGGCTTGAGAAAATAAATCCAACAATTCCTATAGGTAAAAATGCTAGTGCAATTTTCATCCATAAATTTATATGTTTAAATGTAAATTTAGATGGATATATAAAAACCAAAGCCATAATAGCAGCAAATTGAATAATAATCTCAAAAGCTTTATTTACATTGTTTTGTTCAATTCCCAAAAACTCACTTAAAACTATTAAGTGTCCCGTTGATGATACTGGTATAAACTCAGTAACTCCCTCTATAATTCCTAACCAAATTGCATCAAATATATTCAAATAATCCCCTTTTGTTTTGTAAGTTTTAAAAATAGTTTTAAAGCGCGTTTCTCTTTATACCCAATATCATAATCAATTTTTGTAAGATAATCCAAAATATTTTTCTTTGAAATACCACTTCTTTTTGAGTACTGCTCTAAAATATATTGAGGAATTTTGATTTTTCTTTTATCAAAATTTTTTGTAAGTTTTTTTAATCTTTTCCCATATTTATTGTAACACAAAACTGAAAATACAAAAGGAAGATTGTATCTATTTTGCCACTGTTTAGCTAAATCTATAAACTCTTCATCTTTGTTGCTATGATAAAACTTTAAAGCCTTATCTCCAATGATTACTTCGCCATCTAGTTCTAAAATTTTTGCTAGTGCATTTGAAGTTTTTGATTGAAAATCATCTTTATTTTTTCTATTTGGTAAGATTAAAACAGAATCCACATAATCCCTTGCAATTATTCCAAAATCAAGAAATTTCTCATTTCTTGAACCAATTGAAGAGATAAAAGCACTGTGAGTTTTTCGTTTTTTAAAACTATTTGTAATTTTTGATGGATAAGATTTTTTGTACTCAATACTTGACTTAAGTTGATTTGATTTTATATTTTTTTTGATATAAATGTGAAAAGGTAATAGGTTTATAAAATCAATTTTTGAAAATATCATAAAATTGTTGCCTTTAGTCTTTAAAATTAAAGTTGATATAATAGTATAAAAAGAATTAGAAGGTATTAAAATGGTAAAAGTAGAGTTCTTAGGACCTATAAATAAAGAGAGTATAGATTTAGATATAAAAAATTTAAGTGAGTTGTCAAATATTTTGAAAAATGATGAAAAAATATCTTCTTGGCTTGAAACTTGTGCAGTTGCTGTGAATGATACTTTAGTTTTTTCAAAAAACTTTGAGCTAAAGTCTGGTGATAAAATTTCACTTCTTCCTCCTGTTTGTGGTGGTTGAAATGTTTACGAAAGATTTACAAATACACAAAGGTAATTTACCAATAGAAAAGATTCACAACTCTTGGTATGAAAAGTATAAAAACCTAAATTATGGTGCGTTTATAACTTTTGTTGGCATAGTAAGAGATGAAAATGGCATAGATGGTCTATCTTTTGATATTTATGAACCTATTTTAAACTCTTGGTTTAGCTCTTGGCAAGAAAAAGCAAAAAAAGAAAATGCAATAGTTTTTATGGCTCATAGTATTGGAGATGTAAAAAATCACGAAAGCTCATATATAGCTGGTGTTTGTAGCCCAAAAAGAAGAGTTGCTTTAGAGCTAATAGATGAATTTGTAGAAGATTTTAAAAAAAATGCTCCTATTTGGAAATATGATATTTTAAACAATCAAAGAATTTATGCAAAAGATAGAAGCCAAAAAATAGACGGAGCTGGGATTTTATCATGAATAAAAAATTAAGAGTAGATTTGCACAATCACACAACACTTTGTAACCACGCAACAGGAAGTGTTGAAGAGTATGTAAAAAGAGCAATAGAACTTGGAATTGATGAGTATGGATTTGCATGTCATGCTCCTATGAATTTTGATCCAAAATATAGAATGAAACTTGAAGAGAGAACTCTTTATGAAAAATGGGTAAATGAAGCAAAAGAAAAATATAAAGATAAAATCAAAGTTTTATTAGCCTATGAAGTTGATTTTTTAAATGGTTTTATGCTTGATGAAATTTTAAATGCAGATGTTGATTATCTAATAGGTTCAGTTCACTTTTTACAAAATAAAAATGAGATGTGGGGATTTGATAATCCAGAGTTTATTGGTGTTTATAAAAGTGTTGATATAGATAAAATTTGGGAAGATTATTTTGATGCAATTGAAGCTATGGCAAAAACAAACTATTTTCAAATAGTTGGGCATTTGGATTTGATAAAAGTTTTCAAATTTTTACCAAAAAAAGATGTTAGATTAATTGCAAAAAATGCCTTAAAACAGATAAAAAAATCAAATATGATTTTGGAGCTAAATCCAGCAGGATTAAGAAAACCAATAGAAGAGACTTATCCTTCAAAAGCACTTTTAGAAGAGGCTTTTGATTTAGGAATTAATATAACATTTGGTTCAGATGCACATAGTGTTGAGCATGTTGGTTTTGGATATAGTGAAATTAGTTCTTTAGCTAAAGAGCTTGGATACACAAAATGTGCTACTTTTTATAAAAAAGAGATGAATTTAATCGAGTTTTAGATAAAATGGCAACTTAAAAATTTTTGGAGTTAAAAAATGGGAAAATTTGTAAATAATATAGAAGAGTTTTTTAAGTTTTGTAGTGAAAATGAAGTAAAATTTGTAGATTTTAGATTCACAGATTTAAAAGGTATGTGGCATCATGTAACTTACAATATTAAAGCTGTAAATAAAGATTTACTAGCAAATGGAATGCCTTTTGATGGTTCATCAATCGATGCATGGCAACCAATTCATAAATCAGATATGATCTTAAAACCAGATGTTCCAACTGCATTTTTAGACCCATTTACAGCTGATAGCACAATAATCGTAATTTGTGATGTTTATGACATTTATGAAAATAAAATGTATGAAAAATGTCCAAGATCAATTGCAAAAAAAGCAGTTGAATATCTAGCAGAAGCAAATATTGGTGATGTTGCATATTTTGGACCTGAAAATGAATTCTTTATTTTTGATGATGTAAAAATTATAGATAGCGTAAATGAATCATATTTCAAAGTTGATTGTGAAGATGGTGAGTGGAATGATGCAAAAAACTATGAAGGTGGAAACATAGGTCACAGAGCTAGACTTAAAGGTGGATATTTTCCAGTAGCTCCAATTGATAATGGTGTTGATATAAGAGCTGAAATGATGCAAGTTTTAGAGCAAGTTGGTCTTGAAGTAACACTAGGTCACCACGAAGTTGCTCAAGGTCAACACGAGATTGGTATTGTTTTTGGAGATTTAATTGAAGCTAGTGATAATGTTCAAAAATTAAAATATGTTATTAAAATGGTTGCTCATCTAAATGGAAAATCTGTAACATTTATGCCAAAACCACTTTATGGTGATAATGGAAGCGGAATGCATGTTCATCAAAGTATCTGGAAAAATGGAAAAAATCTATTCTACAAACAGGGTGAATATGGAAATTTAAGTGATATTGCAAGATGGTATATTGGTGGAATTTTTAAACACGCGCGAGCGCTTGCTGCATTTACAAATCCATCAACAAACTCTTACAAAAGATTAATTCCTGGATTTGAAGCACCTTCAATTTTAACTTATTCTTCACAAAATAGAAGTGCTTCTTGTAGAATTCCTTATGGAGCAGGAGAAAAAGCAACAAGAGTTGAAATGAGATTTCCAGACTCAACAGCTTGTCCATATTTAGCATTTTCAGCTATGTTAATGGCTGGTCTTGATGGAATTAAAAATAAATATGAACCAATTGGTCCTATGGATGATGATCTGTTTGAGTTATCTTTAGATGAGATTAGAGAAAGAGATATTCCTCAAATGCCTCATACTTTAAGAGGTTCTTTAGAATCTCTTATTAGAAACAATGATTTTTTAAGACCAGTTTTCACTAAAAAAATGATTGATACTTATCAACACTACAAATTTTCAACTCAAGTTTGGCCTTACGAAGCAAGACCTACGCCATTTGAGTTCAAAACTATGTACTCTTGCTAAATTTCTTGAGATAAGAGTTTTACTCTTATCTCAATTTTTATTACTTTTACTAAATCTATACCCTTTTTAATAAATTCAATAATCAAAATATCTTATAAATAGTTCATAAACTATTGCTTTCAGAAATTAAGTACTATTTTTGTATAATGCAAGTTATTTATAAAGATTTTGGAGTTTAAAATGAGAGTAATAGAAGGAAGTTTGAGACTAAAAGGAAATGAAAAAGTAGCCATCATAAATGGAAGATTTAACCACATAATAACTGATAGATTAGTAGAAGGTGCAAAAGATTCATTCAAAAGACATGGTGGAAATGAAGAAAATTTAGATTTAATTTTAGTTCCAGGAGCTTTTGAAATACCATTTGCTCTTGAAAAAGCACTATCAAGTGGAAAATATGATGCTGTTTGTTGTGTTGGAGCAGTTATAAGAGGAGCAACTCCTCATTTTGACTATATTAGTGCAGAAGCAACAAAAGGAATAGCAACAGTTGCTTTAAAATATGGAAAACCTGTATCAAATGGTGTTTTAACAACAGATACGATTGAGCAAGCAATTGAAAGAGCTGGTTCAAAAGTTGGAAACAAAGGTGCGGAAGCTATGGTTACAATAATAGAGATGCTAGATTTATATAGCGAAATGGGAAAATAATTTGGCAACAAGAACACAAGCAAGAGAGTCTGTAATTGGACTTCTATATGCATATGATTTAGGTAATGAAGAAATAGCAAAATTTGTTGATGATATTTTAGAAGAAAAAAAGATAAGAAATAGTCAAAAAGAGTTCGCTTTAAATCTATTTAATGGAACTATCAAACATATTTCAAAAATTGATGAAGAGATTATAAAACATCTTACTCAAGGTACAATAGAAGATGTAGGAAGTGTTGAAAAATCAATATTAAGACTTGCAATATATGAGATATTATTTGAGAACTTATCAAGAGCAATAGTTATAAATGAAGCAATTGAACTATCAAAAAAATTAGCAAGTGATGGTGCTCCAAAGTTTATAAATGCTATTTTAGACCAAATAAAAATAGAGAAATAAAAGGTCAATTTATGAAAACAAATATGAAACTTTGTGTATCTTTAGATTTAGAAAGCAGTAAAGAGAATCTTGCTTTAGTTGAAAAAATAAAAGATTTTGATATTTGGTTAAAAGTTGGATTTAGAACATATTTAAGAGATGGAAAGAAATTTCTAGAAGATTTAAAGTCTATAAATCCAAACTTCAAAATATTTTTGGATCTTAAATTGTATGATATACCAAATACAATGGCAGATGCAGCAGAAGATATTTCAAACTTTGGACTTGTTGATATGTTTAATGTTCATGCAAGTGCAGGAAAATTTGCGATGCAAACAGTTATGGAAAGAATAAAAAATATTCCAAATAGACCTTTAGTTTTAGCTGTTACTGCCCTTACTTCATTTGATAATAGTAGTTTTAAAGAAATTTATGGAAAAGATATAGATACAAAAGCTAGAGAGTTTGCAAAAGATACATTTGAAGCAGGTCTAGATGGTGTTGTTTGTTCTGCTTTTGAAAGTATTGATATAAAAAATAATACAAATAAAGAGTTCATTACATTATGTCCTGGAATTCGTCCTTTTGGAGAAGATAGTGGAGATCAAAAAAGAGTTGCTGATATAAACTTTTCAAAAGAAAACTTGGTAGATTTCATTGTTGTAGGTCGTCCTATATATAAAAATGAAAATCCAAATGATATAGTAAAGAAAATATTACAAAATATATAAAAAAACAAATGGTTAAGGGATTTTTAAGAGATTTTCTCTTATAATTCCCGTCCTGATTTTATGAATTTAAAATTAGAAACGGACAGTTGGGTGAGTTGGCTGAAACCACCTCCCTGCTAAGGAGACGTACTGGCAACGGTACCGAGGGTTCAAATCCCTCACTGTCCGCCACTGGGTCGTTAGCTCAGCTGGTTAGAGCACTCGGCTCATAACCGAGTGGTCGAAGGTTCGAGTCCTTCACGACCCACCAGCTATTAATTTCACTACTTACCATAATATTTCAAAACTCCCTTTTTATAGTATTTTATTTGTTCCATTCTGTTCCATAGAATTCCACTAAATTCAGTTATAGTAAAAATTTTTTGCGGTACAACTCACGGTACAAATTTAAAAAATAGAATTTATACCGTAAAACTATGGCTAAACACATAAAAACAATCGCTGATGCAGAAGTAAAAAGTTTAAAACCTAAAGATTAAAAGATAAGTGATGAAAACAATAAACTTGTATTTAATATACATAAAATAAGTACTTGTAAGTACTAAATTTTAATATTAGAGTTCTTATCCAAAGATTGAATATTACTATTTTTTTCATACTCGCTTTTTGCATTTTTTGTATATTCATTTGAGTTAGTTATTTGCTCATGTATCTCTTTTGTAAACTCTTGTTGAGCTTTCATCATAATAACTCTAGCCTTAGAAGCAATAGACAAATCCTGTGGACTAGGATCTGAAGGAGCTAATGCCGTTGCAATAACATCATGCATATTTGATATTGTCTCTTGTGGAGTATCTCCTGTTTTTATCTCAACAGGAACTTCTCCAGCTATTGCATACATTAAACCATCAGGACCTTTTGTATAACTAAAAGATGCTCCACCACTTGCAGCTGGACCACTTTTATGTGCCATTTCATGTGCTTTTATTTTTGAATCTATAGCTTTAAGTTTAAAAACTTCTGCTTTCTCATCACTGGTTAATTTTGTAGGATTCTCTTTTTTTTCTTGGTTTTCTTCATATTTAGATTTTGTAGAAGATTCATTTTTTTCAACAGCATTAGTATCTGGTTCTACTTTTTGCTCATTTGATTGAGACTCTTTTTGAGCTTTCGCTCTTGAAAAATAATCTATATTAAAAGAATAGAGGTTATTATTTGATATTTCCATAAAAAAATTATATAAAAAGAAAATAAGAAATTACTTAAAATTTATCTCAGAAAAAATACTTTTTTGTATTATCTTTTAACTTTTTATAAATCTCTTCAAATGAAGCTGGATAAACTCTTGTTTGAGCTATTGTTGTAATAAAATTTGTATCTCCAATCCATCTTGGAACCAAATGGTAGTGTATATGCTGTTCTATTCCAGCACCCGCTGCTTTTCCTAAATTCATCCCAATATTTACACCTTCACATGGCATAACTTCTTTTAAAAGCTTAACTGCTTGCTGTACTCTAATACTCATTTTTAACCAAATAGTTTCATCTAAATCTTCAACATTACAAGTATGAAAATATGGAATAACCATAATATGCCCTGGACTATATGGAAACTTATTCATAACTACATAACAATATTCATCACTAAATATCACTTGTAATTTTTCATCTTCTAAGTTTTCACTAATATGACAAAAAATACACCCTTTTACCTTTTCATCAGTTACATAATTATATCGCCAAGGTGCATAAATATGTTCCATTTTTTTACCCTATATAAAATTTGGTGCATCATTTGCAAACAGTATTAAATCACCACTTTTTGTAGTTCTTGCTAAAGTTGTTTCAAGCATTGTCTTATCTTTTAAAACAAAAACTTTATCTTCATTTATATTGGCTTTTAAAATATTTGCATTTAAAGTTCCAGTTATTATTACAAAATCAAAAATTTTATCTATCTCTTTTGCCAAAAGAATATTTGCACTATCAGTAGATTCTACAAGCCCTGGAGTGATTATCACTTTTCTTCCATTATAGTTTGAAGAGATATTAATAGCTTCTAACATTCCTTCAAGATTTCCATTAAAAGAGTCATCTATTATAATTTTACCATTTGCTTCAATTTTTTGAAGTCTATGTTCTACTTGAGGTAAAGTTGTCAAAGCTTCATTTATCTCTAAAACACTCATTCCTAAATGAGTTGCTACTAAAACAACTGCTGCTAAGTTTATAGCATTAAAGCTTCCTAAAATTGGTGCATAAAAGTGTTCAACTTTTCCATTTAACTCCATGTCAAACCAAAGACCATCAAGATTACTTTTTACTATATGAAGATTATTTGGAAACTCCTCTATCTTTTCACTAGGAACTACATTTGCACTACTATGAACAAATGCTTTTTGTAATCTAGGAGATAGTAAAAGCTCTTTTTTTGTATTTTTAATATTTTCTAAAGTCTTAAAATACTCAATATGTTGCTCTCCAACACTTCCAACAACAGCAATTTGTGGCTCCAAAAAGTTTGCTATTGTTTTTATATCACCTTTTACTCTTGCCCCTGCTTCTGCTATATATATTTGTGTATCTTTTGGTAAATCTCTATTTACATCAAGAACAAGACCTACAATAGTATTTACACTTCTTGGTGTTTTATATGTTTTAAAATAATTTTTTAAAACATGGTATAAAAAGTTTTTTATAGATGTTTTTCCATAAGATGCTGTAATTGCAACAATTTTTAAATCTTTATTTTCTAATAATCTTTTTTGCTGCCTGCTCTACTTTTAAATAGTAAAAAAGTATTTTTTCTATGATATTTGAAAGAATTAAAGTCACAATAAGAGTTAAAAAAGAGTTACTTTTGAACAAAAATCATCATCTAAACATAATGAAATTTGAACAAAAAGAGTTATTAGTAAAATAGTCAAAAATCTTTTTACTCTGCTTGTAAGCACTAAACTTCTATCAAGTTTTCTATTCCATAAAATAAAACTTACAAAATATAAAACAAAAAAGTATATATCAAAATATGGGCTAGGAATTATAAAAAATAGAACTATTGGAGAGATAAAAAATGTTAAATGCCACTGCCATTTATGGTGTTTAAATATAACTCTACTTAGTTTATAGTTATACCACTGTAAGTTAGTAATCAAATACCAACCCAAACTTAAAACTAAAACAATTTTAGTAACTATACTAAGATATTCCATTTTCTACTCTTTCACATATATTTTTTGCATTTTTTAAGAAAAAATAGTGGTCACCACTATATGAAGTAAAAATTGATTTTTTGATTAAACTTGCTATTTTTTCTCCAGATTTTAAAGATGTAGCACTATCATCTTCTCCCCAAAAAATAAAAGCATTGTTTTGAAAATTTGAAAAATATGAAGAGAAATCTTCATCTACTACATTTTTAAAAGTTGAATACATATTTTCACTCATTTTATCAACATCTTTACTTCTAAAAACTTTTGTAAAATTTTTTAAACCTAATTTATTTAAAAGTTTTGCAAAAAATATTTTTATTTTTACCTTTATTGGCTTCTCTTCCAAAATTCCTGCACTACTTAGCAAAACTAAATTTTTTGGATTTAATAAGGTAGCTACTTTCCCACCAAAAGAGTGACCAAAAATAACTTCACAATTTGAATTTATAGATTTTAAAAACTCTTTTGTAATCTTTGAGTAATCATTTGTAGTCAAAACGTAGTTGTTTGAACTTTTACCAAATCCTGACATATCAAGATAAATATGTCTATAATCTTTTAAATAATTTGAAAACGCATTTTTCATAATATCTTTATTTGAACCCCAACCATGTAAAAACAAAATATCTTCTTTTTTTGTAGGATTAATTAGCTCATAAGATAAATCAAAATTTTTACCATCAACTATGACATTTTTAATAGCCAAATCTATTTTCCTTTTGCAAATTGGATTTTATTTACATACTCAAAATTTATAGGTATATCTTTTTTAGTTGGAAGATTTGAAGCAACTTTTGTAAATAAATCTTGAAAATCAGAAAACAGATAGTTTGCCATAGAACCTGGAATTGAGTTTATTTCATTTAAATAAACTTTATCATCTATTACAAAAAAATCACATCTTATAATTGAACCTTCAAAAAGTGTATTGTATAAATTTTTGAAACTCTCTTTAATCTCTAAATTTAATTTATCACCCAAATCAACCTCTTTTGCTTTTGAAGTTCTTGAAAAATCTAAATATTTTTTATCAAAGTCTAAAAATTCAGCTTTTTGAGGCTCTTCAATAATTGAAAATATAAACTCTCCATTTACTTTTGTTCCAGCTAAATTATACTCTTTAACTCCGCTAATAAATGGCTCAATTATGATAGCATCATCAAATTCAAAAGCAACATCAAGCGCATAAGATAGCTCTTCATGATTTTTAACAATAGAAACACCTATAGAACTTCCTAGTTTAACTGGTTTTAAAATAACTGGAAACATATCAACTTTTACACTATCTTTCTTTGTAAAATATTTATAATCCAATACATTCACACCAACACTTTTTGCATAACCTTTTGTGATAAATTTATTAGAACTTACAACACAAGCTTCAGTTCTTGGAGCTATAAAAGGAATATTATAAAAATCCAAAACAGATGATAAAATACCATCTTCTCCATCGCCTCCATGAGATAGATTTAAAACTACATCAAAATCTATATTTTGCTCTTTTTTAAATAATCCAGAAATTTTATAAAAACCACCTTTTTTTAAATAAACTTTATCAAATTTTTTATACTCACCACTACTAAAAAGTTTTGAATTTATCTTATTTGTTGGAATTTCATAAATATCTCTTTTTGAGTCAACATAAAAATATATTAAATCATCTTTTAAAACATCTTTCATAGCAATAGAACTCACTATTGATATCTCATGCTCAAAACTCAAACCACCAAAAAGTATTGCTATTTTCATAATTATTTCCCTTTATCTATTTTTGTAATTTTCTAAGTGCTTCACGAACTAACTCAGCTGTAGTTGTGCTTGTACAAGATTTTAAAATTGTTGTTACAATATCTTTTTTAAATCCTAAACTCTCAAGAGCCAAAGAAGCTTCAATATTTATATTTGTAACTTCATCATTACTTGCTCCATCTACAATAAACCCACTAAGCTCAACCAAAATTCTACTTGCACCTTTTGGTCCAATTCCAGGAACTCTTTTTAACATATTTACATCATTTGAAGTAACAATTTGTGTAAATGAGCTAGGAGTAAAAGTTGAACAAATAGCAAGTGCTACTTTTGGACCAACTCCATTTATTTTTATAACTGTATCAAATAATTTCTTCTCATTACTATCTAAAAAACCATATAAGTTGTGTGCATCTTCTCTTATTATTTCTGTTATTTCAAGAGTTATTTCATCTGAAATAATTTTTGAACTACAATTTAAAGATACAAAAACTTCATATATAACACCACCAACATTTAGTTGAAGTGATGTTGGTTCTTTTTTAACAACTCTACCAACTAATCCTACTATCACAGCGTTCTCACTTTATTTTTTATTATAATTTTTATAAAGAGTGCTTAATTTAGAAAACTAAACTCTTATTTAATACTTTTTAAATATTTTAAAGTATATAATAATTCCACTTAAAAAATAAGGGTTCTAATATGCTTGATTTTATAACAAAAAAGATTAGCAGCAAAATTATATTTGCACTATTTTTACTAATGTTTATTAGCAGTTCGATTATAGTTTACTCTACAACAACCAAAGTAACAAAAGACTCGATAGCAAATGCAAAAGATAGTTTAGAGATGTTAAATGCATCCATATTTCAAACCTTAAGAAATACAATGAACACTGGAGATCCAGCACTTATACAAAAAGCAGAAGATGAAGCAAGAGAGATAAAAGGTGTAAAAAATCTAACAGTAGCAAAAAGTAAAGAGTTAATGGAGCTATACTCTGTTGATACACCATTTACAGATGACCCTCAAATATTAAAAAGTTTTGAATCAAAAGAGAATCAAATCATTCAAAAAAATGATGAAAATGGTCATACTATAAGAATGATAAAACCAATGATTGCTACTCCTGAGTGTATGGCTTGTCATGCAAACCAAAACGTAGGAGATGTAATTGGTGTTATGGACCTTACTTTTTCTCTTGAAGAGACAGATAAAAGAATTCAATCACTTTTAGCAGAGATATCTTTTACATCAGCTGTTTTAGGATTACTTACAATTATTCTAATATTTTTTATTGTAAGAAAAGCTACAAACTCTATAGAGATATTAAAAGAAGGGTTTAGTAATCTACTTCATTCAAATGATACAAATATTACTTTGAAAGTAAAATCAAATGATGAAATAGGAGATGTAGCAACGCTTTTCAACTCTTATATGGATAAAGTAAGAGCTGGGTTAAAACAAGATGAGATAGTAATTGATGAAGCAAATGATGTAATAGAAAAAACTGCAAATGGATTTTTTGTATATAAAGTTCACAATACAGCTTCAAATCATCATGTTGAAGATTTGAAAAATAAACTAAATGTTATGATTGAAAAAACAAAAGATACTCTTGATAATATAAATGAAGCGCTAAGACAATATGCTGAATCAAAATATGATTATGTTTTAAAAGATGATGCTATTTTTGGAAATTTAGGTTCACTTGCTAGTGGAATAAATCTAGTAGGAAATAATACATCAGAACTTTTAGCTATTGTTATGAATACTGGAAATAGCTTAAAAGATAGTACTCAAACACTTTCAGACACCTCTTTGGAGCTTAAAAGTTCTTCTAGCAAACAAGCTGCTAGTCTTGAAGAGACTGCAGCTGCACTTGAAGAGATAACAGCAACAATTCAAGCTAACACTCAATCAACAATAAAAATGTCAAAACTTGCACATGAGCTTAGTATTTCAGCACAAAAGGGTCAAGAATTAGCTAATCAAACGGCTAAATCTATGGATGATATAAATAAAGAAGTTAGCTCTATAAATGAAGCTATTGAAGTAATAGACCAAATAGCATTCCAAACAAATATTCTTTCATTAAATGCTGCTGTTGAAGCTGCAACTGCTGGAGAAGCTGGAAAAGGATTTGCAGTTGTTGCTCAAGAGGTTAGAAATCTAGCAAATAGAAGTGCGCAAGCTGCAAAAGAGATAAAAGATATAGTCGAAAAAGCAAGTGAAAAAGCAAATAATGGAAAAAGCATAGCAACTAATATGATAGATGGCTACTCTGAGTTAAATAATAGTATTTCAAATACTTTAGTAACCATAGAAAATGTTGCAACTGCTTCAAAAGAGCAAGAGAGTGGTATTTTACAAATAAATGATGCAATTAGCTCTTTAGATGCTTCAACACAAAAAAATGCACAAGTAGCAGAGCAAATATCTAATATGGCAACTTCTATTGCTTATACATCAAACTATTTAGTAACTGCTTCTTCAAGAACATCATTTATAAAAGATAGTTTAGATAAAGTTGATAATGTTGATTTAGTATATGATACTGCTTTACTTAAAACAAATCTTTTAAAGAAAAAAGATGAAGTTTACTCAAAATTAGGAGATTATAAAAACTTTAATGTTGTTGATGATAACTCTATAAAAGATTGGCTAAATTCAAATGATAATGTAAGTAAAATCTCTGATAAAAACCTTTTAGAAAATATAAAATTATTAGATACAACATTTTATAAAAATCTTCAAGATTTGGTAATATCAAACTCAAATGGTGATAAACCAGAGATTTTAAACACAAAAGCAAGTGCAGTTGAAAAATGTACAACTGAAATATTTAAAAGTTTAGATGATATTAAGTTTAATAAAAAAGATAGTAAAACTAAAAAAGCATAAGCTTTTTTAGTTATTTTGCATACTCTGTATTAAAGCTGCTAATTCATCTTCACTTAAAGAATCTTCTGTAGCATCTATAGTTTTTGCACTTGGTGCTAAGTTATATTGAGCCTTATCTATATCATTTTTATCACAAACAAAATTTACAACTCTCTCTATTTTTTGTCTATGTAAATCTTGTCTTTGTAAAAGACCATAAATATTTGATAATAAATCTTTTAGCTTCTCTCTTTTATGAATAGGAATTTTAATATTATCTATAATTTTAGAAATTTCATCAGTATTATCAAAAATTCCTTCTGCATCTTTTTCTGTCTCTTTGATAACTTCGCATAACTCAGTTATTAGTTCTTCGTATCTCATTTTTTATCCCCTTGTGTAGTATAAAATTGATACTAGCAAAAAAGCACTTAAAAAATTAGTGTAAAATCTCCGCGATTAACTCAGTTGCATATGAACCTTTAGGAAGATAAAAACTTAGTTCCATATGATTTTTATCCTCTTTATAATTACTTTGTAAATTTTCTGGAAAAACAAAAGCAAATCTTCTAGCTCCATCTTCACTCATTTGTACTTCAAAATCTTTTTCAATCCCATATGCAAGACCTTCAGATTTTTTTACTCTTTTTCCACATAAAAGACCTGTTGGTACTCTATCTTTTTCAAAGAATTTTTGACTTTCAGTTTCTAAATCATCTATTATAAAAATCTTCCCAAATGGATAATGACTTAATAAATCACCAGTTAATATTTTAAAAGGATGTGGTTGTTTTTTTGCTCTTTTTACCTCATCAAGTGGAAGATTTAGTTTTTCACAAATCTCTTTTGGCTCAAAAGCTTCAATTAACTTTGATATTTCTATTCTTTTTGATAACCATGAATTAAAAAGATAGCTTTGATAAGCATTTATAAACATCTGTTTTAAATTTCTATTTCTCTCTTTTAGAGTTCCTTCAACTATCTGCTTCCCTTTTTTATAATTCTCACCATCAATTCCAAATCTTTGGAAACCAAAATAATTTGGCATTCCAAAAACTGCAATTTTTGAAAATGCCTCTTCTATTTTTTGTTTTTCAACAAGTCCAACTCTTTTTAATCTTATAAAAAAGTTATTTCCTTTTAAATGCCCTATTTTTATCTTATTGTTGTGATAAGTTGTTTCAAGAATTTTAATATTTTCATGACTAAAACTTTTCAAAGCATCTTCATATTTTCTATGCACAGAAATATGTTGAACAGTCATTGCATTTTTATCTTTTAAGCCAGCATATCCAAATTCTCTAGTACTACATTTTAGATAATTTGCTAAAATTTCAATAGCATCCCAAGTAGCTAAATCTTTTTTTCTAAGTTTTAAAATAAGGTGTTCACCCTCATTACTAAACTCATAAAGTGGTACTTCATTTACTACAAAATCATCTTTGCTTTGTTTAAAATATACATCAATTTGTGAGTGATTTAGAAATCTTTGTGGTTTCAATTATTATCCTTTTATTAAGTTTTGTATCTTTTTTAATCTTTAAAATGATGGTTGGAAAAACTACTTTTATAGCTTCCTGCTACTGCTTTTGCAAAAATATTTAATTTTATTTCATATTTTTTTGCAATATTTTCTATCTTTTTTAAATTTTTTTGATTACAAGAAAAAAGTATCTCATACTCTTCACCTGAAATTCCAACTTCCTCTTTTATCTCTTTAAAAAACTCAAATCCAATATTTGAAGAGTTTGAAAGTTTTTCTAAATCCAAAAAAAGACCATCTGAAATATCCATAGCAGCATTTATATATTTTGCGGCTTCATAAAAGAAATCTGCTCTTAAATTTGGTTTTATAAATTTTGAAGATTTCTTTATCTTTTTTCCAGACAAAAGAGCATCTAAATCTCTTTTACTCTCCCCTAATTTTCCAGTATAACAAAGATAATCACCCTCTTTTACACCATTTCTAAAAATAGGATTTTTTGTCTTTGAAACTATTGTTATACTAATATCTAACTTTGAATTTTCAATAGTATCTCCACCAATAATTTCAAAATTAAAATCTCGTGCAGCTTTTTTAAAACCACTAGAAAGCTCTTTTAAATTTTCATTCGTATAACTTTTTGGAATTGCTATTGAAATAAGTGCATATTTTGGTTTTGCATTCATTGCTATTGCATCTGAAATATTTACAAGCATTGATTTATAAGCTATTTGCTTTAAGCTAATAATTTTTTTATCTATCCACTCTTTTTTGAAGTGCACATTTTCAAAAAAAGCATCCATTGAGTAAACATAGCCATTTATAAATGCTCCATCATCACCATTGTATTTACTATTTGATATCTGTTTTATAAAAAAATCTTCTTTATTCATAAGGCGAAGTGTATCAAAGTTTTGCAAAATATATTTATATATTAAAATTTAACTAGGTTTAAAACTACTTTTTGTTTTGCAAACTTGTGGGAAATAACATTTATCACACTCTGGTTTAATTGCCTTACAAATATATCTTCCAAACAAAACCATAGCTTGATGAAAAATATGTAAATCATCACCTTTTAGTTTTTTTACCAAATCAGCTTCAGTTTTTTCTACATTTTTTGCATCACTAAGTCCCAATCGATGAGAAACTCTAAAAACATGTGTATCAACAGCCATAAGATTTTCTTGCTTATATTCAATCATAAAAACATTTGCAGTTTTATTTCCTACACCTGCAAGTTTCATAAGCTCTTTTTGATCATGTGGAATATTTCCATCATAATTTTCAACAACACTTCTTGCCATCTTAATAATATTTTGTGCTTTATTATTAAAAAAAGAGCAAGAGTTTATAATTTTTTTTACATCATCAAGATTTGCACAACTTAAATCAAAAACGGTTGGATATTTTTCAAACAAAGCTGGAGTTATTATATTTACTCTTTTATCTGTACATTGAGCTGATAGAATAATGGCTATTAGTAATTCATAATCATTTTTATAATTAAGCTCAGTAACAGCATCACTATAATGCTCTATAAATGCTTCTTTTATAATATTTAAATCATCTTTTGTTGCTTTTTTCACTTTTTAAAGCACTCCTCTTTTAAGCTATCAAAGTTTACAAAAATATACTCATCTTTTATTTTATTAATTTCAACATTATTTAAAGTACATAAAAACTCTTTATCTTCTTTTAAAACTGTAAAGATAAATTTATATACAAATTTATCTTTACTACTTACAACTTTATTGTTTAAAAGCTCATAATCTAAGCTTTTAATTGTAGTTTTGTACTCTTGCTCATATTTTTTAATAAACATATTTGGCAAATAATTATCTTGTTTATTTTCATAATATAAAAAAGCAATTGTTAATAAAAATATAGTTGCTAGCAATATAATAAACTCTCTTTTTTCAAATTTATCATTTACTTTATAAATAATAACTGTAGCAATTATAAGTAAAAGTGAAATAGTAATAATAATCTGCATTTTAAACCTTTTTTTCTAAATAATTTGTAATTAAAGGCGATTATATCAAAGCTTTGCAAAATTTATAAATAATTAATAAAAAATTAACACATCTTTGCAATACTTCTAAAATTTTTAAAAAGGGAAAAATTATGAATGTAAAAAAAATTACTATGCTATCATTTGTAGTTGCTACAGCTTTAAATGCAAATGAAGCAACAACTTTAAACGAGATAACTATATTAGAAAAATCTAACTCAAAACTTATAAAAGATATAAATAGTGAAGAGCTAAAAAGTGCTGATTTAGCTGAAGCTTTAACTAAAAACTCTGCTAATATCTCAGTTGTAAGAAGAAATGGAATTGCAAATGATATTATTTTAAGAGGACAAAAAAAAGACAATATTAATATCTTAATAGATAATGCAAAAATATATGGAGCTTGTCCAAATAGAATGGATCCACCAACTTCTCATGTGGTTACAAATAATATTAAAAGTGTAAAAATTATTGAAGGTCCTTATGATGTTGAAAATTTTGGAACTCTAAGTGGTCTTGTAAAAGTTGAAACAAAAGATCCAAAAGATGGATTTCATGGTGAACTAAATTTAAATGCAGGAAGTTTTAACTATAAAAAAGCAAGTGCAACAATTGAAGGTGGAAATGATAAAGTTAAAGCCTTAATCTCTGCTTCAACAGAAGAGAGTAAAGCATATAAAGATGGAAATGGTGATAACTTTTTAGAACAACAAATAAAAAGAGGAGTTCCTACTGCAAATCAATATAGAGATAATAATATTGATGCATTTGAGAAAAAAAGTGTTTTAACAAAACTTCAATTTAATATTACAGATGATCAGGATTTAAGACTATCTTACACTGCAAATAGAAGTGATGGTATTTTATATCCAGCTGGTCCTATGGATGCTGATTATGATGATAGTGATATATATACTTTGGGATATACAATAAGAGATTTGGGGGCTTTTTCAAAACAGCTAGATTTAGATTATTATTACTCTAAAGTAGATCATCCTATGAGTACAAAAGAGAGAAATGGTGGACAAACAACATACAATACAAACCATCTAAAAACTTCAATTTGGGGTACAACAGTTAAAAACTCTTTAGAAGTTGCAGATAGTTTAGTAACAGTTGGACTTGATACAAGTGTTAGAAACTGGAGAGGTCAAATGCACTCTACAAATATAGCTACAGGTATAGTTACTCCAAATGCTACAATGAATAGAATGTATGATACAGATACTACAAATAAAGCAATTTTTACAAAGGTTGAAAAATCTATTGGAAATTTAGATTTAGAAGCAGGTATTAGATATGATAATACAGATATAGATACTCAAAGACCAAATGTAGATGATAAAAAATATAATAGCTTAAATGGATATATTTTCACTGCTTATAATTTTGATGAACAAAGTAAAGTTTTTGCAGGTATTGGTAAATCTTCAAGAGTTCCAGATGCTAGAGAACTTTATCAATTAGGAGCAACTGGTGCAACAAATGCTACTTCAAATCCAAATTTAGATCAAACAAAAAATTATGAGATAGATTTAGGAATTGAGAAAACTATTGGTAATTTTTATATCAAACCAAAAGTTTTCTACTCAGTTCTAAAAGATTATATCTATAATAGTACAATTGGAACTAATCGAACACAATTTCAAAATATTGATGCAAAAATTTATGGTTTTGATATAAGTGGGCACTACTATTTTACAGATAATTTTGCATTTGATTATGGAGTTGCTTACCAAAGAGGTAAAAAAGATGGAGATTTTACAGACAAAGATTTAGCTGAAATTCCACCTTTAAAAGCAAATTTAGGTCTAAGTTATGAATATGAAAAATCTAAATTTAAAGCAGAAGTTGTAGCAGTTGATAGATGGAGTAAATTTGACAATAGTGCAAAAGAGCAAGAAATTGCTGGATATGCTGTTACAAATTTAAAATATACTCAAGAGTTATTTAAACATTTTGAATTAACTTTAGGAGTTGATAATCTATTTGACAAAGTTTATAACTCAACAAATACTTATCAAGATGTAAACTATGTAAAAACAGGAACAAACCAAGACCAAATTTTATTTAATGATCCAGGTCGATATGGATATGTAAACTTGAAATATAGTTTTTAACTAAATAATAAAAAAGCTAGAAATTCTAGCTTTTTTTGATAAATTTTTGATTATCTAAGAAGAAGCTTATTTGTAATATTATATAAAGCATTTATATCTGTCTTTCCAACAAATCCATCTATTCCTATTTGTGTCATTTTACCTTTTACTGCATCTGTTGTCATTGAAGAGTTTACAACAACTGGAATATGCTCATATTTACTATTATTTTTTATAAAAGATGCAACTTGATAACCATCCGTTCCTGGCATTTCTATATCTGTTATTACCAAACCTACTTTTTCAGGGTCAAGTTCTTCAAGTCTATCTATAAGCTCTGCACCATTTGGATAGATCTCATATTCAACTTCTATTTGACTAAAAAATTTATGTAATACTTCTCTTGCAACCGCTGAATCTTCAGCTGCAAGTATTTTTTTAGAAGAGTGGATTTTCCCTTCAACGTACTTTTTAATATCTCTTCCACCATCATCTGTCCACTTAATATCTCTTAAAAGTTGCTCTGCATTAAAAACTGTACAAAGTTCATCTTTATTATTTACTTTTACATAAGTCGTGTAAGTTATTTTTGAGTTTGTCTCTTCAGTATTTCTTAACTCTTGAGTAGTCTTTTCAACAATATCAAGCATATCTTTTACTAAAAAACCTATTTTTTTATGATTAAATTCACAAAAAATAATAAGCTTATACTCTTTAGTATCAAACGGCTTAAGCCCTAACCACGCATCAAGATTTATTAAAGTAACTGGTTCCCCTCTTATTGTAGCAATCCCTGCAATAATATTTGTATCTTTTGGTGTGTCATTTATAGCAACTTCTTCAGTTATTATAAATGCTTTCACTTTAGCTATGTTTATTGCATAAATATTATTATGACCAGTGTAAAATACTGCTAACTGCTGAACATTTCGTAAATGTCCCTGTGTCATTTGTTCAACACTACCACCAATACCGCTCATGAAAATCCTTTTTTTAGTGTAAAGTAAATTATTATATATCTTTTTAACTTTGACTATCTTTAACTAAACTTAGCTTTTTTACAATTTTTTGAATAGTTACAGATGCCATCATAAGCCCAAAACTTGCAGTTACTCCTTCAAAACTACCTTTATCAACACAAAGTGGAGCTTCACTTGAATATATAACTTTAAATTTCTTTTTAAATCCTTGTTTTTTTAGCTCTTCTCTCACTTTTTTAATAAATTTATCATTGTAAGTTTCCCAAATAGAGCTATATTTTATCTGTAAAGGATCAATCCTTTTTGCTCCTCCACCTGTACTTATTACTTTTGTAAAGTGTTTTTTGATTAAGTGAACTTTTGGTTTTACATCATCAATTGCATCTAATATATAATCATAAGATGAAAAATCAAAGTTATCTATCCATTCTGGAGTAACCTTTACGCAAATAGGAGTTACATTTGGATATCTCTCTTTTAAAACTTCAACTTTTTTTCTTCCAATATTACCGTGACTACCCAATTGCCTATTTTGATTTGAAGCTTCATATTCATCAAAATCTACTATTGTGATATTTGTAACACCTGTATTATACAAAGCATCTAGGGCAAAACTTCCTATTCCCCCTACTCCAAAAAGTATTATTTTTGTATCTTGAAACTTTTTAAAGGCATCTTCTCCAAAAAGTATTTTAGTCCTACTATATTGCATATTTACATCTTCTTTACTAATTTTTGGGTATTATAACACAAAAATATTTATGGGAGATGTTATGGATAAAGAACCAATGACACTTGTAGGTTATAATAAAGTAACAAACGATTTAGAGTTTTTAAAAAGTACAGAGCGGCCAGAAACTGTAATTGCACTAGATGAAGCAAGACAACTGGGTGATTTAAAAGAGAATGCTGAGTATCATAGTGCAAAAGAGAAATTAAAACTTATAGATGTTCAAATAGCTGAGTTAAGTAATACAATTTCAAAAGCAGTAATAGTTGATCCATCATCTTTACCACATGATCGTGTTAGTTTTGGTTCAACTATAAATTTAGTAGATGTTGAAACAGATGATGAATTTACTTATACAATAGTTGGTGGAGTTGAATCAAATGTAGAGAAAGGGTTAATCTCTTTTAACTCACCTTTGGCAAAACAACTTATGGGGAAAGTAGAAGGGGATGAATTTATTGCAACACTTCCAGGTGGAACTAAAACTTTTGAAATTTTAAAAGTATATTACAAAGAGTTAGAGCTATAAATTTGAATTTTATTTTGAAAGATGAGGCTATTTTTATAGCCGACTCACACTACAATAAAAAAAATCAAGAGTTTAAAATTATCTTAGAAAAAATCAAAAATAGTGAAATATTTTGTAGTCAAATTTTTTTGATGGGTGATAATTTCGACTTTTTATCTAATGAAATAAAATATTTTAAAAATAGAAATAAAGATATTATAGAACTTTTAAATTCTCTTTCAGATAGTTTTGAAATATTTTATTTAGAAGGAAATCATGACTACAATCTTTCAAAAATATTTCCAAAAATTAAAGTTGTAAAAAGAGAAAAACAACCATTACTTTTGGAGTATGAAGATAAAAAAATAGCTCTCTCTCATGGTGACAATTTCATAAATTGGCACTACAATTTGTATTGTAAAATTATAAGAAATAGCTATTTTCTTTATTTTTTAAATTTTTTAGATATAAATTTTTTTATAAGCAAAAAAATAGAACAAGCTTTAGAAAATAAAAATATTTGTCATAATTTAAATTATTTTGAAGAACTTGTAAATAAAAGAGTTAAAAATTATATAGAAGATATTGTTGTTGAAGGGCACTATCATCAAGCAAAATCTTATAAAATAGGAAATCAAGAGTATATAAATATTCCATCTTTATGTTGTCAAAAAAGTTTTACAAGATTTAAAAATAAAACTTTTTTAAATGAAAATTTATAGGAAAATAAATGGCAAAATTTGAAGTAATAAGTGAATACTCTCCAAGTGGAGACCAGCCAAAAGCTATTGAAATTTTATCTAAAAGTATAGAAGAAGGTAACCAGTACAATACTCTTTTAGGGGTTACTGGAAGCGGAAAGACTTTTACTGTTGCAAAAGTTATTGAAAAGGTTCAAAAACCAACTTTAATAATGACCCATAATAAAACTTTAGCAGCTCAACTTTACAGTGAATTCAAACAATTTTTTCCAAATAATCATGTTGAATATTTTATCTCTTACTATGACTACTATCAGCCCGAAGCTTATATTCCAAGAAGCGATCTATTTATTGAAAAAGATAGCTCAATTAATGATGAACTAGAAAGACTAAGACTAAGTGCAACTGCTTCTTTACTCTCTTTTGACGATGTTATAGTTATTGCTTCTGTATCTGCAAATTATGGTTTAGGAAATCCAGCTGAGTATAAGGCAATGGTTCAAAGAGTTGAAGTTGGATTTTCATATTCTCAAAAAGAGTTTTTATTAAAACTTATAGAGATGGGTTATAAAAGAAATGATAAGTTTTTTGATAGAGCTGATTTTAGAGTAAATGGAGATGTAATAGATATTTTTCCTGCATATTATGAAGATGAATTTATAAGAGTAGAGTTTTTTGGAGATGAAGTTGAAACTATCTCAAAACATGAATATTTAACAAATGAAAAAATAAAAGAGTTAAAAGAGATAATAATCTACTCTGTTAATCCATTCGTTGTAACACAAGGTAATCTGGCACGTGCAGTTAAAGAGATAGAAGAAGATCTTGAAGAAAGATTAAACTATTTTAAAAGTGAAAATAAACTTGTGGAGTATCAAAGACTTAAACAAAGAGTTGAATTCGATTTAGAGATGATTGAAGCAACTGGAATGTGCAAGGGTATTGAAAACTATGCAAGACATCTAACAGGACAAAAACCAGGAGAAACTCCGTACTCTTTATTAGATTATTTTGCTCAAATGGATAAAGATTTTTTACTAGTTGTTGATGAATCTCATGTTTCATTACCACAATTTAGAGGAATGCACGCAGCTGATAGAAGTAGAAAAGAGGTTTTAGTTGAGTATGGGTTTAGACTTCCAAGTGCTTTGGATAATAGACCTTTAAAATTTGATGAATTTATAAAAAAAGCTCCAAATTATCTCTTTGTAAGTGCAACTCCAAATGAGTTAGAACTTGAACTTAGCTCTGCTGTTGCAGAACAAATTATAAGGCCAACAGGACTTCTTGACCCAGTTATTGATATTATTGATAGTGAATTTCAAGTAGAAAAACTTCACGATGAAATTAAAAAAGTAATTGCAAAAAATCAAAGAGTTTTAGTTACAGTTCTAACTAAAAAGATGGCTGAAGAGCTTGCTAGCTATTATGCTGATTTAGGAATAAAAGTAAAATATATGCATAGTGAAATTGATGCAATTGAAAGAAATCAAATAATAAGAGAGCTTAGACTTGGAACTTTTGATGTATTAATTGGAATAAATCTTTTAAGAGAGGGTCTTGATATTCCAGAAACTTCACTAGTTGCAATTTTAGATGCTGATAAAGAAGGGTTTTTAAGAAGTAGAACTTCACTAATTCAAACAATAGGAAGAGCTGCAAGAAATGAAGAGGGAAGAGTTATATTATTTGCAAAAAGAGTTACAGCTTCTATGCAATTTGCAATTGATGAAACAAATAGAAGAAGAGAGATTCAGAAAAAATATAATATTGAAAACAATATAACTCCAAAATCAACAACAAGAAAACTAGACCAAAATCTAAAAGTTGAAGAGTATGATACGGTTGCTCTAAAAAAACAGCGACTTGAAAAGATGCCAGCAAGTGAACGTAAAAAAATATTAATAGAATTAAACAAACAGATGAAAAAAGCAGCAGCTGATTTAAACTTTGAAGAAGCTATACGACTTAGAGATGAGATTGCTAAAATTAAAGAGATATAACTAATAAAAATGTAGTATTAACTACATTTTTATTATCAAGACTTTGATAACCACTCTTTAAAATAATCAATTTGAACTTCAGTCTGTTTTGTAGATGTTCCACCAAATGAGTTTCTACTATTCATAGAGTTTTCTAAACTCAAGTATGAAACTATCTCTTCATCTATATTTTCAAGCTCTTTTGTTGAACTTCTAATCTCAGATATATTTAACTCACTTATATCTTTATTTAAACTATTTGCTTTTTGAACAACCTCTTTTGTAATATAGTAAGCTGTTCTAAATGGCATATTTTGTTTTGCAACCAAATAATCAGCCAAATCAGTAGCTGTTAAATGCCCTATTTTACAAGCACTCTTCATATTTTCTTCTTTTACAATCATAGTTTTTATAACTTCATTTAAAATATTAAGCGAGATTTCAATAGTTTCAACAGAATCAAAAACTCCCTCTTTATCCTCTTGTGTATCTTTGTTATAAGCTAGTGGAAGTGATTTCATAATTGTTAAAAGTGAGATTAAATTTCCATATACACGACCAGTTTTACCTCTTAAAAGTTCTGGTACATCAGGGTTTTTCTTTTGTGGCATAATAGAACTTGTTGTTGCATACTCATCACTTATTTGAATAAATCTAAACTCATAAGAGCTCCATAAAATAAGCTCTTCTGAAATACGACTAACATGCATCATTGTTGTAGAGATATTAAATAGCAATTCCAAAGCAAAATCTCTATTTGAAACACTATCCATAGCATTTTGTGTTGGAGCCAAAAATCCTAAAAGTTCTGCTGTTTTAAATCTATCAATATTGTGTGGAGTTCCTGCCATTGCAGCACTTCCAAGAGGAGAGTAGTTATTTCTTATATATGAGCTTTCAAATCTTTCAAAATCTCTTTTAAACATATTTGCATATGCCATCATATGAAAACCAAAATTAATTGGTTGTGCATGTTGCAAATGTGTCATTCCTGGCATTATTGTTGTTGTATGTTTTGAAGCAATTTCAACAAAAGTAGATATTAACTCTTTTATTTGATTTTGAATAGATTTTGTTTTTTCTTGTACATAAAGTGTAAAATCTGTACAAACTTGGTCATTTCTACTTCTTGCTGTATGAACTTTTTTACCAGCTTCTCCTATAATTTGAGTAAGTCTATTTTCAACTGCCATATGAATATCTTCATACTCTAAAGAGAATTCAAATTCACCACTTTTTATCTCTTCTAAAACTTGTAAAAGACCTTTTTCGATACTTTTTTGCTCATCATTTGTAATAATATTTTGTAAAGCCAACATTTTAGAGTGTGCAATTGAGCCTTTAATATCTTGAGAATATAGTTTTTTATCAAACATTATAGAAGCATTAAACATATCTAATAGTTTTGAATTTGTATTTTTTAAAATCTGATTATTTGTATTTGGCATAAAATTTTCCTTTAAAGATTAAGTAAATATTATATCATAAGTGATATAATATTTTCAAAAAACTTAAGGCACTTTGATGAATGAAAATCTAAAAGAGATTACTAAAAATACTTTAGAGAAATTAAGACAAAAGAACCTACCAACAACTCCTGAAAACTACTTTTTAGAGTTTAAAGAACAAGCAAAAATTTTCAACACTGAATATAGTGATGTAAACATACTAAACGAAGCTCTAAAAAATCTAACAAATGATGAAAAAAAAGTTCTAAGTAGTGAGTCAATTTTTGAAATAATACCTATTTTATCAAAAAGAGCAAATAATGATGAATTAAAATCACTAATAGGTACTTTTAGTGATCTTTTAGCTCCTTCAGTAAATTTTGAATTAAAAGAGGAGATTGAAGATTTTATTCTTGATTGTCTTAGAAATCCAATACAAATAACATCAAAAGAGTCTATTTTAAAAATAAAAAATTTTGCAAAAAATAGGATAGAAGCCGATAGAAGAGTTTTAAAAGAGAAAACAAATGATATTATAAAACTAACATCTTTAATGAGCAGATACTACGATAAAACATTAAATGATAGCAATAGTTCAAATGAAGATATAAAAAAAATAAAAGAAGATTTAGAATCTTTAGAAATTTCTGATTTTTCAAAAAGAGAGCTAACAGCTGTTCAAAAAAGATTGATTAATACTATTTATAAGCTTGAGGACTCTTTACTTGAAAATAACAGAATTTTATCATCAAATATTGATAGATTTAAACAGCTAAATAAGCAAATTGAAGAGCTTGAAAGAGAGCTTCAAATGACAAAAGAGGAGTATTTATATGACTTTTTAACTTCTGTTTTAAATAGAAGAGCTTATGAAGTTGAAGCAAAAAAAACAGAAAAACAGTTTTTTATATTTGAAACAAATTTTGCAGTTGTATTTTTCGATATTGACCACTTTAAAAAAATAAATGATAAATATGGTCATGCATGTGGTGATGAAATTTTGAAATCTTTTGCAAAAATTTTAAAAGAGCTTACAAGAAAAGAGGATATTGTAGCTCGTTATGGTGGAGAAGAGTTTGTGGCATTAATCAACTTTAGAGATAAAATAGAGCTAATAAGATATATAAAAAGAGTTAAAAATGCTTTTTTAAATAGTACTTTTATATATAAAGAGCATAAAATAAATATTACTTTTTCAGCTGGAGTTACTTTTAGAAATAATTATAACTCTATAGTTGATGCTCAAACAAAGGCTGATGAACTACTTTATGAAGCAAAAAATAAGGGTAGAGATAAAGTTATTTTTGATGATGGAACAGTTTTATAAATAAAATCTAACTTAACTAAGACCAAAGCTGAAGTTTTGGTAAGTTTGCAACAGCTTTTAAAATATCTGTTTTTGATATAATTCCCATTAAAACATCACTATCATCAACTATTGGAATTGCATCTAGTTTTAAATCAAGCATTACTTTAACAACATCTCTAACATCCGAATCTGGATCAGCTGTTAAAACTTCTGGCAAATAAACATCATCAATTTTTCTTTTTAAAATAGCTTGTGTATCATCTAAATGATTCATAAGTAAAGATAAAATTATCTTCTTATTTACTATACCAATAATTTTTTTACCAAAACCAGTAATTGGAATTTGAGATACTTTCTTCTCTTTTATTAAATAGTAGATATCTTCAATTGTTAAGTCATTTCTAGCATATATTACATCATGAGTCATAATATCTCTTGCTTTATAAACTGGCTCCAGAGTATCTAAAGTAGCAACTTTTTTATAAGAGTTTAGGAATTGATCTTTTTTCTCTTTATTTAATTCATTTGAAAAATTTTGAATCAATCCCTCTTTTGGTTCAAACCTAGCAGACTCTAACTCTTCAACATTTTTCAAAGCATATAAATTGTCACTAGTACTTCTAAATCCTACTGTTCCATTGTTATATATAGCAAACATAAATATTCCTAAAAAAGTTTATTTTATTGTATCAAAATAACTAATCTTTTATCTTAAATTGGTAAAACTCTAATATTTTCATTTACTTTACTTTGTAAAATAGACTCAATTGCATATAAAGTTCCCATACTTCCAGAACTACACCCACTACAAGCACCTAAATATCTAATATATAAATCATGATGAGGAGGTGACTCTACAATATCTAAAATCTCCATATTTCCACCATCCATAACAAGCATTGGTCTTACATCATCATCTAAAACATCTTCTATCAACTCTATTTTTTGCTCTTTTGTCATAACTTCAAAACTTGTATTAATATATGATGGCTCATCTTTTTGTTTTTCATTTTCTATTTGCGCTCTTGTTTGTTCCAAAATATCACTTAAATATATCTCTTTTTCTTCAAGTCCACCCTCTTTTTGACAAGATTTACAAAATATTCCAGCTTTTGTAACATTTCCTATATCTTCAATAGTTAATAAATCAAAATTTTTGATAGCATCTTTTATAGTTTTTAAATTTGTTCTAGCACAATCACAAACTATATAATCATCATCAAAATCGTTCATATCTCTTTTTTCAGAATTTAATGCAACTTTTTTTAGTATCACAAAATTTAAAAAACTATTGTGTAGCTCTTCAATACTAAGAGCTGGTATTTGTGGTTCATCTCTTAAAGCAAATTCAACATCAGTTTTAAACAAATTTGCTACTTTTTCAATACTCTTTCCAATACATAACTCAATCATCATATCATTTAGAGCAACTATTAAACCTGTTGCAAATGATTTAAATTTTGCATTAAAAACTATTTTATCTTTTGTAATTGCAAAATATACTCTTAAAGTATCATTTCCATTTGATTCAAAGTCTGCAACAACTAGTTTACAGCCTAAATTCCGTGCCTCTTCTTTTGTTATCTCTCCAAAATTCTTTGGATTGTTAATTCTTTCCTCTATTTTTTTTGAATAATTTTTCATTTTCATTCCATACTTTATAATATTTTTTTATTTTTATAATAATTTTTTTGCATTTTATTTAAAATAGGATAAATTTTATCTTAATTTTAAATACGATTTAATAGGCAATAAATTACTTTTTTTACTAATTCCTTTTACTTTATTAGTATTTATGTCTTTACATTATATACTTATTTTGATATTATTCAAATCGGACAATATTAGTCTTAATTAAAACAAATAAATTTTATGGAGAAGTCATGAGTGAAAATCAACAAATACATGACATTATAAACACAGATTATAAATTAGGTTTTGAAACTTTAGTTCAAAGTGACACTTTTGCAAAAGGTTTAAATGAAGATGTTATAAGAGCAATTAGTGCAAAAAAAGATGAACCTCAATTTTTACTAGATTTTAGATTAAAAGCATATGAAAAATGGTTAAAAATGGAAGAACCAACATGGACAAATTTAGAATATCCAAAAATAGATTATCAAGATTATGCATACTATTCAGCACCAAAAAAAGCTTTAAACTCTCTAGATGAAGTTGATCCTGAGATTTTAAAAACTTATGAAAAGCTAGGAATTCCACTTGAAGAGCAAAAAATGCTTGCAGGTGTTGCTGTTGATGCTGTTTTTGACTCAGTTTCTATTAAAACAACTTATCAAGATGAGCTTGAAAAGCTAGGAATTATATTTTGCTCAATTAGTGAAGCAGCACATAGATTTCCAGAACTTGTAAAAGAGTATTTAGCAAGCGTTGTTCCTGTAACTGATAACTATTTTGCCTGTTTAAATAGTGCTGTTTTTACAGATGGAAGTTTTGTTTATATTCCAAAAAATACAAGATGCCCAATGGAGTTATCAACATATTTTAGAATAAATGCTTTAAATACTGGACAGTTTGAAAGAACTTTAATCATTTGTGATGAAGGAAGCTATGTTTCATATAATGAAGGCTGTTCTGCTCCAAGTAGAGACGATAGACAACTTCACGCAGCAGTTGTTGAATTAGTTGCACTTAAAAATGGTCATATAAAATATTCAACTATTCAAAACTGGTATCCAGGAGATGATACTGGAAAAGGTGGAATCTTAAATTTTGTTACAAAAAGAGCATTATGTAAAGGTGATAACTCAAAAGTATCTTGGACACAAGTAGAAACAGGTTCAAGTATCACTTGGAAATATCCATCATGTGTTTTACAAGGTGATAATAGTGTAGGAGAGTTTTACTCTGTTGCATTAACATCAAGAGCTCAACAAGCAGATACTGGTACAAAAATGATACATTTGGGTAAAAATACAAAATCAACAATTATATCAAAAGGTATATCTGCTATGAAAGGTATAAATGCCTACAGAGGATTAGTTAGAGTTGGTAAAAATGCTGTAAATGCAAGAAATATTTCAGAGTGTGACTCTTTATTGATTGGTCATAAATGTCAAGCACATACTTATCCATATCATGAGATTAGAAATAGTAGTGCAAACATAGAGCATGAAGCAACAACTTCAAAAATTTCAGATGAACAACTATTTTATCTAAACCAAAGAGGAATAGATGAAGAAGATGCAATTGCTATGATTGTAAATGGTTTTTGTAAAGAGGTTTTAAAAGAGTTACCAATGGAGTTTGCTGCTGAAGCAAAAGAGTTATTAAATATTTCATTAGAAGGAAGTGTGGGTTAATTATGAGTACAAAAAATACATTATTAAAAATTGAAGATTTAAAAGTTAATATAAATGGAAATGAGATTTTAAAAGGATTAAATTTAGAGATTAAAGAGGGTGAAATTCACGCTTTAATGGGTGTAAATGGAGCTGGAAAATCTACTTTAGTTAAAACACTTGCTGCTCATTATGACTGTGAAGTTACTAGTGGTAAAGTTACATTTAAAAAGAAAGATTTGCTACAAATGGATGTAACAACTAGAGCAAATGAAGGTATTTTTATGAGTTTTCAAAGTCCTGTAGAAGTTGCTGGAGTAAATAATAGCTATTTTTTAAGAACTGCTATGAACGCAAAAAGAGCATATGAAGGTAAAGATGAACTAGATGCAATGGAGTTTTTAAAACTTGTAAAAGAAGAGACAAATAAATTTGATATTGATAGAAAACTATTACAAAGAGATTTAAATGATGGCTTTAGTGGTGGAGAGAAAAAAAGAAACGAGCTTGTACAACTTCTAATGCTAAATCCAGATTTAATAATGCTAGATGAGATAGATAGTGGACTTGATGTTGATGCTATTAAAATTGTTGCAAATGTTATAAACTCAATGCTTGATGGAAAAAAATCTATTCTTATGATTACTCACTATGATAGACTTTTAGAGCTTATAAAACCAGATTTTGTACATATTTTAAGTGATGGAAAAATAGCTAAAACTGGAGATTATAGTTTAGCTTTAGAACTAGATGAGAAAGGTTTTGAAGCATTAGGAATAAATAATGCAAATAGCTAATTTAAACATAAATCTTCCACAAAAAAAAGAAGAAGAGTTTTTAAAGATAGATTTTACTTCACTTTTTGATTTTGATTTTAAAGAGCATAAAACTTTAGATTTTGCTCTTGATTTAGAATCTATAAAAGATGATGAAGTTTATGATTCAAAACTATTTTCTATAGCAAATAGTTTTGATAACAGTAAAAGAGTTTTAACAATATCAAAAGATTTAGAAAAGCCTTTAATTATTGTAAATAAGTTAAAAAATAGCGAAACTCTATATACAAATAATCTTTTAATAAAGGTAAAAGAAGGCGTAAAAGCATCTGTTATTGAAGTTTTTACTTCTAACTTAAATAACTCAACAATTTTGGCAAATAGAACTATAGAAGTTGAAAAAAATTCATCTTTAGAATATGTAAAAATTCAAGATATAAGTATTTCTAACTCTTTAATCTTCTCTTGTAAAGCAAAACAAGATGATAAATCAAATTTAAAAATCTCAAACTTTGAGTTTGGAGATGGATTTTGTGTAAATAGTTTTGAAAATAAAATTGACAGCTTAGAAGTAAATTATGAGTTAAATGGTTTAAATAAACTAAGAAATAGTGCAAATAGTTCAACTTTAGTAAAAACAACTCACAACAATCAAAGCTCAAGAAGTAATATAAATTATAAAAATTCACTTCTTGATAAAAGTCGAGCAGTTGTAAAAATCAGATCAATAGTTACACAAACTGGACTTTATTCAAAAGCTTTCCAAAACTGTAACTCAATACTTCTAAGTGATGATGCAGTTATTTTTGCTCAACCATTTCTTGAAATATTTATAGATGAACTTGAAGCTAGCCATGGAACAACAACAGGAACTTTAAATAAAGAGCAGCTTTTATATCTTCAAGCAAGAGGTATAAGCAAAGAGAAATCATATGAGATGCTACTTGAAGCTTTTGAAAACTCAATAAAAAATAGTATAAAAGATGAAAAGATAAAAGAGTTCTTAGAAGAGTACAAAAAAGAGAGTTTTATATAAGATGTATAAAAAAGATTTTCCATACTTTACAAATTCAAACAGTGTATATTTGGATAGTGGAGCTACAACTCAAAAACCACAAAGTGTAATTGATGCAACAGTTGAATACTATACAAAATACTGTTCAAACACTCATAGAAGTGGTTTTGGAGATGCTTCTCATGCCACAACTGAGTTCGAAAATACAAGAGAAGTTTTACAAAAATTTATAAATGCAAATAAAAAAGAGGAGATAATTTTTACAAAAGGTGTAACTGAAAGTATAAATTTCATAGCTTTATCTTTTGCATATATGTTTAAAACAGTTATTATCTCAAGCTTAGAGCATCATGCAAATATTGTACCTTGGCATATGCAAGGAAGATTTTTAAACTCTGGTCTTGAAGTTGTAAAATGTAACGAAAACTTAGATTTTGATTTTGAAGATTTTGAAGAGATTTTGAAAAAGAATCCAAACTCTTTTGTAAGTGTTGCTCATGTAACAAATGCTTTTGGTAAAGTTCATGATATTAAAAAAATAATCTCTATGGCTCATAATTATGGTTGTGTAGTAATGATTGATGGAGCTCAAAGTTTAAGTAGCTTTAAAATAGATGTACAAGAGCTTGATTGTGACTTTTTTGCAATCTCAGGACATAAAACTTTTGGTCCAACAGGAGTTGGAGCTATTTATATAAAAGAGAAGTTTTTTGAAAGTGTTAGACCTTATCAAACAGGTGGAGCAGTTATAAATAGTGTTGATTTTAAAGAGGGAACTACTTTTTTGAACTCACCTTATAAATTTGAAGCGGGAACACAAAATATTGCTGGTGTGATTGCTTTTAAAGAGGCTTTAAAATATATTGAAAATATTGGATATGAAACAATACAAAGTAGAAAAAAAGAGCTTTTAGAGTATCTTGATAGTGAGTTAAAAAAACTTCCTGATATAATTTTTTATAACGATTTAAAAGATTGTAGTGGAACTAGAAGCTTTAACTTCAAAGGTATTATGCATGATGATATTTCAATACTTCTTGATAAATTAAAAGTTGCGCTTAGAGTTGGTCATCATTGTGCTCAACCAATTATGAAAAAACTTGGGATAAAAGGAACAATTAGAGTAAGCCTTGCATTTTACAATGATTTTGAAGATATAGATAAGCTTATTGTTGCACTAAAAAAAGCATTAAGTATGTTGAAGGGTTAAAAAATGAGTATAGAAAAAAGATTAGAGAATATAAAAGAGGATTTAGATTTTTTTGATGAAGAGTTGGCAAAATATGAATATATTATTGATTTAGGGAAAAAACTACCAGCTTTTGATGAAAAAAACCAAATTCCTGAAAATTTAGTACATGGATGCACTTCACAGGTTTGGTTGATTTGTGAAAAAAAAGATGACAAACTAATTTTTAAAGGCACTAGTGATGCGATAATCGTAAAAGGTTTAGTTTATATTATTTTAGAGATTTTCTCAAACTCTACAATAGAAGAGCTAAAAAATGTTGATATGGATATAGTAAAAGATCTAGGACTAAGCGAAGTTATAACTCCAAATAGACAAAGCGGAGTTATTGGAATGATTAAAAAAATAAAAGAGTATGCTTTAAAAGCTTAAGCAAAAGGATAAATTATGAGTGGAATTTTTAATAAAGATGCAATAAAAGAGAAAATTATAGAGAATTTAAAAAAAGTTTATGACCCTGAAATCCCTGTTGATATTTATAGTTTAGGACTTATTTATAATATAGAGTTAGAGGAGAGAGAAAACTATCTATTTTGTGAAATAGATATGACTCTTACAAGCCCCGCTTGTCCAGTTGCAGATAGTTTACTTGAACAAGTAAGATATGTTGCTATGGCTGTTGATGAAGTAGATGAAGCAAAAGTAAATCTAGTTTTTGAACCTGTTTGGGAACCTCATATGATGAGTGAAGAAGCAAAAGAGGTTATGGGAGCTAGTGGAGCTGCTATTTCTTGGTAATATAAATTAAAAAATTAAATTAAAAAATCTTTAGTTTTGTTAGCTAAAGATTTTTTTATTAAACAATATTAGCAATATCCAACTATTAAATTAACAAAAATTAAGAAGAATAAATCAAAAAAATACCCTAAAATCACAATATAAAATTTTAAAAGGTGAGTATATGAAAAAGATAAATAAAGTACTTATTGCAAATAGAGGAGAGATTGCACTTAGAATAATTAGAGCTTGTAAAGAACTTGAAATTAAAAGTGTTGCGGTATTCTCTGAAGTTGATGTAGATGGTCTTTGGGTAAAAAAAGCAGATGAATGCTACCCAATTATGGGAGATGTTGTTCAAGCATATTTAGACTATGAAAAAATTATATCAATAGCTAAAAAATCTGATTGTGATGCAATTCACCCTGGATATGGATTTTTAAGTGAAAATGCTGATTTTGCAAGAGCTTGTGAAGCAAATGGTATTATTTTTATTGGTCCAAAACCAGAGCATATAGAACTTTTTGGTGATAAAATGGCATCAAAAGTGGCTATGAAAAAAGTTGGAGTTCCAGTTCTTGAAGGTACTGATGAGCCAATTATTGATATTGAAGAGGGTGCAAAAATTGCAAAACAAATTGGATTTCCAGTTATAATCAAAGCTGCATTTGGTGGTGGTGGAAGAGGAATGAGAATAGTAAGAGAAGAAAAAGACTTCAAAGAACTATTTGAAAGCGCCTCAAATGAAGCAAAAAAATATTTTGGAAGAGGTGAAGCATTTATTGAAAAATATGTTGAAAATCCAAGACATATTGAGATTCAAGTTATTGCTGATAAATATGGAAATGTTCTTCATTTAGGTGAAAGAGATTGTTCTATTCAAAGAAGACACCAAAAAGTTATTGAAATTGCTCCATCACCACTTTTAAACAATGAGGCTAGAAAAGAGCTTTATAGAATCGCTACAAAAGCTATGTTTAAACTTGGATACGAAAGCGTTGGAACAGTTGAATTCTTACTTGACCCAGATGATAATATCTATTTTATCGAGATGAATACAAGAGTTCAAGTTGAGCACCCTGTAACTGAAACTATTACTGGAGTTGATATTATTCAAAGAATGATTCAAATTGCTGAAGGTAGTAAAATGATCTTCTTACAAGAGGAGATTAACTTTAGAGGTTATAGTATTGAATTTAGAATAAATGCTGAGAATCCTCTAAAAGGATTTATGCCTTCTGTTGGTACTGTTGAAAAATATTTTACACCAAATGGTCCTGGAGTTAGACTTGATTCTGCACTTTATACAGGATATAAAGTTCCAGCAAACTATGACTCAATGGTTGGAAAACTAATTGTTTGGGCACTTGATTGGGAAGGTGCTGTTAAAAAAGCAAAAAGAGCTTTAGATGAGTTTTATATTGAAGGTTTCCCAACAAATATTCCACTTCATAGAGAAATTGTAAGAGATCAAGATTTTAAAGATGGTAAATTTACTACAAATTACCTTGATAAAAAAATGGATATTTTTACTCTTCAAACTCAAGATAATATTCAAGAAGAGGAAGAAAAAGTAGAAAATCTTAAAAAATTAATTGCAACAATTAACTCAAAAAACATCACAACAAGACATTAAAATTTAAAGATACTAAGAGGATATTAGTTCTCTTAGTATCTACATCTAAAGCTTCAATAATATATAATTGCAAAAAATTAATTTTGAGGCCCTATTTTGTCTATCTTTTTTACTCTATTAGGAAAAATTATCCCTTTATATGTAAGTATTATTTTAGGATTTTTAAGCACATATCTACTTAAATGTGACAAAGAAACTGTTGCAAAAATTTTACTTTTTTTATTATCACCACTAATTATTTTTACTGCAACTATAAATATAAATTTAAGTGCTGCGACTTTATCTCTACCACTATTTTTCTTTATTTTTAGTTCAATTTTAAGTTTTACTCTTTTAGCATATTTTAAAAGAGTTTATAGCGATAATAGTGCAAATTTATTAGCTTTTAGTACTTCAACAGGAAATACAGGAAACATAGGAATTCCACTTGCAATACTATTTTTAGAACCAAATATGGTTGATGTTTTTATATTTACTGTTTTGGCTTCGCTTTTGTATCAAAACTCTGTTGGATATTATATTACTGCTAAAGGTAATTTTAGTGCAAAACAAAGCCTTTTAAAAGTTATTAAACTTCCAGTTTTATACGCTTTTATCTTAGGAGTTATATTTAATCTATGCGAAATAAAACTTCCTGAAATATTTATCAACTACAATGAATATATAAAAGGTGCTTATACAATTTTAGGTATGATGATTGTAGGAATGGGGCTTGAAAAAGTTCGATTTGATAGCTCTTTTGATATAAAATTTATCTCTTATGCTATGTTTATAAAATTTGTTGTATGGCCTGTTTGTATACTAGTATTTATTTTTATAGATAAAAACTATATTCATTTTTTAAATGATGGTTTATACACTGTTATGTTTTTATTTTCTATTGTTCCTCTTGCTGGAAACACTGTAACAGTAGCCACTTTACTAAATGTAAAACCACAAATTATGAGTGTAGCTTTGTTTATATCAACTGTTATATCACTATTTTATATTCCATTAGTTTTATATTTTTATATGAATTAAATTTTTCTTTTTTTGTATAAAGCTATAAAAATTCCCAAAAGTATAATAATAGTAGAGATAAAAAGTTCAAAAGTAAAAGTTTCGTTTAGAAAAATAACACTTAAAATAATAGCTATTATTGGCACTATTAACTGAATTATACTTGCGGTCATAATCTGCATTTTTGGCAAAATTGAATACCAAATAAATACTCCAAAAGCAGTTGTTATTGAACCTGAAGTAATTGCCATTATAAAAGTTGGAAAATCTATTTTTAGACTATTCTCAAAAAAATAAAGATAAAAAATAGCAAAAAATATTGTAAAGATAAAAGCTTTGACAAAACTATCTGTTGCATTTAAAGTTGCATTATTGGATTTCTTTCCTAGAACACTAAAAATTGCCCATCCAATTGCTGATAAAAACATCAAAAAGGCGTGAAAATATGATATTGTAAAATCATCTTTTGGATATAAAAGATATACAAGTCCTCCAAAAGCTATAGTGATTCCAATAAATTTTTTTAAGGTTAATTTCTCATTTAAAAAGAGAGCTAAAATAATCATAGTTAGCTGAACAACAGCAAATAAAATCAAAGTTCCAATACCAGCAGCCATATTTATATATGAGTATGAAAAACAAATTGCATATAAAAAAAACATAAATCCACTAATATAGTTATTTTTAAAATCAATTTTTATCTTTTTATTTTTATAAAAATAGATAAATAAGAGAATAACCATAGCAGATATTATTCTTAAAAATGTAAAAGAGAAAGCATCAATATTTTGCGTAAAAATAGCCATTCTAGCTAAAATTGAGTTTGAAGCAAAAAATAGTAAAACTATAAAAATCAATCCTATAAGTTTTAAATCAAAACTCAAAATCTTCATAGCTTACCTTTAAATTTAATGACATTTAAAATTTATCTACTATTTTATCACTTTTGAAACAATCTTTTTTACAAATGGTGCAACAACTGATATTATTGGAATTGCACAAACAGCTGCTTTAAAAAATGCTTCCATCCACTTTAGAAAAAAACCATCTATAAATCCTAAATTTATAAATGAAATTATAAAGCTCATTATAAAACTCATAATTGTACCCATAATAAGTGCGAAAATGTATCTTTCATACTTTTTATCTAACATTTTATCTTTTCTTCTTTACTAAAATATTTTTTAAAATTCTTTTGATTTATTAATTAAAGCTATAACACATGTTTCAATCATAGAATATACATTTTTAAATTCTTCAAAATCTCTAAAGTAGTATGGATCAGGAACACAAGCTCCTTCATATCCAAAATCTCCGAGTTTTAGAGGATTTTTACAACCTAAATTTTTCAAATCTTTTAAGTTATTATCATCAAGAGCAATAACCAAATCAAACTTTTGAAAATCATCCTTTTTTACTTGTCTTGCTTTTTGTTTAGATATATCAACACCATTTAACAATGCAATTTTTATTGAATTTTCACAAGGAGCTTCACCAATATGCCATGAGCCAGTTCCAGCACTATCTACTAAAATATCCAGTTGATTTTTGTTTATATATTCTTGTGCAATACCATGAGCCAATGGAGAGCGACAAATATTTCCTAAACAAACAAAAAGTATTGATTTCTTCATCTATAAGCTATTAATGGAAAAAATCTTTTTTCAATAATTGCATATACAAATCCAACAAAAAGACCTATAAAGTGTGCATACCAAGCAATTGGAAGTCCTATTAAAAGAGGTGCAACTGAGATTAATAAAATCCAAGTTATTATTCCATTTCTTTGATACTTATCAAAATATGCAATATAACCTAAAATAGCACATATAGCACCACTAGCTCCAACTAAATTTACTTGAATATCAATATAAAAAATATATAAAAACGATAAGAGAGAAGTTAAAATACCTGTAAATAAATATAGTATTATAAATCTTTTTTTACCTCTAGCTTTTTCTATAAGATTTCCAAATTGCCATAAAACAAACATATTCATTCCAAGGTGAGCAATTCCACCATGAGAAAATATTGATGTAAGTGGTTGCCAATAAAATCCACCAACTAAAAAATATAGGTTTAATCCCATAAGAAGTGAGCCATTTTGTATATTTATTTGAATAATATAAGCTACAAGAGTGATAAAAATTATCACATTTGTAGCACTCAAATCTTTTTTAGATACAAAACTCATTAAATTAAAGCCTCTTTTAAAACATCTTCTATTTTTTCAACTACTTTTATTTCTAAAGACTCTTTTACCTCTTGTGGAATATCATCTAAATCTCTTTCATAATTCTTTTTAGGAATTAGAACTTTTTTAATTTTTGCTTTATAAGCAGCTATCAATTTCTCTTTTAAACCACCAATTGGAAGAACTTTTCCACTTAAAGTAAGCTCACCTGTCATTGCTACATCTGCTTTTATTTTTCTATTACTTAAAACTGAAGCCAAAGCTAAAGCCATTGTTATTCCTGCACTTGGTCCATCTTTTGGAGTTGCACCTTCAGGAATATGTAGATGGATATCATATCTTTTATAAATTTCACTACAATCAACTAACTCTTTTTCATCTTTTTCTTTAAAAGTTTTTGGAATATCTTTTTCATCTATTTTTAGAATTTTGTTGTCTATTAGATGTTTTACAACAGAATATGAGATAATTGATGACTCTTTCATAACATCGCCTAAGTTTCCAGTTACTTTTAAATCACCTTTTCCTTTTAGTTTTATAGCCTCTATTTTTAATATATCCCCACCAACAGCTGTCCAAGCCAAGCCATTTGAAACTCCAACAACATCTACTTTATCTGCTGGTTCTATCTCAAAAATTGGATTATCTAAATACTCTTTTAAATCTTTTATTCCAATTGTTACTTTTGCAATAGTCTCATCTTCTAATATCTTTTTTACAACTTTTCTAAATATCTTTGAGAAGACTCTTCTTAAATTTCTAACCCCTGCTTCTCTTGTATATTTTGCAATTATTAGCTCAATAGTTGCTTTATTTATACTCACCTCATCTTTTTTAAGACCATGTTTTTCAAGTTCTTGAGGAATTAAATAATCTTTTGCAATATGATATTTTTCATTTGGAGTATATGAGTTTAGCTCTATAAACTCCATTCTATCTTTAAGTGGTGCTGGAATTTTTCTAATATCGTTTGCAGTTGAAACAAAAATAACTTGTGATAAATCTACTGGAAAATTAAGATATAAATCCCTAAACTCATGATTTTGTTCTGGATCTAAGATCTCTAACATAACAGCAGAAGGGTCACCTCTGTGGTTACTTCCTAATTTATCAATCTCATCAAGAACAATAACTGGATTCATTTTTTTTGCATCAATTAAACCTTTAATAAGTCTTCCTGGCATTGCTCCAACATAAGTTCGTCTATGACCTCTTAATTCATTTACATCTTCCATTCCACCCAAAGCAACTCTTACAAGTGGTCTAGAAAGAGCATTTGCTATTGAATTTGCTAGTGAAGTTTTACCAACTCCTGGAGGTCCTACAAAACAAAGAACCGTACCTTTTGATTTTAAATCTTCAATATTTCTTTGTTCTAAAAGCTGCTTTACAGCAAAATATTCAGCGATTCTCTCTTTTGCTTTTTCTAAAGAGTAGTGATCTTTATTTAATTGCTTTTCAACACTAGAAACTGATATTTTACTATCTGAATATTCACCAAAAGGAATATCTAAAACCATCTCTACATAAGTCTGAAGAAGTGAAGCATCTGGAGAATCTGTATTCATTCGGCTTAGTTTTTCTATTTGCTTTTTTGTCTCTTTATAAGCTTCTTTACCCATAAAACACTTTTTCGCTTTTAATCTCTTTTTGAAAGATTTTATATCTTCCTCTCTTTGATTATCAGCTCCTAACTCTTTTTGAATAGCTTTTATTTGCTCTTTTAAGAAGTAATCTTTATGGCTTTTTTCTATTTTTGAATTTACTTTTTGAGTTATCTCTTTTTGTATTTTATATGACTCTATCTCATTTTTTACAATCTCAATAATACCTATAATTCTTTGTTCTAAATTTGTATTTGAAAAAATCTTATATGCTTCATCTTTTTTTATTTTTAAAACAGAGGATACCAAATCAGCAACTCTGCTTGGTATATCATTCTCTTCTATAGCTTTTATTAAATCAGCTGGAAATTTGTTATTTAATCTTGATAGTTTTTTTATATTATCAATCAAAATATTTATTAATGATTTCAACTCAATATCATTTTGTGTCTCTTCAGCAAGAATATCTACTGTAGCAAATATACTAGAAGTTGGTTCAAAATTTATAATTTTTGCCTTTGAAACACCTTGAAATAAAACTTTTACCTTACCATCTGGTAAAGATATTTTTCTCATAACATTTCCAACTACACCAACATCATAAAAACTATCCTTTTCTCTAACACCCTCTTTTCCAGCTTTTGAAACTGCTATCATTACAAGTCTATTAAACTCAATTGCATTTTCAACTGCTTTAATATTTTCTTGATTCTCTAAAAACAAAGGCGTAATCATAAATGGATATAAAAAAATCTCATCTTCTATAATCAATGGTATTGTTTGTGGAAAATTACCATAATTTTCTAATTGCATATCTTACTCTAACTCCCTTATTTTATACATTTTATATATTTATTCAAAAATTGCTCTGTAGAATGGTACTTCTACTGGTTTTATTTCGTTTGGATCTACCCAAGAATTTTTTGCCTTATCCATATAAAGTTCTGCTGCTTTTGGTTTGTCTCTTCTTTCATATAATGCTGCTATCTCTTTATCCATAGAAGCTTTTGCCATAAAAAGTCTTGCATTCATAGTATCAACAAGTGGCATATATGGTGAATTTGGATATTTGTATTTAAAATCTATAATATTTGCCAAAGTATCATCTATTAGCTGTTGATCTCTAAATTGTTGTTTAAACCCCATAAAATTTGCTTTAATTTTCATATATCTTGCATAATCAATATCTTTACTTAAGCTAAATCTTTTAATATATTCATCTAAATAAAAATTTGCCAAAGCATACTGCTCATCTGCCATATGTGCATTTACAAGTATAAGCATAGCTGTTGGAATATATGGTGAATTTCTATGTTCGCTCTCTAGCGATGTATAAGTATCATCTGCCTCGTCTAAATCATTCATTCCTATTTGCATCATCATTTTATTGTACCAATAAAGTGCTGGTTTGTTATACTCTTGCTCACTTTTTGATGCACAAGCACCAAATACAATAGCTGCTGTAAAAATCAGTAAAAGATTTTTGATTTTTAGGTTTTTTAACATTTTTGTCTCCATTATCTAGCATAAAGCAATATGTTATCTAAAAAATACTTTATTTTTGAATTTAAAGATTTAAAAAAACCTTTTTCATATAGTTTTTTCTACTCTTCTAATCTACTTTTTTAATGATTTTGTTGGTAAATATTAATAAGTTCAAAAAAGAGGTAAATTAAAAATTAGATTTTATATTAGAGATTGATAAAAAGCAAAAGCCCAAAGGCTTTGCTTTTTATCAAAAAAGTATCAAAGATTTCTATCTTAGCAATTTCGAAATCATATCTTGATTTAAGTTTGCTTGAATATTCGCAAATGATCCTTGAAGATTTAAAACATTGTTTTTTGAAAAAAACATTGAATCTTTAGAATAATTTACATCAACAAGATTCTTATTCTCTTCACCTCTTGAAGATCTATTTTTTATAAAATCTTGCATCTCTTTTGCAGCATCTTGAATCCCTTTTATATTGTTATTTACAATATTATCAACACCATTTAGATCCTTTTTTAACTTATCTTTTTCATCTTGTGACAAGTTTTGTAGCTTATCGATATTTTGATTTATTCTTTCATTTACTTTTTTTGTATCTACTTCACCATCTGCTGAAGATAAAAGTTTCATATCTTCTTGTATATCTTTTATTGTTTTATTATCTGTTGTAAAAGAGTTTATTTTATTTTGAAAATTTTCAAACTCATTTGATTTTGAAATACTTTTTGTATCTACTGCTTTTTCAACATTTTTAGATAAAGATACAGCTTCATTATCTTTTACCTTACTATCTTTTGCTTGTTCTAACTCTTTTTCCCCAGAAGTTGTTTTTCCAGCAGTTTGCGTAGAGTTTTGTAAACTGTTATTGCTATAAAGTCCCAGTCCGTAATTGTTATTTTGTAAACTATTATCTACCATTTTGAACTCCTTGTTATATCTTTTAATTCTACTTGATAAAAACTTAAGATTTCATATATTTTTTATTTTTAAAATTAAACATAGATTTATATCTTAAATTTGTTATAATCTTAAAAAATAATTTTAAGGCATACTATGAAATTAACACTTATTGGAAATGGAATTATGGCTCAATCTTTAGCTATTGGGCTTATAAAAAAACACGAAGTTGAGATGATAGGAAGAGAGATAGAAAAATTAAAGCTTATCAAAGAAAAAATACCAGAATTACAAATAAAAGAGTTAAGTGATAAAGAAGATATTAGTGGAAAAAACATAATCTTTTGTGTAAAACCTTATGCATTAGAAAGTGTTTCAATAAGACTTACAGGCACTGCAAATTCATTAATATCTATTTTAGCTGGTACAAAATTAGATTATTTAAGAAAGCAAATTAGCGCAAAACACTATGCAAGAACAATGCCAAATATTGCTGCAAGTGTACAAAACTCTATGACAACAGCCACAGGAGATATTGAGATAAAAGATTTAACTCTTGAAGCTTTTGGAGCTATTGGTGAAGCTATTTGGGTAAATAATGAAAATCAACTAGATATCGCTAGTGCAATTACAGCTTCTGGCCCTGCTTTTTTATCTTTAGTTGCCGAAGCTATTGCAGATGGAGCTGTTAAAGTTGGACTTGAAAGACATTTAGCTCAACACTTAGTTCAAGGGCTTTTTAGTGGAACTTCTTCTCTTTTAAAACACTCTCACTCAGCAATTATAAAAGATAGCGTAATGAGTCCAGGTGGAACAACAGCAGCTGGATATGCAAAACTTGAGGAGGGAGGAGTTAGAGATGCTTTTATTAAAGCTATTGAAGGCTCATTTCAAAAATCACAAAATATTGCACAAAAGTAGTATAACTCTTTTTGAGACAATAGTTAGTCTTTTAATCCTCATGGTAATTGTAGGTGGATTTTTAAAAATTCCTTACAATAACTATGAAGATGAAGAAATTTTTAATAGTTTAAATGAACTTGAAAATAGTTTTGCTACAAAAGATTACAGATATTTTTTAAAGCAAGATGAGTTTTTGACTATCACAAAAGATGGAAAAAAAGAAATTATAAAAGTAGATAAATATAGCTTTAAAAATGAGAAAATAAATGTTTTTAAATATGAAAAATAGCTTCTCTTTATTTGAACTAATATTAACTCTAGCAATATCAACAACTATAATAATATACTCAACTTTACTTGTAAAAGATTTAGTTATTTTAAATAAAACATCACTTTCAAAAGAGTTAGCAAAACTTGAACTAAACTATACAAAAATATTTATTGAAAAAAATAAAAATGAGTTAAATAAATTTGGTTTGAATAATAAAATACTCTATTTTGATAATCATATTTTACTAAAAAATGTAAATGAATTTAATATTTATATAAGCAATGAAGTAGCAACTATAAATATCTCTTTAGAAAATAGCTATAAACAAGTATGGAAAATTAGACTATGAAAAAATCTTATGTACTTTTTATAACTTTAGTTCTAGTAGTTGTTTTTTCTGTTTTAGCAAATTTTATTTTGGAAACAAACTCTTTAAAAAATGAAGCTTTTAAACAAAAATACCTATATTTACAAGCAAAAAATCATATTTTATTTCTAGAAGATTATATTTTAAAAACAGAGCTAGAAGATACAAAAGATATAAAAATAGATGATGATTTATTTGAAATTATTGCAAAAAGATATGAAGATGAAAATAGTAAACTCTTTTTTTTGAGTGTCCAAAATAAAGAGTTTGATATAAGATTAACTAAACAAATTGTTAAAGAATAACTTCTAAAACTTTTTTTGCCAATTTAAGTGCCCTATTTCTATGTGAAAACTCTTGCTTTACTTCAAAATCTAACTCTCCTAAAGTTTTATCAAAACCATCTGGAATAAAAAGTGGATCATATCCAAAACCATTTGTTCCTAACTCTTTATTTATAGCCATTCCATGCATAAAACCATGAACTGTATATGTGAAATCTTTATATATTATTGCTATGCAAGCTGTATAAAAAGCTGCTGTTTTTTCTACATTAAGCTCATTTAATTTTGAGATTAATTTTTCATTATTCTCTTTATCACTTGCATTTAAACTTGCAAATCTTGCACTATAAACCCCAGGTGCTCCATCTAAAATAGGAAGTGATATTCCAGAATCATCTGAAATAACTATAAAATCTTTTTCACCTTTTGCTTTTAATTTCTCATTTACTACACTTGCTTTTATAATTGCATTCTCTTTAAATGTAACTCCTGTTTCAGGAATATCAAATTTTCCTAAAATATCACTATATGCAATAACTTTGTTATTTGGAAGAAGCTTTTTAAACTCCTCTATTTTACCTCTATTTGCACTTGCTAAAATAATATTCATTTTTTGCCTTTAAAAAATAGTTCCTATTTAAAAGGAACCTTAGTATATAATCAATACTCAAATTATAATATATTTAGGATTATGTATGATTAAATCAGTTTTACCTTTGAGTTTTATTATATCTTTACGATTTTTTGGACTTTTTATAGTTCTTCCTGTTATCTCTGTATATGCATTTAGCCTAGAAGGTGCAAATGCTACACTTGTTGGAATTGTTGTTGGTGGTTATGCACTAACTCAAGTTATTTTTCAAACTCCTTTTGGAATTATGAGTGATAAATTAGGGAGAAAAGGCACAATAATCACTGGTCTTTTACTTTTTGCTATTGGTTCACTTATTTGTGCTCTAGCAACAGATATTTTGGCTCTTCTTTTAGGAAGACTTTTACAAGGTGCTGGAGCTATTGGTGCAGTGGTAACTGCTATGATTAGTGATGTTGTAAAAGAAGAACAAAGATCAAAAGCAATGGCAATTATGGGTGGTTTTATTGGTATTTCATTTGCACTTGCTATGGGATTGGGTCCAGTTATTGGTGGATATGCAGGTGTTCCAGCTCTTTTTTATATTACTATGATTTTATCTTTGATTGCTATTTTTATATTAGTTAAAAAAGTACCAAATCCACCAAAAATAACTCATACTTATAATGATAAATTGAGAATAAAAGATGTTTTAGGAAATGCAAATATAAATAAAATGCACATTACTAACTTTTTACAAAAAGCATTAATGACTTTTGCATTTTTAGTTATTCCAATAATTCTTACAAAAATATACAATTGGGAGATAAAAGATTTATGGCAAGTTTATATTCCATCTATGATTTTGGGGCTTCTTGCAATGGGACCAGCTTCAATTTTAGCAGAGAAAAAAGGCAAATATAGAGAAGTATTAGTTATAGGAATTTTATTATTTATAATATCTTATTTATTAATGGGATTTAGCAGTAGTTCTATAATCTTTTGTATTGGTGTTGTTCTATTTTTTATAGGCTTTAATATGCATGAACCAATTATGCAATCTCTTACATCTAAATTTGCAAAGGTTCATCAAAGAGGTAGTGTTTTAGGAGTATTTAACTCTTTTGGATATTTAGGAACATTTGTTGGTGGAGTTTTTGGTGGTATATTATTAGATAAATTAGACTCTTATGAGATAGAAAGTTTCACTTTAGCAGTTGCTGTTATTTGTATATTATGGGCTATTTTAATAATTTTAATGAAAAATCCATCAAAAACAAAAAATTTATATTTAAGTTTAGATGAATATAAACTTGAAAATAGTGGAAAACTAAACGATAATTCAAATATCGATGAATGGTATATAAATAATACAGAAAATATTTTAGTAGTAAAATATAGTCAAGATAAGATAAGTGAAGATGATATTAAATCAATTTTGAAGTGATTTAAGATGTTAAGATTTGTAATTTACTTTTTTTTAATATCTATTTTATTAATAGGATTTGGGTTTTCATTTTTAAATAACTTTGAAAAACAAAAAGAGCAAATTTTTACAAAATATCAACTAGAGACAAAAACTACATCTCTTTTTATTCAAGAGAATTTAAAAAAATATCTACAAACTAAAGATATTGAGATATTAAATACAATAAATTCTGTTTTTAATGACAACTTTTCATCAATATCTATTCAAAAAGCTCTTTTTTCAATAAAAGAGAAAGAGCTTATAGAGCTTACAAATAATTTAGATAAAACTCTATCTTGGGAGATATCAAATATAAAAATAGATGATAGTTTAGGACAAATTATTTTATCTACTCAAAGTGATGATTTACAAAAAGAACTTTTGACTATTGAAGGTTCTATTCCAAATGAGATAAATCAAAATATTACTCCTAGTAGTGATATATATACATTTGTTCCTAGCAAAAATTTTAGAAACTTATCATCTTTAGTGATAAATTTTGATGCCACAAACCAGTTTGATGAAACAAAAAGTTCAAGTGCGATTATAAGTTTTGAAAAAGATATTAGCTCATTTACAAATAATCAAAATGAAAATATAGCACCACTTTGGTTTAAAAAATTAGTTCCTATATATTTTAATGAAGAGGCAAGTAAAGTAAATAATAGTTTACAAAATGATGCAATATTTTATATAAACACAAATATAGAGAAAATATATTTTGAACTATACAAAGAAGCAAAAACTGAGTTTTTAAACCACTTTTTCTGGTTTTTTATATCTTTTATCTCTATACTATTTGTTGATATTTTATACAGGGTTATAAAATCAAAATCTTAAGATTTTAATAATAAATAGATTTTTTGATGTATAATCAAATTTTAAAGGGGAGTTTATCAAATGTTTTTTAAAAATAAAAATGAGAAGATTTTAAGTGAAGTTATAAATAGAAACTATGCAGTTATTTATTTTAAACCAGATGGTACAATAATCAAGGCAAATGAATTTTTTTTGAAAACTATGGGTTACTCTTTAGAGGAGATTGTAGGGAAACATCACTCTATTTTTTGTGAAGAGAAATTTGCAAAAACTCAAGAGTACAAAGATGGTTGGGATGCTGTAAGAGCAGGAGAAACTGTAACAGCAGAATTTCAAAGAGTAAAAAAAGATGGAAATCTAATATTTTTAAGAGCCTCTTATATGCCAATTATTGAAAATGGAAAAGTTGTGGAAGTTGTAAAACTAGCTCAAGATATTACAAAAAATCGATTAAGAAATCTATTTTATATAGGACAAGTAAAAGCCATAAATAAATCTAATGCAGTTATTGAATTTGATATGAATGGAAATATTTTAAATGCAAATGATAATTTTTTAAATACTCTAGGTTACAAAAAAGATGATATTGTTGGAAAACATCACTCTATTTTTTGTGAAGAGAACTATAAAAATTCAAGTGAACATAAAGAGTTTTGGAAAAAACTAAATCGTGGAGAGTTTGATAGTGGTGAATATTTAAGAATTGCAAAAAATGGTAACCACGTTTGGATACAAGCAAGTTACAATCCAATTTTAGATATGAATGGCAAAGCTTTTAGAGTTGTAAAATATGCAACAGATATTACAAATAAAAAAAATACAATGTTTGAAGTTGAAAAAGAGATAAAAGAGTTTTCAAACTCTTTAAATACTCTTTTAACTACTTCAATAAATATGTTAAAAGATGCAAAATTTTCAAATGAAAACTCTCAAAATGCTACTAGTTCTTCACAAAACATAAACTCTTTAATTCAAGATTTATCAAACAAAATAGATGAGATGCAACAAGCAATTGTAGATATCTCTTCAAAAACTTCAAAAAATGAACAAATAGCTCAAGAGGCAACTGTTCAATCAAAACAGACAGCAACTGCAATGGTAAAATTAAATGAAGAGAGTCAAAAAATAGGTGAAACAGTAAATATAATCTCTCAAATAGCGTTTCAAACAAATATTTTAAGTCTAAACGCAGCAGTTGAAGCAGCAACAGCAGGAGAAGCTGGAAAAGGTTTTGCAGTAGTTGCTCAAGAAGTAAGAAATTTAGCTTCAAGGTCGAATGATGCTGCAAAAAATATAACAGAAAGAATTGCGCTCATTCAAAATTTGGTTAAAAATTCACTTGACTCTATTCATGAAATAGATGATACAATATCTGATATTAGCACTATTTCCAAAGAGATTTCACTATCTATGAGTGAACAAAAACAGAACTCTTCTATAGTTTCACAAAATGCAAAAGATGGTTCTAGAAGTTTAAATGAAGTTACAAAAAATATGCAAGATGTCGTATTAAGCACTGAAAATACACTAATTGAAGCACAAAAAACACAAGATAGCTCAAACTCTTTAGTTGAAATTTCAAATAAACTTATAAAAACTCTTCAAGAGTTAAAGTAGCATAATCTTTAAAAGATTATGTTACTTTAGTTATTTATTCATTTTATAATTATTTTATTAATCTTTGAAATAATATATCTCTTAAATTTAATTTTTATTTACTATTAAAAAAATTGACAATCAAGAATATATATTATAAAATGAAATCCAATTTAAATAAAGGCTAAATATGTCATCTTTAATAAATATAGAAAATATGAATATAGAAGAGAAGTTTTTAGTGATGGAGCAGATTTGGAGTAGTTTAAACAATGAAAATATCAAAGAATTAACTCCAAATTGGCATTTAGATATTTTAAAAGATAGAGAAAATAAAACTGATTTTATAGATATTGAAGAGTCAAAAAAATATCTAAGAAATCTACTAAAATGAATATAAAAATTTTAAATGATGCTCAAAATGATATAGCAAAGGCTATGTTATTTTATGAAAATCAAAAAGATAAATTAGGAGAGTATTTTTTAGATTCTATTATGTCAGATATTGAATCTTTATACATTTACTATGGAATTCATTTTAAAGTTAAAGACTATTTTAGAGTTCTTTCAAAAAGGTTTCCATTTTCAATTTACTATAAATTTGATAAAAATTTTATCTATATTTATGCAGTCTTAGATTGTAGGCAAAATCCAATTTTATTAAATGCAAGATTAGAATAATAGATAAATTAATATAAGTATGTACATTCCAATATTTAAATTGGGGAATGTAAAGAATAGTTTTTTAATACCCCTGTTGATTTAATATTTTATAATTATCACAACCTTTTTGGTCTCCACCATCACAAGCTTTTCCAAAATACTCTTTTGCTCTTTTTTTATCTTGTATTACACCTTGACCATTTGCATACATAATTCCAAGATTAAATTGAGCTTTTGTATTTCCTTGATTTGCTGATTTTTCATACCACTCAATAGCTTTTTTATAATCTTGTTTTACCCCTCTACCATTATCATACACAACTCCAAAATTATATTGAGCTATTGAGAGTCCTTGATTTGCTGATTTTTCTAATAATTCAAAAGCTTTATTATAATCTTGAGTAATCCCTTTTCCTCTATAATACATCATAGCTAAATTATTTTCTGCATAAGGATACCCTTTATCTGCAGATTTTTTATATAATTCAAAAGCTTTATTATAATCTTGTTTTATAAATTTACCCTCATCATATAAAACTGCAAGATTGTACTGTGCAGCTTCATTATCAAGCTTTACAGATTCTTCATAATAACTAACAGCTATATCATAGTTTCCAAGTTTTTCTTGTATAACTCCTATGCTATTTTGAGCATTAGAATCTCCTTGAGATGCTAAAACAAGTAATTTAGCATAATCTTTTCCTGCTTGTTCTGGTGTGTATTGAACTTTTGCACAAGATGCTAAAGTCAATATTAATACTACTCCTAAAATCAAATTTTTCATTTTATGTTTCCTTTTTCCCTATAAATTTTAAGCCAAACTTTTAAGTTCAGCTTCTATTTTTTCAAGTCTTGTTTTTACTTCTTCTAATGCTTTTTTATTCTCTTCTATTACATTTGCTGGTGCATTTGCAACAAATCTTTCATTTGATAACATACCATTTAACTTATCAAACTCTTTTTGTGCTTTCTCTTGTTGTTTTTCAAGTTTTTCAATAATTGGTTTCATATCAATTGCACTTGTTGGAATATAAACCTCAAGATTGTTTGAAACATCTGTTATAGAGTTTTCAACTTTTGAATTTACAAACTCAATATCTTCAACTTTTGCTAATTTTTCAATAAATGGTTTTGCAACATCTTCATCAATTTTAACATCAAGTTTTAGATATGCTTTTTCGATTTTTGCATTTCCCATATCAATTAGAGTTTTAGCTCTTCTTATACTTATAATAGCCTCTTCGATTATAGAGAACATATTTTCAATATTTTCATCTTTTTTAATATCTTTTGGGAAGTTCATAATCATTAATGAATCACCATTTTCAAGTGTTGTTCCACTTAATTTATGATATAAATAGTCTGAAATGAAAGGCATAAATGGACTAACCATTTTTAATGTCTCTTTAAATAAGCTACCTAGTTCTACAATAGACTCTTTACTAGCTTTTGAGTACTCAATTCCCCAATCACAAAACTCCATCCAAACAAATCTATAAAGTGTACTTGCTGCTTCATTAAACTTATAACTATCAAGCGAATTTCTAACCTCATCAACAGCATGGCTAAGTTTGCTTTGCATATAAAGTCCAAGTGGTGTTTTGATTTCAATATCTTTTAAATCAGGGAATGTATCAACATTTAGTGTTAAAAAGTTTGAAGCATTATAAAGTTTATTTGTAAAGTTTCTAAACTGCTCAAGATTTTTTTCACCAAGTTTTATATCTCTTCCTTGAATTGCAAGATATGCTAAAGTAAATCTAATAATATCAGCACTATGAGTTTCAACCATATCAAGAGGATCTATTACATTTCCTTTTGATTTACTCATCTTTGCACCATGCTCATCTCGAACTAATGCGTGCATATATATATCTTTAAATGGAAGTTGTCCCATGAAGTGTTCACCCATCATCATCATTCTAGCAACCCAGAAGAACATAATGTCAAATCCAGTAATTAAAAGTGAGTTTGGATAAAAATCTTTTAAATCATTTTCACCAAATGTTTTTTGCATTTGACCATTATTTCCCCAACCAAGTGGTGAAAATGCCCATAAAGCACTACTAAACCAAGTATCTAAAACATCTGGGTCTTGATGAATATGCTCTTTTCCACATTTTGGACATATCTTTGGCTCATCCTCTTTTGTAGCCCATTGGTGATTACAGCTATCGCAATAGAATACTGGAATTCTATGCCCCCACCAAAGTTGTCTTGAAATACACCAATCTCTTAACTCATCCATCCAAGCTCTATATGAGTTTAACCAGTGACTTGGATGAAATTTTGACTCTCCTGCATAAGTTTTTTCAATTGATTTTTTAGCAACCTCTTTTTTTACAAACCACTGTTTTGAAATATATGGTTCAACTATGTTTTTACATCTATAGCAATGCCCTACTTGATGAATATGCTCTTCAATTTTTACAATGAATCCCTCATCTTGTAGTTTTTTAACAATTATTTGTCTTGCTTCTAATCTTTCAAGTCCTTTAAACTCTCCACAATAATCATTTAAAATACCTTTTTCATCAAAGCATTTTATAAACTCTAGGTTATGTCTAAGCCCTACTTCATAGTCATTTGTATCGTGAGCTGGAGTTACTTTTACAACACCTGTTCCAAAACTCATATCAACATGAGAATCTGTAATTACTTTTATTTTTCTATTTGTTAAAGGTAAAACTACCTCACGTCCTACAATATTTGTGTATCTCTCATCATCTGGATGAACCATTATAGCTGTATCACCAAAGTATGTTTCAGGTCTTGTTGTTGCAACTGTTACAAAGCCACTTCCATCTGCAAAATGATAGTTCATATGATAAAACTTACCATTTACCTCTTCGTGTTCAACTTCAATATCACTTAAAGCTCCATCGTGTGTACACCAATTTACCATATAGTTGTTTTGAGTAATCATACCCTCATCATAAAGTTTAACAAAAGCCTCTTTTACAGCCTCTTTTAAACCCTCATCCATAGTAAATCGCTCTCTTGACCAAGCAGGACTAACTCCTAGTTTTCTCATTTGATGAACTATTGTTCCACCACTAAACTCTTTCCACTTCCAAACTCTTTCTAAGAATTTTTCTCTTCCTAAAGCCTCTTTTGTAGTGCCCTCTTTTAAAAGTTGTTTTTCAACAACATTTTGAGTTGCAATTCCAGCGTGGTCAGTTCCTGGTTGCCAAAGAGTTTTATACCCATCCATTCTTTTATATCTTGTAATAATATCTTGCAATGTAAATGTAAGTGCATGTCCAATATGTAAGCTTCCCGTTACATTTGGAGGTGGCATCATAATTGCAAAATTTTTATTTGGCTCTTGAATTGATCTGTTTCCATCAATCTCAAAATAACCTCTATCTTCCCAAATTTTATAAAAACTATCTTCTATCTTTGATGGTTCGTACTTTTCACTCATAAATAATCCTAATTGTGTTACTAAAATGGCATAGATTTTACCTAAATTTCACTTAAGTCCCTGATAGTTGTCATTTTTAAAAGTTTTTGATAAAATCAAACTGCATACAATTTTAAAACAAGGAGAGTTTATGTTTAAAATAATTTTAGGAAGTTTACTTGTAGCAACTTCACTACTAAGTGCTGATTTACAAAGTTCTGGAGTTGAAGTAACTTTAGAAAATGGTAAAAAAACAACTATAAAAAGGGAAGCTAAACCAAAGGAGTGTGAAACTGTAGCATTTGACCCAAAAGATATTTTTGGTGGGAAACACGAAGCAGCTCCAACTGTAGATGAAAATTGCAAAAGAAGTTTTGTAACATATTTTGGAAAAATTGCACCAATAAAAGCATCAGATAAAATAGAGACTTATGGGGAGTTAGAAGTTTTAGAGTTTATAGAGAAATCAAAAACAGATAAAAACCTTCTTTTAATTGATAGTAGAACTGAAAACTGGTATAACCATGAAACTATTGCAACGGCGATAAATGTTCCATATGTTTATACAAAAAAATATCAATACCCAGATGAGTTTGCTGAGGCTTTAGAGACTTTTGGAGTAGTTGAAAAAAATGGAAAATATGACTTTACAAATGCAAAAACTCTTTTAATGTTTTGTAATGGAATTTGGTGTGGACAATCTCCTGAAGCTATGAAAGAGTTAATAGCTATTGGTTATCCTCAAGAAAAAATGAAATGGTACAGAGGTGGAATGCAGTCGTGGCTTAGTGTTGGATTATCAACTATTAAACCATAAAAAATATTGTTTTCAAGGCAAAAACCTTGAAAACAAAATATTTATACTTTCCATTTTGGCTTAAATTCCTCTTTTTTATTTTCATCTACTTTTTGAACTACTATTTCTGGTTTTTTATCATTTTCTAATAAAATAACAACATATTTAAAAGACCAAATAATTAGTGCTAATATCAACAAAATAGCACTTAGCTCTATAAAAACAATATAGTTTAATCCAAAATTAACACAAATAGATGCAAATATCCTAACTAAAGCTAAAATCTGAACACTTATAAATATAAAAAGTGCGAAAAGTTTTGTCTCTATTTTTCTTCCAGAGTGACCAAGAACTACTCTAGTACCAAAACCAATTAAAACTGTAACAAAATATCCAATAGCTAAAGTATGAACGACAACTTTTTCAAAATAGAAATTTGGATAAATAAAAGCAAAAATGCCCTCAACAATAGATATAAAAAATGCTACAACAATCCAATATAAACCAAGATGCAAAATCCAAACTATTGGTGGTGTTCTAAATGTTGGCATTTTCCAACGAACTAGCTCTTTTACGATAAACAAGAAGATAGGAATATCTGCAAAAAGATTTAGTTTTGGATTATCAAAAGATAGTAAAATAACTTTTAAAAGAAGTAGAAAAAATATAGTATCTAAAAGCTTTGGACTCTTATTTATAATATATTCAGGAACCATAACTCTTGTAAAAAATGGAATCATTCTTTGAGAAATTATAAAAATAATCATAAATAAAAATAGATAAAATCCACTATTTATAGCAATTTTTGAAACCAAATAAGATGAATCAAAATCAAATTCTGAAACTATATATAAAAAATGAGAAACGATTCCTGTGCTAAATGCCATTAAAACCCATTTTGTATCATTTTTATCTTTCATAATACTTTTTTTATGAATACTATAAAGAAGTCTAAAACTCAAAATTTGAGCAAAAAGCATTAGAAATTGAAATAAAATAGTAATTTGTGAGTAAAAAATAAGCGAAAGTAAAATACCTAAACTAGATATAAAATATAGAAAAAATTGTCCCATATAATCTTTTAAAGCTATTTCACTTTGCATCAAAAATTTTGGGAAAACAACAAACAAAAACCCTAAAAAAAACTGAATAAATACTACAAAAATAAGAGCATACGCATGATATGTTAAAAGTGATGTATCTAAGTTTAGACTATTTGAATAAGCAAAAGCAAATAGAGTTATGAAAAGTATAAAAAATATTACCCCATTTGTAAAAAATGGTTGATGTGGTTGCGAAGCAAACTTTTTGTACCACGAAGTCATTAAAATCTCCTAATATAAATTAAGAGATTTTAACTATTTTTTTTATAAATTAGCTTGATTTCAAACAATAATTCAAAGTTTTCCTAGCTCTTTGCATGCATTGCTATATCCAAGCTCACAAGATTTTTCAAAATACTCTTTTGCTTTTGTTTTATTTATAGCTAAAAAATCACCTTCAAGATACATAACCCCAAGATTATAGCAAGCTTTTTGATGATTCATTTCACAAGCTTTTGTATAAAAATCAACTGCTCTAAAATCATCTTTTTCTACTCCATTTCCATTTTTATACATAATTGCTAAATTAAAACAAGAAGAACTTACTCCATTTTTACAAGTTTTTATATATAAATCAACAGCTTTAAAGTTATCTTTTTCTACACCTAAACCTTTTTCATACATATTTGCTAAATTATAACAAGCATTTTGATGACCTTCTTTACAAGCTTTTGAAAAATACTCTTCTGCTTTTGTATAGTTTTTGGCGATATGTTCACCTTTAAAATACATTAAACCTAGATTATAACATCCAGCAAATGCACCTTTTTCACATGAAACTTTAAATATATTTGCAGCTTCTAAAACATTTCCTTTTTCAAGCTCAATATAACCATCTTCTACCAATGAAGCATTTGAAAATGAGAAACTCAACATTAAGACAAATATAGTTTTAATTATTTTTTTCATAGCTAACCCTTTCTTTAGAGATTTAAATAATGATACAGCTTTTTAATTAATAGTAGATAAAAAAAGAGTATTTTAGGTAAGAAATTCTTACCTAAAAAAGTTTTTTAGTGACAACTTCCACAACAAGAAGTAGAAGATGCTTCAGTTATTGCTTTTAAAACAGCATCATAATTTGGTTCTTGAGTTATTTCAGGAACAATCTCTTTATATGTAATTTTCCCAGATGGATTTACTATAAATACAGCTCTTGCAGTAAGTCCTGCTAAAGGACCATTCGCTTGTAAAACACCATAAGATTTTGCAAATGCTTTTGCTCTAAAATCAGATGCAACTTTTAGGTTTTCAATCCCTTCAGTTGTACAAAATCTTTTCATAGCAAATGGTAAATCCATAGATACAATAACAACTTCTACATGATCTAATTTTGAAGCTTCAACATTAAATCTTCTAGCTTCTGCTGCACAAACACCAGTATCAAGAGATGGAACTGCAATAATAACTTGAGCCATTCCTCGTTGTCCACCAATAGTAATATCACTTAAATCTGCTCCAACACCAGTTACAACAGGAGCTATATCTCCAACATTTAACTCTGTTCCACTTAAATTTACTTCTAATTCACCTTTAAATTTTACTGTTGCCATTTTATTTCCTTTTTATATAAATTTCAATCAATCAAAAAATCTTATTTAAGATATTTAACTGAAATTATATTCAATTAGGATAAGATTTGTCTTAATTTAAATCAAACAAATTCTATCATTTTCCAAGTTTATTTTTTTCTCATCAATTAGCTTTGTCAAAGTTGCTTTAAAAGCTTTTTTACTCATAGCAAATACATTTTTTATATCTTCAGCATCACTTTTATAGGTAAAATTCAAAACACCACCATTTGCTTTTAAAATCTCTAAAACTTTATTAGAATCTACTTTTTCACCTATTTTTTGTAATGAAATATCTAGTTTTTGATCTTCTCTTAAATTTTTTATATAGGCTCTTTTTTTATCACCTATTTTTAAATTCTCAAAAATTTCAGAGTGGAAAATCATACCCTCGTAACTATTATTTACAATAACTTTAAATCCTAGTGGAGTTTTTGAATATAAAATAATCTCTACTTCATCACCTTGTTTTAGATTTTTTGGATCTTCTTCTAGTATATATTTTTCACTTGCTATTAATCTACTTGTTCTTTCATCAAATTGCATTTGTAAAACTTTATATGAACCAATATTATAAGTTCCTTTTTGTCTATTTTTAGGAACTAATAAATCTTTTGGTAAACCAATATCAACAAAATAACCAAATTTTGCACTATCAACAATTTTTAAATTTGCAAATTCATTTAAATACAAATATGGTTTTAAAGTAGTAGCAACTAATCTATCTTCACTATCTGTATATATAAAAACATCTAGTAAACTATCAATTGCCATATCCTTTTTTACATAAGCATTTGGTAATAAAACTTCCGTTTCATCTCCACTAATCAGATAAATTCCAGGTTCACTAACTCTATTTACTCTTAAAGTGTTTACAACACCTTGTTTTATTTTTTCATCTATTTTTTTCATTGGTTTTTCCGTTCTTTCTTTTTTATTTTCTATATTTTATTAGCTTTACAACTCCTAAAGCAACAACTGCGACCATTATTATACTAGCTCCTGAACTTATATCATAAAAATATGAGACTACAAGACCAGATATTGTAAACATTGTAGCTAAAATTGAACTAATAATCATCATAGAAGATAGTTTTGTAGCAAAAGTTTCAGCTAAATATGTTGGAATTGTAAGAAGTGCAATTACTAAAATAAGTCCAACAGCTTTTATAGCAGCAACTACGCAAAGTGCTGATAATATAAGAATTAGTGTATAAAAAAACTTTACATTTATACCTCTTAAACTTGCAAATTCACTATCATAAGATACAGATAAAATCTCTTTATAAAAATAGACAACAATTGCAATAATAAAGATATCTAAAAGAGTCATATAAATAATATCTTCACTTGAAACAGCGATAATACTTCCAAACAAATAGCTCATTAAATCTACATTGTATCCTGGAGTTAAATCCACAAATATAATTCCAATAGCCATTCCACTTGCCCACATCATACCAATGATTGCATCTATTCTGCTTCTGTTTTTCAAAGTAATAATAGCGATTATTATTGCAGTTAGAACTGAAAAAATTGTCGCTCCAAATAAAACTGGGATTCCTAAAAATATAGCTATTCCTATTCCTCCATAAGCGCTGTGAGCTATTCCACCTGTTAAAAAAGTAATCTTATTTACCACAACCAAAGTTCCAATTATTCCAGCTGCTATTGAGATTAAAATTCCAGCTATCAAAGCATTTTGAATAAAATCATATTGTAAAATTTCAAACATTATATTTTTACCTTTTTAATGTACATGGTTACAGCAAATTTGTGTTTTACCCAATGCTGATAAAAGTTCTACTTCACACAAATGATCATCCGCTAAAGTAACATTTTTTTGAACCTCAGCAAGGCTGTGATAAACCAAACTTCTATTTATGTGAGCTACATTTTTTGCATAATTTAAAAGAATTGATAAATCATGACTTACAACAACAATACAAATAGATTTATTTAACTCTCTTAAAAGTTCATAAATCTCTTGTTGTCCTTGCACATCAATACTTGCAGTTGGCTCATCCAAAAGCATAATTTTTGGATTTGAACAAAGTGCACGTGCTATAAAAACTCTTTGTCTTTGACCTCCACTTAAATCACCTATCTTTTTATTTGCATATTCTTTCATCCCAACTTGATTTAAAGACTCTAAAGCACAAGATATTTCATCTTTTGAGTAACCAAATAATCTTTTTTTAGAACTTATATGACCCATTAAAACTACTTCTAAAGAAGTAATTGGAAAATCAATATTTAAATTTGTATTTTGTGGGACATAACCAACTTCACTATTTTTTATATTTTTTATTAATCTTCCACTTTGAAGAGGAAGTAACTCTAAAATAAGTTTAAAAAGAGTAGATTTTCCACCACCATTTGGTCCAATAATAGCTAAAAAATCATCACTTTTAATTTCAAGATTTATATTTTCCAAAGCTTTTGTATTAGAATATGAGTAAGATAAATTCTCTATTTGTATTAAATTCATATTAACCTTTGTTTGCAACTTGGTTGCAATATTATCTAAATATGAATTAATTTCTATTGATATAAATTTTAATATTGAAAAAGAGTAGTTCTTTATTTATTATTAAAAGATAAAGTTATTGTTGTTTCCTTATTTTCTTCACTTTTTATAGTTATTTCTCCTTTGTGAATATCTACTATTTTTTTTAAAATTGACATTCCAAGTCCTGTACCACCTGAATTTTTATTTCTACTTTTATCTGTTCTATAAAATTTATCAAATATTTTTTCTTGTTCATTTAGTGGAATTCCTATTCCAAAATCTTTTATTGAAATGTTTAGTAAATTATCTTTTTCAAATATTTTTACTATAACTTTTGAATTTTCAAAACTAAATTGAATAGCATTTTTTAAAACATTTTTTATTGCAATTTTTAATAAATTTGAAAAACCAAAAAACTCTAAATTATCTTCAACCTCAAAAACTATCTCAACTTTATGAAGTTTTGCAAAATTTTTTAGCTCATTTATTGATTCATCTACAATTTCATCTAAATAGAAATTATCTTTTTTATCTATAATAATCTCATTTTCATTTTTGGCTAAAAACAACAGATCATTTATTGTCTGCTCGATTCCTGAAAGTTCGCATAATGATCTATTTATAGTCTCTTTGTAATCTTCTACACTTCTATCTTTTCTTAATGCAATTTCTAATTCACCTTTTATTATAGTAAGTGGAGTTTTTAGTTCATGAGAAGCGTCTGAACTAAACTGAGAAATTTTTTCAAATGAGTTTTCAAGTCTAGATAAAAGATTGTTTATCTCATTTATTAATTCAGAAATTTCATCTTTAGTATCAGTTGTTTTCAATCTTGATGATAAATCATTTGCATTTATCTGTTTTAATTTTTCTAAAATATTTTGAAAAGGAGAAAATGATTTATAAATTATAAAGTTTCCACCAATAACTGCAAAAACTAAAATTATTGGAAGAATAAAATACAATATATAAAGAAGATTTTCTAGAGTTGTTGTTATAACATCTTTTGTTGTAATAGCTTCTATAATTACAGTTTGCTCATCATGAAAATTAATCTTTATTCTACTAATAAAATAGTTATTTTGTTCTTCAAAACTTATAGTATTTAGTTTTAAATTGGATAAATATTTTTCATTTTTTATAATATCATGTGGAAAATTATCTGTTTGAATTATTTTTTCAAAGTTTTTATCATTTAAAATTCTAATAAAAAGTGGCTCATATTTATACTCTTTTTCTTCATCTAAAAGAGTTTCTGTAATTTTATTCTTCTCTTGTAAATCATCTGTTATATCAAGAATTATAACTTTTAGAGTTGCTTCAAGTTTATCTATAGTTGAAATTTCTAAAGCTTTATACAAAGAGAATGAAAAAATTATTAAAACAATAATTTGTATGAAAAAATGATAGACTAAAAGCCTTTTTTTTATTGATAAATTAATCTTCACTAATTTTAAATCCTATTCCTCTTATGGTTTTAATAAGTTTCTTTTCAAAATCTTTATCTATTTTATTTCTTAATCTATAAATATATACATTTACAATATTACTCATATTTGAATCTTCAAAAGATGAAAGTGCTTCATTTATAGTTGTTTCACTTAAAACCCTATTTTTATTTTTAATTAAATATTCTAAAAGCGAAAATTCTTTTGCAGTTAAAGTTATATTTTTATTTGCTCTAACTGCTGTTTTATTTAACAAATCAAGTTCTAAATCTGCTATTGAAAGCTTTGTTGATGAAGAGTTTATAGTTCTTAGTTGAACTCTAATTCTTGCTAACAGTTCAGCAAAAGAGAAAGGTTTTGCTAAATAATCATTTGCTCCAATATCTAAACCTTTTATTTTATCTTCAATTGAATCTTTTGCAGTTAGCATAATAATTGGTGTTTGAATATTTGAACCTCTTAAACTTTTACAAACTTCTATTCCATCTTTAATTGGAATCATAATGTCAAGTAAGATTAAGTCATATTCATTTACAGTAGCAAGATACAAACCTTCATCTCCATTTGTAGCAAAATCAACTACATAACACTCTTCTTCTAAACCTTTTTTCAAAAAGTTTATTATTTTTAAATCATCTTCTATTATTAATATCTTCATAAAGCTATTCTACTGTTTTTGAAATTAATTTCAAAATAGTTATCTCTGCATTTGCTTTATATCTAAAATTTATACCCCAAGTTCCAACTCCTTTGTTTACATAAATTGCTGTATTTTTTATGTAAAAAAGTCCAGCTAAAAATGGTTGAACAAGCTTTACAAAATAGTGAAATGGATAAATTTGTCCACCGTGAGTATGTCCACATAAAAAAAGTGAGGCATTTGATTTTGTAGCAATTTTATAATCTTTTGGTTGATGAGATATAAAAATCGAAGGTGATTTTTTCAAGTAATCTTCTATTTTTTCAACTTCTCTTTTGATTTTAAAAAATTTTGAAAATCTATCAGGAAGTCCAGAAATATAAATATTCTCATTTTTATGAGTAATCATAAATGTTTTATTATCCATAAAAATAAAATTTTTAAGTTCATTTTTTAAATCTTCTAATCCATAAAACAGGTCATGATTTCCACTTATATAAAAAACCTTATTTTTTAATTTATTTAAAATAGTAAGTTTCTCTTTTATAAATTTTACTTTAGTATCAATTATATCACCAGTTATTACACAAAAATCAAAATCTAAAGCATTACAAAATTCAACTAAGTTAATAATATTTTGATTTGAAGTTCTTTTATTTATATGTAAATCGCTTAAATGAAGAATTTTCAAATCATATAATTTTTTATTTTCAACATTTATCTCTATAATTTGAAAAATATTTTCAAAATTCATTTTAATAAATTACCTAATTCATTTGCAGAGGATATAAATTTTATATCTTTTACTACTCCATTTTCTAAAGAGTAAGTAGTTATTTTATCGTTTTGCTTTGCAAATTTTCTATTATTCTCATCATAAATTAATAAAATGCTATATTTATAATCCCTTAATTTAGGAATTATAAACATCTTTGTAATAATTGTTGGTGTTGATGAGATATTATTTATAAGAATTGCGTGATGCTCTTCCAAAAATATCGAGCTCTTTGATGATAAAAAATCATTTACCATCATAAGAGTCTCTTTTTGAAAAGTTATAATTATTGTTTCAATATTATTAGTAATAGTATGAATTCCATCAAATTGATCTGTTAGAGAAAAATTATTTAATTTATCACCAACTTTCAAATTTCCCGCAAATATAAAATTTGTAGCAATCACCAATAATATAAATATCTTCAACATAATCTATCTTTTCAAATAAATTTTATAAGTAATATCTATTTGATCTCTAACTTTTAAAAATAGCATTGAAGGTGGTTCTAAATTAAAATCTGTTAAGTTAAAAGAAAATTTTCCATTAAGTAAGATATTACTCTTCTCTTCACTTATATCACTTTTAACAATAATATCTTTAGAGATACCATTTAATGTTAAAACACCACTTATATCATAGTTATTTTCATTTTTTATGATATTTTTTATATCAAAAGATATTGTTTCAAATTTATCAACATTTAAAAGTTTATACATATTTTTATCTCTATCTTTTTTATCACTAATAAGAGTAATTGTTTTAAAATAAATATTACCTCTTATTGATTCTAAACTATTTTCAATAGTTAGCTCACCTTTAATATCTCTTGTTATTGGAGTAATTTGACTATCTCCAAAAATTTCAGTTTGAGCCATAATAGCACTATTTGATACTGATAAATTACCTGCATATAAACTAAGACCTAAAGCCAAAGTAAAAACTGATTTTTTAAACATATTTAATCTCCTTATTATTTAATGAATATTCTTTGCTAAGCACTTTAAAGATTGCTAATAAAATTACAACTGGAAGAATAAATATCATATTTGTTAATGCTACAAAAAGTCCAAAACCAGAAGCCATCCATCCAATAAATATCATAAAAAATGAGATAGTTCTAAAATCTTTATTTTTAATAGATTGAAGAATCACAACATTGTAATAAGATATTACAAATGGATAAATCATTGATAATATAAACCCTTCTCTTAAAAAATATAGAAGATATGAAAGAGCAAAAAGTATTAATATAAACAACTCATTTTGGTTTTTATCAATTTTAAAATATAAAGCACAAACTAAACCAATAACATGGAATAAAGCTATTTCAAAAGTAAACCCACCTCTCCAAATAGAAACAGCTAAATCTCTTGAAAGAGATTCAAACAAAGAGGAATCTAAAAATACCCATAAAACCATTATTAATAAAGAGTGATTTGGACTAATCAAACTTTGTTCTTCTTGATTTTTAGGTAAAAATAAAGAACAAAATAGAGTAATAGTTGTAAGTACAACAGCAATTATTTCTCTTTGAGATACTTCATAATTAAATAAAATAGTTCCTGTAACATAAGATAAACTTAAAGCAAAACCAAGCTCTACAAGTGAAGTTTTTTTAACTTCATTTATTACCATTGGAGCCATACTACCAACTATAAAACCTAAAATAAAGAGTGTTAAAAAATTGTAATTTGGATAGATAAAACTTAAAATCAGTTGAGCTATTAAAAATAGTGTGACTTTATTTTTTATGTTTATATATGAAATTAATAAAGAGCCAATAACTCCACCAACAGGAAGTGGTGCTATTAAAAATAAGTTTGATGAAAAATATTCAACAATTCCTGTTTGTGCTATAAGTAGATAATAACACAACTCGCTTGCAATAAAAAAGATTAATATTAATCTTTGCATAAATACTCCTTTGATTGAAAAAAGATTAAATAAATGAAAACAAATGTTAGGTCGAAAAATGAAATTAAAAGAGCTTCAATTCCAAGTTTTCCTGAAGCATACAAGGCAAAAAACATAGAACTAGCAAATATTCTAATAACTACACTAATTTTTGTTAGAATATTTTCATAAGCTTCATTTTTTAAAGCAAAATAGTGAATAACTCCTGTCATACTTACAAAAGTAAAAACAACATATTCATAAATTCCACTAAAACCAAATCCCAAAATTGGATATAAAAAACTAGCAAGAAGTATTAAGAAAATTCCACCTAATCCATCACTTAAAACACCCATTAAATTATAAAAACCTAATTTTGAATAAGATATTTTAAATTTAATAAATGCAAATGTAAATCCAAATGCAAGAAAACCAAATATTGTTCTAAATATCCATAAATTATAAGTAGATATTGAAGTAAATCCAGCTTGTGAAAAACCAGAAATAGAAAGAACAAAAAATATTCCTAAAATTCCAACTAAATATATATTCAGAAATTTTGCTACATGAAGTTCTTTTATATGGTTTATAAACATAGCTATAACCATAAAAAATACTCCAATTCCCATTGCAACATGAGCATGAGCAACTATTAAATCATTTCTGTGAAACAACCATCTAATTTCAGGAATAAATAAAATATTTCCTTCTATGTCAACAAATAAAAAAGCCAAGATTGAAATTAAAAGAGCTTTTTTAGCAACATTTGTGATATTACTATCTTTGTACCATCTATATAAAAGTGGAATATATAAAAGGGTTAGATATTGAGCAAACCACTCTTGATTGTATGTTAAAGGTTCAAAAAATATTCTATAAAGAACAGTTAAGAAATAAAATATTGTTGGAATAATCCATAAAATATTCCATCTAGCTTTAAACTCTGTAATATTTAAAAGCTTTATGATTAAATAATATATAGGAATTAAAGCTAAACTCATACCTAAAGTGTTATCTCCATGAGGACCACTTACTGTACTTTCAACTTGACCAATAGTTGGATTCATTAAAATTAATAGAGCAATAGGAGCAATGGTTACAATTTGTAAACATACTTTTATCCACAAAGGAACTATTTTGTAAAGTTTTATAAATTTGTATAGAGCTAAAATATAAAATAATCCTGCAAATGCTAGTAAAAAATTTAGTTCATAAGCAAAATCATAAAATGCTAAACCTCTATTTTTTCCTAAAAGTAGTGAAAATATCATAAAAATTAGAAAAATATACCAAACTTGAGTGTAGATATTTAGATATTTTAATCCCTCTTTAGAGATACCAACCTCTTTATTTATAAGTAAAAAAGGAAGATATGAAAGCATTAAAGGAACAAATCCATAAAGCATCAAACTAATATGTACAGCTCTTAAATTCAGAGGATTTAATGTTTGAGAATCAATAACAAACCCCAATAAATTAAGTGAATAGGCAATTCCAAAAAATAGTCCAATTGCAAAAAATGCAATAGATATTTTAAAATGTTTGTTTATAAAGTTTTCAAAATTAATTGATTTTTCCATCTTTTACCTCATAAATTTTATTTGCAATTTGTGCTAAATTTTTATCGTGAGTTGCCACTATTATAGTAACTTGCTCTTGACTTAGTTTTTTAAATATTTCAAAAACATTTAAAGAGTTTTTTGAATCTAAATTTCCTGTTGGTTCATCTGCAATTATTACCTTTGGTTTATTTATTAAAGCCCTTGCAATAGAAACTCTTTGTCTTTGTCCTCCTGAGATTTCATTTGGATATTTATTTGATAGATTGTCTATTCTTAAGATTTTTAGTAAGTTATGAATTTCATTCTCTGTTGCCTTTTCGTTAGCTAGTTTTATATTTTCTTTAACTGTTAAATAGTTTATTAAATAGTGAAATTGAAAAATGAAACCAATATTTGTTTTTCTAAAATCATCAATATCTTTAATATTTTTATAATTTAAATTTTCAAAAAATAGTTCACCTTTTGTTGGTTTTAATAGAGTTGAAATTATTGATAAAAGAGTAGATTTTCCACTACCACTGTCTCCAACTAAACATACAAATTCACCTTTATTTATCTCTAAATTTATATTTTCAAGAGCTTTATCATTGTTATAATAGTGCGTTAAATTTTTAACTTTTATCATATTTTATTTCCTTGGATTAAAAGAACAGGATCTGTTTTTGCTGCATTTAATGCAGGAATTATTGAGCCTATAATTGCCATTAAAATTGATGTTACAAAGATATAAAGAGTTAAATCTAAACTAATTTCACCATTTACATAACCTTGTAAACTATCTATATTCTTTATAAAAAATAAGACAATATTTGAAAGAATAAATGCACAAATAAAACTAAACAATCCAATCAAAAAGCTTTCAATTATTATTGAATATACAATTTTAGAAGTTTTTATCCCCAAAGCTCTTTTGATTCCAAACTCACTTTTTCTTTGATTTACTGTGATACTCATAAGGCTTACAATTCCAAGTAATCCAAGGAAAAAAGCTATAAAAGATATAACATTTGATGATGTTTTTATAATTTTAAATTGATTGTAGTTATCCACAAAATTTTGAGTAGATTTAACATCAATATCTTTTGATAAAGTTTTTATCTCTTTTATAATCTCTTCAACATCTGAATTTAAAGCTGTATTTACTAAAATCATTGAAGCTGATTTATTAAAAATTTCTCCAGCATCTGATATATTTAAAACAATTCCACCATTTTCAAATCCTATTTCACTTTCAAAAACACCAGAAATTTTAAAAGTTTTATTTGCAATTTGAACTTCATTTCTATTTGATAGTTGTTCAAAAATTGATTTCCCAACTATAACTTCATTATTTAAAGGATATTTTCCTTTTTCTAATTTATAATTTTTGAATCTATTTTGAGTAACTCCATAAATAGCTACAATAGGAAGTTTTTCTACAGGACTTGCTCCTACTATCATAGCTCCTGCTTCATTTATATTTTTTAAATACTCTATTTCTTTAATTAAATTAATATCAACATTTGAGAAAAATGTATCAGAAATTTTTGCTTGAGTAATTATTATGTCACCATCACTTTTTAGCATTGATGAGTACATAGAGATTACTCCATTTGAAATAGAACTTATTAAAAATATTGAAACGATAGAGAATATAAGACTTATTATGATTAAAAATGTTTTTAATTTGTTTGCGATTAAAGCTTTATAAGCATGTGAAATCAAAGATTCTCCTTTTAATTTTGGGAAGTTTAATCTTTGAATATGAATTCTTAATGAAATAAATATGAATTTTTGTTCATAAAAGTCTAGTTTTCTAAGAAAAATTTATTAATGATTTAAGGATTAATTGTCAGATTTAGAGTTTTTAGTTTTCTTTGACTCTTTGTTATCTTCAGCTTTTGATTTATTCTTTTCATCTTTTTTAGATGTATTAGATTTTACTTTTATATCCTTTTTTATATTGTCAATAATAGTATCCCCAAATCCTTTTATGTTTTTTAAGTCATCAGCAGAGTTTATAGTATTTGATTTTCTATACTCAATAATAGCATCTGCTTTTTTCTCACCAATACCTTTAATTTCCATTAAGTCACTTTTTGAAGCAGTTTGAAGATCAATAGCTCCTAAAAATAAAGCACTAAAAATAGCTAATATAGCAACAAATTTTTTCATGTTTCCTCCTTGAATGTAATGTAAAAAATTATATCATAAAAGAAACAAAAACATATATTAAATTATATTTAAAGAAATAATTATAAAAGTGTAGTAAAAGATTGTTAGTATAAATATAAAACCCGAATATTAAGTGTAGAATGTAGATATAAAAAAATAAAACAAGAAGTAAAATAAAAAAGCTTACCTTGACCTACTAAAACTATAGTAAGACAAGATAAGCTCTTTGGATTTAATAAAAACTCAATGAGCTGGCAGCGACCTACGTTTCCACCGGGGGACCCAGCAGTATTATCGGCGATGAAGTGCTTGACTACCAGGTTCGGAATGGGGCTGGGTATTTCCACTTCTCTTTAACCACCAGCAAATTTGAGTACTAAAAGCTTTTGTAAACTCTTAATACTCAAATTGCGAGATTGAGAAATTTAATGCTAAAGTCTTTGTAGCTTTAAAAAGCTAATTTCATATTTGTATATCTATACATAATCAACACAAATTAAACATAAGAAATATGCTTAATAAGATAGTAAACCAAAGAAAATTGTTAAAAATAAGCCAAACGTTCTATTAGTACTGGTCAGCTAAAGGGCTTACACCCATTACACATCCAGCCTATCAACCAGCTAGTCTTGCTGGGAACTTCAGGGAAAGTTCATCTTAGAGTTGGCTTCGAGCTTAGATGCTTTCAGCTCTTATCACATCCCAACGTGGCTACCCAACGATGCTCTTGGCAGAACAATTGGTACACCAGTGGTTGGTTCATCCCGGTCCTCTCGTACTAGGGACAAATCTCTTCAACTTTCCTACGCCCACGGAAGATAGGGACCGAACTGTCTCACGACGTTCTGAACCCCAGCTCGCGTACCGCTTTAAATGGCGAACAGCCATACCCTTGGGACCGACTACAGCCCCAGGATGCGATGAGCCGACATCGAGGTGCCAAACCTCCCCGTCGATGTGAGCTCTTGGGGGAGATCAGCCTGTTATCCCCGGCGTACCTTTTATCCTTTGAGCGATGGCCCTTCCACGCAGAACCACCGGATCACTATGACCGACTTTCGTCTCTGTTCGACTTGTAGGTCTCACAGTCAAGCTAGTTTATGCCATTATACTCAACAAGCGATTTCCATCCGCTTTGAACTAACCTTTGTAAGCCTCCGTTACTATTTAGGAGGCGACCGCCCCAGTCAAACTACCCACCAGACATTGTCCTGAATGAGGATAACTCATCGCAGTTAGTAACTCAAATATTCAAGGGTGGTATCTCAAGGATGGCTCCGACTCTACTTGCGTCTAGTCATCATAGCCTCCCACCTATCCTGCACATGAATATCCAAGCTACAGTGTCAAGCTGTAGTAAAGGTGCACGGGGTCTTTCCGTCTTTCCGCGGGTAGGAGGAATTTTCACCTCCACTACAATTTCACTGGATCCCTCTTTGAGACAGCTCCCATCTCGTTACGCCATTCATGCAGGTCAGTATTTAACTGACAAGGAATTTCGCTACCTTAGGACCGTTATAGTTACGGCCGCCGTTTACTCGGGCTTCGATCAAATGCTTCGCTTGCGCTGACATCATCAATTAACCTTCGAGCACCGGGCAGGCGTCACACCTTATACATCCACTTACGTGTTAGCAAAGTGCTGTGTTTTTGGTAAACAGTCGGGAGGGACTCTTTGTTGCAACCTCTCTAGCTTTTTGAAGCAAGTTCATATACCAAAGTAGGCACACCTTATACCGAAGATACGGTGCTATTTTGCAGAGTTCCTTAAAGAGGGTTCTTCCACGCGCCTTAGAATACTCATCCCACCCACCTGTGTCGGTTTACGGTACGGGCAACATATAATAAACTTAGTGGCTTTTCTTGGCACGACAGTATCATCGATTCTCCATCTCCTCCGAAGAGTGTCAAGAGCCTGTAAGATCTCGGTCTAACGTTAAGCGGATTTGCCTACTTAACAACCTACATCCTTCGACCCACTATTCCATCAGTGAGCTCGACTAACTCTATGCGTCCCCACATCGCGCTTATATGTTGGTATTGGAATATTAACCAATTTGCCATCGTCTACACTTTTCAGTCTCGACTTAGGACCCGACTAACCCTACGATGACGAGCATCGCGTAGGAAACCTTGGGTTTTCGGCGTTAAGGATTCTCACCTTAATTATCGCTACTCATGCCTGCATGCTCACTTCTATCCGCTCCAGCACTCCTTACCGGTATACCTTCAACGCTGAATAGAACGCTCTCCTACCACTCAATTAAAAATTGAATCTAAAGCTTCGGTGTACATCTTAGCCCCGTTATATTTTCCGCGCAGAATCACTAGACCAGTGAGCTGTTACGCTTTCTTTAAAGGATGGCTGCTTCTAAGCCAACCTCCTGGTTGTCACAGTAACTCCACATCGTTTTCCACTTAGATGTAACTTAGGGACCTTAGCTGTTAGTCTGGGTTGTTCCCCTCTTGACGACGGATTTTATCACCCACCGCCTGACTCCTGTGATTCCACATATAGTATTCATAGTTTGATAGGGTTTGGTACCGCGGTAAGCAGCCCTAGCCCATTCAGTGCTCTACCCCTATATGCTACAACACAAGGCTATACCTAAATATATTTCGGAGAGAACCAGCTATCACGAAGTTTGATTGGCCTTTCACCCCTATCCACAAGTCATCCCAAGACTTTTCAACGTCAGCGGGTTCGGTCCTCCACTGGCTCTTACACCAGCTTCAACCTGCTCATGGATAGATCACTTCGTTTCGGGTCTGCAGCATCTGACTATGTCGCCCTATTAAGACTCGCTTTCGCTACGGCTTCGCACTTGGCTTAACCTTGCCAGACACCACAACTCGCAGGCTCATTATGCAAAAGGCAGTCCATCACCCTGATAAATCATAGGGCTCTGAATGATTGTAAGCTAATGGTTTCAGGTTCTATTTCACTCTGCTCGCTGCAGTACTTTTCACCTTTCCCTCACGGTACTTGTTCACTATCGATCTGTAAGTAGTATTTAGGATTGGAGGGTGGTCCCCCCAGCTTCAGTCAAAATATCACGTGTTCCGACCTACTCAGGATACTATTAGTATTATTGAGAATTTTAATTACAGGAGTATCACCTTCTATGCTCTAGTTTTCCAACTAATTCATCTATTCTCTTTAATTACACATTATAGTCCTACAACCCCCAATGCAAGCATTGGGTTTGTCCTAATCCCAGTTCGCTCGCCGCTACTATGGGAATCTCATTTGATTTCTCTTCCTCTGGCTACTGAGATGTTTCACTTCACCAGGTTCGCTCCCCGTAGGGTAACATATATCTCTATATGCTGGGTTGCCCCATTCGGAAATCCTCGGATCAAAGCTCTTTGGCAGCTCCCCGAGGCTTATCGCAGCCTAATACGTCCTTCATCGCCTCTTACAGTCAAGGCATCCACCATTAGCCCTTAATAGCTTATAATAAAATCTAAATAAATTTAGATTTCTTTTCTTGCCTAGAGTAATTAATTAAAATTACTCTAAATTTGATAATATTCTTTGGCTACTATCTTATTAAACATATATACAAGTACATACTATAATAAGTTAGTTGTGTTATCTATAGTTAAATTTAACTTTTACATTAAATTTTAGATATGAAATTTTTTTATTTAAAATTAAACATTACTATTTAATTTTACGAAAAAATTTTAAAGACTTTAACATTATATTTTTAAATATCATATTACTTAAAATAACTAAAGTTATTTCAAGGTAACGCTTCTGATTAAAACCAGATATAAACTCTTATATATAAAAGCTTATATCTAATTTTATTCTTATAGTATATATGGTGGAGAATAGCGGGATCGAACCGCTGACCTCCTGCGTGCAAAGCAGGCGCTCTCCCAGCTGAGCTAATTCCCCATGATGGTGGGCCTATCAGGACTTGAACCTGAGACCTCACGATTATCAGTCGAGCGCTCTAGCCAGCTGAGCTATAGGCCCATATTTACCTATAAATTATTTGTAGTTCTTCAAATAATCTTTACAAACTAAATATATGTTGTTAAAAGTAGTTTTTTCTTTTTATTTATATATTAAGAAACAAATCTTAATAATATTTCTTTGAAAGGAGGTGATCCAACCGCAGGTTCTCCTACGGTTACCTTGTTACGACTTCACCCCAGTCGCCAAATCCACTGTGGAAGGTAGCTATTTTAGCATCCCCGCTTCGAATGAGTTCGACTCCCATGGTGTGACGGGCGGTGAGTACAAGACCCGGGAACGTATTCACCGTAGCATAGCTGATCTACGATTACTAGCGATTCCAACTTCATGTAGTCGAGTTGCAGACTACAATCCGAACTGGGAGATATTTTATAAGATTTGCTCCACGTCACCGTATTGCCGCTCTTTGTATATCCCATTGTAGCACGTGTGTAGCCCTGGACGTAAGGGCCATGATGACTTGACGTCGTCCTCACCTTCCTCCTACTTGCGTAGGCAGTCTGTTTAGAGTTCTCAGCCGAACTGTTAGCAACTAAACACGAGGGTTGCGCTCGTTGCGGGACTTAACCCAACATCTCACGACACGAGCTGACGACAGCCGTGCAGCACCTGTATATAAGTTTCTGCAAGCAGACACCAATCTATCTCTAGAAAGTTCTTACTATGTCAAGTCCAGGTAAGGTTCTTTCGTGTATCGTCGAATTAAACCACATGCTCCACCGCTTGTGCGGGTCCCCGTCTATTCCTTTGAGTTTTAATCTTGCGACCGTACTCCCCAGGCGGTACACTTAATGTGTTAACTGCATTACTGCAAGATCAAGTCTCACAACAACTAGTGTACATCGTTTAGGGCGTGGACTACCAGGGTATCTAATCCTGTTTGCTCCCCACGCTTTCGCATCTCAGCGTCAATAATGTTCCAGTAGATCGCCTTCGCAATCGGTATTCCTTCTGATCTCTACGGATTTTACCCCTACACCAGAAATTCCATCTACCTCTCCCACATTCTAGATTAACAGTTTTCAAAGCAGTTCTATAGTTAAGCTATAGGATTTCACTTCAAACTTATTAATCCGCCTACATGCTCTTTACGCCCAGTGATTCCGAGTAACGCTTGCACCCCCCGTATTACCGCGGCTGCTGGCACGGAGTTAGCCGGTGCTTATTCATATAATACCGTCATTATCTTCTCATATAAAAGGAGTTTACGCACCGAAATGTGTCATCCTCCACGCGGCGTTGCTGCATCAGACTTTCGTCCATTGTGCAATATTCCCCACTGCTGCCTCCCGTAGGAGTCTGGACCGTGTCTCAGTTCCAGTGTGACTGATCATCCTCTCAAACCAGTTATGTGTCATAGTCTTGGTAAGCCATTACCCCACCAACTAACTGATACAATACAGGCTAATCTCTTACCAATAAATCTTTCCCTTATTAACTTCTGTTAATAAGGAGTATAAGGTATTAGCAAACGTTTCCATTTGTTATCCCTTAGTAAGAGGCATATTACCTATACATTACTCACCCGTGCGCCACTTAGCTGACAATTATAGCAAGCTATAACCCGTTCTCGTTCGACTTGCATGTGTTAAGCACGCCGCCAGCGTTCACTCTGAGCCAGGATCAAACTCTCCATAAATTATTGATTAAATCTTATTTAATCATTATGTAGTAGTTGAAACTGACATTTTTGTTTTTAATTACTTAATTACAAAATTATCACTCAAATTTATAGACAAGTTAATAAATATCTTTTACAATATTTATATCTTGTTCAATTTTTTTACTTTTAACAATCATTATATTTAGTTTACAAAGATTACTTATAAACTTCATACATATTTTAAAGAACTCTAATTTTAAATAAAATTATAAAATGGCTCCGGCACCTGGGATCGAACCAGGGACCAAATGATTAACAGTCATCTACTCTACCGCTGAGCTATGCCGGAAATTAAAATCATTAAAATAAAAAAATGGCTCCGGCACCTGGGATCGAACCAGGGACCAAATGATTAACAGTCATCTACTCTACCGCTGAGCTATGCCGGAATCTTTCTTTATCGTTAATGGGGTGGAATTATAGTAAAAATAAATTTTATTGTCAAGAGTTTTTGCAATAAATTTATTAAATTTATAAATTTATTGCAAAGTAAGTTTATAATTAGTAATCATTTACTACTTTTTACTTACTCTTTGACACTCTTTTACAAAGTGAATAGCATTTTCAACTGGAACATCTGGAAGTATTCCATGACCTAAGTTAAATATATGCCCCTCACCTTTCATAACATTTTGAATTGCTTCAACACATTTTGTAGTCTCTTCTTTAGAGTACAATCTACATGGCTCCATATTTCCTTGAAGTACATATTTACTTCCAAGTTTCTCTTTAGCAAGTGCCATTGGTGTTCCCCAATCTACTCCAAATACATCAAAGTTTCCATAAACAAGCCCTCTTTCAATAAATGCAGCAACTCCTTTTGGAAACATAATTACAGGAATATGTGGGTATCTCTCTTTTATATACTCTGCAATTTCAACCATATATTTCCAAGAGAACTCATCATAACGACCAGGTTCAATTGCAGCTGCCCAAGAATCAAATATTTGAACAACATCTGCCCCTGCTTCTATTTGTTTTTCTAAATAAAATTTAACAACATCTGTTACTTTTCTTAAAATTTTATGTAAAAACTCTGGATTTGAATACATTATTTTTTTACAAAGATTATATGTTTTTGTTCCTTGTCCTTCAATCATATAAGTTGCTAATGTCCAAGGTGCACCTGTAAAACCAATTAAAGCTTTATCTTCAGGCAGTTGCTGTTTTAAAAGTTTTATAGTTTCATAAACATAAGTTAATTTATTAGCAGCTTCAACTCCTCCAATTAGTTTATCCAAATCAGCTTCAGTTTTAATTGGATCTTTAAAAACAGGCCCTTCTCCTTGTAAAAACTCAAGATGCATACCCATCTCATTTGGAATTACTAAAATATCACTAAATAAAATTGCAGCATCAACTCCGACAATATCAAGTGGCTGAATAGTAACTTCAGCTGCAAGTTTTGGATTATGACAAAGATTTAAAAAGTTTCCTGCTTTTGATCTAACTTCCATATACTCTTTTAGATATCTTCCTGCTTGCCTCATCATCCAAACTGGAGTATAAGGAGTTGGTCTTCTAAAACATGCATCTACAAAAATTTTTGACATAATTTAATTCCTTTTTTTATTTTTTTCCAACTTTACCTGTAAAGTAAAGCCCAACAGCAAGAGCTACTATTGCTAGTGAAAAATATAGTAACTCAAGCGGTGTTTCATACTTTGTATGTAAAACTCTTTGAAAGTAGTTTACTACTAAAACCATAATAATAACTTTTGCTATTTTATCTTTTAGCTGATCTAGTGAGCTAATATTTAAAATAGAGTTACAATCTTCAGGTGAACAAGCTGCATCTATTTTTGAAATGAATAATTCATAAATTCCAAAAGAGAATATTAACAAAACAACTGCTATCAAATATAGGTCAACTGCTCCAATAATTCCAGCGACAATATCTTCATGAAAATGTTCAGGATGAGTCCCATCCATAAATGTTGTAAAAATAAATTTTGCTACATTAATTACATCAACGCTTGCAACAATAAATAAAATTACAGAACCCATAAAACCAAAAATTACAGCAAGAATTACTATAAATCTACTTTTCCAAAGGGCATTTTCAAAAAATTTTTCAAACATTTACATTTCGCTTTCTAGCTCAATCCATTTTAAACCAATTCTAACTGCATTTGTAGCAGCCCCAACTCTTACTTGATCAGCAACATTGAAGTAATGAATTATATTTGAAGCATAAACATCTTTTCTAATTCTTCCAACATATGTAAAATCTGTATCTGTTGAAATTATTGGCATTGGGTATTTTTTATTTGGTAAATCATCTATTACTTTTACATTTTCAAAATTTTCTAATGCATTTCTAACTTCATTTACATCAACATCAACACCATCTTTAAATGTAACTGTTAGCGATTCACTATGAGATCTTAAAACTGGAACTCTTACACAAGTTGCTGCAACTTCAAAGTTTTTATGCATAATTTTTTGAGTCTCATTTACCATTTTCATCTCTTCTTTTGTAAAACCATTCTCCATTGCAACATCAATTTGAGGAATTACATTAAGTGCAATTTGGTGTGCAAATGCTTTTATCTCTGTTTCGTCCAATCTAAATGCAAAGAAATCTTGCATCTGTTTAACTAGTTCTTCCATCCCAGATTTTCCAGCACCAGAAACTGCTTGATATGTTGAAACATCTACTCTTTTAATACCATATAAATCATCAAGTGGTTTTAAGCTTTGCACCATCTGAATTGTTGAACAATTTGGATTTGCAATAATTCCAGTCTCTCTCCAAAGACCAATATCATCTGGATTAACCTCTGGAACAACAAGTGGAACTTTTGGATCCATTCTAAAGTGACTTGTATTATCAATTACAACAGCTCCTGCTTCAACTGCAAATTTTGCAAATTTTTCAGAAATACTTCCACCTGCACAAAAAAACGCAATCTCAACCTCTTGTTCTTCAAAAACAGTTTCAGTAAGCTCTAAAACTACAACATCTTTATTTTTAAATTCTATTGTAGAGCCAGCACTTCTAGCACTTGCAAGTGGAACTACTTTATTAACTGGAAAATTTAACTCTTCCATAACTCTAAATACTTCTTCTCCAACAGCCCCAGTTGCTCCTACAACTGCAACATTAAACTTTCTCATTTTATTATTCCTCTTCTTTTTTATCTATAATATCTAATAAATTTTCTTCTTCATCTTTTGAAGTCTCTATTACTTCACCATCTTCGTTATATCTAATAATATTCCCATTTTCATCAAGTTCTATCTCTTCATCTTCTTTTGGGCATTTTGCAATTGATACAACTTTATCATCTTTATCCATATTTACAATTATTACACCACTTGTATTTCTTCCAGCTTTTCTAATTGTTTGCATATCAACTCTAATCATTTTTCCAATAGAAGTTAAAAGCATTAAATCTTGCGTATCATCAACTAAAACTTCACCAACAATATTTCCAGTTTTTGGTGACAATTTCATAGCAATAACACCTGAACCAGCTCTATTTGTAAGTCTATACTCTTCTATTGTTGTTCGTTTTCCAATTCCTTTTTCAGAAACTGTAAGAATCTCTTGCTCTTCACTATCAATTACATCTGCATCTACAACAATATCTGTATCAATTTTAAACTTAATACCTCTAACTCCTCTTGTACTTCTTCCTTGATCTCTTGTTTTTTCAAGTTCAAATCTAATACATTGTCCAAGGCTTGTGAATATCATAATATATTGAGTTTGTACATCCGCAATTTTAGCAGTTACAATCTCATCTGCATCATCAAGAACAATAGCTCTTACTCCATTACTTCTAATATTAGAGAACTCATTTAGTGATGTTCTTTTTATGATTCCATTTCTTGTAAAGAATACTAAAGATTTAGATTCATCAAAATCTGGAGTTGGAATAATTGCCATAATTTTCTCATCAGGTCTTAAATTAATTAAATTTACAACAGCTTTTCCTTTTGCAGTTCTACTTCCTTCTGGAATTTTGTAAACTTTTAACCAGTAAAGTTGTCCCATATTTGTAACAAACATCAATGTATCGTGAGTATTACTTACAAAGAATCTCTCAATAAAGTCATCATCATGAGTTGTTACTGCAACTTTACCTTTTCCACCTCTTTTTTGTCTCTCATAAGACTTAATAGGAACTCTTTTTACGTATCCATTATGAGTTATTGTTACAACCATTGGCTCATTTGGAATTAAATCTTCAACATCAATTTCATCATAAGAGTCTTCAATTTCTGTTTTTCTTGGAGTTGAGAATTTTTCTTTTATCTCATTTAACTCCTCTTTTATAATCTCATTTAGTTTCTCTTCACTTCTTAAAATTGACTCTAATTCTGCTATTAATAACATAAGCTCAGCATACTCAGCTTCAAGCTTATCTCTTTGAAGACCTGTTAATCTTCCCAATCTCATATCCAATATTGCTTGAGACTGAATTGCACTTAAACCAAATCTTGAAGATAAATTATCTTTTGCTTCTGTATCATTTGCACTAGCTCTAATAATTTTCACAACTTCATCAATATTATCTAGAGCAATTTTTAAACCTTCTAAAATATGTGCTCTTGCTTTTGCTTTCTCTAAATCAAATATTGTTCTTCTAATAATTACAGTTTTTCTATGTGATAAGAAAATATTTAAAATTTCTGGAAGATTAAATACTTTTGGCTCTTTATTGTAAACTGCAAGCAATATAATTCCAAAAGTTGTCTCCATAGGAGTTGATTTATAAAGATTATTAAGAACTATTTCAGCCATTGCCTCTTTTTTTAGCTCAATTACAACTCTAATTCCTTCTCTATCAGACTCATCTCTAACTTCTGCAATTCCATCAATTTGCTTATCTTTTGCTAGGTTTGCAATAAGTTCAATTAATCTTGCTTTATTTACTTGGTATGGTAACTCATCAATAACAATAACATCTTTTTTTGCTTTTGATTCTATATGATGTTTTGCTCTAATTCTAACTCTTCCACGTCCAGTATTATATGCATCAACAATTCCTCTTCTTCCAAAAATTGTTCCACCAGTTGGAAAATCTGGACCTTGAATAAACTCCATTAAATCTATTGCTTCAGCACTTGGATTATCAATTAGATGTAAAATTGCATCTAAAAGCTCCCCTAGATTATGAGGTGGAATTTTTGTTGCCATTCCAACTGCAATTCCTTCACTTCCGTTTAATAGAAGAGTTGGAACCCTTGTAGGAAGAACAGCTGGTTCTTTCATAGTGTCATCATAGTTTGGAACAAAATTTACAGTATCTTTATCCAAATCTCTTAAAACTTCTTCTGCAATTCTTGTCATTCTAGCTTCTGTATATCTCATAGCAGCTGCACTATCACCATCAACTGAACCAAAGTTTCCTTGTCCATCAACCAAAGGTGCTCTCATAGAGAAACTTTGAGCCATTCTTACAAGTGCATCATACACAGAAATATCTCCATGTGGATGGTACTTTCCTATAACATCTCCGACAATTCTTGCAGATTTTTTATAAGCAACTTTTGAAGTTAAATTCAAATCATGCATTGCATATAAAATTCTTCTATGAACGGGTTTTAATCCATCTTTTGCATCTGGTAATGCTCGTCCAATAATAACACTCATAGAGTAATCTAAATATGAAGCTTTTACACTATCTTCAATATTTATATCTACAATATCTTGGTTCTCAAAAAGGTTTTCCATAAAATAAGGCCTTTAATATAAAGTTTTTCTTAAAAAAATTGTTTTTATTCTATCTAATTTATACTTAGTAATAGTTTTATATGTATAAAAAAAGGAAGTAGAGAAAAACTCTACTTCCTTTTACAACTATTAATAATTATAAAACTATTTTTCAGCTTTGTATTTTACTATCATAGAGTAAATTTCATCTTTAAGTTTCAATTTCTCTTTTTTCTTTGTCTCAATAGTAAATTGGTCAGCATGTGAATTTTCTAAATTTGTGATTTCATGATCTAAATCATTATGTTTATCAAAAACTTTAGCAAAATGTGCATCTTTTTGTCTTAGTTCTGCGATTGCATCTCTGTGTTCGTGAAGCATTATCCGTCCTTGTTTAAAATTTTAAACGAGATTATATATAAAAAGTTCTTAATATTAACTTCTATAATCTGCATTGATTTCTACATATTTGTAGCCCAAATCACAACCATATGCTGTAAAACTCTCATCGCCTAAACCAATATCACAAATAATCTTGTATTGATCTTTTTTTAGAACATCTGCAGCTTTTTGCTCAATTATAGAGTCAAAACAGATTTCACCTTTATTAAATACTACAACATCATTATAAGAAATTACTAATTTTTCATCATCACAAGCTATTTGTGAAGCTCCAATTGTTGAAGCAATTCTTCCAAAATTTGGATCTTCTCCAAAAAGTGCTGTTTTAACTAAAAGAGAGTTTGATAAAGCTTTTGCTGCTTTAATTGCATCTTCTTTAGTTGCTGCATTTCTTACTTCAAAAGCTGCAACTTTTTTTGCACCTTCACCATCTGCAACCATTAACATAGCCATATCATGCATTACCAATCTTAAAGCTTCACAAAATGCATCTTTATTATAAGCATTTGATTTACCATTTGCCAACACCATTACTGTATCATTTGTTGATGTATCTCCATCAACAGAGATTGCATTAAATGTTGTCTCTTTATTTTTATTTAATGCCTCTTTTATATCTTTATAAGGTACATCTGCATCTGTACAGATAAAACAAAGCATTGTTGCTAGATTTGGATTTATCATTCCAGCACCTTTTGCAACTGCCCCTATTTTAAATGAGCTTCCATCTTCAAGCTTAACTTCATAAAGACAAGTTTTAGGGTATGCATCTGTTGTCATAATAGCACGAGATAAATTTTCTCCACTTTTTGCTGTTAAATCAAACTTTAAAGCTCCTGTAACTAATTTTTCAATAGGGAGTCTGTTACCAATAACTCCTGTGCTACTCATAATTGGATTTATTAAATCAAAGTTTAATTTAGAAAAAAGAGTATTTATATCTTCAATTCCTTTTCTTCCAGTCAATGCATTTGCATTTTTAGAGTTAATTAACACAAAATTTGTCTTAAACCCCTCTTCATAAGCTAAAAAATGTTTTAATGGAGCTGCTTGAAATCTATTTTCTGTAAATATTGCAGCAACAGTACAAGCCTCTTTTGTATATATAAATCCTAAATCATTATTTCCATTTGGTTTAAGTCCAGCATGAATTCCATCACAAAAAAATCCATCTATTTGGTCTATATAACCTTTTATTGGTAAAATTGTAAACATTATTATAATTCCTTTGGTTGATTTGTTAAATTTAATACTCTTTTTGCTTTTAAAAGACCTTTTTGTGAACCAACAATTAAAAGTTTAGAGTTTTTATTGATAACTTTATCTCCATTTGGAAGCTGAACAAAAGCTCCACTTGACTCAGTTATTCCAATAATAGATATTCTAAGAGTATCTCTTAAGTTTAATTCTCGTAACTCTTTTCCAACAATCCAAGAGTTCTCTTTTATTAAAATATCTTCCATTGTTATTGGACTATCTTTTTTATATAAAAACTCATCTAAAATATTTTCCATATCAGGGCTTATTGCCATGGCACTTACTCTTTTTGCCATTAAAGATGGAGTCGCAACAACTTTATTTGCTCCTAGTTTTTTAAGTCTTACTTTTTCATTGTGAGTTTCAGCATTTGCAATAATTAAATATGGATTTCTCTCTAACTCTTTTTCATAAAGTCTTACAGATGCTATAAGTGTAATATTATCAGAGATATTTTTTGATAAAGTAATAACTCCTTTGGCAGAGCTTAAGTGAGATTTTAAAAAAGCTTCTTCCTTATATGGTTCCTCTTTTACAAAATATGGATAGCCATGCTCTTTTGCAATAGCTTCAATATCATCACTTGAATCAACAACCACAAAAGGAATTTGATTTTCTCTAAACTGTTTTGCAACTTGTGCTGTATATTCATTGTGATAACACAAAACAAAGTGTCTTCTTAATCTTGCTATTTTGTAAAGCATTCTTCTCTCCCTTAAAAGTTCTCTTAAATTACCATTTGTAAAAACATCAATTACAACTCCAACTGCAAAGATTAAACTCATAAATCCAGCTAACATTAAAAATACAGTAAATAATATTGTCTCGTTTTTAAAATTTGATTCGTTTAAAGCACCAAATCCAGTATTTGTAATAGTATAAGATGTTTGAAAAATGGCTTGCATGATAGTATAGTCTTCTAAATAGACATAAGCTAAAGTACCAACCATCATAAGGATCTGAATTAGAATCAAAGGTGATCTAATTGGTTTTAATTTTGAATATATAATAGGATTTAAATCATACTGAGGGACATTAGAGTTATATTCCCATTTGAAATATTTTTTTAATTTTGTGAAAATGCTCATACTAAGCACTTATTCTAGTGCTTAATTATGAGTGTTTTTTAAGAGTTCTTAACTCTTTTGCAGAAATTTTTAACTTAGTTGTTGTTCCATCTTCTAATGTAACTCTAACTGTTCTAATATTTGGTAAAAATCTTCTTTTAGTTCTGTTTTTAGCGTGACTTACGTTGTTTCCAACCATTGGTCCTTTTCCAGAAATTGCACATCTTCTTGCCATTTTGGTATTCCTTTTTTATAGTGAAAAATAATTCAGAATTCTATCTTAAAATTCTTAAGTTAGAGTTAAATTTTTGTTAAAATGTCATTAAATTTTTCAATATTTTTATCCAAACTCATTTCAAGTGCAATATTTCTATTTTGTTTTTTTATTTTTTTAAGTTCATTTTCATCAAATAAAATAGCATCTATCTTAAAAGCTGTACTAGGGTCATTTGGATTTTCCATTGTAGCATAAACATCTATTATCTCTTTTGCATCATTATTCATAGTAGAAAAAACTACACATTTGCAAAACATAGCTTTTATAACACTGCTTGCAATATTTTTGTTATAGCTTGGAAGTAAAAAAACATCACTGATAAGATATAGTTCATCTAATTTCTCTTTGCTTTCATCTAATAATATAATTTTTGGTTCCAACTTTGAATATTTTGGTAATGTAAATTCCAAAGCTGCCAACTGTTGCTTTGCTCCTGCAATAATAACTTTAAAATCTATAAATGAAAGATTTGAAACTATTTGTAAAAACTCTTTTACTCCACTTGTTTTGAAATTTTTTGCTGTAAAAAAGATAATTTTTGTATTTTCTGTAAGAGAAAATCTATCTTTATATTTTTCTTTTAACTCTTTTGGTTTTTGATATTTTATATCAACACTTGGATAAATAACTTTAATTTTTTCATGACTTATTTTTGTTTTTGCTAAAATTAGATTTAGATTTGAAAATGAGTTTGTAACAACGAATTTAGAGTTTTTTATAAACTCTATTGAATTTTCATCTAATTCTCCACTATGAAAATATATATCTGGATATCTTTTTTTTGAAAATAACTTTGTGAGAAAAGATGGTTTTATTAAAATTTTTATATCATCTCTATGTTTTAAGTTGTTTATCAAAGTATTGCTTATTTTATAATATACAGTTGTTTGTTTCATAATTTAGTTTTCCTATTTTTAAAGTTGTAATTATAGTTAAAAGTGCTTTATGATATTATTTAAACTCAAATTGTAAGGATAAGTTATATGCAAAAAAAGATTATCTATCTTGATAGAGATGGAGTTATAAATGAAGATTTTGGGTATGTTAGTAAAATCGAGAATTTTAAATTTGTAAATGGAGTTTTTGAAGCTTGCAAAGAGTTTTTAGATCTTGGATATGAGATTATTGTTGTTACAAATCAATCTGGAATTGGAAGAAACTATTATAGTGAAGATGAGTTTTTAGAGCTTACTGAACATATGAGAAATGAGTTTAAAAAAAAAGATATTGATATTTTAAATGTATATTATTGTCCACATAATCCAGATGATAATTGTTCTTGCAGAAAACCAAAAGCTGGAATGATTTTACAATCTTTAAACGATTTTGAAATAAACTTAAATAATTCATGGTTAATTGGTGATAAAATGAGTGATATTGAGTGTGCAAAAAATGGTAATATACCAAATAGAATTTTAATAAGTGAAGATGTAGTAGATGGCAAAGATTTTTTGCTTGCAAAATCATTACTAGATTCAGTAAAATATATAAAAAAGTAGGAAAATATGAAATATAACAATATAAATTTTAATAAAAAAACAATTTTAATAACTGGTGGAGCTGGATTTATAGGTTCAAATTTAGCTTTTTATTTTCAAAAAAACTTTCCAGAATCAAAAATAGTGGTTTTAGATTGTTTTAGAAGTGGTGAAACTTTTTCAAATGGAAATTTAAAAAGTTTTGGTCATTTTAAAAATCTTTTAGGATTTAATGGAGTTGTTATTAGCGGAGATATAAATGATAAAAAATTATTAAAATCTCTAGAAAATAATTATAAATTTGATTATATTTTCCATCAAGCAGCAATTTCTGATACAACTGCAATTGAGCAAGATATTATGATTAAAACAAATGTAAATGCTTATGAAGATTTACTAAAAATTGCAATAAAACATAGAGCAAATATGATTTATGCTTCAAGTGCTGCAACATATGGAGACAGTGATAGATTTGAAGTTGGTTTTGAAAAACCAAATAATGTTTACGGTTTTTCAAAAGTTATGATGGATAACATAACTTACGAATATTTAAAAAAAGATTTACCAATTTCTATAGTTGGATTAAAATATTTTAATGTTTATGGTCCAAAAGAGTTTTTTAAAAATAAAACAGCATCGATGGTAGTACAATTTGGTCACCAAATTCTAAAAGGACTCACTCCAAAACTTTTTGAAGGAAGTGATAAAATATTAAGAGATTTTATATATATCGAAGATATTATTCAAGCAAATATTAAAGCTTGTAAACCTAAAAAATCTGGTGTTTATAATGTTGGAACTGGAAATGCTAGAAGTTTTGAAGATATTGTAAATATTTTACAAAAAGAGCTTGAAATAGATAATGGAAAAGAGTACATACCAAATCCTTATGTTGGTTCTTACCAATTTTTTACAGAAGCAAATATTTTAACAACTAAAAAATTTTTAGATTATGAACCAAGATTTAGTTTAGAAGATGGAATAAAAGCTTATATACCTGAAATAAAAAGATTATTTGCAGAAGAGGTAAAATGATAAAACTAAATAAAAAACCAAATATTCTTGTAATTGGTGATTTAATGATTGATCACTATTTATGGGGAAGTTGCGATAGAATCTCTCCTGAAGCTCCAGTTCAAGTTGTAAATGTAAAAAAAGAGAGCTCTGTTTTAGGTGGTGCTGGAAATGTTATTAATAATTTAGTGACACTAGGAAGCGTAGTTGATGTAATAAGTGTAATTGGGAATGACTCTGTTGCAAATGAATTAAAAAGTTTATTAGAAAAAATTGATGTTCCAACATCAAACTTGGTGGTTGAGAATAATAGAAAAACTTCTAAAAAAAGTCGTCTTATAGCATCTCAACAACAAGTTCTAAGATATGATATGGAAAGTATTGATGATATTAATGAAAATAGTCATAAACAGATTATTCAAACTTTAGAGAAAAATATAGATAAATATAGTTCAATAATTTTATCAGATTATGGAAAAGGTGTTTTAACTACAAATTTAACAAAAGAGATTATAAAAATCGCAAATAAAAACAGTATAAAAGTTTTAGTTGATCCAAAAGGAAAAGATTACAGTAAATATAAAGGCTCATACACTCTAACTCCAAATAAAAAAGAGGCTATGGAAGCTACAAATATTGATATAAAAGATGAAAGTTCTTTAATAGAAGCTTTAAAAAGTTTAAAAACTCAATGTGAATTAGAAGTCTCACTAATAACTTTAAGCGAACAAGGTATTGCAATTTTTGATGATGAACTAACTATTAAACCAACCGTTGCAAGAGAAGTTTATGATGTAACTGGTGCTGGAGATACAGTAATTGCTTCAATTGCATTTGCTTTAGGAAACAATTTAGATATAAAAGATGCTATATATTTTGCAAATTTAGCAGCAGGAGTTGTTGTAGGAAAAATTGGAAGTGCTACAACAACACTTGATGAGATTTATGAATATGAATATAGTTTGCATAAATCAAATTCAACTTCACATATAAAAACATTTGATGAGATTAAAACTTTAGCTTCAAAACTACATAGTCAAGGTAAAAAAATAGTATTTACAAATGGTTGCTTTGATATTTTACATGTTGGGCATGTGAAATATTTAGAAGTAGCAAAAAGCTATGGTGATGTTTTAATATTAGGATTAAATGCAGATAGTAGTGTAAGAAAATTAAAAGGCCCAACAAGACCAATTAATACTCAAGATGATAGAGCATATATTTTAGCTTCACTTGAAAGTGTTGATTATGTAGTTATTTTTGAAGAAGAGACTCCTTATGAATTAATAAAACTAATAAAACCTAATGTTTTAGTAAAGGGTGGAGATTACGAAGGTAAAGAAGTTGTTGGGCAAGATATAGCAGATGAGTTAAAGCTTGTTCAATTTGTAGATGGAAAAAGTACAACAAATACAATTAAAAGGATACAAGAAAATGAAAAATGCAATAATTAAAGAATTTTTAGCTCACCAAGAAACGATAAAAAAAGTAATAGAAACAATGCAAGAACCTCTTTTAGAAGCTTCAAAACTTGCAGTTGAAACATTAAGAGCAGGAAATAAAGTTTTACTTTGTGGAAATGGTGGAAGTGCAGCTGATGCACAGCATATTGCAGCAGAGCTTACAGGAAGATATAAAACTGAAAGAAGAGGATTACCAGGTATTGCACTTACAACAGATACAAGTGCATTAACAGCTATTGGAAATGATTATGGATATGATAGAGTTTTTGATAGACAAGTTGAAGCTTTAGCAAATAAAGGCGATTTGTTAATAGGAATTTCTACTTCTGGAAATTCAACAAATGTAATAAATGCTTTAAAAGTGGCAAGAGAAATGGGATGCAGAACTTTAGGATTAACAGGAAGAGATGGTGGAGCTATGAATGAGCTTTGTGATATAAATTTAGTTGTTCCTTCAAATGATACACCAAGAATTCAAGAGATGCATATTCTTTTTGCACACACAATTTGTCAAATTATTGATAATGAATTAAGTTAATTTTGTAATTGCTTCTAAAACATCATTTGCTGTAACTAGTTTCATACAGTTGTGATGTTTTAGCGGACACTCTCTTTTCATACATGGTGCACAATCTAAATTTTTTGTCACTATCAAACCATTTTTATCGTTTCTCCATTGATTTGTCTCAGTAAATTTTGTTGGTCCAAAAATTGATACAGTTTTTACTTTATAAGCAGCTGCAATATGCATAGGTCCACTATCATTTGTAATAAACAGGCTTAAACCTGCAATTTTTTCTATAAGTTCAGGAATAGTTGTTAATCCAGATAAATTTTGATAATTTAAAATACTGTTTTTTATTAATTCATTTTCAATATCTTTTGCAATATCAGTTTCAGCAGGTCCTCCAAAAATTACAATATCATACTTTGAAGCTAAACTGATTGCAACTTTTGCAAACTCTTGGGGATACCATCTTTTTGCACTTCCATATGTTGCTCCTGGATTTATTCCTAAAGTTGGTTTTGAATAAGAAAATGGTTTAAAATAGAGTTTTAAATCCCCTACTTCATTGTTTAATTTTAAAACCTTATTTACAAAATCGTTATAACGAATAGCTAAATGAATCTCATCTTTTGTAAGTCTTTTGTAGTTGAATTTATTTTTTGCTTTTATAAAAAACATCATAAATTTTGAAGAGAAACTTCTTCTAAAAGATATTGCTAAATCAACTTTTCCTATTGATTTTGCTAAAACTATTAAATTTTTATATCTATTTCCACTTTTTTTTGTATCATCAACTATTATTTTTTCAATATTTGGATAATTAACAAAAGCTTGAATAGATACAAAAGAGCCTAAAAGTGTAATTTTTGCTTTTGGATATGTTTTTATAATATTTTGTATAGCAGGAGTTGCCATAATTGCATCTCCAAGCCACGAAGGAATCTCTATAAATATTTTCATTTTCTCTCTCTTTTAAATCTATTTTTATATGCTATTTTATTTATATAAACGAACGATTCTGCAACGAAAGGGTCAAATTTTGTAAACAAAATCTGGGGCACCCATCGTGAAGCCTTAGTGAGTTTATAAAAATAAAATTATTCTTACTTTTTTTGTAATAACTCTTTAAAAACATAAAATTGAGGATATTTTAAAATTTTTCCATCTCTATTATCAACTAATCCATACCCAGGAGCAATTAGTTGATGCCAATAAACTCTTTTTATTTTTCTTGAATATTGTGCTATTTTAAAATAATCCAACATATATTTCGTGTAGTCATCGCAGCTAACACACTCTTTTTCACTTGTAGGTGCGTATGGAGCTGTATTGGATATTGGCCAATTAACTTCTGTAATATAAATATCATCACTTAAAGTTTTTGGACTCATTTTTACAAGTGAAAAAAGCATATCTATCTTATTTTTTAAATCAAATATCCCATATTGACTATTTTGTGGAGCACCTCTTCTATCTACGTAAAGTAAAGATGAAGTTATATCATATTTTATTTTTTTTAAATTAAACATAGCTCTTGCATTGTAGTAGTACTCAAAATCTATAACTGATGGTCCTAAAAGTTTAATATTTGGATATTTATCCTCTTTTATTTTGAAAGCTACCATATAAAAATTCATAAATTCTTCTGTACTAAAAAATCCCCATTTTAATCTATTTATTGTAGTTCCAATTTGAAACTCATTTGATATATTTTCAAACTTTTGAAAAATCAAATCAATATTTTTTTTAAAAAGTTCTTGATTTTCAATATTTAATCTATCTTGAATTACATTTATTAAAATATTTTTTCTCTCATTTTTATTAAAACTATTTGCAAACTCAAAATATAAATCAATATTTTTAATATCACTAAGAGGTAATCTAATAATTAAATTCTTTACACCCAACTCTTGAACCAAATCTTGTTGGGTATTTTTACCATCATCTTTATCTAGATTTACTCCAAGACCTATGAAATCTATATTTGAAGTTTTAACATTTCCTTTAAAAAATTTCATAATAATTATTGAAATAGGAAGAATAAAAATAGAAGTAAAAAGTAATTTTAAATTATCTTTTAACTCCTTTCTTCTCGTAGCTTTTTTAAAAGCTCTATCCTTGATAACTTGAGGTTGATCTGAATAACTATCCCAAATAAAATGCTTATTTGACATCCAAAATCTCTTTTAACCTATTTTCAATTTTCAAATATTCATCTTTTGAATAGTTCTTATTTATCATAAAATTATTTTGTAAACTTTCATCACTAACAGTTGCCCATCTTTTACTACTTGCAAATAAACTATCTCCAAAAAAAGAGAGAGTTTGAGAATTTGAAGCACCTGCAAGATGCATAGGTCCTGTTGAAGTACTCACAAAAAGAGAACTACTTGCTATATATTTTGCAAAATCCATTAAAGTAACTTTTGACTCATAAATATATGCTTCAAAATCTAAATTAGTCTCAATATACTCTTTTGCTTTCTCATCATCAGGACCAAAAGAGAAAACTATATCATAAGTGCTATTTTTAATACTTCTAGCTAAGTTTATATAATCATCAATTCTTAAATTTCCATCGCTACTACCACCAAATCCAGTATGAAAAATAACTCTTTTCTCTTTTTTCTCTTTAATATTTAAAAGTGGTTTTGAAAAATCTAGATTAATTTCTGGGAAAATTGCTTTTGCTAATTCAAGATTGTATTGCCACTCTGTTTTTAAAGCTTTACTTCTTCTTTGTCTTATACGTTTGTTGAAGTAAAATTGAGCCAGTTTTGTTGCTGGTGCAACTCTTTTTTTAATTCCGCTTTTATAAAGTATTTTTCCTAATTGTGTATCTATATATGCGCTAATACTTGCATCAAAATTTTTAGATTTTATATCTTGTAAAGTTCTAGGAAAATCATTTGTATTATATAAAATAACATCATCTATAAACTCAATATCTTTTGCAAATTTATAATTTATTTTTGAAACCAAAGCTGTAATTTTTGTATTAGGATACTGCTCTTTTATAGCTTTAAAAAGTGGTAAAGTAACTACAAAATCCCCTATTTTATCGTGTCTTGTTATAAGTAAATTCATTTTTTTAACTCTTTATTAAATTCGTATAATTTTATATATTTATAAAAATTTGTAACCATATGAGAAAAGGCTATTACAAGTCCTACATAACCATCTCTAAAACCTTGTTTTAAGATATATGTTCTAAAAAATGAATAGATTCCATTAAAAAAAGCTTTTACTGGACTTGAAGATTTTTTTCCCGCATTATTAGATGCAAAAAGTGTTGAGTATCTATCTGCTTTTATTATAAATTCTGAAATTGTATGATAACTATAATGCTCAACATTTCCTTTTAACTCTTCTATATTTAAACCATCAGTTACAATATCCTCATGAACATCATTTGAGTTATATTTTGTAATATTTTTGTTGTACAATCTTTTAATCTTTTGATTATTCCACCCACAATGTTTTACTTGAATATCTTTATAAAAAGCTTTAAAATTTAACTTATAAACTGTTTTTTTATCCAGTTTTTTATTTTTTAATTCTGCTAATAGCTCTGCGTCAACTATTTCATCGCTATCAATTATTAAAATCCAATCATTTGTAGCAAAAGAAGCTGCATGATTTTTTGTCCAGCCAAAACCTTTAAAATCACCTTGTATTAAATTTACATTTGGAAACTTTTTTGAAATATTTATGGTTTCATCTGTTGAACCATTATCATAAATAACAACATCATTAAAATCAACTAAACTTTTTAAACTATTTTCTATAGTTTTTTCATTGTTTTTTGCTAACATAACTACACTAATATTCATTTTTTACCCAATCTTTTAACTATTCCTTTAAATTTATATTTTAATAGTTTTGTAGTTTTAAATATTTCATCAGCAGTTTTTAAATTATCACCATCTACTCTATAAATTGCTCCATTAATTCCACTAAAATCTTTATGTATTGCATTTCCTATTCTAAAATTGTATTGATAATATTTTTTAGCCTCTTTTAAAATATCTTGATTATATTTTCCAAAAGGAAATACAAAACTCTCTATTTTTGTATTTAACTTATCTTCTAAAATCTGTTTCGAAACTCTTAACTCTAAATCTAAATCAACTTGTTTTTGTGTTAAATCAATATGAGAATGTGAATGAGAAGCAAAAACTACTAAACCACTCTCTTGCATCTGTTTTAACTCTTTATATGTGCAAAATGTGGCTTTTTGATAATTTTCAAACAAATCATTATGCTCAAAATTCATTCTATTTTCTGCTTCTTCTTCTGTATCATCTAAAATATATTTTGATGGAATTGCCAAAAGTACTTTTAGATTATACTTTTTTAAAAGTGGAAAAATCAAAAAATAAAAATCAGCATAAGCATCATCAAAAGTCAAACAAACACTTTTTGAAGTTATTTCTTCACCTGGAAAAATAGTTTTAAAATTATTTTTTATATATTTTAGATGCTCTTCAAAAATTACTAAATCATTTGAACATCTATCACTATTGACATGATGATACATAATACTAATCAACAACTTTTTTTCCTTTTAATCTTTTTTTGAAATTTATTTTTGCTTTATGTTTATGAGAAAAATCTAAAGCTTTAGAAACTAACTCTTTTTCATCTTTTTGTAACAATCTTGCATACTCTTTTATGATAACTTCTAAATCTTCATCTTTTGCCCAAAGTTTTGAAAAGTTTTTAAGTTTATCATTAAGTTCTAAATCAAAAAATTTCATTCTATTTATATCAACTATTTTAAAAATAAAATTACTATTCTCTTTTTTTATTAATATATTTCCAGGGCTATAATCAAAATGAAAAATTCCAGCTTCATGCAATTCAAATGTAAATTTTGCAAAAGCTTTTAATATCTCATCTTTATTTGGAAAATTTATATCTAAAAGTGGCTCTCTAATAGTAAAATCATAATCAAACTTTTCGCTTACAAAATAACTCTCATCTAATAATCCAAATTTATAAAACTCTATATATCCTATAGGTTTTGGTGTAAAATCTTTTATTTTTAATGCATATTCATAAGATTTTTGTGCTTTTGATTTTTTGAAAAATGTATATACAATTTTATTTATAAAATTTGGTATTTTAAAATATTTTACAACTAGCTTTTGATTTTCATGTTCTATAACTTTTAGTTCGTTTCTAGCTTTGTGTATAGTATTTGAATTTTCTTTGAAAAATTGTTTTATATTACATAAAAAATATTCAAATTTTTTAAACTCTTCATTTAAAATAAATTTATAGTTTGACAATTTTTACCTTTTTCTTTTTTGATAGCTAAGATTTTAGCCAAAAAAGCATTTAATTTGGATTTAACTACTAAAAAAGTAGAATATACGCTTAAAATAAATAAACAAAGAGTTCTATGAAAAAAGTTTTAGAAGTTTGTCTTTCACCAGATTTGGGTGGGCTTGAACTATATATGAAAAATATAACTAAGTATTTAAATTCAAATGCTGTAATAAATAAAAAATCAAAGCTGAAAAATGTATTTGAAAATGAAAAAATAAATTATTTTGAGCTTTCAAGATATAACTTTTTAAAACTTGCAAAAATTATAGATAAAGAAAAAATTGATATAGTACATCTTCACTGGACAAAAGACCTTCCAGTAGTTGTTTTTGCAAAACTTCTTTCAAAAAGAAAACCAAAAATTGTTCAAACAAGACATATGCATATGACAAGATTTAAAAGCGATTTTTATCATAAGTTTTTATATAAAAATATAGATATGATGATTGCTGTTACAAATCTAGTAAAAGAGCAACTTGAAAAGTTTATTCCAAAAGATATAAGACCTAAAATAGAAACTTCTTATATTGGAGCGAATACTCCTAAACTTTTAAGCAATGAAGAAAAAAATAGTTTAAGAAAATCTTTTAATATCGCTGATGAATTTATAGTTTGTATCGTTGGAAGAATTGAAGAAGCAAAAGGACAACATATAGTTTTAGAAGCTGTTGAAAGTTTGCGAAAAAGTGGTATAAAAATAAAAACTTTAGTTGTTGGTCACTATATGGATGAAAACTATTTTAATAATCTAAAAAATAGCTATTCAAATGACATATTTACAGGCTTTGTTTCTAATCCAACAGATTTAATGCAAATTTCAGATTGTGTTGTGCTAGCAACAAAAAAAGAGACTTTTGGGCTTGTACTTATTGAAGCTATGAAATGTGGTGTTTGTGTTTTAGGTAGTAACAATGGCGGACCTCTTGAAATAATAGATGATGAAAAAACTGGACTTCTATTTAAAAGTATGAATAGCGATAGCTTATGTGAAAAATTATCTTTGATTATTCAAAATAAAGAATTAAAAGAGACTTTAGCTTTAAATGGAAAAATTAAAGCTAATGAGTTTTTTGATAGTAAAAAACAGTTTGAAGAGATAAAAGAATTGCTAAATAAGGATTTCTAAAATATGAACTATTTTCAAAAAGCAATAAATAATTTTTTACAAATAAAAAAATATTTTAAAGTTAAAAAAAATAACAAAATAGATATTTCGACTAATTTAAAAAATTCTAAAATTATCATAAAAGGTGATAAAAATTTTGTATTAATAAAAAAATCTGATATCAAAAGATTAAAAGTAGGTATTTATGGTGAAAATAATACATTAGAAATATATGATAATTGTATGTTAAGAGACACCAATATAATAATTCAAGGTAATAATTTAAGAATTACTATAAAAAATAATTGTGAAATAGGAGGTGCTACTATTGTTTGTGCTGGTGAAAATAGTTCGATTCATATAGATGAACAGTGTCTAATTGCTTCAAATATAGAAATTAGAAATAATGATGGTCACTCTATTTTTGAAAATGGAAACTTAATAAATCCAAGTTCAAACATCCATATTGGAAATAATGTATGGATTTGCCAAAATGTCAAAATTCTTAAAGGTGCACATATTGGAAATAATAGTGTAATTGCTTTAAACGCTCTTGTAAGCTCTGGAGTGTATCAAAATAATGTGATTTTAGCTGGAATTCCAGCTAAAATTATAAAAAGTAATATTTATTGGAGTAAAGAGTTACCTAGTTAATTTTTCCTTGCTTTGTGATAAAATTAATAAACATATAGTTATTATAAATATCTGTGCTAAGTTACCAAATTGAAAATCCCAACCTGATAGAAATTGTAAGAATGCAATCGTAACACTGCTTACAATTAATAAAGAGTAGATATTAGTTTCTCCTCTTGTAAATTTCAAAATCTGATAGAATATATTTAAAAATATAAGTAATCCTATTATTCCATATTGAACTAAAACTTGTAGAAATGTATTGTGTAAAGTAACATGTTTTCCAGTTATTAAAGTACGAATTAATATATCATAAGATTTAGAATCTATATTTTTAAGTTCACTATTATTAATTGCTTTTTTAACTTCATACGCATGATCAGCTGTTCCGTAGCCAAATATTGGACTATCTTCTATAACTTGTAATGAATAATATGCGACTCCTAATCTTGCAGACATACTATTTGTAAAATCTTGTTTTTGAATAGCTTTTTGTACACCATCCAATTCATGTAATAATTGATATTTAACAGTTGGAAATAAAAAATTTATACCAATTAAAAATATTGATAAAAATGTTAAAGAAAGTATTAATATTTTAACTATATCTTTTCTATATAAATAAATAAAAGCAACAAATAATACTATCACATATGAAACAATTTGAGTCTTTTTAAGTAAAAATACATTTGAACTTAGAAGTAATATTATAAAAATAATAAGTATTTTATATACTAATTTATCTTCATATTTTACCAATCTATAAAATAGAGATATTATTGTTAAAAAAATTAAAAAAGCGTGCTCTGATTGATTTATTATTAAATTACTATAATGATTGTCAATGATATTAAAAAACATTAAATATGTCCATACAAAATTAACTATAGCCCCTAAAATAAATGCTAAAACGTAATATTTGAAATATTCAACCCTAATAAAAGCAAAAAAAAGTATAGGCAAAAGATAAAACTTATTTATTTTTAATTGCGTGATAGCAAATGATAAATCATGAGTTCCTATAAACCATATTAAAATAACTGCTAAATACAATAGCCCAGCTTGAACAAAACTATTTTTTAAAGAATTTTTTAAATAAGTTCCTACTTTTGGATTTAATAAAAAAATAAAAAGTATTATATAAATTAGCGTTCCACTTATTTTATATGAAACAGTTAAAGAGAATAAATATATAACAGCTAAAATATTAACTATTTTTATATTTATTTCATCATTTCTTAATTTTTCTAAAATCATTATTCCCCTTTCTTGAAAATATTATTAAATGCTTCACTTTCTATAATATTAATACTAGCTTTATAGCTCCAATGTGTATCATCAGCATAGAAAATATCTTTTTCACTATTTTCTAAATTTTTTGATAATATTTCTTTAGTATTAATAAATATATACTTTTTATCTAAAGTTGATAAATATTCGAAAAAAATACTTTCACTATAGTTATTACTAATAATATATGGTCTATAAAGATTATATTTATCAACAGCTGGCATAAATATAAGCTTTATTCCTTTTGATTCAAGAATATCAGCTAAATTATTAAAATTATGATTTAATAGTTCAATATTTTCTTTTGTTTCTAAAGATAATTTTTTTATATCTTCATGATAAAAAGCTAATTTTGAACTAGATTTACTAGTAAATAAATCTTTATTTAATTTTTCTATATAAACACTAGAATTTAATTTTCCATATCCTTTTATGTAATATTTAATATTATAAATAAATGCATTTAAATTTAAATTATTTATAATTGAAGGTTTAAGATTATGTAATTTTTCAATATTATATGTTTCCATTGAATTTCTAAATATAGTTTCCAAATTTTTATCAGTTTTTATAGCTAGATTTAAATCATTTCTAGCAAATCTCACCAATGCTTCTCTTTGTACAGATTCAATAAGTACATATTTAGCACCGATTTTCTCTAAATATCCAGAATTTGCAAAAAATGCAATTATTTCTAAATAATTTTTATAATTTTGTATATTTAAATTTAATACTTTTTTATTATAGATTGTACTTATATAATCTTGATAATATCTATTTTTTCCACCAGCCCCACCATTTGAAAAAGAATCTCCAATAGTAACCATATCTATGTTTTCATAATTATATTGATTTTGATATAAATGGAGTTTTTCTAAGTCAGTTATATTTTCTCTCTCTTGTATAATATCTACAGAATAACTCATTCTAGCTAAATCACCAATAGTAGTATCTGCTGTATCAGGATAAACTTTAGATGTATAATTAAAAAAAATTAGAAAATTAAAAATTAAAAATACAGATATTGACAATATCCATAAAAAAGTTATCTTTTTAAATTTACTCATAGAAATCCTTAAAAATTAAAATATAAGAATTCTGTATATTTTGACATATTTGATAAACAATAATATGTAGATATTATTGATAATATAGCTAATATATAAGATTTTCTATAAAAAATACTTTTAAACTCCATACTATTTTTAAAAGCTAAAACCAATGTAAAACCAACAACAATAAACACAGTTGTATTGTCTTTCCCTAATATATCACCATACACTGTACCAAACCTAAAATAAATATCATTATATTCAGCTAAGAATTTAAAATATTTCTCTGGCAAAACAACATTATCCAAGCTAAACATACTACCCAATACTTTCATCGCACTATCAAAATCTTTTGCTCTAAAAAATATCCATGTTATATTTATAAAGTTAAATGTAATAAACCAAGCTAAGATTTTATTCATCTTAAATCCTAAGCTTTGCCAGAATCTATGAATTGCAAGTGCTATACCATGCAATGCTCCCCAGATTATAAATGTCCATCCTGCTCCATGCCATAGTCCACCTATTAAAAATGTTGCCAATAGGTTTGTATATGTTCTAAATTCACCTTTTCTATTTCCACCTAGAGGAATATAGATATAATCTCTTAAGAATCTAGATAATGTCATATGCCATCTTCTCCAGAAGTCTTGAATATTTAAAGCTTTATATGGAGAATTAAAGTTTATTGGAAGTTTTATATTAAACATTAAAGAAATTCCAATAGCCATATCACAGTATCCACTAAAATCAAAGTACAATTGGAAAGTATAACTTAAACTTGTTGCCCAAGCTTCTATTAAATTTAGTGTTGTTGCTGTATCAAATCCAGCTGTTGCCCAAGGAGCAAATGTATCTGCAATTACAACTTTTTTAAACAATCCTATTGAGAATATAAAAAGTCCTAAAGCTATATTTCTATAATTTTTTACCCAGTTATATTTACTTGCAAATTGTGGCATCATCTCTTTATGATGTAAAATTGGACCTGCAAGTAAGTGTGGAAAGTATGTTACAAATAACATATAGTTTACAAGGCTATACTCTTTGGCTTCACGTCTATATGCATCTACTAAGAATGCTATTTGAGTAAATGTAAAGAAGCTAATACCTAAAGGAAGAATAATATGAGGTAAAGGAATATTAGAGCCAAATATACCATTAAAGTTTTCAAGCAAGAAATCTGTATATTTAAAGTATCCTAGCAATCCTACATTAAATAGTATTCCAAATATTAAAATTGTTTTAGAAGATAACTTTATCTTCTCATGATTTACTAAACTTAATCCTACGCTATAGTTTACAAATATAGATAATAGTATTAAAGGAACATAAGAGAAGTTCCAATATCCATAGAAAAACAAACTTGCTATTACTAAAAATATCTTTGCACCAAGAATTAATCTTTGGCTTAATAGATAAAAATAGAGTATAAAAGTTATTGGTAAAAATAAAAATATGAATTCGTATGAGTTAAATAACACTTATTGGGCTCCTTAATTGTTTACTTTTTGTTGGTATCATTCACCAAATACTTCTTTTCTATATTCTTTTATATCTATAAAGTTTAATCTATCTTTTCGTAAATTTTCTAAATGATTATCTATATTTGATGAATTTATATATACACCAAAATCGTTATATAATGAGTTATTAGATAGCCTGTCCAATACTATTAATCCTAATTTATTTGTATAATGACTTCCTTCAAAATGAAATTCCATTCTTTGTTCTGGTTCCTTTGGAACATTCTCTGCTGTTAATCTATGATAAACAGAAAAATCTAAGATATTAAATGGAATTTTATTTTCTTCTAAACCAATTTTTTCTACAAATAAAACAATATCTTTTTTCCATTTTAGAAAAGTTTCATATCCATGATAGTAATCAAAAGCTTCCCATTGTCTAATATGAGATGGTCCAAATATAATATCTAGTTTTATATTATTTCTATAACACATTTGTAATATTTCTTTAAAATCTTCAAAACTATCTTTTTTTGTATCTTTATAAGAATTATTATTTGTAAAATTCTTATAATAATTTTTTTCTTCTGCTAACATTGTTTTATATTGTCCCCCATGTGCTAAAAGAACATCATTTACATAACGATCTGTCATTTGACCATTACTTTTATGAAGAGATAATTTATTCTGGTTTTTAATTGTAAATAAACTATCTTCAAAAACTTTATAATTTAATAAATATTTATATATATTTCTATTTTCAAAATATGTTTCAAAATCTGCTACTTGTTTCATATTTACATCATTAAACATTCTCCAATCTGCTACAAGCAATACTTTTTTTAATTTGCCTTGCAAAATAGCTTCTTTTAAATAATACTTTGTTTCATACATAGTAGAACCAGCATTTGCTAAGTTATATGATGGTTTTATAAAATATTCATGTTCAGGATCAATAGCCATCTCTGCCCTAGAAGTTCCTAATACTATGGAATATGGTTTTATTTCTTCTACATTTATTGCTTTTACTAATCTCATATATTCAAATTCTTTAGGTTTATTCTTTAACAAATTTGTTTTATATAGATTATAAGGATCTACAATATAATTAATTGAACATACTGAGATAATAATTATTAAAATTAAACTTACTAAAATCTTTATCCATGTTAAACTTTTCATTGTTATACTACCTTAAAAATTAAAATATAAAAATTCAGAAATTTTATTTAACTGAAAAATAGAATATATTATAAACGTAAATGTAAGTAATAAATTTAAAAAATTTGTTTTAAATTTAATCATTTTTTCCATACTATTTTTAAAAGCTAAAACCAATGTAAAACCAACAACAATAAACACAGTTGTATTGTCTTTCCCTAATATATCACCATACACTGTACCAAACCTAAAATAAATATCATTATATTCAGCTAAGAATTTAAAATATTTCTCTGGCAAAACAACATTATCCAAGCTAAACATACTACCCAATACTTTCATCGCACTATCAAAATCTTTTGCTCTAAAAAATATCCATGTTATATTTATAAAGTTAAATGTAATAAACCAAGCTAAGATTTTATTCATCTTAAATCCTAAGCTTTGCCAGAATCTATGAATTGCAAGTGCTATACCATGCAATGCTCCCCAGATTATAAATGTCCATCCTGCTCCATGCCATAGTCCACCTATTAAAAATGTTGCCAATAGGTTTGTATATGTTCTAAATTCACCTTTTCTATTTCCACCTAGAGGAATATAGATATAATCTCTTAAGAATCTAGATAATGTCATATGCCATCTTCTCCAGAAATCTTGAATATTTAAAGCTTTATATGGAGAGTTAAAGTTTATTGGAAGTTTGATATTAAACATTAAAGAAATTCCAATAGCCATATCACAGTATCCACTAAAATCAAAGTATAGTTGGAAAGTATAACTTAAACTTGTTGCCCATGCTTCTATTAAATTTAGTGTTGTTGCTGTATCAAATCCAGCTGTTGCCCAAGGAGCAAATGTATCTGCAATTACAACTTTTTTAAACAATCCTATTGAGAATATAAAAAGTCCTAAAGCTATATTTCTATAATTTTTTACCCAGTTATATTTACTTGCAAATTGTGGCATCATCTCTTTATGATGTAAAATTGGACCTGCAAGTAAGTGTGGAAAGTATGTTACAAATAACATATAGTTTACAAGGCTATACTCTTTGGCTTCACGTCTATATGCATCTACTAAGAATGCTATTTGAGTAAATGTAAAGAAGCTAATACCTAAAGGAAGAATAATATGAGGTAAAGGAATATTAGAGCCAAATATACCATTAAAGTTTTCAAGCAAGAAATCTGTATATTTAAAGTATCCTAGCAATCCTACATTAAATAGTATTCCAAATATTAAAATTGTTTTAGAAGATAACTTTATCTTCTCATGATTTACTAAACTTAATCCTACGCTATAGTTTACAAATATAGATAATAGTATTAAAGGAACATAAGAGAAGTTCCAATATCCATAGAAAAACAAACTTGCTATTACTAAAAATATCTTTGCACCAAGAATTAATCTTTGGCTTAATAGATAAAAATAGAGTATAAAAGTTATTGGTAAAAATAAAAATATGAATTCGTATGAGTTAAATAACACTTATTGGGCTCCTTAATTGTTTACTTTTTGTTGGTATCTCAAACTACTTTTTATAGAAAAACCTTGAATTGCTGTTAAAAATATTTTAAATCCATTTTTCTTTTTGAATATTCTAAAAAATAATTTTATAAAAAGTGCTATTTTAAATAAAAAAATTTCCAAAAAGTTATAATGTTTATCTAGCAGGTGATAATAAGATATATAAAATTCTCGTTCTATCTCAAAACTTTTTTCTGTACTTCCTCCTGCTTCATGAAAAACTTCTGCTTTAGGAATAAAATAAACTTTTTTACCAAAATCCCAAACTCTTTTACAAATATCTTCTTCTTCACAATAAAGAAAAAAAACAGTATCAAAGCCACCAATGCTACAAAAAACATCTTTTCTAAAAAACATACAAGAACCGCTTATTACTTCAACTTGAGAGTTCTTTTCAATCTTTATTTTATTACTTGGAAATCTATTTTTTGAAATAATTCTTTGAATACTATTTCCAAATAACTGTTTTATTAAATGTGGAAATTGTTTGTATGAAGATGAGTAGTTACCATTATTATCCAAAACTTTTGCGGTTGCTAATCCAACATCTTCATTAAAATCTAAAAAATCTTTTAAAATTTTTGAAGTATTATTTAAAAGAGTACAATCATTATTTATAAAAAAATAATATTTTCCTTTTGCATAGTTTATACCTAGCATATTTCCACTTGCAAAACCGCTATTAATAGAATTCTCTATTAATTTTATATTAATTTTATCACTAACAAAATTTTTTAACTTAAATAAATCGTCTTTTTTAGAAGCATTATCTACAATAATTATTTCATATAAAATATCAGAACTATTTTTGATTATACTTTCAACTAAACTAATAGTATATTGTGAAGAATTATAATTGATTGTTATAAAAGATATATCTACCATAATATTTACTTTAAATTATACTTTCCATATCTATTTATAATAAAATGATATAAACCGATAAACTTAGCTTTTAACTTATTCCATTTATCTATTTCATATATTAAGATTTTTGTAACATCATGTATAAATACTATATTTAATATATGTAACATTCCAACATCATTAGGAAAGTATTTTCCATAATTTCTTGCTACATATAGATAATTTCTTGCTATATAATAAGCTCTTTGAGCATTATGTTCGGTTTTATACTTCTTTTTTCTTGTAAAAATATTAGTTCTTAAGTGTACTTCTCCTAACTTATGTTCTACAAAAACATCAGGGAAATACAATATTTTAAATTTTTTAATATTAATTCTAAGACAATAGTCATAATCAACCATATCTATAAAAAGTTTATCATTAAATCTACCTATTTCTTCAAAATATTCAAGATTAACTATATTTGCAGATGTTATAACACTGAATTTATCTTCTCTATAATTGCAACTACACCCGTTTTTATCGAAGTTTGAATAACCTTCTTTATCTGTATTTGCTGCCAATAATGCTACATTATTTACATTTTGTACTTTTTCTAAGCATTTTTTATAGTGGTCAAAATTTATAAATGAACTATCTTGATCCATAGTAAGAATCCATTTAAATTTAAGTTCTATAGCTTTATCACAAGCTTGATTCAAAGCAGTTGCTATACCTAAATTATCATTATTATCTATATAAACTAATTTTGATTCAAAAACTTCACTCAACTTATCTATTAAAAGATTATTCTTTTTTAATGAATTATCAATAACTATTAACTTATCTACATAATTCCCATAAGTTAAAATATTTTCAAAAATAGTATCATCTGGATTATACAATACTACACAAGCTGCAAGTTTTATCAAAAATTATCCTTTTTAACTATTCCATTATCACAAACAAACTTATTTGCGTCAAAATTTTTTTTCAAAATAGCATTATTTATAATCCCTTGAGAACTATCAAATCTTTTTTTATGATATAAGTGTACAATATTTGCATTATATCTACAAGATTTAAGCTCTATTCCTAATCCTCTAAATCTCCATCCTAAATCCACATCTTCACCAACTGATGGTAAGGCATATGTTTCATCAAAACCATTAATTGATAAAATATCTTCTTTAAATGCAGACCAATTACAACCAATAATGTAATTAACCTCTTTCTTTATAAATGGAGCCAAAAATGATTTATAAGAAATGTGTAAAATATCTTCCAAATGCCTAGTTTTATCTTTTATTAATTTTATTGCATATAACCAATAATTATTAGTTAATTTTGAAACTGTTAATTTTTTAGAACGAATCTCTTTTGTTATCTGATCACCTAACTCTACTCTTTTACCAGCTAAAACTATTTTTTTAGAAGCTTGCATAATATGATTCTCTATAAAATCATCAAATGGTACACAATCACCATCTATAAAAATCAAATACTCATATTTTGAAGCAACAATAGCTCTATTTAGTGCTATATTCTTCCTCCAGCCAATATCTTCTTGATATAAATGTACGATATCTAATTTTTTATATTTATCTTTAGCAACCTTAACATATTCAACCATTTCTTTACTATTTCCATCTTCAGAAATAATAACTTCATTTGGAATAATTGTTTGATTAATCAAAGATTCTAATATTAAATCTAAGCTATCTGTATCTTTATATACAGATATTATTATTGAACATTTTAAATTATTTTCCATATTTTTTTAAATACCACTCTATTGTTTTTACAATTCCTGTATCAAAATTCTCATCTGCTTTCCAACCTAATTCATTCTCTAGTTTACTTGCATCTATTGCATATCTTCTATCATGTCCTGCTCTATCTTCTACAAAAGTTATTAAACTTTTGTATGAGAAGTTTGGTTGTGGAACTTCTTTATCTAATATTGTAGTAATAGTATCCACTATTTGAAGATTTGTTCTCTCATTTCTTCCACCAATATTATATGTCTCACCTGTTTTGCCTTTATGATAAACAAGATCTATACCTTTACAATGATCAAGTACATACAACCAATCTCTTATATTCTTTCCATCACCATAAATTGGAATTGGATTTCCCAAAAGAGCATTTCTTATAATTGTTGGAATTAATTTTTCATCATGTTGTTTTGGACCATAGTTATTTGAGCAGTTTGTAATAACTGTATTTAATCCATAGGTTTCATTATATGCTCTTATAATCATATCAGATGAAGCTTTACTTGCAGAGTATGGAGAGTTTGGAGAGTATGGTGTTTTTTCAGTAAATAGATCATTTGGATCTAGACTAAGCGTTCCATATACTTCATCTGTTGAGATATGATGAAATCTACAGTCTTGATATTCTGATTTATAAGTAAATGGTTTATTCATCCAATATTTATAAGCAACATCAATTAGAGTAAATGTTCCATTTACATTTGTTTGAACAAACACACCTGGGTTTTTAATAGAATTATCAACATGAGATTCAGCTGCAAAGTGAATAACACCTTTTATATCATATTCATTAAATATAAATTCAACTAATTCTCTATTACAGATATCACCTTTTATAAATTTATAGCGAGGATTATTTTCACACTCTTTTAGATTTTCCAAATCTCCAGCATAAGTTAAAAGATCTAAATTTACCAAATTATAGTTTGGGTATTTTTCTAAAAAATATGGCACAAAGTTACTACCAATAAACCCTGCACATCCAGTTACAAGTATTGTTTTACTGTTATTATTAAACATTTTATTTTCCCCTATTTTCTTTCACCTAATCTCTTTAAGCAATCGTCTAATCCATCTTTCCAGTATGGTATTTCTAAATTGAATTTTGATTTTATCTTACTTTTATTTAAAAGTGAGAAATGAGGTCGTTTTGCAGGAGTTGGGTATTGATATGTCTCTATTGGGTTTATTTTACAATTTAATTTTGCCATTTTCATTATCTCTTTGGCAAAATCATACCAAGATAGAACTCCTTCATTTGAGTAATTATAGATTTCTACTTTTGAGTTTTCTATTTGTGGAATGATATCAAGAATAGTTTTAGCTAAATCTTTTGCATAAGTAGGAGTTCCAACTTGATCAAATATTACACCTAATTCTTCTTTTTCTTTTCCTAATCGAAGCATTGTTTTTACAAAGTTATTACCGTAATATGAATAAACCCAAGAAGTTCGTATAATTATAGAGTTTAATGGATTTATATCTCTGATTTCATTTTCGCCATCAAGTTTTGTTTTACCATAAACTGATTGTGGATTTGTTTGAAACTCTTCAACATATGGTTTAAAGTTTTTACCATCAAATACATAATCTGTAGAGATATGAATTAGTTTTATATTTAGCTCTTTGGCAATGATTGATAATTTTTTAACAGCTTTTCTATTTACTAAATCTGCATTTTCAATATCACTTTGGGCTTTATCCACAGCTGTATATGCTGCACAGTTAATAATTACATTTATACTATTTGTTTGGCAGAATTTTCTTATATCATCTTTAGAAGTAATATCTATATTATTTCTATCTGTGAAAAAAAAGTTATAAGAATACTTTGAAGCAAGTTCTTTTATTTCACTTCCAACTTGTCCATTTGAACCTGTTACAAGTATATTGTAAGTAGTAGTTAAAGAGTTTGAATTAAGCATAATAATCTACTCCAAATTCAAATAAATCATTTGTTTCATTTAGTTTTGGTTGTTTTGTATCTTTAGCAGATAGGTTTAATTCATTATGATTTAAAATCCAATCTATATTTAGATTTTTATCATCAAAAGCTATTCCTCTATCACATTGTGGGCTGTAGTAATTATCTACTTTATAAGCAAATATGGTATCATCTTCAAGTACTACAAATCCATGAGCAAATCCTCGTGGAATTAGTAGTTGTTTTTTATTTTCGCCACTTAACTCTACTGCTACATACTTTCCAAATGTAGGAGAATTTTTTCGTATATCAACTGCAACATCAAGAACTCTTCCGTGAATTACTCGCACTAACTTTGTTTGTGCATGAGGTGGAAGTTGATAATGAAGACCTCGAAGAACTCCTTTAGAGCTTTTTGATTCATTATCTTGGCAGAAGTTTATTTTATATCCTAAAAACTCTTCTAGCTTATTGCTCACAAAAGTCTCTACAAAGTAACCTCTTGAGTCTCCATGAACTTTTGGTTCAATAATTACAACATCAGGAATAGCTGTTCTTGTAAATGTCATAACTATTTCATCCTTCTTGGTTGATTTGCTCTAGAGATTAAATATTGACCATATTGATTTTTCTTTAGAGGTTCTGCTAGTTCAAGAAGTTTTTCTTTACTTATATATCCCATCTCATAAGCTATTTCTTCAAGACAGGCTACTTTTAGACTTTGTCTATTTTCAATTGTTTGAATAAATGAAGATGCTTCAAGTAGTGATTCATGAGTTCCAGTATCAAGCCAAGCGTACCCTCTTCCCATTAGTTCTACTTTTAATCTATTTTCATTTAGATAATCTTGATTTAAAGTTGTAATTTCTAGTTCACCTCTGTCACTTGGTTTTACATCTTTAGCTTTTTTTACTACATCATTTGGGTAAAAGTATAGTCCTACAACAGCATAGTTTGATTTTGGCTCTTTTGGTTTCTCTTCAATAGAGATTACATCACCATTTTCATTAAACTCTGCAACTCCATATCTTTGAGGATCCGAAACATAATAACCAAATACAGTTGCTTTATTCTCATCTTTAATATTTTTTATACTTTTAGCTAATAGTTCTGTTAATCCATGACCATAAAAAATATTATCACCTAAAACTAAACAAGCATCATCACCAGCTAAAAACTCTTCACCTAAGATAAATGCTTGAGCTAAACCATCAGGGCTTGGTTGAACTACATATTCAAATCTGATACCAAGCTCACTTCCATCTCCTAGAAGATTAATAAAACTAGGTTGATCTTGAGGAGTTGTAATAATAAGAACCTCTTTAATACCAGCAAGCATTAAAACAGACAAAGGATAATATATCATAGGTTTATCATAGATTGGAACTAGTTGTTTACTAACTCCTTTTGTGATTGGATAAAGTCTTGTTCCACTTCCACCTGCTAATATTATACCCTTCATATATCTTCCCTCTAAAATAATTTGGCTTATATTCTACAATATCTTAGCTTCATTTAATAAATTCAAAACTTTTGAGGCTTTAATATTCTTCATACAAATATTATCCTTACAAGCTTTCATAACATCTGTTTTATAGCAAGGACTACAAGATAATCCTGCACTTATAATATAAACTTCATTAAAAGGTGTTTTGTATGGTCCAGTTTGTTCTGCTGGAGTTGGTCCAATCAGACAAAAGACAGCAGTATTAACAGCAGATGCTATATGTGCTGTTCCTGTATCAGTTACAATCAAAGCCTTTGATTTTTCAACAACACTAACCATCTGGGAAATTGTTATTTTTCCTACTAAATCTATAATATTTCTATTATAAGGTTTAAGGGGCTCAAAAAAATCTTCTTCACCTTTTGCCCCAATTAAAACAATATTAGTATCTTTTGGAACTAAATTTAAAAACTCTTTCCAATTTTCATGAGGCCATGCTCTATAGTTTAATCTTTTCTTTTTATTGTGTGAATTACTTGGACTAACAATTATATAATCATTTGGTAGGCTAAATTTATTTTTAATTTCATTATAAGGTGAACCAAAAACTTTGGGAAATGATTTATCCAAATTCTCTTTTGAAATTATGCTTGAATAAAACTCTTTACAAATTTCAACCATATGAGTTTTTGTAATTTTAATATCTTCACAAAACCAACCAACTTTTTTATTTGCAACAATTTTTTCAACTAAACTTTTAAATTGTTTACCCATCTCAAAATTTATTAAAATATCGTAAGGCTCTTTTTTCGAATAGTTTATTACAGCTTTTTTTTGTGAACTAAAAATTATTGGAATTTTTTTATGTTTTAAATGAAAAATTTTATTTACTCTCTTATCATATTCAAAAAGTTTTGAAGCTGCTGGAGTTGATACATAATCAATAATTACATCTTCTCCAAACTCAAATCTTAATGCATCTAATACAGATGTAGAATATACTAAATCCCCTAAAGCTCCACATCTTATTATCAATATTTTTTTTATATTTTTCAAATTTTTCCCTTAATTTTATAAATTCCGCAATACTTGTATAAACTCAAAAAAATATTTTACATCACTACCAACTATTTTTTTAATAAAATCTTTTTCATAAAGCCATAAAAAAAATCGAAGTTTTTTACTAAATATTATTAATTTTTGTTTAAATTCAATATTGTTTGTAAGTTCGCAATATTTATTAATTATCTTTTCATAATCTATTTTAAAATTAGTTTCTTTTATTTTTATAAATGATAACAAAAATAACAAAAAATCTCTATATTGTAAAGTTTTAATATCTACATCCGTCTCAAAACTCTCTTCAAAATCTAAAACAAAAACTTTGTCATCTTTGAAAGTAAAATTTCTTAGTTGACTTCCACCATGAAATTGTGAAAAATTATGAATTTTAGATAGTTCAAATATCAATTTATCTACAAAAAAGTAAAATCTATCTTCGCTTATATCTTTACTTCTTAAATAAGCATTTACACTATTTCCACTATCTTCTAAAACAAAAAAATCTTCACATTTATAAGCTATAACAGGAACATTTATTCCTAACTCTTTAAATTTTTCAAGCTTTGATATTTCATAAAGCAAAGCCTCTTTTGAACTTTTTACAATAGGTGGAATAAGTAGTTCAAAAGGAAAGAACTTATAAAAAAACTTTTGTATTTTATCAGGTTTTGTAGCTCTAGCTTTTTTTAGCCAATACTGTTTTTCTTCAAAAATAAAAGGGAAAATATCATTATTTGATTTTTGATACTCTTTTTTTGCTATATCTTCAAAACTATTCAATTAATCTTCTTTTTTATAAATATCATTTTCTACATCTTTAAATCTCTTATGTTGCCATAGCCAAAAATCTGGTTTCTCTAAAATTTGCTTAGATAAAATATCATTTTGAATTTGAGTCAACTCTTTGATTTTATCTTCACTTTTAAACTCATAAGTTTTAACATCAATTGGTTCACAAACCTTAATTGTCCAATCTCTAAAATCATTGCAAAGAGTAAAAATTGGAATAATAACAGCATCAAATTTTAATGCAATTCTTGAAGTTGAATCCGTAGCTTTTGTAATTTTTCCTAAAAACTCTATATCTATTCCACTATTTAAGTATTGATCAATAACTACACAAACTGTTTTATTCTCTTTAAAAGCTTTTATCATACCCTTTGCAGCACTCTCTTTTTCAAGCATTGTAATATGATTTTTACTTCTAGCTTTTTCATATTTTTTTTGAATATGAGGATTATTCATTCTTCTATTTACTATTGCAACATCACCAAACATAAGTGCAATATATGGAACAGTTAATTCCCAACCACCATAATGAGCTGAAATATAAACAATTTTTCTATTCTCTTTTATTGCATTTTCTATTATATCTTTATTTAAAATATTTGCTTTTTTTAGTAAATCTTCTTTTTCTATATTTTGATTTTCAATAAATTCATACATATTAAAAACCAAAGATTTATAAGAGTTATAAATAATCTGGTTTTTTCTATCTTCACTTATACTATTTCCATACACAAAATCTAAGTTTGCACGTGCTACTTTTATATGTTTTTTATTAAATTTAAATGCAAAAAATGCAAAAAATTTCAAAATATATTTCATAAGAATTTTAGGAGTTATTAAAAATAAAAAAAGAAATGTGTTATATAAAAAGAGTCTAAAATAATCTTTAATTTTTCTGTACACTTAAAAGCTCCTTTGCCATATCTATAATAATATTTTCATCAACCATCTTGATTGAAAAATCTTTTTTATCCAACTTAAAAGGATTTACAACAGAAGAAGACTCTACACTTTTATTAATTTTTGTTTCATAAGCATTTCTATAAGCTGGAGTATTTCCAAAAATTGTTATTGATGGGACATTTAAAGCCCAAGCCATATGCGTGGGTCCTGTATCATTTCCAATTACTAAATCAACTCTACTTATTAACGCTTTTAATGTATTTAAATCTATCTTTGGTAAAACAATAGCATCTGAATTATCACAAATAAACTCTGCTATCTCTTTTTCTTCTTCATTTCCCCAAGCAATAAAAAAATTCTCTTTTAAATTTTGTACTATTTTAACAAACTTCTCTTTAGAATACATTTTACTCTTCCAGCTAGCACCAACTACAAGAAGAATATTTTTTCTAGTTTCATTTAAATATTGATAAACTTTTTCATCTTCATTTTTAAAAAATAAAAAAGGTTTTTTATTTAGAATATCATCTTTTGAAATCTCAAAATTAAGTGCTTTTGAAAATAAATAGCAGTTTCTATCTATAACATTTTTATCATAAGATATTGATACTTTTTTATTATAAAAAAAACTTGCAAATCCTTCTCTTGTTGAGTTTTTACAAAAACCAACTCTGTTTTTACCTAAAAATCTAGCAACTATTGCTGATTTTATTAAACCTTGAGCATCTATGATTAAATCATAATCTCTATTTTTAAAGCTTTTTACAAGTTTTAATTGAGTTAAAATCTCTTTTTTTGAGTTTTTAATAGATTTTAAATTTAGTTTGATTATATTTTTTATATCTGGATTATTTTCTAAAACTTTAGAAAAAGCATCTTCTACAAACCAATCAATTTGGATATTTGGATATTTTATTTTTATAAACTGTAAAGCAACCATTGAGTGAATAATATCACCCATAGCAGATAGCTTTATAATAGCTATTTTTTGCACTATAAAATCTCTAAGGATAAATCTTTTGGAAGCTCTAGTTTTTCAATATATGAATTTATTAAAAATGATCTATTTGGAAGCTTTAATCGTAAAATATCATCATCTAAAATATAGTTTACTTTTGGACAAGAAAAATCAGTATTTACAGCAATATTTAGAGCAATCATAAATGAAAGCCACTGCATAGTTTCCAAATTTGGTAATAACTCTTTATACTCTTCTATATCACTCTGCTTTGGTAAAGATTTTTTTGAAAACTTTATTGTATGAGCAACTATAACTCTTGAAGTATGCTGAAAATCATAATTTAAACCATTTAAAATAAACTCAAAAGCATTGTCATTTTTCTTATAAAAATTCAAACTAGAACCAACTGAGTGAAGTTTTGAAGATACAACTAAAAGCTCTTTAAATTTATCATCAAGATTGTGAAGAGGTTTTAAAACTTCAAATATCTTTTTTGCATTATTCCCAAAATAAGCACTCTGTTTCTCATTTAATTCAAATCTATCTAATAAACTTTTTACACTTACATTAAAATTATTTGGAAATCTATGATTTGAATTTCTTAGTAAATCTGTAAGATAAACTCCTTCTCTCACACCTACTCCAGAAGTTACAACCTCTTTTATATCCAACTCATCAAGAATAGTTTTAAAAATAAATGTACCCTCTTTTATAGTATCAAATCTATCTTTTTTAACCCCTAATTCTTGAAGTTCATCATTTGTATCTGCTTTTAAAATATTTTCAAAAAGTTTTTTTTCTGCTTTTACATTATATGTAAACCCATGAATTGCATCTAATGGATACTCATTTTTATCCATAATCATTTTTGATAAAGTTCTAATACTTCCACCAATTCCAACAGCTTTTGAAGGAATATCAATATTTTGTTCAAAAACTTTTTTTAAGTTCTCTAAAATATAATCTTTTGCACCTTTGATATTGTTTTTATTAAAATACAACTCTTTTATTCTTACAGTTCCAATATTTAAAGATATTGATTTTAAGATTTTTTTATCTTTTACAAAACAAAATTCTGTACTTCCCCCACCAATATCAATAGTTATAAACTCATCATCATGAAGTAAATTTGAAGTAGCAACACCACCAAAATAAGACTCTTTTTCTCCATCAATTACTTTTATACTCAATCCCAAATCATTTTTAACTCTATTTAAAAAAACTTTTGAATTTGGAGCGTCTCTTAAAGCAGAAGTTGCCACACACAAAACTTTTCTTGATTTTAAAGCATTTGAAATATTTAAAAAAGATTTTAAAGATTGATAAGCTCTTTCCATAGGAATTTCTTGAAGGTTCCCACCATTTTCATAGCAACCTTCAGAAATTTTTACTCTACTTTTTGTCTCATTTATTAAAGAAAAAGCAAAACGGCTAGATTTTTCTAAAACAACCATCCGCATTGAATTTGAGCCAATATCGATGACTGTTGTAATTTTCGACATTTTAGTTTTCTTCTTCCATTAACTGTTCATACTTGAATTTTAGCTCTTCTAGTGTCTCTTCATTATCTGGATCCAAAATAATACAGTCAACTGGACAAACCTCTACACACTGAGGTTCTTCATAGTGCCCAACACACTCTGTACAACGATCAGCATCAATTACATAAATTGGATCACCCTCTTCAATCGCCATATTTGGACACTCTTCCCTACAAGCGTCACATGCAATACATTCGTCCATAATTATTAAAGCCATATAATTTTCCTAATTTTTTTATTAATCTGGAGTTATACCTAAAAATCTTTAATAATTTCTTTAAATATTGAAAATTGTTCTTTATATTTTGTAACAAATATAATATCTTCTTCTTTTTTTATATATAAATCTTTACTTATAAAAAGTCCAGCTTCTAAATCAAACTCTCTTAAATCTCCTTTGAAAATCACAAACAAAAAATCTCTCGCATTTGCCAAAGATAGTGCTGTTGCACCAAGAACTCTAAACTTTATATTTTTATCATCTATATTTTTACAAATATTTGGATATTTATATCCTCTTTCAAAAACTGCAACTTTTGAAATATTATGAACTATTTTTTGTATCTCTTTTCTATTTTCCAAACAAAAATATTTTACCTCGTCATCCAAAATTCTATAAACTAAAGTTTTGTTTGCCATATTTGCTACAAAACCAGCAATAATTTCACCATTTTTTTTAACTGCAACCGAAGTGCCAAAATATGGAATATTTGACAAAAAATTATTACTTCCATCAAGAGGGTCTATTATAAATGTAATATCTTTTTTATTATCAATAAATCCACACTCTTCACTAAAAATATTTCCAAAATCTTTTAGATTTTTTATAAATATATCTTCAAAAAAAATATCAATTTTTAATGAATTATCCCCGCCATATCCAATCTGTTTTGTATATCTGAAATCATCTTCTTTTAAACTATTTTTTATATATTTTGCTATTTCAATATTTGATTTTATTATTGCTTTTGTTATATTTTCCAAAACTAAATATCCTCTTTTATATCTTTATTTTCTATTTTTTGAAGTTTCTCTAGCTCTATAAAATAAGCATGTGATAAAAAAATAATATAAAAAATTGAGACAAAAAGTGTAACAAAAGGGATAGTAGAAATAAAATATAAAAGAAGTGTTCTAACTCTAAAAGCACTACAAGATTTAGAGTAAATTTTTTCATACTCTTCTTTACTTAAAATAGTTGAAGATACATCATAATTTAACATTTTGTGGAAAAAATAGTACAAAGGAAGATAAAGAGCTATAAAATTTATAAGTGGAATAAAATACAAAGGAATAAACAAAATATATAATAAAATCATCATAAAAAATGCTTTCAAAAATACCCAAAATGCTCCTAAAATAGTTCCATATGGTTTTAAATTTAAGTTTTTATAACTAGTTTCATTTAAATATTTCACAACAAAAGGTGTTAAAAAACCAATAATAACCAAAGTTAATACAATACTTAAATGAAAAACAAAAATAGCTCCAACACTATAAAATAAAAATCCAGCAATCCAAGAAGTAATAGAGTACTTAAATAAAAAAACTATAAAATACGTAAGCCATACAAAATAAAATGGTGCATTTTCATCAATAACAACTTCACCTCCAGCTTGTGAGGTTTCAGCCACAGTTTTAAGAGTTTCTATTCCAACACTAGCAACTCCAAAAAACAACATATATAAAATCAACATTGTTATAAAAAGTGGAATTAGTGCAAGTTTAAGCATTTTTGAACTAAAAAAATCTCTTATACTTCTTTGTAAAATCTCTATTTCATTCATATTTCATCTTTTATTTAATTTTTCTATATTCTACCTACAAATGGTTAAAAATCAAACCTTGTCCTATATTCACACTTTTGACAAAGCTCCTCTTTTAAAATATTGTTTTTAAAACCATTTATCATCTCTTTTGCTCTTTGTCCTTGCAAAATCTCTTTTATAGTTGATTTTTGAATATTTCCCAAATTTATATTTGCATCTAAATCCAAACAACAAGGAACAACTGTTCCATTTGATAAAATACCAAAATGTGAGTTTAAACCATAACAAAAACCTTTTTGACTTACTACTTCATTTTTTAAGTTTGGCCAAACAAAATATTCATCAAAATTTATAAATATTTTTCTAGCAACTCTTATATTTTTTGGCTTATTTAGATATATCTCATCTATATTTAAATTTGAAGAAAAAAAGTTATTTAATCTATCAAAAACCTTCAAATTAAACTCTTTTGCACTTTCTTGCTCATCCAAATTCCAAATTCTAAAGTTTATAAAATATTCATGTTTGCTCTCTTGTGCAAACTTTACAAACTCTAAAATTGGCTCTATATACTCATCAAAACTTTTTTTATGAGAGTTTGCATTATATGAGTTTAGAGAAAAATTTATCTGCTTAATTGTAGGATTTAATAAAGCTTCATAGTGCTTTTGTGAAATATTATTTGCTGTTGTTGTTATATTTACCTTTAAATTATGCTTTTTGCTTATATTTAAATATTCACTTAAATTTGTCAAAACCAAAGGGTCACCAACAATATGGTATGCCAACTCATTTGTAATATCTTTTAGCTCAAAATTTAATCTATCAAAAGTATTTAAATCCATAATTTTATTTGGAAATAGTTTTGGTGGGCAAAAAGAGCATTTTAGATTACAAATATTTGTAAGTTCTATATGAACTTTTTTAAACTTTTTTATCTTATTTTCCTTAATTTTTTTGCTGATTTTATCAAAATAAGCTAAAAATCACTGTTGCTCAAAAAAATCTTTAAACTTTTTTTCTTGTAAAGCTTGTGTATCTTCTATTTTGTTCTCATTTTTTGATTTTAATTCAACTTTTAAATCACTCAAACTCTCTTCTAAATATCTCTCTTCTAGTGCTTTTAGCTTTGTTAATTTATCTCTTATATATGTAATATCTTGGTTTTTTTGAATAATATATGGAGTTACAATTATTACTAGATTATTTTTTCTATTGAGATTTGACTCATTTTTAAAAAGTCCTCCTAAAACTGGAATATCTCCCAAAACTGGTACTTTTTCTTCTACAATCTCATTTTTATTTTCAATTAACCCACCTATTATTACACTCTCTCCATTACTTAAAATTGCTGTTGTATTTATCTCTTTTTTAAGAGTGTCAGGATTACTAACTCCAACTGATCTTGCTTTTAAATTCTCCAAAAGTGTATTAATCTCTAAAGTAAGTTTTGTGTCACTTGAAACTCTAGGTTTTACTTTTAAAGTCAATCCAATATCTTCTCTTTCATAGTTTGTTCTTTGAGTTCCACCATCTGTTACACTACTTGAAGTTTGCATAGAGATTTTTTCTCCAACATATATAAAACTCTCTTTGTTATTTAAAGCCAAAATTGATGGTTCAGAAACAATATCCAAAGCTCCTTGCTGTTTTAAAAGATTTAAACTTGCACCCAAAGCAAGTCCTGATTTAAGATTTAATTTTTTTACATCTATACCTAAAAGTGTTGAAGCATCTTCAATACTTTTTGAGCCACCATTTAAGTTTGTTGATATTGCCATAATTCCATCACTTGAGCTATCTGCTTTTAAAATTCCATAAGATAAACCTATTTTATTTACAAGTTCATTGTTTACCTCTATAATTTTTGCTTGAATATAGACCTGCTCTTTTTGTTTATCCAAATCTTTTAAAAGAGCAAAAAGTGGCTCCAAAATATCTTTTTGACCTGTTAAAACAATTGAATTTGTCTCTTGTGCAAATGAAATATTTGGTTTTTCACCATCTTCATAACTATTTTTTTCAATAATATTTTCCAATATCTTAGCTATATTTTCTGCATCGATATTTCTTAATTCATAAACTTTTGAGATAGAATTTTCTTTTTTTGGTGGTATTTTTTTACTAATTTTTAAAAAATCACCTTTTTGTTCTAAAACATAGTTGTGCTCATCTAAAATAGTTTTTAAAATCGTAATTAGTTCATCTTTTTTTACCTTTTTATTTGATACAAAGTTTAAATTTATATCCAAAGGTTCACTTACAAGAATATTTTTATTACTCACTTTTGAAACTATTTTTATAAATTCATCCAGTTTTAAATTTGTAAAATTTACATCTATAGAATCATTGGCAAAGCTTTGTACAGAAAAGAATATAAGAAAAAAGAGATTTAAAAACCATTTCATTTACTACCCCTAGAAATAATATGATAAGTTTTTTATATTATCTTAATTTCTCTTGGAAGTAAAGATTTTAGAGTATCAAATTCATCTTTTGTAATTTGGATTGTTATTTTTATAATATTTAAAAAATCTTTATTTATAATTTTTATACTATTTTGATTTAAAATGTACTCAAGTTGCCCTAAAGAACTATATTCGCACTCTAATATATGATTCTCTAGTTTTTTATACTCAAAAAACTCTGCAATTTTTATAACTTCATTTAAAGAGCCACCATAAGCTCGAACTAATCCACCAGTTCCTAGTTTTATTCCACCAAAATATCGAACTATTATTGCTGCGCTATTTATAATACCCGCACCACTTAAAACAGCCAAAGTTGGTTTTCCACTTGTTCCTCGTGGTTCTCCATCATCACTACTATTTTCAACAATTTGCTCAAACTCATTTAAATATCTATAAGCATAAACAAAATGAACAGCCTTTGGATGCTCACTTCTTAATCTTTGCATTGTTTTATCAAAATCTTTATATGGAACTAAAAAAGCTAAAAATTTTGATTTTTTCTCTTCTAGTGTTGCTGTAAACTCTTTTTGTACAAATTTCATTTGTAGATTTTATAACATTTGGTATAAATTTTGACTTTTTAGAGTTTATTATAAAACTAAATTATTCCATTAAGCATACTTAGGTTCATTTATTACTTTATTATAGTTTGTTTCCAAATCACTCATATATTGAGAATATCTTTTATATAAAACTCTTGATTCTGATGAGATGATTGTATCTTCTGAGAGTAATTTATACTCATTCTTTAAGTTTTTTATAAATCCTTCATAATCATTTATTTGCCAATTATTATAATCAGCCATAAGTCTCTCAGGATTTTCAAAATCTTTATATTTCTCTTTTTCTAATGCTTTAAGTTGTTCAATATCTACTTTATTGAAGCTTGTATTGTTATATCCTAACTTTCCACCTAAATCTAAAGAAAATACGAGTTTATATGTATCATTCTCTATAGTTTTTAGTGTATCAAATAGAGCTTTATTAAAATCATTATTATTAGTTATATTAGACATACTAAATGTTTCAATGCCATTTACTAATGCAACTCCACCTACTTGTTGTGATACAGAATTTACTATATTATTTAGTTTATTCATCTGTTCATAAGTTAAATTTTTTATTTCATCATTTGAAATTTTATCATCTTCAAGCACATATCTAAAAAGAGTCTCTTCCTCTTTTGATAAAGAAGAGAAAGCATTATTCTTTTCTAAAATAGAGATTAGATTTTTATTTATTATCTTTATGTTTTTTAAATCTTCTTTTTCAAGATAATTATTAAAAGAGTTTGAACTATCATTTTTATTTGCTACATTTACATTTTGATTATATCCATAGCTTTGAGTTTGGCTATTTCCTATGTGCATATATTTCCCCCATATAATAATTTTTAACTATTCTTTGATTTTATTATCAAGCATAATACGGCTCTTTAGTAGCTTTATTAAAATTATCTTGAAAAGTTTTATAAAAATCAACTATTCCTTGATATTGATTTTGTACACTATTTTCTGCATTTGAAGATTTTGCTTTTGTTAAATTCTTCTCAAAACTTGCAATTGCACTATTTATAAATGCATCAAAATCCACACTTGTAGCTTGATTTTTATTTAGTAAATAACTTCCATTTCCAGATCTTCCATCTTTCATAAAAGTTGGGCTTATATCTTCTCCTTGTGCAAATCCTTGAAAATTCATTTGAAATTCATATGTTACAAGACCAAGATTTTCTTTTGGAGAACTTTGTAAAGTTTGATAGTATGCTTTATCAATACTACTGTTTCCACTAAAATTCAAAGCTCCTTTTAAAGCTAAAAGTCCAACAGCATGTCTAGGTTTTATGTTTCCATCATCAGCTAACTCTTGGTATCTTTTATCTATAGATTCTTGATTTAATTTTGCCTCTTCAAAAGGTATTTGCATTAAATCATCTGCTGAATATTTACTATAATCAACTTTTTGTGCTTCTTTATAATAAGTCTCTTTTGTTCCTTTTACCTCTTGTGTCTGATATACACTTGTTGCTTTACCTATTTCCATTTTTATTTCCTTATTTATTTTAACCTCTAAGCATACTTAGGCTCATTTATTACTTTATTATAGTTTGTTTCCAAAGTAAAAAGATTTTTTAAAACCGCTTCATATCTAATTCTATCTTCAAGTTTTACATTGGAACTTTTAATAAGGTATTTATAATCATTTTGTAAATTTTTAATAAATCCACCATAATCATTTATTTGCCAATTATTATAATCCGTCATAAGTTTTTCAGGATTCTCAAAATCTTTATATTTTTCTTTCTCCATCTCTTGTGCTTTTTTGATCAAATTATCTATTATTTCCTTAGGTAAATTTCCATAACCTTCGTTATCATTTAAACCTAATTTTCTATTTATTGAATCTAATAAATCTATTCTTTCTTGATTATTTTGTATATTTTTAGTTGTTTCAAATAGTGATTTATTAAAATTTACATCATTTGTCTTATTAGATGATAGATATGTTCCCATTCCTAAAAGTATAAAAGGTGGTAAATCATTTAATGAATTAGAACCATGATCTTTTATAAGATTTTTTGGATCTACTAACTCTGCAAATTTATTCATTTGTTCATAGCTTAATTTTTTCATCTCATCTGCACTATATATACCATCAGACAGAATGTCTTTAAATAATATTTCATCTTCTTTTGATAAAGATGAAAACTTATCTTTTTTATCTAAATAATCAATAATATTTGAAGTTGGTTTTTTTGTATTTATATTTTCCTCTTTATTTTCAAGATAATTATTAAAAGAGTTTGAACTATCATTTTTATTCGCTACATTTACATTTTGATTATATCCATAGCTTTGAGTTTGGCTATTTCCTATGTGCATATATTTCCCCCATATAATAATTTTTAACTATTCTTTGATTTTATTATCAAGCATAATACGGCTCTTTAGTAGCTTTATTAAAATTATCTTGAAAAGTTTTATAAAAATCAACTATTCCTTGATATTGATTTTGTACACTATTTTCTGCATTTGAAGATTTTGCTTTTGTTAAGTTCTTCTCAAAACTTGCAATTGCACTATTTATAAATGCATCAAAATCCACACTTGTAGCTTGATTTTTATTTAGTAGATAACTTCCATTTCCAGATCTTCCATCTTTCATAAAAGTTGGGCTTATATCTTCTCCTTGTGCAAATCCTTGAAAATTCATTTGAAATTCAAAAGATAATAATCCAGTTTTTTCTGGTGGTTGTATACTTTGAATAGTTTCATAATACGCTTTATCAATACTACTATTTCCACTAAAGTTTAAAGCTCTTTTTAAATCTATAAATTTACCAAATTTCTTATCATTTATTTTTCCATCATTGCTTAATTCTTTAACTCTTTTATCTATAGATTCTTGATTTACTTTTGCCTCTTCAAAAGGTATTTGCATTAAATCATCTGCTGAATATTTACTATAATCAACTTTTTGTGCTTCTTTATAATAAGTCTCTTTTGTTCCTTTTACCTCTTGTGTTTGATATACACTTGTTGCTTTACCTATTTCCATTTTTTACCCCTTGTATAATAATGTTTTATTTTATTAGTATTAAAGTTAAATAAAGTTTAAAAGATTATAATTAAACTAATATTAAGAAAAGTTAGTAATAAAGAAGGGGATTCTTATGAATATAAATACTAATATACAATCGTTTAGCTCACAAAGTGGAATAAAAGTAACACAAAATGGAAATACTAATCAAAGTATAGATAAAAGCAAAAATAGTGAAGCTGTAAATATAAATATAGACTCAAAGACACTAGATACTTTAAATCTATTATCATCTTTGGAGGAAGAAACTTTTATTAAAAGCTACAATAACTTTATAAGTGATGATGAAAAAGCTATTAGAAATAGACTAGAAGAAGTTTACTCAAAAGCAACAAAAGAGAATAAAAAATTTGCAAATCCAGAGCAACATATTAATGATAAATATTATTCACAAGCCTCACCATACTATATAGAAGGTTTAAGTAGAATGGAAAGAGATGTAGCCCATAAACATGAAATGGATTATTTAAAATATGGAAAGTTAAGAAATATAAGCTTTATTGACCCAAATATAAAAGATTTAAATTCAATGAATGATAGAGTAGAGAGTGCAGAAAAAAAAGCATTTAATAGAGATATGGTTAATGAACAGTTCCAAAAACTTTTAAAAAAATATGGTATTTCTATTCCTAAAGATAGTAATCTTAGATTTACAATTGAACCTTATGATTATAAAGTAACTGTTAGTGGACTTGATGATAAAAATCTATCTAGTTTAATAGAAGATGTTTTAAACACAGGAGATAACTCAAAAGAATTATTTAGACATATTTCATATAGTCGTTCAAGCTATTTAGATGATTCAACTCAGTTTGATAAAGATAAATCAATGAAATATGGAATATATCATAATGTAAAAGAGCTAACTGGATATGACCTAAGAGAGTTGGAAAATATAGATGGTAAGTTTTTAACAAAAGATGGAACAGATGTTATAGAGTTATTAAGAATTGGTGTTATGAATAGTAAAAATATTCCTGAACAATATAAAAGTGTTGCCTTTGATAGTTATAGTGCAGATTTATCAGAAGTTGCAAGAAAAGGTTTTGAAAATATAGAAGATTTAAATTTATCAATAGATTACAAAAATAGCTCTTTTCATGATGTTGGACAGAGTGAAACATATGGAGTTGGTAAAAGAGATTGGATATATGAATTAAAAGCTTCAAAGACTCAAACTTTAGGCGAAGCTTTTAAAGAATATAGAAAAGATATAGTTTATGGTGAAAATAGTCAAGATATTATAAAAGATGCACTAAATTTAAAAGAGTTTAGCTTTAAAGGAATAAAATCTGAAGCAGATAGTTTACTTGAAAAATATGGCTCAAAAGATATGGAACTAATCAAACTTTTACTTATGCAAAAATATCTTATGGGTAAAGATGATAGTGAAGCAGATAAAGAGTTTTATAAACTTTTAAAAGAGTGGGAAGAGAGTAAAAATCAAGAGTAGGGATATTTGATTTTATAAGATTTAAGCTAATATTGTTATAATTTTTTAAAAATTTCATCTTAGATAAAGAGGCATTTTATGGAAATTTCAAATAATACAAATTCAATTTTAAATTCAAATCCAAATACAAACAGTTCAGTAACTGAAGAACAAAAAGATAGGTTTGATATTTTTTTAGAAAATCAAGAGAAAGATAAAGCTGAAAAAAAAGAGAGGAGTGAACTTTTAGGTGACTTAGAGTTTGTTTCTAAAACTGGATTTACAAAAGAAGAGTTAGCCAGAATTAAAGAGCTTTTAGAAGAGTTACAAAAACAAAGAGCCGAATCAGGACAAGCACCTCTTAGCCCTGAAGAGTATATTCAAGCTTTAAAACAAGATTTACAAACTGCTATTTATGAAGTTACAGGTAAAAAAGTAGATTTAGATAATGAGACTATTCAAAATATAATGAATTTACAAAAAAGTGGTGGTAATGAAACTTTTGTAAAACCTACAACAGACGAAGAGCTAAGACTTGTAGATGAATTTAAAAAAGCATCTAAATAAGATACTTATAAATATATGAGATTAGATTTATACTTAAGCAAAAACTTTGATATTCAAAGTAGAAATAAAGCACTTGAACTAATTCTTTCAAATAAAGTAAGAGTTGATGGCAAAATTGTATCAAAAGCCTCATTTTTAGTTGATGAAAAGATGAAAATAGAACTTCTTGAAGAGGATTTTTATGTAAGTAGAGCTGCATACAAACTAAAATATTTTTTAGATGAGCTAAAAAATAAAAATGAGATTAACTTAAAAGATAAAATAGCTCTTGATATTGGAAGTAGCACAGGTGGTTTTACACAAATCTTACTAGAATTTGATATTCAAAAAGTAGTTTGTGTTGATGTTGGAAACAATCAACTTCACGAAAGAATCAAAAAAGATAACAGAATAGAGTTTTTTGAAAACTGCGATATTAGAGATTTTAAAAGTGATATTAGCTTTGATATTGTAACTTGCGATGTCTCTTTTATCTCTATTTTAAATATTATTGACTCAATAAACTCTTTAGATTTTAAAAATATAATTATACTTTTTAAACCACAATTTGAAGTAGGAACTGGTGTAAAAAGAGATAAAAAAGGTGTAGTAAAAGATAAAAATGCGATTTTAAAAGCTAAAGAAAACTTCTTAAGCAAAGCATTTTCTTTGAATTGGAAATTAAATTATAACAGCATTAGTAAGCTTGTAGGAAAAGATGGAAATGAAGAAGAGTTCTTCTATTTTAGTAAAAAATAATATAGACAAAAACAGTATAGATTCAATTGCAATTGGTGGATTTGATGGTATGCATATTGCTCATCAAGAGTTATTTAAAAACTTAACTCCTAAGGGTGCAATTATAAGTATAGAAACAGGTTATGCTTCAATTACTCCAAAAAATTATAGACAAGAGTACACAAAATACCCTATTTTTTATTATGATTTAGAAGATATAAAATCTCTTGATGGAGCTGATTTTATAGAGATGTTAAAAAATGATTTTAAAAACTTGAAAAAAATAGTTGTTGGTTTTGATTTTTGTTTTGGTAAAAATAGAGCATATAAAACGCAAGATTTGAAAAAGATTTTTGATGGAGAGGTAGTTGTAATACCTGAAATAAAACTAAATAATTTTCCAGTTCATTCACGATATATAAGAGAATTTTTACTAAATGGAGATATAGAAAAAGCAAATAGCTTTTTAGGAAAAGAGTATAAAATTTTTGGCAAACATATAGTTGGTCAAGGGCTTGGAAAAAAAGAGTTTGTAGCAACTATAAATCTAAATGTAAATGAGTTTTTATTGCCACAAAGTGGAGTTTATATCACAAAAACTATTGTAAATGATATTGAATACAACTCTGTTAGTTTCTTAGGACATAGAGGCTCAACAGATGGTAAATTTGCTGTTGAAACTCATATTTTAAATCAAGAAAATATAGAGATAAAAGATGAAAATGTGCAAATAAAATTTATAAGACGCATAAGAGAAAATAGAAAATTTGATAATTTTTTAGAACTAAAAAATCAAATTCTTAAAGATATAGATATTGCTAAAAAATATTTTTATTAATTTTTAGATAGAATATTAGAATGATTGATAAAGTATTTAATAAAACAATTTCAAAACAGTTTGAGTTTGATGAAGAGGTAGCTAGCGTATTTGACGATATGTTAGAGCGTTCAGTTCCTTTTTATAAGCAGATGCAAAAACTATCAATATCTTTTGCCAATAATTTTTTAAAAGAAAATAGCAAAGTATATGATTTAGGTTGTTCAACTGCTTCAACTTTGATTGAACTTAGTAAATCAACTCCTTATAAATTAAATTTAGTAGGAATAGATAATTCAGAAGCGATGCTTCAAAGAGCTAGTAAAAAAGCAAAAGCTTTTGGTGTTGATATTGAGCTTTTAAACAGTGATATTTTTGATGTTGAACTAAAAAATGCAAATCTTGTTCTTGCAAACTACACTTTACAGTTTATAAGACCAATAAATAGAGAAAAACTAGTTAAAAAGATATATGATAGCCTAGAAGATGGTGGAATTTTTATCTTTAGTGAAAAATTAGTTTCACAAGATAGTTTTTTGAATAAGCAGTTTATAGATGAGTATTATAGCTTTAAGAAGACTCAAGGTTATAGTGAGTTCGAAATCTCTCAAAAAAGAGAGGCTTTGGAGAATGTGCTTATTCCTTATACTGAAGATGAAAATAAAAAGATGATAAAAGATGCTGGATTTAAACATTGTGAAACTCTTTTTAAATGGGTAAACTTTGCAACTTTTATAGCAATTAAATAGTAAAAGGCTTTATTATTAAAGCCCTTTAGAGTTTGCTTCTTTTAAAAGAAGTTAAATAATAACGGTTCCCTTTCAAATTAGGGAACCAATTTGAAAGGAGAATATATGTTAAAAGTAGGCGACAAAGCACCAGCATTTTGTGCTTTTAATCAAGATGATACAGAGATTTGTCTAAGAGATATTGTTGGAAATTGGATAGTTTTATACTTTTATCCAAAAGATATGACACCTGGATGTACTACACAAGCTTGTGATTTTACTGCAAACTTATATAAGTTTGACAATCTAAAAGCAACAGTTATTGGTGTAAGCCCAGATGATAGTGCAAAACATAGAAAATTTATAGAAAAGTATGATTTAGCAATTACTCTTTTAGCAGATGAAGATAAAAAAATGGCTCAAGATTATGGTGTTTGGCAATTAAAAAAGTTTATGGGAAAAGAGTTTATGGGAGTTATTAGAACTACTTTTATTATAAATCCAAAAGGAGAGATAGCATATATTTGGGATAAAGTAAGTGTGAGAAAAACAAAGAGTGTAAAAGGAGAAAAAATCGAAATTTTACATGTGGATGAAGTTAGAGAAAAATTAGAAGAATTACAATCAAAATATTAGGAAAAAAGATGAAAAAAATGTTTACAAAGTTAGCTTTTATTGGTGCTATTTTATTTGCTACAAATAGTTTAGCAGTTGAAACTGTTTGTTATAAAAATGGTTTAGATACACCATCTCAAATAGAAACTGCAAAGCTTGAAGGTGGAATTTGTGGTGGTAAAACTACTGTTGGTGAAATGTTAAAAAATGGTTGGCAAATTTTAGATATAAATGTAACAACTGAAAATGGAAAGTTAAGTTACTCTTACTACTTTTATCAAAATGCAAAACAGGGTTTAAGTAGTGGAACTTATGCATCAAAATTAGATTATGGGAAAAAAGAGTTCTCTATTTCACCTATCGCATTTAAAATTGATAATTTAGAAAACAATAAAACAACAATACCAAAAGGAAATTTACTTGTAGGTCAAAGTGGAATTGTTGTTCATATTTATGACAATGATAGAAGACTAATAGTTTCAAATGCAAAGGTAGTAAGCTCAAATGAAAAAAGTTCTGTTATTGAGTATTTTCCTTTTGATGATTTAAAACAAGATGCGATTCCTAATACAAATAGAGTAGTTGAAAAAGGTGATATTTTACTTTTAAACTATATGTATGACCAATCTTTACTTATAGCTCCTGATTTTAATAACTATAAAGCAGTAAAAGATGATTTTGCACAAAATAATTTTATACATCCAGACTTATTTGCAGCATCTTTAAAATTTCAAAATCAACCACTTCCTAGAATTGAAGATTTCCAAAAGTTTGCAATTGAGCAAAATTTAGGAACTATTTTTATTGTATTAAATAGAAAGATATTTATCTATGATGCAAAAACATTTACTCTACTAGATAGTTATAGTTTACAAATTGGTTCTTCTAAAAAACAGTTACCATTCTTTACAAGAGTTGAAGAGATAAAAGGACCATTAATTGATCTTAAAAATATTCCTATAGTATCAGATGTATTAGGTTTAAATGAAGATGGTATAGATGATTCAAGTTATGACAACTACTATAAGCAACTTTTGGGAGTTAAATAGTGATTGATAAAAAACATTTAGAGTACATAACTTCTATTGTAGGAGATGAGAATATCAAAACTGATAAAGCTCATCTAATAGCTTTTTGCTACGATGCTACAAGAAGCCGTTTTGAGCCAGATGCAGTTGTTTTTCCACGACATGAACAAGATGTAAGTGATATTTTAAAATATTGTAATGAACACAAAATTGTAATTGTACCAAGAGGTGCTGGAAGTGGATTTACAGGTGGAGCATTACCTTCAAATGGAGGAATTATTTTATCACTTGAAAGACATATGAATAAGATACTTGAAATTGATATGCAAAATATGGTTGGAGTTGTTCAACCAGGAGTTATAAATATGCAGTTTCAAAAAACAGTTGAAGAAGTTGGTTTATTTTATCCTCCAGATCCTGCGAGTGAAGAGTACTCAACTTTGGGTGGAAATGTAAGTGAAAATGCAGGTGGAATGAGAGCTGCTAAATATGGTATTACAAAAGATTATGTAATGGCTTTAAGAGCAGTTTTACCAAATGGTGATATTATCGTAGCTGGTAAAAAAACTATCAAAGATGTTGCTGGTTATAATGTTGCTGGTATTTTAATAGCTAGTGAAGGAACTTTGGCAGTTATTACAGAGATTACTTTAAAACTTATCCCAAAACCAAAATTCAAAAAAACTTACATGGGAGTTTTTCCAAGCGTAAATAGTGCTATGACAGCTGTATTTAAATCGCTTGCAAGTGGTGCAAATCCTGTTGCTATGGAGTTTTTAGACTCACTTGTAATAAAAGCACTAAAGCAAAAATTTCCTCAAATTTCATTGCCAGAAAATGCTGGTGGAATTTTAATTGGAGATGTAGATGCTTCTAGTGAAGCTGAAATTGAAGACCAATTAAATATTTTAAAAGAGTCATTTAAAGATAATGGCTCAATTGATTTTATTGTGGCTCTTGATGAAGAAGAAGGTAAAAAGCTATGGTTTGCAAGACGAAATGCAAGTCCAGCAACTATGGTTTATGGAACTAAAAAATTAAATGAAGATATAAGTGTTCCAAGAAGTAAGCTTCCAGAGGCTTTAGATGAGATTTATAAAATTGGTGAAAAATATGGTTTCCAAGTACCTTGTTTTGGACATGCTGGAGATGGAAATATTCATGTAAATGTTATGGTAAAAGATAAAACAAATGAAAAAGAGATGGCTGATGGTCACAAAGCTATTGAAGAGATTTTCCAACTAGTTGTTGATATGGGTGGAACTTTAAGTGGTGAACACGGTATTGGTATATCAAAAGCACCATTTATGAATATTGCTTTTACAGATGCTGAAATGAATTTATTTAGAAGTATTAAAAAAGCTTTTGACCCAAACAATATTTTAAATCCATTTAAAATGGGATTATAAATTGGAAAATAGTAAAAATACTATTTCCAAAAAGCTATTTGTAGCAGTTGAAACATTTTTTAATGATGACACAAGCTACTATGCTGCAAGTCTTAGTTTCTTTACTATATTTTCAATACTACCAATAATTGCTCTTGGAATTGCTATTATTTCACAATTTCAAGAGTTTAATTCATATCTTGATATGTTTACAAATTTTTTACTAAATTTTCTAAACCCTACACACTCTGATGAAATTGTAAATACTCTAAAAAATTTTATATCAAACTCTGATAAATTAGGATTTGTAGGAATATTTTATATGCTTTTTGTATATATTATGTTTTTCAAAGATTATGACTATATTGTAAATAAAATACATCAAACAACAAGAAGAGAAATATATAAATCATTTTTTATATACACAATATTTTTTATAGTTTTTCCTGCTATTTTTATTGTTTTAAATTTACTTCTTAGTTTTTATGATAATAATTTGTTTAAGAAAATTCTATTATTCTTATTTACTTGGCTTATATTTTTTGCACTATTTAAAGTGAGTGTAAACAAAATTATCTCTATTAAAGCAGCTTTTATATCATCATTTCTTACTTTAACAACTTTGAGTATTACAAAAAATCTTTTTATATATTATGTTGTTTACAACAAAACATATACAACAATTTATGGCTCACTTTCAACTTTACTTTTCTCTATTTTATGGATTTATATTTCATGGATAATCTATCTTTATGGTATAAAAATTTGTCATAAATTAAATATGAAATATCTAAATCAAGTCGTATAAATCATCTCTGATTCTAAGAGGAATTTCTGAAAAACTCTTATCTTGATTTTGTATAAGATTATAACAGTTTGAACAAAGAAGTATAAGATTTTCAACATTATACCCTCCATTTTCATCACTTTCTTGAGCTAAAATTATAGAACTTTTTTGTATCTTATCCATAACATTACCACATCTGTTACAAGTGCCTTGTTCTCTAAAAAAAACTAACTCTTTTCTTCTTAAAAAATCTTGTGGTATCTTTTTATTTGGTTGAGAGTTTATTCCATAACCACTCCAAATAAGATCCTTTTTTACACTTTTTTGGGTTCTCTTTTCCCATTTGAAATCTGCAAATTGTCTTATAACTTCATAAATAAGCATAGCTTTTTGAACTTTTAAATTATCTTCTTCTTCATTATTTTCATATAAAGATAAATCAAAAGTAATATTTGGATACTCTCTTTTTAAATAACTATTAACCAAATCTAAAAAGAGCTGAAATCTATTAAATTTTAACTCTTTTTTCTCTTCTTCTTTAGATTCAAATAGTTTTTTAATATTATGAAGCATAAATTACTTTTCTTTACACCTTTGAATATTTGCACCAATTTTCAAAAATTTTCCTTCTAAATCTTCATATCCTCTATCAAGATGATAAATTCTATGAATATTTGTCTCTCCTTGAGCAACTAGTGCTGCAAGAACTAAAGCAGAAGATGCTCTTAAATCTGTTGCCATAACATCTGTTCCACTTAAATTACCTTTTTCTCCAATAATTGTAGCTATATTTCCATTTAACTGAATATCTGCACCCATTCTAAGTAGTTCACTAACATGCATAAATCTATTTTCAAAAAGTCTTTCATCAATTGTACTTGTTCCTTCAGCTTGAGTTGCAAGTGCCATAAACTGAGCTTGCATATCTGTTGGAAATCCTGGGTATTCTGTTGTTATAATATTTACTGGTAAAATTTTTGATGTTGGAAAAATTGTAAGTTCATCTTCTTTTATACCTATCTCAAAATTCATCTCTTCTAACTTTGAAATAACAGCTTCAAGATGAGCTGGAACAATATTTTTTATAGTTAATTTTTGATTTGTAATAGCAGCAGCACACATATAAGTTCCAGCTTCTATTCTATCTGGAATTACGCTAAAAGGTTTAATATCAAGTAGTTCTCCACCTGTTCCTTCAATTATAATTTTAGAAGTTCCAATTCCTTCTATTTTTACTCCAGCACTTGCTATTACTTCACATAATTGAACAATCTCTGGCTCTTTTGCTGCGTTTATTATAGTTGTAACTCCTGAAGCTAAAGCAGCTGCCATAACTGTATTTTCAGTTCCACCAACTGTAACTTTATCAAATACAATTTTTGCACCTTTTAATCCATTTGGTGCAGTTGCTTTTATATATCCTTGACAAATCTCAATTTTTGCTCCCATAGCTTCCATAGCTTTTAAATGTAAATCAACAGGTCTTTGACCTATTGCACAACCACCTGGAAGTGAAACTTCACAATGTCCAAATCTAGCTAATAGTGGACCTAAAACCAAAATAGAGGCTCTCATGGTTTTTACAATATCATAAGTTGCAGTTGTATTTGTAATAGTGCTTGTATCGATAACTGCCCTATTTTTATCTTGAGTAAAACTTCCACCTAGCATTTTTATTAACTTCAAAAAAGTATTTATATCAGCCACATTTGGAAGATTGTTTATGATAGTTTCATTTTTTGCTAAAATTGTAGCTGCTATTAGAGGAAGTGCAGCATTTTTTGCTCCAGAAATATATATTTCTCCACTTAGTTTTTGATTTCCTATGATTTTTAAATAATCCATAAATTTCCTAAATAATGTTTAAAATGGTTAAGATTTTATCGAAATATTGCTTTAACCCAAATTTTGCAATACTTTTGCTTTTAAAAGGATTTTGGATTGGAAGAAAATGTAAATAAAGCTATAAAATATATGATTATTGCCTCTTTTTTATTTGCTTTAATGGGAGTTGCTGCAAAAGAACTTAGTGATAAATTAAGCACTATTGAAATAGTATTTTTTAGAAATGTTTTTGGAGTATTTTTTATACTATTTTCTATATACAAAAGTCCTTTAAAACAACTAGGTGGAAAATTTTGGTTACTTATTTTTAGAGGAGTTGCTGGGTTTTTGGCACTACTATTTTTCTTTTATAATATAGCAAATATTCCTTTGGGTGAGGCAATGACTTTTTCAAAAACTTCTACAATATTTACAGCACTTTTGGCATATTTTTTCTTAAAAGAGCAAATTGGAATTAAAGGTTGGATTGGAGTAATTGTAGGATTTATTGGAATTTTATTTATAGCCGAGTTTGATGGAAGTAGCTTAGAAAAAACAGATTATTTAGGAATTTTATCAGGTGTTGGAGCAGCACTTGCATATACTTCAATACGAGAACTTAGAAGATTTTATGACAGCAGAGCCATAGTTTTATCTTTTATGGCAGTTGGTACAATTTTTCCTTTGATTTTTATGATAATAAGTGAGTTTTACACAAACCCACATCTTGATTTTATGCTAGGAACTTTTGTAATGCCAGAGGCAAGAGATTGGATTTTTATAGCTTTATTAGGAGTTTTTTCTACTTATGCACAAATATATATGACAAAATCTTACTCTCTTGCAAAAGCTGGAATTGTAAGCACGGTTTCTTATAGTAATATAGCCTTTTCAATAGTTTTGGGGCTTTTTATGGGTGATGCTTTTCCATCTTTTATAGTGCTTTTGGGTATAATTTTGATTGTAATTAGTGGAATAATGGTTAGTAAGAAATAAAAAATTAATTCAAGGCTTCGTTCTCGAAGCCCTTTAGAGTTTTCTCAAAGAGAGTTCGAACGAACAAGCTACTTTTAGGAATTTTTTATAAATTCCGTTAAAAAGTAGTTTAATATAGTATGGTTCCTTTTATTTAATTGGGAACCAATTAAATAAAAGGAAAATATATTATGTTGACAGTTATGACAGGACCTTGTGTTTTAGAAGATATGGATACAGTTTTAAAAATAGCAGAAAAATTAAGACCTCTTAGTCTTGATAAAAGAGTTGATTTTTATTTTAAAGCAAGTTTTGACAAAGCAAACAGAACAAGCCTAAGCTCATTTAGAGGTCCAGGACTTGATGAGGGTTTAAAAATTTTTGAAAAAATCAAAAAAGAGTTTGGATATAAAGTGGTTACTGATATTCATGAGTCATATCAAGCTGCTCCTGCTGGAGAGGTTATGGATATACTTCAAATACCTGCTTTTTTGTGTCGTCAAACAGATTTACTTGTAGCTGCTGCTAAAACAAAAGCAAAAATAAATATAAAAAAAGGGCAGTTTTTGGCAGCTGATGCTATGAAACACCCTGTTGAAAAAGTGTTAAACACAAGAGGAGTAAGCGAAGTTTCTTATGAAAATAGCCAAAAAGCTGGTGTTTGGCTTTGTGAGAGAGGAAATACTTTTGGATATGGAGCTTTGGTTGTAGATATGAGAAATCTGCTACTTTTAAGACAATATGCTCCTGTGATTTTCGATGCAACTCATAGTGTACAAATTCCAAGCACTGGAGGTACTACTGGTGGAAATAGCTCATTTGTACCATATATGGCAAGAGCTGCTGCTAGTGTTGGAGTTGATGGATTTTTCTTTGAAACACATATTGACCCAAAAACAGCAAAAAGCGATGGACCAAATATGCTTCATATTGAACAACTTTATAAAACTATGGATGAGATTTTTGCTATTAAAGAGGCTTTAGGAAACTAAAATCTCTCTTTATAAATATTTTCCCAACAGCAACTATGATCAGATTCATATATAAAATATTCTATATTCTTTTTATTTTTAAATCTATTTTGATATGAAAAAAATATCTCTTTTGGAATTATTTTATCGTTTGAACCTATAAGATGATACTGTTTAATATTTTCCAAAGATTGAGTAAAATCTGCTGGATTTAAAGAACCATTTAGCTTTGAAATATTTTTAATTCTACTCCACTCTTCTATGTCCAAATTTCCAGCTACTGTTGTAATACTATTTATATCATCTCGAAAAGATGCTAAAAGCGTGACAATTGCTCCTCCACCAGAATATCCAACTAAATCAAATTTAGTATTTGAATACTCTTTTTTTAAATTATTTAAAACCTCTTGATAACTTTCAATAACTTTTAAATTAAATCTATGGCTTGTCCAATATTTTTCTTCACAAGAGTTAGAGTTTATATATTGGCAAGGTCTTGCTAAATATACTTTGCAAGAGCTATTATCTAGTAGCATTAATTTTAAGGCTATTGGATTTGTGGGTGTTGGATTTGAAGATACAATATTTCTTGAAATCCAAGATAATCCATCTCCTTCAATATATACTTTTATGCCATCTTTACAACTATTTGATACTTTTTGAAAAGAGAATATATTAAATTGAGTTGTATTTATATCTTTTTGAGTAATATTTTTATCATTTATCAAAGAAAAAGCCAACTGCTTTCTATCATTTAAAGATGGAATTTTATTTGAGCATCCTGTAAAAAATAAAATAAAAATATTTAATAAAACTATATAGATAAAAATATTTTTCAAATATATTACTCCTAATTGTTTAAGTATCAAAAACTGTAAAACAGTTTTTGCCTTTTGTTTTTGATAAATACATAGCTTGGTCAGCTTGTTTTTGTAGAGTTTTAGTATCAACATCATTATCTTTTGAATAAAAACTTATTCCAATACTTGCAGATACTTGTAATTTAATATTTCCATCAAATACTACAATTTTTGAAGCTTCTTGCAACAATCTATCTATTATTTTCTCATAAGGTTCTTTAATTGTACCTATATGAAAAATAAATGCAAACTCATCTCCACCTATTCTTGCTATTGTATCTTCTGCTCTTATACAATCTTGAAATCTTAAAGAAATCTCTTGTAAAAGAGCATCTCCAGCATAGTGACCATAAATATCATTTATAGCTTTGAATCCATCTAAATCTATAATTGCTAAACCAAATATAGTAGAATTCCTTTTTGAATATGAATAAACTTTTTGAAGTATATTTTCAAAAAATAGACGATTTGGAAGTTTTGTTAAAAAGTCATTATTTGCTTGTAATTTAAGAGTTTGTTCATCTTCAAACCTTTTTGTAATATCTATAGCAAGAGAGACAACTTCTGAGCTATTATCAGTAGTTGATTGCAATTTTGTATTGTACCACTCACATATTATTATACTTTTATCTTTTTTACAATTTTTATTTATAAAAATATGAAGATTATTATCATCAAAAATAGCTTTTAGACCATCATCAAATTTAAATTTTTCATCTTGTGGTATTAAAAAATCTAAAAAACTTTTTCCTATTACTTCACTTGCACTCCAACCAAAAAGTTTTGTAGCTTGTTCATTCCACTCTGTAATAATATAATCTTTTTTCCAAACCAATCCAGCAGATGCTGAGTTTTGAAAAAGTATTTTATGTCTTTTTTCACTTTTTAATAATTTTTTATTTATTTTATAAATGTAATAAACAATACCTAAGATAATAAAAATAGAAAAAGATGATATAAAAAAATAGATATAAAACCATGTTAAATCTACTTTTTTATTTTCAATATAAAAAAAATCATCAAATTTTGATAGACTTTTAACCAAACCTAAATCTTTATAAACCAAAGCTATATTTTCCCATCTACCACGATTTATATGACCTATTTCTACTAAATCATTATTTATAAGTTTTTTTAAAGTATTTGCCTCATATATAAGAGCTTCTTTTGATTTATTTTGAGTATTATAATATTTTAATATAACATCTACACTCTCTTCAATATTCTCTAAAGCATAATCCCAACCTTTTAAAGTAGCAGTTCTAAAGGCTGAAACTGTTTCATAATTATTGTTATAAAACAATTTAGATGTAAATAAAGTATCTCCATAAAAATCTAATCCATAGTCACGAGGATCAATTATTTTAAAATCTAAGCCTTTTTGATTCAAAACAAAAGGCTCATTTGAGATATAAGAATTAATTGCTTCGATTTTGCCTTCAATGAAATTTTCAAAATAGTTTTCGTTTGTTACAAATTTTACTTTTGATAAATCTATACCCTCTTTGGAAAACATTGCTTTTAGTTCAATATCTTGATCACCTCCCATAAGAGCAATTTTTCCATCCCTTGCTAAATCTACAGGACTTTTAAAATCCTTTGTTGTTAATAAAATATTTGGAGAGTGTTGAAAAATAGCCCCTAAATTTAGAACATCTAAACCTTTCATATAATCAAGAATTAAACTAGAGTTTGAAATACCAAAGTCAGCTTTTTTTGATAAGACTGTTTTTACAACATCAATCTTTTCATCACCCTCCAATAATTTTACATTAAGATTAACATCTTCATAAAAACCTTTATGCAAAGCCATATAATAGCCAGCAAATTGGAATTGATGTTTCCAACGAAGCTGAACTTTTATATCTTTTTTAGCTTCAAGCGCTGAAACAAATATTAAGAAAATTAAAATTAATCTCATTTGTAAAACTTTTACTCTTTCACTTTTTTTATACTCTCTACTAGAATTTTAAAACATATTTAGCAGATACTGTATTATTTGAGAAATCACTTCCTTGTCCTTGATAATCATATGATACATTTATACTATTTGTTTTATTTATATCTAATTCATACCCTATTCCAGCTTGGTAAGACCATCTTCCATTATCTATACCATTTGTATCAAATTTTACTCCTGCTGCTCCTTGAAATGCTGATGTTACTGTTTGATTTTTACCTTCGAAATCATATCCTACATTTACATTCCCTACTATTTTTGAATCATCTGTTAATTTATAGTGAGCAATAGTTCCTAATCCTACTATTAAATCTTTTGATGTAAATTTATCTACATTTAAATTTAATGCTCCTGCGCCATTCTCTTTATATGCTGGGTTTGTAAAGTGTCTATATGTTGTCTCAACCATTGGTTGCAACAGTAAATTATCAGTTATTTGTACATCTCTCATTAATTTCAAATCTAAAGATGCTGTTTTACTTGTATAATCAGATGTTGCTGTTTGACCTGTAAATATCTCTCTACTACCATCTGTTTTTTGCCAAGAGTAACCAACTTGATATAGGAAGTTTGTTTTATCATCTATTACAGGTACATTTCCATATACTAAAGTTGTAAATACATCTAGGTCTGCTTTTTGATTTACATTATTTACATCTACATTTGCATTTGTATAGAACAATCCAAATCCTATATTTTGATTATCTTTATACTCTCCATCAAGACCCAATCCAAATCCACCAGCTTTTACATCAAATCCCGAAATCCCATCTTTATCTTTTTGAGATCCTAAAGATCCAAAAGGTTTAAACCAGAAGTTCTTTTGTGCAAACATTGTATCTCCTGAGTTTAAACCTCCACCTGAAATATTTGCATTTTGTCTTTGAGTTACTATTCCTGCTATTCCATTTGATATTTGTGTTGTTGCGCCTACTGTTGCTGTTGGGGCTAATGGTGTTGTTGTTTCTACTGCTTTGGCAATTTGAGTTTCTGTTTGTAAACCATTAAATGCACTAATAACAGGAGCCATAGTAGGATAGTTTTCTAAGTTATTAGAAATATTGTTTAATACTTTTGCTGCTGCTTGAGTATTTTTATTTCCACCACCTTCTTTTGTAGCAGTTTCAATTGTGATTTCTTCACCTTTTGCATTTGTTGCTTGAACAATATTTAAATGAATTGCTCCATCTTCACCATTTGTCCACTCATCACTTGTTACATAAGCAAAATCTAAAAGAGCTGAGTTGTCTGTTACATTTAATTTTCCATTTATTGTTAAATCATTACTTGCTGTTACTACATTTTCAAGTCTTTTCCCTGCTAATAATGGTTGATTTGTTGAAGCACTTAAAACATTTACATCTAGTGTTGAGCCATCATTAAAAACTGCACTTTGTGTATTTAGTTGTGAATATTTTGTATTTCCTATAGTCCCATCTGTTAAAAGTCCTATTTTTAAAATACCATGTTCACCATTTGTAAAATTAGAAATATATGCATTCTCTTCATCCATTGCATTATGTGCTAATTCTATAATAGCTTTATTATTTGATGTACCGTTGTTTGTTAATGTTCCATCTACATAAATATTTCCTTTTAATATCCCGCTATTTGTAACATTCAAATCACTATTTGTTGAATTACCTAAATGGAGTGAATAAGCTCTTTGATCTAATTGGTTATTTATATGTGCTTCTATTGTTCCACTATTTATAATATTTAATTGACTTTCATCATTAAAACCTGTTTTAATACCATAAGCTTCTAATTGCATATATCCATCTACTGTGTCAATAATTGTTCCATTTGCTTTTACATTTATATTTCCACTATTTGAAATAACTGCTCCTTCGTCTCCATATACGCCATTATCGTCTATTTGAATACCGTAAGCTTCTACAATAGTATAATCATAGCTATTTGCTGTTGCTACTATTTCTATATTTCCTATATTTGTGATTGAGAAATCATCACCTACATTATTAGCAAAAATACCTCTAGCGCTAGCTTCTGATATACCTTCAATTGACTTTGATATTGATGTTATTTTTAGTTCAGCTGTTTGATCATTTGTAATATGTGAGTTTCTAAAATCATCTGATACAATACCATAAGCAGATGAATCACTTCCAGAAATCCCATCTGATTTAGCTTCTACTTCAATAGAATCAATATTTCTTATATTACCATTCTCTAAAAAATAAATATCAATACCTCTTGCTCTAGCATAAGCATCTCCTTTAGTAGCAGTAGCATCTGATTTTGAAATAATATTTGCTGATGTTATTGAAGCATTTGATACTTCAGTATCTATATAGATACCAAATGATTTAGAATAAGCATCTGATGTACCATTAAAAATTGCTCTTGAATCAATAGTGCCATCATTAACAAAAGTAATATTTTCAAAATCATACGATTTGATACCATTTGCTTCTGCAAATAGATAATAAGAGCTTACTGTTCCTTTTTCATCAATATTGATTTCTGCCAATGCATTTATTTTTCCACTTTCGGTATTAATTATTTGGGCATCATCTCCATCTACTTCTAAACCAGTTGCTATTGCTTTAAATTGGTCATAACCAAAATTTATCGAATCACCTTGATTTATAAAATCCAAATTTAATTTTGAAGTAGCTTTAATCTCACCGCTATTTTCAAATGTTGCAATTGCACCCTCAACTAAGTCATCCCCAAGAAGAGAGTTTATGGCTATACCTTTTGATTCTGCTGTTAATGATGTGTATCTTTGGTCTCCTTCTTCATTTTCACCTGTTTCTATAGTTCCAGTTACCGTAAGATTTCCAGTTGCCGATGCATTGATAGTACCACTATTAGAGATATTTATAATTCCCTCTGCAGGTGCTGTATATTGTCGTACAGCATTTACTTCAATTCCTGAAGCATATAAATTAGTACTATCTTGTGTTTGAACATCTGCATTTACTAAATCACGCTCTACTTTGATAGTCATATCACCATTATTGATAACTTGAGAATTTTGTACATCCCTATCTACATATATACCATAAGCACCATTATTACTTGAAATATCAAATGTACCATCATTTGTAATAGTTGAATTTACAAGATTGTTACCAATGTCAATACCATAAGCATCTGTTAATGTATTATCTGCATTACTAATATAAAAAGCACTATTTTCAACAACAGAGATTGAACTGTTTTTCAAATCCCCATCAACATAAATACCTTCTGCATAACCAACTCCATAAACTACTAGACCATATTTACCATATTCTGGTTCAGGAATAGTACTTACGATATTAATTGTCATATTATCCCAATCACCACCATCATCTCCATTTTTACTACTAATACCAAAAGCTTCACCTTTATAATTTCGTATATTGATGTAGTTATCTGTTGTAGTAATTGAACTTTCATTAGTACCTAAATTAATAATATTTACTCCTACTAAATTTTTTGGAACACCATGATGATTGATAGAAATACTATTTCCACCACTTGGATTACTAGTGATATTAATATTTGTATTATGTCCATTTGCATTAATAACAAATGGTGATTCACCAGCCGTAGTAGTAAACAAATTAGAAATTGCAAAATCAGTATTTTCACTTAGAGTAGATGAGTATGGAGTTGTTCCTGTCACTTGAACAGGAACAGCATTCGCATTTGTTCCAACTAAGCTAGAACTTACAATCATAGCACTAACAACTAGTGAAACTTTCCCACCTTTTAAGATTCTAAATCTTGATTTAAAATCAAAATTATCTATATATCTACTAATCATTTTTTCTCCTCAAAAAATAAAATTGTGTAAGTATATAAAACCAATATCATTTCAATATCATATTTCTAACTTTTTTAATTATTTTTCTATTTTAATTTTATTTATGTAAAATGCGAAATAAATAAAATTTTGGAACAAAATGAAAAAAGTGTTATTTTTATTAATTTTTATTTTCTTAGGCTCTATTTTCTCAAATGAGATAGAACTAAATGAAGAAGAAAAAGAGTACTTAAATAAGAAAAAAGTTATAAAAATGTGCGTTGATCCAGATTGGTTCCCTTTTGAAATAATTAATCAAGATAATATTCATGAAGGTATTTCAGCAGATTTAATAAAAATAATCAAAGATAAATTAAATTTAAATATAGAGCTAATACCAACAAAAACTTGGGATGAAACTATAGAATTATCAAAAAAACGAGAGTGTGATATTTTAAGCTTCTTAAATGAAACTTCCAAAAGAAAAGAGTGGTTAGTTTTTACAAAACCTATTTTTACTGATCAAAATGTACTTGTAGGAAGAGCTGAAAGAAAATATATAGAAGATATTTCAAAAGAGAATTTATCTATTGCACTTCCTAGACAAACTGCTATGAGTGAAAGATTTGCAAATGATTTTCCAAATCTAACAATTATTCCAACATCAACAGAGGATGAAGCTTTTAAACTTGTCGAAGAGTATAAAGCTGATTTAACTTTGCGTTCTTTGATAATTACAGCTTATACTATTAAGAAAAATGGATTATTTAATCTCAAAATTGTTGGTGAACCAAAAGATTATGAGAACTATCTTAGAATTGGTGTACGAAAAGATGAACCTATTTTAAAAGATATTTTAAATAAAGCAATTGTAAAAATAAGCAAACAAGATGTTGATAATATTGTAAATAAATATGTTACAGTTGTTGTAAATAAAACAACCACTCTTACTACTGCTTTTTGGGTATTAGGGATATTTATAATAATTATTCTAATAATTTTATTATGGAACTATCTTTTAAACAAAAAAGTAAAAATAGAACTCAAAAAAAATGAACAACAACAAACAAAACTAATGGAGCAAAAAAGAAGAGCTCAAATAGGAGAGCTTTTGGGAAATATTTCACACCAATGGAGAAATGGATTAGCTCAAATATCATCTTTAAATTTAGAGATGATTTTAATGTATCAATTAAATAAAGATTTACAGAAAAATAGCGATTTTTATCAAAGGCTTAAAGATACAGAAAATTCTATAAAATTTATGGTTGAAACTATGAATACTTTTTTGGGATATTACAAAGAGGAAAAAAATCATAAAGAGTTTCAAATTAAAGAAAATATAGAAAATGTATTAAAACTAATAGATATTGAAATAAAAAATTCAAATTTAAATATTGAAATTATAGAAAATTTTAATCTTAAAATAGTAGCAAATGACAATGAATGGATGCATATTTGGCTCAATTTAATAACAAACACAATAAAAGCATCAAAAAATCATAATATAACTAATCCAAATGTAAAGATAACTATAAACGAAAATAGTATTATCTACATAGATAACTGCAAAGGATTAGAAGAAAAAACTATAAAAGAGATTAAAAACAATCAACAAGAGGGATTAGGACTTAAAATGACTAAAAAAATTTTAGAAAAAAGTAGCTGGTTTTTTAGTGTTGAAAATATTCAAAATGGTATAAAAATAGTATTTTATAAAAAATAGTAGAAAAATATATTATTATTTCAAAATTTTATTAAGAGGAAAAAACCTTGTTCAAAAATTTAACTATTTTAAAATCATTAACAGTTCTTTATGCTGAAGATGATTTAGTAATTCAAGATAGCATCTCAAGAATTTTAAAAATGTTTTTCAAAGATGTAGTTATTGCAAATGATGGAAAAGAGGCTATTGAAAATTACAATAATAAAAAAATCGATATTTTAATTTTAGATTATGTGATGCCAAATTTAAATGGATATGAAACTGCAAAAATTGTTAGGGAAAAAGATAAAAAAATTCCAATTTTAATTACAAGTGCATATACAGATAAAGAGAAACTTCTTAATGCTATTGAATTAAATCTTATTAAATATATTGAAAAGCCTATTTTATATGATGATTTAATAAAAGTTTTTGAAAATATAATTAAATATATGGAAGAAAATAACTTACTACAAATAAAACTAGATGAAAATATCTACTACTCATTTGTTGATAAAAATATTATAAAAAATGGTGAAAAAATTACTCTTACAAAAAATGAGGTTTTATTTTTAGAACTTCTTTTAGAAAAACCAAATCATTTAATTTCAAAAAATATAATAGAAAATAGTGTTTTTAAAGCTAGTGTAGATGAAAATACTCTTAGAAATATGGTTTATAGACTTAGAAAAAAAATTGATACAGATACTATTGCTACAATTAAAGATTTGGGGTATATAATCAAGATTAAATAATTTAATTATAAAGAACTTAAATTATAAATTTTTGATACTATTTTTTCAATGAAAGATTTGTGATGAGAAACAATTATCATAGACTTATCTATTTTGCTTAAAATATCTAAAATTCTATTTTCACTCTCTTCATCTAAAGCATTTGTTGGTTCATCTAAGAGCAAGATTTTTGGCTCTTTTACTAAAATTGAAGCAAGTGCGACAATTTTTTGTTCACCACCACTAAGCTCATAAATAACTCTATTTTCTAAATGTAATATATTAAGATTTTTCAATATCTCTTTACTTTTATCGTATGCTTCTTTTTTTCCAATTCCTAAAGTTTGCAAAGAAAACATTATATCTTCAATCACAGTAATACAAAGAAAAAAACTACTCACATCTTGTGGTAAATATCCTATATCATCTCTATATTTTTCAAAATCTCTTTTGTTTTTTATCAAATTATGAAATATTTCAATTTCACCTGATGAGGGCTCAATTAATCCTGCCATAATTTTAAGAAGTGTTGATTTTCCAACACCATTTGCTCCAACAATAGCAATTTTTTCTTTATGTCCTAAATCAATATTTATATCTTTAAATAATAGTTTCTCTTCTTTTACATAAGAAATATTTTTTAAATTTAGTGAGCAACTCATAAAAAAACCTTTAAGACAAAAATAAAGAAAATCAAAAATAGTAACACAATATCATATAAATATATTTTAGAATCATAATTTAAAAATATTTGATTTTTAAAACCTCGAAGCAAAAGAGTCTCTTTTAAACTATTTGATTTTAAAATCATCTTCAAAAATAGTATTCCAAATATATTTCCATATGTTTTATAAGTAAATATATCTGTTTTTGGTTTAAAATTTCTAGCTTTCAAAGATAATTTAATATTCTTTAATTCTAAATTTAGTTCAAAAATAAGTTTTACTGTAAAATACAAAGCCGATATAAATTTTTGTGGAAATCTTAGTATCATAAATCCCTTTACAATATCAAAACCATTTGAAGAAGAGAACAATAAAAGATTAAATAAAATAATCAAATTTATCTTAAAAAATAGATTAAAAGCTTGATTAAAATCTGTTTCAAAATAGAAAAAAAGTACTAAAAAAACTATAAAAAAGTTTAATAATAGTAGTTTTTTCAAAATTTTTAAAATATATTTTAGATTTAAAAATATCAAAAAAATCACAGGAATAAAAAATATTATCTCTAAGTTTGAAAAGCTTAAAAGCAAACTAAAAACAATAGCACTTAAAAGAGAAATAGCTGGATTTAAACTCAACTTTTAACTCTTTTTAAAATTATAAAAATTACAACAATTAAAAGTAAGCCAAAAACTATTTTAAAAATTTCAAAGTAGTTTAACTGCTCTTCTAAAACATTTATTTGATTTTTAAGTACTCTATTTTCTTCTAATAATAGCTCTATCTCTTTAGTTATTTTTTCTGTTTGTACTATTTTTTCTTCATTTCTTTGCTCTTGAAGTTTTATTTTTTTACTTACAGTGTGACCACTTCCAGCATCTACAATAACTTTTAAATCATTTAAAGATGTTTTATAGTTGTACTCACCTTTTTCATCTAAAATATCCTCAAAAACTAATTTTTCATTTGATTCTATTTTAAATTTACAATTCATACATGGTTTAGCATTTGCAAAATATGAGTTGATATAAAGATTATTATCTTTTAAGTCTAAAAATAGATTTACTTTATGAGCAAATAAAAATATTGGTAAAACTAAAATTAAAAAAAATCTCATATATTTAATCCTTTTAATAAACTAGGCATTGTTTTTTTAATATATAAAAATAAAAATAGTGTAACTAAACCTTCTAAAATCATAGTAGGTATATTTGCAAAAATAATAGTATAAGAGAGTTTTTCATACTCATCTTTTGAAATTATAAGATGTAAAAATAAAATAAAAGTAGATATAAAAACTCCACTAAATCCAATTAAAAAAAACTTTACTTTTTCATTTAAAGCTTTAAAAAAATTTAATTTGAAAATAATATATACTAAATATGAAGCTAATCCCATAATCAAAACATTTACTCCTATAGAGCTAACTCCACCAAATCCTAAAAGTAAAGCTTGTAAAATAAGTGCTAAAGATATAGAAAATATTGCAACACTTCCTAAAAATACTCCAATAAATCCTAAAAGCATGAGATGAATTTGTGTTGGTCCAAATGGTATATGAATAAATGAAGCTACAAAAAAAAGAGCACTAAATGCCGATGCTAAAACTATCTTTTCATTATTTAAACTTCTAAAAGAGTAAGCAAAAAAACCAAAAGCTACAATAGTCGAAACTACTGTAACTTCTAAACTTAAAACACCATCACTAATATGCATTTTAGTAAGCTTTTAACCAAAGTAAAGCACCGTTTTCAATAGGGTATTTTTTACCATTTAGCTCTTTTTCTCCCTCTTCAATTAGTGCTGCAAATCCCCACCAACCTTTATGATTCATCACAAAAGAGAAAACTCCATTTTTATCAGTTTTTATACTTTGAGTAATATGTGAAGATGTTGGAGCTTTTAAATCAAACTCATTATAAAGCTCAACTTCTACTTCAACATTTGCTTGTGGTTTTCCATCTTTTAAAACTACACCTTGAAAAATATTTCCAGCATAAAGTCCAAAAGGTTTTGTAAGTGGAACTATCTCATATTTTAAACCAATTGGCTCATCCCATCCATCTTCAACACCAAAAGCACTAACTATCACTTTTGGAACATGGCTTATAAATAAACCTTCTGACTCTTCAAAATAAGGCTCTGGTTGTACAAAAAACTTATAAACTGCTGGTTTATCTATTGAATATGAAGTTTCCCAAGCTTTGTGTTCAAACTTTTTTGTCTCTTTTAAAGGTAAAGAGTTTTTACTGTTATTTACAAAAATACCTTTTGGTTTCTCCATATTCATACCACTTTGTTCAAAAGGGTGAATAAACATAGCATCTATTTTGATATTTGAATCTTTTTTATCTTCAATATTATCACTAGTTGGAAGAAGAGTTAAAAAATGTGCATTTGCAAAAAGAGCTGTTAATGCTAAAGCTGAAATTACTTTTTTCATAAAAATTCCTTGTTTAATTTTGTGAAATTATAATTATCTTTTGTTTATGTAAAGTAAAATTTACTATTTCTTATATAAATTTGGAACCATATTATTCAAATTCTAAACTCATAAGATACATATCTTCACCATCTGTTACTTTTAAATCAACACTTTCGCATTTTGGGCAGGCAAACTCATGTTTTTGTAAAGTTGAACTACTATTACATTGATTACATAAAATCTCTATTTGTTGAACATTTATTATAAATTGTGCATCATTACAAACTGTTTGTTCTTTAAATGTATCAAATGCTGTTTGAAGAAGCTCTGGTTCAACTCCACTTAAAACTCCAATTTTAACAACTACTTTTGTAACTTTTTTTGCATCATTTGACTTTGCGTGTTCTTCGCAACTCTCTAATAAAGATTGAACTATAGAATACTCATGCATAAAATTTCTCCTTTAAAAATGTTCCATTTATTAAAGGAACCAATTAACAAATCCTTGGAAGTAGTTCACCAGTTGGTGTATCTAAAAATCTTTTTGTTCCCCAAGAACTATTTAAAATAACTTTTTGTGGATATTGAGCAGTTACTTTTCCAATAATAGAAGCGTTTGAAGCTTCAGGAAAAGTATGTAAAACCTCTATTGCACGGCTAGCGTCATTTTTAGGAATTGCGAGTAAAAATGTTCCCTCATTTGCTAAATTTGTTGCTTCAAAACCAAGCATTTCACAAATTCCTTTTACCTCATCACTAACTGGAATATTCTCTTCTTCCACCTCTATACAAATATTTGATTGCTTCGCCCACTCATTTAATACAGCACTAACTCCTCCTCTTGTAGCATCTCTTAAAGCTGTTATTTTAACACCACTATCTATCAAAGCTTTTACTAAAGGATATAAAGAGTTACAATCACTTTTTAAATTTGAGTGCATATCCATACCCTCTCGTGCAGTAAATATCGTAGCTCCATGAGCTCCAATGTCACGGCTAACAAGAATTAAGTCATCTTGAGTAATATTGTTTGAGCTAATTCCTCCATAAAGAATTTCTCCAATTCCAGTTGTATTTATAAATATTTTATCAACTGCACCACGTGGTACTACTTTTGTATCTCCACTTACGATTATCGCTTCATTTTTTACTAACTCTTCTTTCATAGAGTTTACGATAATTTCAAGCTGTTCTACTTCAAATCCTTCTTCTATAATAACTGAACAAGTAAGATATTTTGGCTTTGCTCCCATCATTGCTAAATCGTTGCAAGTTCCACAAATAGCAAGTTTTCCTATATTTGCTCCATTAAAAAAAAGAGGACTAACTGTAAAAGAGTCTGTACTAAATGCTAGCTTTCCATTTTCTATAAGTGCGGCATCTTCACTTTTTTCTAAAATCTCATTTTTAAAAGCATTATAAAATACCTTTGTTATAAGCTCATTGTTCTCTGCACCTCCGTTACCGTGTGCTAGTGTTATTGTTTTTGTCATTTATCTATTTTCCCTACTCTTACTATATTTTTTACTTCCATCTTGAGATGTCTCAATTGGATATTTAGCTTCATTTTTAGTCATTTTGTTTAATATCGCTTTTTCGAGGTCTATATCTAGCTTCATACAAATTCTTATAAGATAAATAGCAATATCTGCAATCTCCTCTTTTGTATGCTCTTTTACATCATCAGGTAAGTTCATACACTCTTCAAAATTTAGCCATTGGAAAATCTCATTTAGCTCACCTACTTCGCCATTTAATGCCATAACTAGATTTTTAGGATTGTGAAATTCATCCCAATTTCTATCATCACTAAACTTTTGTATTCTTTGTTTTATTTGTTCTATGTTCATTTTATTCATCTTCCAATAACTTTTTAAACTCTTCTTTGTTCGGTAAAATAGTTAAATATTTACTTGCATATATTTGATTATTATCTTTTGGAAGCGTTAATTCAACTAATGCCTTACTTTTATCTTTGCAAAGAATAATTCCAATAGTTGAATTTTCATCATCTGTTTTTTCAAATCTATCAAAATAATTTACATACATCATCATTTGCCCAATATCTTGATGTTTTAACTCACCTATTTTTAAATCAATAACTACAAATGACTTTAATAATCTATTATAAAAAACTAAATCAACTTTAAAATGTTTTTCATCTATTGTAATTCTTTTTTGGCGTGCAACAAAAGTAAAACCTTTTCCTAGTTCTAGTAAAAAATGCTCTAGCTTGTCTATAAGTTTTTGTTCTAATTCACTTTCACTGTAACTTGACAATTCAGGAAGACCAACAAACTCTAAAATATATGGGTCTTTTATTAAATCTTGTGCTGTTTGAATAACTTGACCATTCAAAGATAGCTCTTTTACTTTTTGTTTATCACTACTTAACTTAAGTCTTTCAAATAGTCCACTATCAAACTGCCTTTTAAGCTCTCTTAAACTCCAACTGTTTTCTATTGATTCTATTTCATAAAAATTTCTTTCATCTATATTTTCAATTCTTGTTAAGAAAATATAGTGTGACCAACTTAACTCAAATTTCCGAGACACTGTCTCCGATTTTTGAAATGCTAAATAAAATCGTCTCATATTTTCCAAATTATCAACAGAAAAACCTTTACCAAATTCATTTATAAGTTGTACAGATAGAAGCTTTAATAGTGATTTTCCATATTCTGCTCTTATCTCTCCACCTTGTTCTTCCTCTACGATTCTTTTACCTATTTGAAAATAAGTTTGTGTCATAGTAGTATTTATAGTTTGATAAACTCTATTTTTTGCACTATAAAGTAACTCTTTGATTTCTTGATAAATATTATTGTTTGTTAGCTTCATTTTTAATCTCCATTTTTTATCATTTAATTGGAAAAACAATATTTCATTTTGCTAAAATAAATTATCTTACAACAAATTCCCATATTTATAATAAGCACTACAAGCACCTTCACTACTTACCATACAAGATCCTATTGGATTTGTTGGAGTACATACAGTTCCAAAGATTTTACAGTCAGTTGGTTTTGCAACTCCTTTTAAAATCTCAGGACATTTACAAGCTTTATTCTCTTTTACTTCTTGTGTTGGTAATATATCTTTATAAACTATTTTTGCATTATATTTATCAAACTCATCTTTTAGTTCATAACCACTATTTTCAACCTCACCTATTCCTCTAAATTTAAAAGGAACTTTTCTGAAGTATTTGTTTATAAGTTCTTGAGCTTTTAGATTTCCCTCATAAGATACAAGCCTTTTATACTCTATTTCTAAATCACTTCTTTTTTCTTTGAACTGTTTTACAATCATTGAGATACTTTGCATAACATCAACTGGTTCAAATCCACTTACAACAACTGGTTTATTATAACTCAAAGGAAACTCTTCATATATTTTACTTCCACTTATAACACTTACATGTGATGGTCCTAAAAAAGCATCAATTTTACAGTTCTCATCTTGAACTAATACTTGCATTACTTCAGGAACTGTTATATGATTTATATGAAACAGAATATTTTTTATATCTTGTTTTATTACTTGCTCCATTAAAGCACAAGTCATTGGAGTTGTTGTTTCAAATCCTATTGCAAAAAAGACTACTATTTTATCTTTGTTCTCACTAGCAATTTTTAAACAATCCATAGGAGAATAAACAAATCTTACATCAGCACCTTCACTTCTTGCTTTTTGTAAACTTCCACGACTCCCTGGAACTTTTATCATATCTCCAAGTGTTACAAGTATCAGATCTTTTTGTAAACTTAACTCATAAGCACTATCTATTCTATCTTTTGGCATAACACAAACAGGACAGCCAGGTCCATGAATAAAATTTATTTTTTTATTTATTAGTTGTGGGATTCCATACTTCATAATAGTGTGAGTATGTCCTCCACAAACTTCCATGATATTTATAGTTCCATCATAATCTTTTAAATCTTCATCAATGATTTGTTTAAATGCTTTTATAGTTTTAGCATCACGAAAGCCATCATATAAATCTTTTAGTTGTAGTTCTTTTTCCATATTATATTACTTTATCTATTTGGGCAGTTTTGCGATTCTTCAATAGCTGCTAAACGGTCGTTCTCTTCCATCTTATCTATGATTTCAGCATAAACTTTGAGTGATTCTAAAGCATCCTCTTCATCTATTTTATTCATAGCAAAACCAATATGAATTAAAACATAATCTCCTACTTTTACCTCTTGGTCTATCAAATCTAAACTAGCACTTCTTTCTACTCCCATAGTATCAACTACACAAGTATTCATCTCAGGGTCTATACTTTTTATTTTCGATGGTATTGATAAACACATCTTTATATTCTCCTTTTATTTGTAAAACAATTTTATGAATGATTCTGCAACGGAAGGGTAAAAATCTTTGATTTTTGGGTACCCACCGTGAAGCCTAAATGAATAAAATTCGTTTTAGAAATTTATCTCATCTTTCTTTTGAAATTTATCCAATCAATTACATTTTGTAAAGATTGTTTATCTTTGATATTTACTTCTAAAATATCTACATTTGGTTTTAGTTTTCTAGCTTCCATCTTCTCTTTTTCAATATCATAATCAAAATATGGAAGTAAATCTGTTTTTGTAATAAGGATTAAATCAGCACTTCTAAACATAACTGGATATTTTGCTATCTTATCCTCTCCTTCAGGAACTGAAACTAAAACAATATTTAAGTGAGTTCCCACATCATAAGATGCTGGACAAACTAAATTTCCTACATTTTCCACAAAACAAACATCAATATCAGCTAACTTAATATCATGTAAACCTTTATGAACCATAAATGCATCTAAGTGACAAGCACTTCCTGTTTGTATTTGAACTGCATTTATTCCTTTTGCTTTAAGTCTATCTGCATCTCTTGAAGTTTCTAAATCACCCTCAACAACTGCAAATTTAAAATCTACCATATCAGCAATATTTTCTAAAAATGTAGTTTTTCCACTTCCTGGACTACTCATCAAATTTATTCCTAAAACTTTATGTTGGTCAAAATGAGCTCTATTATGAGCTGCTTCATGATCATTTTTATCTAAAATTTTTTGAATTACAGATATGGTTTTTGAATCATTTAGCAAAGGATTTGTTTTTAAATTATCATTTATTGGTTTAAATATAGCTCTATTTTCATGATCATGGTGATGATGACTATGTCCATGGTCATGGTTATGATGATGGTTATGGTTGTGTTCCATTCCAGCTATTGTACATCCGCAGTCTTTACACATATTACTATTTCCTTTTAGTTTTTCAAAAGTCTAGCCCATTTCCTTTTAAAACTATTTGATATATTATAACCACCTATATATTTTTAGAACAAATTTGTTAAAATCTACTTATGATATGTCCAAACTGTGAAAATAAAGATTTTTATAATCTTGCAAATGATTACATAAAATGTAAAAAATGTGCTAAAAAACTCTCTTTAAAAAAAATTGAAAAAGATAAATTAATCATTAAAAAATTCTGTGAAAATAAAACCGCTTTTGAAGTTTCAAATGAATTAGAACTAAATTATAAAACCGTAAAAGATAGGTTTGATGTTTTAAGACAAAAAATTGCAGTCTATTCTGAAGATATTTATAACTCATCAATTAAAGACAATACCGAATATGAAGAGTTTTACTATTTAAAAGAGAGAGAAAAAGTAAAGAAAAAAAAGAGTCTTAGTGAAGCTGTAAATATTATTGGTTTTTATTCAAATCAGAAAGTTTACACTCTTTTGATGCCAAAAATAGGCAATCGTGCATTTGACGTAGAGGATGGATTTATTCAATATTTAAGTTGGTACAAAATTCACTCTCAAAATGCACATCAAACAAAACTAAATAGATTTTGGAAGTTTTTGGAGAAAAATTTAAAAAAACACAAAGGTGTAAATGAAGATAACTTTTTTTACTATTTAAAAGAGTATGAATTCAAATTTAACTATAAAAAATCTGAGCAGCTAGAGATTTTAAAATCTCTTAGCTTTTTATAAAAATTAGAAATCAAAGTCAAAAATTTCAGATAAAAATCCCTCTTTTTTCTTTTTGTATGGAGCTTGTTGTCTATTATCATAAGAGTTGTATTGTTGATGATTGCTTTGTTTATTATATGAATTTCTATCATCATTTTTAAAATAGTTTGAATGATTATTTGATTGATAAGTTGAACTTTTTTCAATAATCTTATCTAACTCTCCTCTATCAAGCCAAACTCCTCTACAAGATGGACAATAATCAATTTCAACACCTTGTCTTTCACTCATTACTAAATCTACATCTTTACAAACAGGACATTTCATTATAATACCTCTTTTATTTAATTTTCTAATTGAAAATATACTTGACCTAAACTTATAGATTCATCATTTGGACTATATTTTTCTCCTAAATAAACCTTTCTATTATAATTTTTAAATTTCTTTAATAAAATTTCCACCAAAGTTCTATTTTGAAAAACTCCACCACTTAGAACTATAGGTAAATCTTTGTGTAAATTTGATATTTCAAAAACTATATTTGCAACTGTATTTATAAACTTTGAAGCAACTATTTTTTTATCATCCTCTTTTAAAATCTCTTTTATCATTTTTGAAATATCAATAGTTTGATCAACAATATCATAAGAGAAAAACTCTTTTATATTTTCATCATATAAATTTTCTATATAAAGACCTGTTTGCCCTTCAAACTCTTGAATATGTAAAATATTAGCAAGTGAGCAAACTGCATCAAACAATCTTCCAAAAGAGCTAGTAAGAGGTGAGTTTAAACTCTTTTGCCAAAGTGTATATAGAGTTTTTATCTCAGATTTTTCAAATGTTTTTAAAAAATCTAAAGGTAAATCTAAAACTTCTTCTAGTGTAAAATTATCAAAAAGTAAAGATAAAGCTACTCTTTTAGGCTCTTTTATAGCTAACTCTCCACCTAAAAGTTTAAAATATTTTAAATGATAAGCTCTTTTGTACTCTTTTTGATTTGCAATAAAAACTTCACCACCCCAAATATTTGTATCATCTCCATATCCTGTACCATCAAAAACAAATGCTAAAACATCTTCATTTATAGATTTTTCTGCTAAAACTGCTAAAACATGGGCATAGTGATGTTGCACTTGAACTAACTCTAAATTTGGATTTTTATCTTTTAACTCAAAAGCAAATTTTGTACTCTCATATTTTGGATGTTTATCACAAACTATAATTTCAGGTACAAAATCATAAAAATTAAGGAAATTTTCTACTGTTTTTTTATAGTTTTCTATAGAAGCAATAGAATCTAAATCTCCTAAATATGGACTTGTAATAATCTTATTATCAAAAGCTATACTAAAAGTTGATTTTTGATTTGCTCCTAAACTTAAGATTTTTTTACTAAATTTTCCATCAACTTTTAAACTACTTGGAGCATATCCTCTACTATTTCTAAGTTTTATAATTTTTTCATTAACAACTTGCAGTATTGAATCATCACAACTATTTAATATCTCTCTATTATAATCAAGTACAAAATCTACTAAATTAGAAAGTTTTAAAAATATATCCTCTTTTGTTGTGATTATTGGTTCACCTTTTAAATTTGCACTAGTTGCAATGATTGGATTAAATAAGTTTTCAAATAAAAGATAGTGCAAAGCACTATTTGGTAAAAAACAACCAATTTTTTTTATATTTGGTGCAACAAAATTTGATAAATTTTGATTCTCTTTTTTCTGCAATAATACTATTGGTCTTTGTTGTGAAGTTAAAATATCTTCTTCAATTCTAGAATAAATAGCATAATTTCTTAAACTATCTATATCTTTAAACATTACAGCAAATGGTTTTGTGGTTCTTTTTTTAAATTCTCTTAATCTAAATATAGTTTCATCATTTGAGGCATCACAAACTATATGAAATCCACCCATACTTTTTATAGCTAAAATTTTTCCATCATTTATATATTTTGAAGCTAAATTTATTGCTTCTATTTTTGAAGCAATCAAAGTTTGTTTACTATCATAAAGAAAAGTTGTTGGTCCACACTCTTCGCATGATATTGCTTGTGCATGATATCTTCTATTTGTTGGATTTTCAAACTCGTTTTGGCACTTTTTACAAAGAGTAAAATCTTTTAAAGATGTATTTTTTCTATCATAAGGAACAGTTTTGATTATAGAGTATCTAGGTCCACAGTTTGTACAGTTTGTTAAAGAGTAGTTATATCTAAAATTGTTTTTATCAAAAATATCATCTATACAATCTTTACAAATAGCTATATCAGAGGGAATTGTAGTTGTTTTATTATCAAAACTACTGCTATTTTCTATTTTAAATTCAAAAAATTGTTTATTTGAATCTTCTATTTTAATCTCTTCAATAACTGCAAGAGGAGGAGGATTGTTTTTTAAATCTTCTAAAAAACTAGAAATATTAGTAGCCTCTCCAGATACTTCTATATTTACTCCAATATTATCATTATTTACATATCCAAAAAGATTGTATTTTATTGCTAGATTATATACAAAAGGTCGAAAACCAACCCCTTGTACAGTTCCATAAACTCTTATTTTTTTACTTATATGTAATCCATTGCATACTCTGTTGGTAAAATTAGATTATATTTTTTACTAAGTTCTTTGTAAACTTTATGAAAAACTTGCCTATTTGAAAATATATCTCCACATAAAACAATATCTTTTGCGTTTGTTTTTCTTGCTATTTCTCTTAAATAATCTATTATAAATTCAGCCAAAAACTCATAAAAAGAGAAACTAAGAGTTTCATTTTCAACATCTGCCATTTTATATGACATTATAGATTGAATAGTTTTTCTATAATCTAAATAGTTTTTGTTATCAATTTTAATTAATTTCATATCAATTTGTAAAGCATCAACATATCCACTATTTAGTGCTAACTCTTCAAAATCTTTAATTGATTCTATATTTAAAAGTTTGGCAATAGCTTCTATAATAGTTGAAAAACCATTGTTATTTGTAAGTTTTATATCTTTTGTATAAGGATATTTTTTTGAAAAATTATCAACCAATCTTTTACAGTTTTCATCAAGAGATGAAATATCTTCTAAAATTTGATTCATATTAGATTCTATATCAGGAATATATATTACTCTTTTTTCTTCTTCATTTAAAACTTTTATATCGACAAAACTATTTTTAGAATTCAGTGAAAAATAGACTCCAATAGAGTTTTTATCTAAAAGGTTATGCTCGTGTAAAACTGCATTATAAACATTTGAAAAAGAGTTTAAATATTCACTACTTGAATTAAATATCAAATCTTTTTTATAATCATACTTTGGATACAAAGTTTTATCATCACTAATAATAAGATTTAGATTTTCAAAACTACAAGCTTTTAACTCATCTTTTTTAGTCGAATATAAAATATAATCAATATTTTGTTCTTTTAGCGCTTTTGATAATTCAACCTCTTTTGAAGAGTTTACAAGTCTTGTAAAAATATATCCACTATTTGAAATATTTTCATCTATATTTTTTAATTTCAATTTAACCAAGGGTCTTTCTATTGAGCATAAAAGATTTATTTCAGGCTCTTCAATTATAAAAAGATCTGTTAAGACTTGACTATTTGTAACTAACAATCTAATTTCATAATTATCTTTTTCAAAGTTTTCTTTTAAATTTTTATTTGGTAAAAAGAGTTCTAAATCTTGAAATTTAACAACAAAAGATCTGTTTAAATTAACAATTTGACTTAAAAAATCAAAATTAGAATTTTCTAAAATATCTTTAACTTTTCTATTTGTCAAAATCTCAAAATTCTCTTTTATATTTTTATCTTCTAACTCTTTAATCTCTTCATTAAACTCATCTATTAAATATGATTTTTTCAAAAACATAGAGTAAGGAAGATTTGTTTCTAAATTTAAAAAAAACTTTTCAATATTTTCAAGCTCATCATCAATAAATATTAAAATAAATCCAAAATATTGTTTTGTATTTGCATCTATATTTGAGTTTTTTATCAACTCATCTATTAATCTTTTAAAATAAAAAGAAGTTGAGTTGTACTCTATTTTATAGATTAACTTCATGAGTAAAATCCTCTTCATTTGGGATTCTATTTAAATGAGAGCCATTGTAGCTTCCAATTAAACTTTTTACAATATCAGGAACAGCAATATCAGATTTTTTTGTAAGTTTAAAACCTAAGCTCTCTATCTCTTTTATAGAAGTTTCTATAAAAAATGGAAATTTTTCTTCCATAAGTTTTGTAAGACCTATTTCAACACTTTGTATATCTTCTGGGACTATTCCAATTATCGTAACATTTGCATGAGAATCTAAAACTGAAACAATTTCAAGCATCTCAACAATCTCTACTTCATGAGCTGTTTTTCTATATTTTCCAAGTCCTAATAAAACATCACTAGGAAGCCTAAATATACTTCCAGCTTCATCATCAATAGACACAGTATCTAAAATAATGACATTTTTATACTCTTGAAAATATGCCATTAGTTTAAATCCTAATGTTCCACCATCAATAATCTCTAAATCTTCATCAAACTCATAATTTTGTTTTATATATTCACTAGCATAAATTCCTATACCCTCATCTTTAAAGAGCATATTTCCAACACCTATAATAATTGTATTTTTCATATAAATATTTAAAAGTTTTAGAAGCTTTTGCTTCTAAAACCTATTTCTCCTCTTCTTTTACAAACTTACTTCCACCAATTACAATAGCAATATCACCCTCTTTCCAGAAAATTGTTCTCCAAACTTGATAATAAATATGAAACATTACCCAAGCTAATATAAAATACATAGCATAATGATGAGCAATTCTAACTCCCATATTTCCACCAAAAACATATAAAGTCCAATCAGTAACTAAATGAAGCATTGCTGGCCACCAAGCACCTATTGAGCTATGTCCTGATGCAAGACCATGAACATAAAGCTGAAGTCCAGTAAATAGCATAAACACTAAAAGTAGATGAAATATTGTAAAAAATACAATATTAAAACTATCACTATGGCTTGAATCAAACTTTTTTCTTCTATTAAGTGTTATTAAATTTAACAATACTTCAAAAAATTCAACAATATTTTGTTTATTTGGTATTAGTTTTTTATAAGGCTTCTCAAATCTTGAAAAGAAATATAAATATCCAACTAAAACGGCTGTTACATCAAATATAATAGCAACTATAAAGTGAGCCCATCTATTCCATGCCATAACATATTTATCAACAGCAGGATCTGCTATAAATGTTTGATAATATGGATGACCAATATATAAGCCCGTGATTACAGCTGTTATCATACTAAAAAATGTAACCCAGTGAACTATTCTCATAGTTCCTGTCATTCTTTTTATTTCTATATTTTTTGACATAGTATTCTCCTTAAATTGGATTTACTTTATAAACACCAAGCTCTTTACCATTTGTATCAATTAGGTGAACTGCACAAGCAATACAAGGATCAAAACTATGAATAGTTCTTAAAATCTCTAAAGGTTGCTCAACATTTGCAACTTTTGTACCAATTAAAGCAGCTTCATAAGCTCCCATTCTTCCTTTATAATCTCTTGGCGCTGCATTCCAAGTTGAAGGAACAACAGTTTGATAGTTCACAACTTTACCATCTTTAATTTTTACCCAGTGTCCTAATGCACCTCTTGGTGCCTCTTCAAGACCAATTCCTTTTGCATCTTTTGCAACTGTATTAAAATCAAACTCTGTCCATGTTGATAAATCACCATTTGCAGCATTTAATGCTAACTCATCTACCCAATCCATCATAACATCAGCCATAAGTTCACTTTCAATTGCTCTTGCAGCTGTTCTTCCTACAGTTGAAAATAAAACTGTTGCAGGAAGATTTGCATTAGTTAAAAAATTTGTAACATATTTTTTAATTAACTCATCATTACTAGCAAATCCAACAACCATTCTAGCAAGTGGTCCTACTTCCATTCTTTCATCATTATAAAGTGGAGATTTAATCCAAGAGTATTTATTTTGAGTATCTAAATAAGCAATATTATTCTCTTTTTTACCAAAACCTGTATAGTTTGGCTCTGTAACTCCATCAAAAGGATGAAGATTTGTATTTCCTTTATACCAAGCATGAGTAACATCTTCAGTAATTTTTGCTTCATCTACTTCATAAACTTTACTTAAATCTTTGTTTTTTACAATTCCAGCAGGGAATAATTTTTTAGATTTATAAAATGGTAAATCATCTAAATTAAATCCACCATAACTCATATAGTTTCCTAATCCACCACCTGTTCCATTTAATGCCTCTTCACCATACATTGTTCCAGCCATATAAACATCTGGTAAATAAGCCTCTTTAATAAACTTTCTTCCTCTTTTAAGAAGTTGTTTAAATTCAGCAATTCTTGCAGGATTTTTTATATCTTGAACACAAGTAACTCCACCAACAACAAAAGATTGAGGATGAGGATTTTTTCCACCAAAAATAGCCATCATTTTTGCTAAATCTCTTTGTAATTCAAGAGCATCAAGATAGTGAGAAAGACCGATTAAGTTTTGTTCAGGAGTTAATTTAAAACCTTCACTACCCCAATAAGCATTTCCAAAAATACCAAGTCTTCCTTGTTTTATATATTTTTGAACTCTCTCTTTTACTTGAATATATACATCTTCAGAAGCATTCCAAGCTCTTTGTCCTGAAAGTCCTGCCCATTTTTGAGCTTCAGCAACAGTAGCTTTTGGGTCTGCCTCAAGTGCTTTTGTAATATCAACCCAATCAAGTGCATGTAGATGATAAAAGTGAACAACGTGGTCATGAAGATATAAAGCACCTTGAATAAGATTTCGTACTAATCTCGCATTTTTAGGAATAGTTACACTAAAAGCATTTTCAACAGCTTCAATACTTCTTTGATAGTGAGTTCCTGTACAAACTCCACAAATTCTCATTGCAAGAAGTCCACAATCTCTAGGATCTCTTCCTTTTAAAATCTCTTCAATTCCTCTAAACATTGTAGAAGATGAGTAAGCATCTGTAATAACATTGTTCTCATCTATAATTGCTTCAATTCTAAGATGTCCTTCAATCCTTGTAATTGGATCTACTACTAAATGTTTTTTTGTCATTATCTCTCCTCATTTTCATTTGATTTTTTACCAGCAACTACACTTGCAATTGCATGAACTCCAATACCAAGAGCAGTTGCTGTTAAAAGTCCTAGACCAAATTCATCAACAGTTTTTTCAACTCCACCAGTTGGTGCTTTAATTCTTGCTATTGCCATTGGTCTTTCATAAGCATATTTGTCCCAAAAATCTGGTTCACTACATCCAATACATCCTCGTCCTACACCAACTGGCCAGTTTGCACCATCGTTATATCTAATAATTGAACAGTTATTAAATGTCATTGGTCCTTTACAACCAACTTTGTATAAACACCAGTTGTTTTTAGCTCCTTCATCTCCCCACTCTTCTACGAACTCTCCAGCATCAAAGTGAGCTCTTCTTTCACAGTTATCATGAATTCTATATCCAAATGCAAATTTTGGTCTTAAAAGTGAATCAAGTTCAGGAACTTGACCAGTTAAAACATAATGAAGTACAACACCAACCATATTTGCTGGGTTTGCTGGACAAGCTGGAATATTAACAATTGGTTTTCCTTTTACTAAATCCATAACTCCAACAGCACCAGTTGGATTTGGAGAAGCAGCTGGAACTCCACCAAAAGTAGCACATGTTCCAACAGCTACAACAGCTGCTGCATCTTTTGACAATCTTGCTAAATGTTCTTGAAAAGTTTCACCAGATGGTCCAATTGTCCCATAATTTCCATTCATAGCAGTTGGAATTGAACCTTCAACAAAAAGTAAATATTTTCCTTTGAAATGTTCAACAGCATCATCTAACTGATGCTCAGCATCATTTCCTGCACATGCCATTAAAGCATGGTGAAACTCTAAACTTAAAACATCAAATAATAAATCATCAACAGTTGGAGCAGAACTTCTTAAAAGAGCTTCTGTATTTCCAGCACAATCTTGTAACTCTATCCAAATTACTGGAACCCTATTCATAAGTTCAGTAGCCTCTGCAACTAAAGGAGCAAACATAGGTGGAAGCATAAGTGTTGCAGTTGTTGCACTAACCCACTTCATAAAATCTCTTCTGTTTACCCCTTCAGTTTCAATAACCTCCATCATATCTATATCTCTAAGAGGTTTTTGCTCTCTTAAAGATTTTAATCTAGCTTTTGATTTTTCAAATAATGATTTATAAAACTCATCTCCCTTATTTGTATCAACTCTAGTTGATTTTTGAGTAAAAACTTCTCTTACTCGCTCAATGTTATCATTCATATTGACTCCTCCTAGTTAAAAGTAAATATTAATAACAAAATATTGTAATCAAACTTATATTTGGATAAATAGTTATAAAGTAAAAGCCTAATTTCTAGTTGCTTTTTTAAAAAATGTAAAAAAATATTTACCATTTTAAGGCACTTTTCTAGTTTAATTTGTTCCAAAAACACATAAGTGAATGGCTATTTCAGTTTTATTTAAATTTGTTACTTTTTTACACTATTTTTAGATTATTTTTCTTTATATTATTTCGCTTATAAAAATATAATAAGACAAAAAATATTACAAATTGCAATTTTTTTAGATATTTTTAAATTTTATTGATATTATTTGAAATATTTAAAATTTGGAGAATATAAATGAGTGAATCATTTCTACTAATAGGAAGTTTATTTGCTTTTATAAGTTTTTTTACTTCTGTATAAAAGTAAAAGTTTAATCTTTATAAAATAAGCCCTTAATAAAAATGGGCTTATTTGAGTCTGTTTTTTAGATTTCTAAAGTAAGTTTAAAATATCATTTTCTATCTCACTTGGTTTTGTACTAGGAGCATATCTTTTTACCACTTTACCATTTTTATCAACTAAAAATTTTGTAAAATTCCATTTTATAGCCTCAGTTCCTAAAACTCCTTTTGAACTCTCTTTTAAAAATTTATATAAAGGGTGAGCATTCTCTCCATTTACATCAATTTTACTAAACATTTCAAACTCTACACCATAAGTTAATGAGCAAAACTCTTTAATCTCATCTTCTGTTCCTGGTTCTTGTGATAAAAACTGATTACAAGGAAAACCTAAAACTGATAATCCTTTATCAAAATATTTTTTATGTAACTCTTCTAAACCCTCATATTGGTTTGTAAAACCACATTTACTAGCAACATTTACAATTAACATTACTCTATTTTCATACTTTTTCATAGTAAAAACTTTACCATCTATATCTTTTACTTCAATATCATATATACTCATATTTTCATCTCCTAATAAAGTTGTTATAAACAAAAAAAGTCCCAAAATAAATCTCATATCTTAATCCTTTTTACTAAAATATTTTTTTGTTTGAATATGTCTATACTCAAACATATTTTTTATATCTTTTTTAATAAATGGCAAAATCAATTTTCCAAATATACCAAAAGGTAATTTAAACTTAATACTATCTTTTAATTCACATAAATTACCTTTTTGAGTAAATATATGGCTATGTTCCCAATAAGAAAAAGGAGATTTTAAAGCCACATCAACAAGTAAATTTGGATATTTTAATTTTTCAATTTTTATTATCCAATTCATACAAATAAAAGCTCTCGTAGTTTTTAGCTTTACTATTTTTCCCTCATAAGTTGAGTCTTCATAATCCAACAGCTCCACTTTTGTATGTTTTGGAGTTATTAGTTTAATGTTATTTGTATCAAGATGAAAATCAAATAGCTCTTTTGCACTACAATCTATTAAAGTAGTTTTTTCAAATGTTTCCATACTTAGCCTTTTATTGTTAAAAAATATTTTTGTTTTATAAAAAAAGAAAGCCCAATAAAATGGGCTTATATGAGTTAGTTATTAGTTTTTTGGAAGTAGTTTTACAGGAACAATTTGAATTTCGTCCATATTCCAAACTCTGTTTACAACATAAGGTTCATCCTCAAGCCATAAATCAAGTTCCTCATCAGTATCAAAATCTACAAACAAAGATGAACCAACCATCTTATCATCCTCTATTAAAGCTCCAGCAGATACAATATTTCCACTTTCCATCATCTTTTTAGTATTTATTATATGTTGTTCTCTTGATTGCATTCTTCTTTCAAAAGCATCATCATAATCATAAGCTATTATTAAAAATTGCATTTTTATCCTTTTAAATTTTTAATTATTCTATCACAAAATTTATAAAGTAGTAGCAAAAATAAAAAGTAGCGGATAAATTAATACATTTAAATATCTAAGAATTGGCGTAATATTTGCATCAAAAGGTATTATTTCATTTATATTTATACCATCTGAGAGTTTTTTCATAATAGAAAGTTTAAAAATAATATCAAAAAATTTTAAAGCTAAAATTGAACTCATCCAAAAACCAAAATTATTTGATGATATAGATAGGTAAAGTGAATAAAAAAATGATATGTGTAAAATAAAATATAAAAAGATATTCTTCTTATATACTAAAAAATTATTTTCTAGCATACCATAAAGAGTAGAAGACTTTTGCCAATTTGACTCAAAAAGTTCAATAGCAACAAAGATAAAAAAAAAGTGAACTATTTCCATCTTTATAAATAGGGCTTTGCCCTATTTATTTCTCTTCTGAAAAGATAATTTTTTGGTCTTTATAAAGCCCTGTTCCAACAGGAATTGTTCTTCCTATTACAACATTCTCTTTTAAATCCTCAAGCATATCCATTTTTGCACTAATTGCTGCTTCTGTTAAAACTTTTGTAGTCTCTTGGAATGATGCAGCTGAAATAATACTATCAGATGTAACTGCTGCTCTTGTGATTCCCAATAAAACTGGTTCTGCAATAGCTGGTTTTCCACCCATTCTTATTATTTTTTCATTTTCGATTTTAAATCTCTTTTTAGAAATCATATCACCCATGATGAATTTTGTATCTCCACCGTCGATTATCGAAACTTGTCTTAACATTTGAGATGTAATTACCTCAATATGTTTATCTGCAATATTTACCCCTTGAGATCTATATACTTGTTGTACTTCAGATACAATAAAGTAATGTAGAGCTTTTTCACCTAAAATTTTTAAAACATCGTGAGGAGACACTTGACCATCTGTCAAAGACTCACCAGCATGAACAAATTCACCTTCATGAACTAATATTTGCTTACCTTTTTCAACTAAATATTCAGTTTGATTTCCAACAGCATCTGTAATAATTAGTTTTTGCTTATTTCTAAGCGGTTTCCCAAAAGTTACAATTCCATCAAATGAAGCTAAAATTGCAATATTTTTTGGTCGTCTAGCTTCAAATAACTCAGATACTCTAGGAAGACCTCCAGTAATATCTTTTGATTTTTGAGTTGCTTTTGGTGTTTTAGCAATAATATCTGCAATTTCTACTTTTTTACCCTCTTGAATATTTAAAGATGCTTTTGGGTCTAAAACATATCTTATAATCTCATTTGAAGCAGTTGCTAATAAAACTGTTGGTTTATATCCAGCTGGTATATACTCATTTACAACTAGTTTTGATGTTCCTGTTAACTCATCGAACTGCTCAGAAACAGTAACACCTGGAATAATATCTTCAAATGTTACAATACCTGATTGTTCTGCTATTGTAGGGTTTGCATATGGATCCCACTCTGCAATAACAGTTTGCTCTTTAGTTGTTGGTGCCGAAATTTGAGTACCTTTTTCAACTTCACTATTGTCATTTAAAACTATTGAAGAACCTCTTGAAATATAGTGTCTTATAGCTTCTCTATCATCAGCATCTGCAATAACAGCAAAAAGTCCTTTTTCAACAACTTTATCACCTGCTTTTATATCATGTCTTCTTTCTAAATAATCACCAGTCAATTTATAGTATTTAACTATCCCTTTTGCACCTGCTAAAACTTGAGAAGTAACAGGAGCTCCATCTGAAACTTTTAATTCAGATGCATATGGAATCCTATTTGGAACATTCCATCCATCTTTAATTATCTCAACAATAGAGTCATTATTCTCAACCTCTTCTCCATCTTTGTGTGGAATATAAAGTTTACCTTCAATTTTTCCAGAAATTCCAGCTAGTTCATTTACTTTTGCAACATCACTTTTTCTTAAGAAATATTGTTTTTTATCTTTTCCATTAGAAATAGTTAAAACAACCTCTTCGTGAATAGCTTCAATTGTTACTTTTCCTTTAAATGGTGCATTTATTTTTGGCTCAACTAACAATACTCCAGCATTTCTTCTATTTGCTACAATAGATTTTCCATCTTGTGTATCATATTTTTTAATATTATAGTATCTAATAAACCCTTCTTTATCAGCTTTTAACTCTCTTTCAGTTTGAGTTGCACTTGCAGTTCCCCCAACGTGGAAAGTTCTAAGCGTTAGCTGAGTTCCTGGCTCACCAATTGATTGAGCTGCAACAACTCCTACAGCTTCTCCTGGCTTAGCTTTTCTTTGCTCACCTAGATTTAATCCATAACATTTTGAACAAAGTCCATTTTCAGTTTTACAAGTAAGTGGTGTTCTAATAACAACAGATTTAACTTCACTATCTTTTACAACTCTTGCAAACTCTTCAGTTATTAAAGTACCTTCAGTAAATAGTATCTCATTTGAAATTGGGTCAATTATATCTTCAGCAATAACTCTTCCTGTAATTCTCTCTTCTAAAGACTCGATTAACTCATTTCCAGAAGTAATATCTGTAATTTCTATACCTTCGTGAGTTCCACAATCTTCATCAGTAATTCTTACATTTTGAGAAACGTCGATTAGTTTTCTTGTCAAATATCCAGCATTTGCTGTTTTAAGCGCTGTATCTGCAAGACCTTTTCTAGCTCCGTGAGTAGAAATAAAGTACTCAAGAACGTTAAGACCCTCTTTAAAGTTAGATATAATTGGTGTTTCAATAATACTTCCATCAGGTTTAGCCATAAGACCCCTCATACCAGACAACTGTCTAATTTGAGTTGCACTACCTCTTGCTCCTGAATCTGCCATCATAAAAATTGAGTTAAATCCATTTTTATCTGTTTTAACTAGCTCCATCATCTCAGAACCCAATTTATTATTTGTTTCTGTCCAAATATCAATAGTCTTGTTGTATCTCTCTTGCTCAGTTAAAAGTCCTTGAGAGAACTGTTTTTGAACTTCAATAACATCTTTTTTAGATTTTGTAATATGCCCTACTTTACTTTCTGGAATAATAATATCATCAATAGATATAGACATTCCTGCATAAGTTGCATATTTAAAACCTAAATTTTTAAGGTTATCTAAGAATCTAGGAGTTACTTCATATCCTGCTTCTTTATAAATATAATCTACCAGTGCACCAATATCTTTCTTCTTAAGAACTTTATTCCATAAATTCATTGGTACAAAAGATGGAAGTATCTCATGTATGATTAGTCTTCCAACAGTCGTAGATATAACTCTTCCTTCAAGTTTTGTTCTAATTTTTGCATGTAAATCAATCTGTCCCATATCAAGAGCAATTTTTACTTCATTTACATCAGTGAAAAGTTTATGTTCACCTTTTACACCATCTTTTACTAAAGATAGATAATAAATTCCTAAAATCATATCTTGAGAAGGAACAGCGATTGCTCTACCACTTGCTGGTAATAAAATATTCATAGAACTCATCATTAAAACTTTTGCTTCAGCAACTGCTTCTTGAGAAAGTGGTACGTGAACAGCCATTTGATCCCCATCGAAATCGGCATTAAATGCAGCACAAACAAGAGGATGAAGTCTTATTGCTTTTCCATCAATTAACACAGGGTGAAATGCCTGAATAGACAATTTATGAAGAGTTGGTGCTCTATTTAATAAAATAGGATACTCATCAACAATCTCATTTAAACACTCCCAAACTTCATTTGTCTCAGATTCAATTAATCTTTTTGCAGCTTTTAGAGTTGTTGCATAACCTTTCTCTTCAAGTTTTGCCATTAAATGTGGTTTAAATAGTTCAAGTGCCATTTTTTTAGGAATACCACATTGATCCATATTTAAATTAGGTCCAACAACAATAACAGATCTTCCTGAGAAGTCAACCCTCTTTCCAAGTAAGTTTTGTCTAAATCGTCCTTGTTTACCTTTAATAATCTCACTTAAAGATTTAAGAGGTCTTTTGTTCGCACCTTTAACTGCATTTGCTGTTTTTCCATTATCAAATAATGCATCAACAGCTTCTTGAAGCATTCTTTTTTCATTTCTAATAATAATTTCAGGAGCATCAAGTTCTGTTAATCTTTTTAATCTGTTATTTCTATTTATAACTCTTCTATAAAGGTCATTTACGTCAGAAACAGCAAATTTTCCACCATCAAGTGAAACAAGAGGTCTTAAATCAGGTGGAAGAACTGGAAGTTGTGTAAGCATCATCCACTCAGGTTTATTTCCACTATTTATGAAGTTTTCAACTACCTTTAATCTTTTTATTATAGTTTTTCTTTTTGCTTCACTCTTAGTTGTTTGCATCTCATCTTTTAAAAGTGTTAAAAGCTCAAATAAATCAAGATTTTCTAAAAGCTCTCTAATAGTCTCTCCACCCATTTTTGCTTCAAAACCTGTATGCTCAAATAAATCAGAAACTGTTCTATACTGCTCTTCATTTAAAATATCATATTTGTTTATTTTTTTAGTTTTTTCACCATCATAAAAAGCTTCTCCAGAGTTAATTACTATATATGCTTCATAATATAAAACTCTCTCTAAATCTTTTAATTTAACACCTAAAATAGTTCCAATTCTTGATGGAAGAGAAGATACCATCCAAATATGAGCAACTGGAGATACTAACTCAATATGACCCATTCTGTGTCGTCGCACCTTTGAAGAAGTTACTTCAACTCCACATTTTTCACAAACAACACCTTTGTATCTCATCTTTTTATATTTACCACAAAGACACTCATAATCTTTTACTGGTCCAAAGATTTTTGCACAAAACAGTCCATCTCTTTCAGGTTTTAGTGTTCTATAGTTTATAGTTTCAGGTTTTTTAACCTCACCACAAGACCAAGAGAGTATTTTTTCAGGACTTGCTAATTTTAATTGGAAAGCAGCAAAATCTTGTGGTCTTTCAAGCTCTTTTATATCAATTGGTGATAGTACTTTTTCATTATTACTCATTGTTTTCTACCTCTTCAAAAATCTCTACATCTAAAGCTAAGGCTTTTAACTCTTTTGTTAAAACAAAGAATGTCTCTGGAACTCCTGAACTTGGTACATTTTCACCATTTGCAATAGCTCTATATGCTCTTGTTCTTCCATCAACGTCATCTGATTTAGTTGTTAGCATCTCTTTTAGTACAGCAGTTGCACCATAAGCTTCTAATGCCCAAACCTCCATCTCTCCAAATCTTTGTCCACCAAATAGAGCTTTTCCTCCAACTGGTTGTTGCGTTACAAGTGAATATGGACCTGTACTTCTTGCGTGAACTTTTTCATCAACTAAGTGGTGAAGTTTCAGCATATACATATACCCAACGTTTACTCTCTCTTTCATCTTTTCACCTGTTTTTCCATCGTATAAAACAGATTTACCATCGCTATCTATTTTTGCCATTTCAAACAGTTTTTCAAAGTCATAAGCTTCAACACCATCAAAAATTTGTGTTGCAAATTTAACACCTTTTGACCAATCTCTAGCATAATCAAGAAGTTCATCATCACTTAATTTTTCAATAAATGCTTTTGCATTCATAAGTTTTGCAACCCCTGCAATTTCAATCATTTTTGCTCTTAAATCAGCGATATACTCACCTTTTTTTGCATCATAGATTTGTTGAATTTGTTTACCAAGTCTTCTACCTACAAGCCCTAAGTGAACCTCCATAATTTGTCCAATATTCATCCTTGAAGGAACCCCAAGTGGATTTAGAATGATATCAACTGTTGTTCCATCTTCTAAATATGGCATATCAACTTTTGGAACGATATTTGAAACAATACCTTTGTTTCCATGTCTTCCAGCCATTTTATCACCAACTTTAATTTTTCTCTTAGTTGCAATATAAACTTTAACTTGTTTGATAACTCCGCTTGATAAAATATCATCATGTTCTAGAACATTTAACTTCTCTTCATGATCTTTTCTTAATTCAGCTTTTTGTCTAATAAAATACTCTTTTGTATCATTATAAGCTTTTTCAACCTCTTTTGCATAAGAAGATACTACTTTTTTCATAGCAAATCTATTTACACTTAAAAGAGTCTCAAGCGTTAATGTATCACCTTTTTTATATACAACTCCATCTAACTCAAGCTCTTTATCAAGCTTCGATTTTGTTAGAAGATTATTTATTTTTAAAGCCTCTTCTCTATCTAGCATTAAAAGCTTATCAAGATGTTTTTGATTTAACTCATTTTTTTCTAATTCAATTTCAGCCTTAGCTCTTTCACACTTCTCATAACCTTTTTTAGTGAAAACTTTAACATCAACAACTGTTCCTTCCATTGATGTTGGACAATATAAAGATTTATTTATAACATGTCCTGCTTTATCACCAAAAATTGCTCTAAGTAGTCTCTCTTCTGGAGTTGGTTTAATCTCACCTTTTGGTGTTACTTTTCCAACTAAAATCATTCCAGGAGTTACATAAGTTCCAACTTTTACAATTCCCGAGCTATCAAGATGTGATAAATTCTCTTCTTTAACACCTGGTAAATCCCTAGTTATCTCTTCATTACCATGTTTTAACTCTCTACACTCAATCTCTTTTTCATAGATATGAACTGAAGTAAATGCATCTTTTTTAATAAGTCTTTCACTTAGAATAATAGCATCCTCATAGTTGTATCCATTCCATGGCATAAATGCAACCATAGCATTAATTCCAACTGCAAGCTCACCTTTATCCATTGATGGACCATCAGCAATTACTTGACCTTTTTCAATAATATCACCCTCTTTTATAGCAACTCTTTGCCCAAAAGATGTATTATTATTTGTTTTTACATTTTTACTTACATCATAATAATCAATAAATGGTCCATTTTCATCTTCACCACTAATATAGATGTTTTTAGAATCTGCTTTTTCAACAACTCCACCTCTATTAGCTTTAATTGCTTCCCAAGCATCTCTTGCAACTGTTTTTTCTAAACCAGTTCCAACTATTGGAGCTGTTGGTTTAATCAATGGAACAGCTTGTCTCATCATATTTGAACCCATTAATGCTCTATTTGCATCATTATGCTCTAAAAATGGAATTAAAGAGGCTGCAACACCCATTACCATTTGTGATGATATATCTATTAAATCAACTTTATTTTTATCCATCAAAATAATTTCACCATTAAGTCTAACTTCAATTAATGGTTCAATAATTTTTCCATTTTCATCAACTTTTGTTGAACCAGGAGCAATTACAAGTCCCTCTTCTTGAGTTGCAGTGTAGTATGAAATTTCATTTGTAACAACACCATCAACTACTTTTTTATAAGGAGCTTCAATAAATCCTAACTCATTTACTTTTGAATAAGTTGAAAGAGTATTTATAAGACCGATATTTTGACCCTCTGGAGTCTCAACTGGACAAATTCTTCCGTAGTGAGTTGGATGAACGTCCCTTACCTCAAATCCTGCTCTCTCTTTTACTAAACCACCCTCTCCAAGAGCTGATAATCTTCTTTTATGAGTAACTTCAGATAGTGGATTTGTTTGATCCATAAATTGTGATAATTGACCACTTGTAAAAAACTCAGTAATTGTTGATGTAATCATTTTTGAGTTAATTAAATCATGAGGCATAATATCTTCTAAAGTTCCCGATAGAGTTGTCATTTTATCTCTAATAGTTTTTTGCATTTTGATTAAACCTGCATGTAACTCATTTGCAAGTAATTCCCCAATTGCTCTAATTCTTCTATTTCCTAAGTGATCTCTATCATCAATATGACCATGCCCTGCTTTAACTTTTATTAAGTATTGAACAGTTTTTATAACATCTTCGTAAGTTAAAGTTGTAACATATTCAGGTACATTTACACCTAACTTATGATTCATCTTCATTCTTCCAACTTTTGTTAAGTCGTATCTTTCAGGATCAAAGAATAGTTTTTTTATAAACTCTTTTGCTGCCTCTTTTGTTACAGGCTCACCTGGTCTCATTACTTTATAAATTCTAATTGCAGCTAAATCATTTTCATCTTCAATTTGTTCAGTTTGCTTTAATAATTTTAAACTTTCAGCATCTGCTTTAAATGCATTTATAATTGAAGCATCAGCTCCACTTGATAAATCATTTGCAATTTCAAATGTTTCAAATCCTAAATCTAATAATTTTTTAAGTTTTAACTCATCAAGACTTGTTAAAGCATCAAATAAAACTTCTCCCGATTGAGGATCATAAATAGAACCAGCTGTGTGTCTATCCATTAAAAGCTCAAGTGGATATTCAATTAATTTTAATCCACCTTCAATTAAAGCCTTAGCTTTTCTTGCAGTTAATCTTTTTCCTGCTTGAATAACTAAATTTCCTTTATCATCTTTTATATCATAGTCAATTCTTCCCATAAAGTCATCAGGATTAAACTCTGTTAAAAATTTATTGTTTTTAATTTTAATAGTAATTACAGGATAAAATAGTTTAACAATATCCTCTTTTGAATATCCTAAAGCTCTAAAAAGAATTGTAATTGGAACTTTTCTTCTTTTATTAATTCTTACATATAATACATCTTTTGCATCATATTCAAAATATAACCAAGAACCTCTATCTGGGATAATTTGTCCAGTGTAAAGAAGTTTATTATTTGTTGTATTTGATTCATCTTCTTTGAAAATAACACCTGGAGATCTATGTAGCTGATTTACAACAACTCTTTCAACACCATTTACAATAAATGAAGTTCTTTCAGTCATAAGTGGGATTTCTCTAATAAATAAAGATTGCTCTTTAATATCTTTTACACCTATTTTCTCTCCAGTTTTCTCATCTAAATCCCAAAGAGTTAATCTTACATTTATCTTAAGAGGGATTGAATATGTCAATCCTCTAACCATTGATTCTCTAACATCATATCTAGGTTTTCCAACTTCACTTCCTAAATAATCAAGAGTTACTCTATTTTGAGCATCATGAATTGGAAAAATTGCTTTAAATACTTTTTCTATACCAGCACCAGATCTATCTTTTTGATCAATCATCAAGAAAGTATCATACGAAGTTTGTTGCAGTTGTAATAAATTTGGAATTTCAATTTTTTGTGGGTTTTTTGCGAAATCTATTCTTAGTCTATTACCAGATTTTAAAGAGTTTAACATCTTACACCTTGTTATAAAATTTGGTTATGTTTGCCTTATTTTCTTATAAAGCACAAAAGCATCCATAAAGGATAAGGTTAAAATTTGTTAAAAAATCTTAACCTTAGCCCTCAAAGATGCTAAACTTATATAGGGAAAAGTCCCTATATACGATAAGTTATAAAACTTATTTAACTTCTACTTTTGCACCAGCAGCTTCAAGTTGAGCTTTGATTGCTTCAGCATCAGCTTTAGAAATTCCCTCTTTAATTGTTGAAGGAGTTTGCTCTGCAGCATCTTTTGCTTCTTTTAATCCTAAACCAGTAATTGCTCTAATTTCTTTAATTACATTGATTTTTTTATCTCCTGAATCAACGATAATTACGTCAAATTCAGTTTTTTCTTCAGCAGCTTCAACTGCAACTGCAGCACCAGCAACTGCTACAGGTTGTGCAGATACTCCAAATTTTTCTTCAAATTCTTTTACTAATTCTGATAATTCTAATACAGATAAACCAGAAATAAATTCTAAAACGTCTTCTTTAGAAATTGCCATTTTCTATCCTTTTTATTTTTTTAATTTAATATATTTTTAGCTTAAAATTAAGCAGCCTCTTCTTCTTTTTTTCTTCTAAGAGCATCAAGACCGATAGTAAAGTTTCTAACAGGTCCCATCCATACAGATGCAAGCATTCCAAGAAGTTCTTCTCTTGATGGTAATTTAGCAAATGCATTAACTCTAGTAGCATCGCAAATTTCACCTTCAATAATTCCTGATTTAATAGAGAATTTATCTTTTGTAGTAGTTGCAAATTTATCAGCTACTTTACAAGCTGAAATTTGATCATCAGACCATAAGTAGATGTTTGTTCCACTTAAATCAATATCTCCTAATTCAGCAGATTTAACAGCTTTAGTTACTAATGTATTTTTTACAACTTGAACTTTAGTATTGTTTGCTCTTGCATCTTTTCTTAAAGTTTCTAATTCTTTATGAGTAAGACCTTTATAGTCACAAACAACAACTGCTAAAGAGTTTTTAAACTCAGCTGCTAAAAAATCAATAATTTCTGATTTTTCTTGTCTAGTCATTATATTTTCCTCCTTTCAAAACATCATCCTAGGCGGGACTTACAAAAGAACGAGGAGTTCTTTTACCAGCTGTCTTCAGTTTTATTTCAGTGCTTTGAACACTCAAAAATAGTGAACAATTTCAATATTCTTGAATGCAAAAAAATTAGATAAGGAAACCCTTATCTAATCTCTAATAATTCCATATTATCTAAAATAACTGATGGGCTCATTGTTAAGCTAATTGCTGCATTAGTAATATATCTTCCTTTTGCAGTTGAAGGTTTTGCTTTATTGATAGCTCCGATAAATGCTTCTGCATTTTCTTTAATAGCTTCTGCAGAGAATGAAACTTTTCCAATAGCTGCTTGCATATTACCTTTTTTATCAACTCTATAAGTTACTTGACCACCTTTAGCATCATTAACTGCTTTTGTAACATCCATTGTAACTGTTCCAGTTTTTGGATTTGGCATTAAACCTTTTGGCCCAAGAATTCTTCCAACTTTACCAACAATTCCCATACAATCAGGAGTTGCAATTAAAACATCAAAGTTGATTTTTCCAGCTTGGATATCATCAGCTAAATCATCATTCCCAACAATATCAGCACCTGCAGCTTTTGCTTCATCCATCTTTACACCTTTAGCAAAAACAGCAACTCTTACAGTTTTTCCTGTACCATTTGGAAGAACAACAGCTCCTCTAATCATTTGATCTGCATGTCTTGGATCAACATTTAAATTAAGTGCAATTTCAACACTCTCATCAAATTTAGCAGATTTTAAATCTCTTACTAAATTACAAGCATCAGCTAAAGAGTATTTTCTATCTTCAACTTTTGCACTTAACGCTTTATATCTTTTTGAAACTTTTGCCATTTTATTCTCCGCAATTTTATTTTTTTTGCTTCCACTAATATTTATAAAGGCTAGTGGTTATACCTTAATATGAAACAGAATTATAATTCTGTTTCAATTCCTATAGATCTTGCACTTCCAGCTACAATTTTTGCAGCAACTTCTCTATCATCAGTATTTAAATCTTTGATTTTCATATCAACGATTTCCATAATTTGATCTTTAGTAAGCTTTCCAATTTTTTGTTTAAGTGGATTGCTACTCCCTTTTTTAATTCCTGAAATTTTTTTAATAAGTTCAGTCATTGGCGGTTGTTTTACTTCGAAAGTAAAGCTTTTATCTGTATAAATTGTAAGAACAACTGGTAATCTATAACCAGCTTTATCTTTTGTTTTTTCGTTAAATGCTTTACAAAATTCCATAATATTAACACCTCTTTGCCCAAGAGCTGGTCCAACTGGAGGTGATGGGTTTGCTGCACCTGCAGGTATTTGTAATTTTAAATATCCTTGAACTTTTTTAGCCATATTGCTATTCCTTTAAAAATTATAATGATTTTAATGATTAGACATTAGGCAAAAAAACTAAGTTGAAGCAAGTTTCTTTGCCTAATGCCTAAATTAAAAATTTAAACTATTCTCTCAACTTGTGTATAAGAGATTTCAACTGGAGTATTTCTTCCAAATATAGATACATTCAATTTTAATAATCCAGAAACTAAATCAAAACTTTCAACTATTCCATTGAAGTTTGCAAATGGTCCCTCATTTATTCTTACCATCTCTCCTTCATCAAAAGAGATTTTAGGTTTTGCAGCTGCTTTATTTTTTGCTTTTTCTAAAATAAGATTTATATCTTTATCACTTAAAGCTGTTGGTTTTTTAGACTCACCAATAAATCTTCCAACTTTTGGCATTGATTGTATTCTATGCCATAAAGCAGTATCCAAATCAATTTTTGCAAAAGCATATGCAGGATACAAAGGTCTTTCTATAATAGTTTTTTTACCTTTTTTTACTTCAATTAAATCTTCAGTTGGTACTAATACTTCAGCAATTCTATCATCAGCCATCTCATCTGCTAGTTTTAACATAGCTTTTTTAACAGATAATTCGCTTCCTGAATATGTCTGAATTGCATACCATTTATGTGCCATTTTTTATTCCTTATTTAATTACTGAAGATAGAGTAAAAGACATTGCTCCATCAATCATAGCAAGATACAAAGCTATTACTGTAACAACAATAAATACAGATATATAAGCCGTTCTTATTTGTGATTTTACTGGAAATATAACCTTAGCTAATTCTGATTTTACATTATTTATATAGTTACTAGCCTTGCTCATATCTTTCTCCATTTTAAACTTTAAATCTAAATTTTTTAAAAAAATTTTAATAAAATCTCTTCAAAAAACTTTAATAGTGGCAGGCCAGGAGGGACTCGAACCCCCAGCACTCGGATTTGGAATCCGATGCTCTACCATTGGAGCTACTAGCCTACAAAAGCTTGAGAGAAATCTCTCTCAAGCAAAATTGTTCTTAAGATTTTAACTTCACTTCTTTATGAGTAGTGTGTTTTTTTAATCTTGGACAATATTTTCTAACTTCAAACTTTTCAGTATGAGTTTTTGGATTTTTCCAAGTAGTGTAGTTAATATCTCCACTCTCTTGGCATTTTAATCCTATTTTAATTCTTATTGCTGCCATTAAGAATCCTTATTTGATGATTTCTGAAATAACTCCAGCACCAACAGTTCTTCCACCTTCTCTAATAGCGAACTTTGTTCCTTTTTCAAGAGCAATTGGAGCAACTAAAGTAACAGTCATCTCAACATTATCACCTGGCATAACCATTTCAGTACCTTCATTTAATACACAAGAACCTGTAACGTCTGTTGTTCTAACATAGAATTGTGGTCTATATCCACTAAAGAATGGAGTATGTCTTCCACCTTCTTCTTTTGAAAGAATATAAACTTCACATTTAAATTCTGTATGAGGCTTAATTGTTCCTGGCTTACAAAGAACTTGTCCTCTTTCAACCTCTTCTTTTTTAACACCTCTTAAAAGAATACCACAGTTATCTCCAGCTTGACCTTGATCCATCTCTTTTCTGAACATTTCAACACCAGTAACAGTAGTTTTTCTAGTATCTCCAAATCCAACGATTTCGATCTCTTCACCAACTTTGATAGTTCCAAGTTCAATTCTTCCAGTAACAACTGTTCCTCTTCCTGAAATTGAGAATACATCTTCAACAGGCATTAAGAATGGTTTATCTGTATCTCTTTCTGGAGTTGGGATGTAAGAATCAACTGCATCCATTAATGCAACGATTTTTTCAGCCCATGGTCCAACTTGACCAGCTTTTGCTTCTTCTAATGCTCTAAATGCAGAACCTGCTACGATTGGAGTATCATCACCTGGGAAATCATAAGTAGAAAGTAACTCTCTAATTTCCATCTCAACTAACTCTAACATCTCATCTTTATCAGATGGATCTAATTGATCTTCTTTATTTAAGAATACAACTATATAAGGAACTCCAACTTGTTTTGAAAGAAGGATGTGCTCTCTTGTTTGAGCCATTGGTCCATCTGTTGAAGCGATAACTAAAATAGCTCCATCCATTTGAGCAGCACCAGTAATCATGTTTTTAACATAATCCGCGTGACCTGGACAATCTACGTGAGCATAGTGTCTTTTATCAGTTTCATACTCAATATGAGAAGTAGCAATAGTAATTCCTCTTTCTCTCTCTTCTGGAGCATTATCGATTTGATCGTAATCTCTCATCTCTCCACCATATTTTAAAGCTAATACAGCTGAAATTGCAGCAGTTGTAGTAGTTTTACCGTGGTCAACGTGACCGATTGTACCGATATTTACGTGCGGTTTATTTCTTGAAAACTTTTCTTTTGCCATAGGATTTCCCCTTCTAAATTTATTTTATTTTGCTTAATTGCCCTCTGAGTAGATAAGCCAATAAGGGCTTCTCTATTCAGAGGGGATTTGTTTTCACAAATTGTGATGAGTATTATATTAATAAAATACTAAAAATTAAATTAATTGGGAGTATAAATTGTAGAGTTATAAAAAATAATGTGCAATTATAACTCAGCTCCCAGTAATCAATAAAAATGGAGCGGGAGACGAGACTCGAACTCGCGACAGTCTGCTTGGAAGGCAGAAGCTCTAGCCAACTGAGCTACTCCCGCAACATTTGCGTGGTGGTGAGAGAAGGATTTGAACCTTCGAAGCCGTAGGCGGCGGATTTACAGTCCGCAGGATTTGACCACTCTCCAACCTCACCATATAAAAATTATTGCTCTGGTCAAGCGCTGTTTTTTTAAACTTACGCACGACTAAAAAAATGGAGCTGGTGAAGGGAGTCGAACCCCCGACCTGCTGATTACAAATCAGCTGCTCTAGCCAACTGAGCTACACCAGCATCCATAAAATCAAAATGGTGGCTCGAGACAGAATCGAACTGTCGACACAAGGATTTTCAATCCTTTGCTCTACCGACTGAGCTATCGAGCCACTTCAAATTGGAGTGAGATTATACAGTTGAATTTATTAATATTAACTTAAATTTCTCACAAACTTTTTAAATTCATCTCCTCTATGAGCATAAGATTTAAATTGATCAAGAGATGCTGCAGCTGGAGAAAGTATTCCTATACTATTTTCTTTTAAGTTTTTATCTATATTTTTAACTGCTTCTTCTAAATATTCACACTTAACACAAGATATTTTGAACTCTTCGCAGTAATTTAAAACTCTTTGAGTATTACTTCCTATTGCATAAATAATAATATCCAACTCTTTTATATTTTCAAAAAGAGGTTTTAAGCTTGCACCCTTATCATCACCACCAATAATAATATGTATGTTTTTATCTTTATATGGAACTAATGCATTTATTGTTGCATCATAATTTGTAGCTTTACTATCATCAATCCATAATCTATTTTTACTATCTCTAAACTCTTCAACTTTGTGTTTATCAATCTTATAAGAGTTAATTAAATCATAATCTACATCACCAAAAATTATCTTTCTTGAAACCATTGCCATTATAGCATCCAGTAAGAATGGTTCATTGAACTTTATTTTACTCTTATCAATTTTAAAATGATTACATAAATCATCACTTGAATTATAATAAATTGTATATGCAGATGTTTTGAAATCTTTATATAAATCTGGGATAATAGCAATATCTGTTTCATTCATAAGTTCTAAAGGTTTTAATTTTGCTTTTTTATATTCATCAAAACTTCCATGCCAAGTTATATGATCTTCTGTTATTGGTAAAAGAATATAGATATTTGGTTTTGCTTTATTTGTATAGTGAAGTGTAAATGATGATGTTTCAAGTATCCAAATTTTCTTATCTTTATTTAATCCACTTAAAGGTACACCAATATTTCCACCATAACAAGAATCAAATTTTTCAAGCAGATATTGACACATTTGTGTTGTTGTAGTTTTTCCATTTGTTCCACTAATCCAAATAGTAAAAGGCATTTCATCATAAAATAGATCATAATCACTAATAATATTTTTTGAGGAAAGTACAAGTTTATTATGTGGAGGCATTCCAGGGCTTACAATAGTTAAATCATTTGAATTTTTATCAAAAGATTCTAAATCATTATCATCATATAAAGTAGCATCTGGAAATCTTTTTTTCAAAGCAAGTGCTGTTTTACCTTTTCCTAAAATTCTTAAATTTTGCATTTTATCTCAACTTTAAACTTAATAGTGCAACAAGATTTGCCATAAAAGATATTATCCAAAATCGCACAATTATTTTATTCTCTTTCCAACCTTTTTGTTCAAAATGGTGATGAATAGGAGCCATTAAAAAAACTCTTTTTTGTCTTAATTTATATGAACCAACTTGTAACATAACGGAAACGGTCTCTAAAACAAAAATAAATCCAATAGCTATAAGTAAAATTTCAGATTTTGCAACAATTGCTAAATATCCCATAAATGCACCTAAAGGTAAAGAACCACTATCTCCCATAAAAACTTCTGCGGGATAAGCATTAAACCACAAAAACCCAATTAAAGCACCAATAATTGCAGCTCCCATAATTGCTAACTCTCCAGCTATACTAATATTTGGCATTAATAAATAGTTAGCAAAACCAATATGTCCAACAACATAAACCAAAATTGACAAAGTAGAAAATGCTAGTATTGATGGAACAGTTGCTAAACCATCAAGACCATCTGTAAGATTTACAGCATTTGAAGAACCAACAATTATAAACATCCAAAAAACAATAGCTAAAATTCCCATTTCAAATATAGGAAATTTGTAAAATGGTATATACAAATCACTCGTATGTCCAAGATAAAATAGTAGTGCTACAACAAATCCTGCACTTAAAAACTGTAAAAAAAGTTTCATTCTTGCACTAAGCCCTGCACTATTTTTTGCTTTTAAAATTTTTGATAAATCATCTTTTATACCAATTAGTGAGAACAAAGCAAGAGTCAAAAGCCCTCCAACGATATAAAAATTGTTTAATTTTGCTGTTAGAATTGTTGCAATAATTGTGGAAAATATAAAGACAACTCCACCCATAGTAGGAGTTCCTGCTTTTGCTTGATGTGCTTCTGGAGCTAGTTCATAGATAGGTTGTGAAGCTTTTTTGCTTTTTGCCCAACTTATAAATTTTGGCATTAGATACATGGTAAAAACAAAAGCTAAAAAGAAGCTAATTCCTGCACGAACTGAAATATATTGAAAAATGTTTATTTCTAAATGTCTGTAGAGCCAATAAAACAAAATTAAACCTTAGATTTGATAAAATATTGCGAGATTATATAATATTTAAGTTTTTAAAAGGTTTAAACAAAATGAGTAAAAAAACAGTTTTAATTATAACAGATGGTATTGGACACAATAGTTCTTGCAATTTCAATGCCTTTTGTAATGCAAAAAAACCAACATATGATTATCTTTTTTCAAATGTACCTTATAGCTTAATCCACACATATGGAGAGTATGTTGGATTACCAGATAATCAAATGGGAAATAGTGAAGTTGGACATATGACTATTGGAAGTGGAAGAGTTTTATATCAAGATTTAGTAAAAATACATTTAGCTATCAAAAATGATACACTTAAAGATAATGTTATTGTAAAAAATACAATTGAAAAATCAAACAATATTCATCTAATTGGACTTGCTAGTGATGGAGGAGTTCACTCTCATATTGATCACATTATTGCCTTAGCAAAAATAGCCCAAAATAAAAATAAAAAAGTTTGGCTTCATCTTATTACAGATGGAAGAGATGTTGCACCTGATTGCGCAAAAATCTATATTGAAAAAGTTATAAATATTTGCAATGAGAATATAAAAATTGCAACAATTGGTGGAAGATATTATGGAATGGATAGAGATAATAGATGGGATAGAGTAGAACTTGCTTATAATGCAATTGCAAATGCAACTCCTAAAACTAAAGATAATATTTTAGATTTTATAGATAACTCTTACAAAAATGAGATATTTGATGAGTTTTTAATTCCAACTGCGCTAGACGGTTATGATGGAATTAAAGATGGTGATGGAGTTATTTTTTGCAATTTTAGAAGCGATAGAGCAAGAGAGCTTTCAAGTGTATTTGCAAAAAATGATTTTAAAGAGTTTGAGAAAAAAACATTAAATGTTCAAATTGCAAGTATGACTCAGTATGATAAAAATATTCCAATTCCTGTAATATTTGAAAAAGATAATCCAACAAATACTTTAGCACAAGTTATTTCAGATGCTGGTTTATCTCAACTTCATACAGCAGAAACTGAAAAATATGCTCATGTAACTTTCTTTTTCAATGGTGGAGTTGAAGAGCCATTTTTAAATGAAACAAGAGTTTTAATACCTTCACCAAATGTTGCAACTTATGATTTGCAACCCCAAATGTCAGCTCCAAAAGTAGGAGAAGCTGTAAGAACCGCTATGAAAAATCAAACTGATTTTATTGTTGTAAATTTTGCAAATGGTGATATGGTTGGTCATACTGGAGTTTATGAAGCGGCTATAAAAGCTGTTGAAGCTGTTGATTATGAACTTGGACTTATTTTAGAAGAGGCAAAAAAAGAGAACTATAACATAGTATTAACATCTGACCATGGAAATTGTGAGATGATGAAAGATGAAAATGGAAATACTCTTACAAATCATACAGTTGGAGATGTTTATTGTTTTGTGATTGCTCCTAATATTACAAAAGTAAAAGAGGGAAGTTTAAATAACATTGCACCAACAGTTTTAAAACTTATGGGACTTGATATACCAAAAGAGATGGATGAACCACTAATTTGATAGATATAAAAGAGTTAGAAATTAGTTTCAATAATAAAAGCTTAGTTGATATTGCTTTTACTATAAAAAGTTCAACAGCTCTAATAGGAGAGAGTGGAAGTGGAAAATCACTTACACTAAAAGCTATCTTAAATCTCCTATCTAGTTCACTAGAAGTAAAGAAAAATATAAGTAGTGATTTTGAATTGAGTTTTGATACGATTGGGTTTATTCCTCAAAATCCTTTTACATCATTATCATCTATGACAAAGATAAAAAATCAGATTTTCTGTAGTGATGAAAAAAAACAAGAGGTTTTTAAACTTTTAGATTTACCTTTAGAAATTTTAGAAAAATATCCTTCACAAATAAGTGGTGGACAAACGCAAAGAGTTGTAATTGCAATAGCTCTAAGCCGTGATATAAAACTTCTTTTACTTGATGAACCAACAACTGCACTTGATTTTGAAAATAAAACAAATATTGTAAATATTGTAAAAGATTTAAAAGATAAGCTAAATATTAATATACTTTTTGTAACTCACGATATTGAATCAATCAAAGATATTTGTGATGATATTGTTATTATAAAAAATGGATATGTTGTTGAATTTGGGAAAACTCAAGAAGTTTTAAATAACCCACAAAATGAATATACGAAAAAGCTTTTAAACTCAAGCTTTAAAAACAAAAAATTTAGGAATTAAAAGATGTTAAAATTTTTAACAAAAGCGATAATATTTTTAGGAGTAATTGTTGGAGCTATTACTTTTGTATATCTATACGATTTATATCAAGAGATAAAAGATGATATTGATAGTGTTGTAAACTACAATCCAAAACAAAGTACACAATTTTTTGATAAAAATGGGAAACTTTTGGCAAATACTTTTAAAGATGAAAATAGAGAGTATGTAAACTATGACGATATTCCAGCAAGGGTATTAGAAGGACTTGTTGCTATTGAAGATACTCAGTTTTTTGAACATTTTGGAGTAAATCCAGACGCAATTAGTAGAGCTGTTATAAAAAATATTCAATCAGGTGGATATAGTGAAGGAGCTAGTACTCTTACTCAGCAACTTATAAAAGTTTTACTTTTAAGTAGAGAAAAAAAGATTATAAGAAAAGTAAAAGAGGCTTTATTAGCTGTAAGACTTGAAACAATTCTTACAAAAGAGGAGATTTTGGAGAGATATTTAAACCATGTATATTTTGGGCATGGTTATTATGGTGTAAAAACTGCTGCAAAAGGTTATTTTAAAAAGAATCTATATGAATTAACTTTAAAAGAGATAGCTATTTTAGTTGGACTTCCAAGAGCTCCTAGTTTTTATGACCCAACAAAAAATCTTCAAGTTTCACTTGCAAGGGCAAATCAAGTTATAACAAGAATGCATACTTTAGGTTGGATTAATAATGAACAGTTTGAAGAGTCAATAAACGAAACTCCAACTATTTATAACCAGACTTTAACTCAAAATATAGCTCCATATGCTATTGATTATGCTGTTAGTGAGCTTGTAAATGATATTCCTGATATCTTATATGGTGGATACAAAGTATATTTAACAATAGATTTAGAGACTCAAGAAATTGCAAATGCTGCTATAAAAAAAGCTTACGATGAAGCTATGCAAAGAGATAAAAATATAAGAGATGGTTCAAAAAATCCAGATAATGACGCTTTTACAAAAGAGCTAAATGCGGCAATGCTTACTTTAGAAAGTAGCACTGGAAGAATTTTGGCAATGGTTGGTGGAGTTGATTATAATCAATCAGTATTTAATAGAGCTTTCCAATCAAAAAGACAAGCAGGAAGTGCAATAAAACCATTTTTATATCAAACTGCTTTAAATGAAGGCTATAATCCAGCTAGTCAGCTTTTCGACATAGGAAGAACATATACATATACTGTTAATGGGCAACAAAAAAAATGGCAACCAAAAAATTATGGTGGAAATTTTCAAGGAATTGTAAGTCTTAGAGACTCTCTTGTGCAATCAAGAAATTTATCAACACTAAACTTAGTAACAGATGTTGGAGTAAATACTACTACGGATGATTTAAAAAGATATGGATTTAAAGATATAGTTGATAACTTATCTGTAACTTTAGGTTCAATGAGTGTAAATTTAATAGAGTTTAGTCAAGCTTATACAATTTTTTCAAACAATGGAGTACAAGTAAAACCATATATTGTTGAACAAATTGTAAATAAAGATGGAAAAAGTGTAACTTTTGAACCACAAAGAAAAGAGCTTAATCCTCCTGAGCAATCATATTTAATTACTTCAATTTTAAAAGATGTTGTAACAAAAGGAACAGGAAGAAGAGCAGCAGTTGATGGTATAGAACTAGCTGGAAAAACAGGTACAACTAATGATAATATAGATGCTTGGTTTTGTGGTTATTCTCCATCTATTCAAACTATTGTTTGGTTTGGAAATGATAATAATACACCAATGAGAAGAGCAGAAACAGGAAGCACAATAGCAGCTCCAGCATTTTCATATTTTTTCAAAAAATATCTTGAGATTCATCCTGAAATTCCACGAACTTTTACAAAACCAAACAATGTTTATAGTGGCGAATTTATGGGTAAAGAAGAACTTTATACAGATATATCACCACTTCCTGATATAGATTCTCAAATAATTATAGACCAAACATCTCCAGATGGAAATAGTATGGAATTTTAATACCTTTTTTTATAAATCAAATCTATACTTTGGGTCTTTTCCATAAGACCCAACTCCAAATTCCAAAGTTTTGTAAGCTCTCTTAAAAAAATTAACTCTCCATTTGTAGCTTTGTTTTTAATTATAATTTGATTTTTTTCACCTATTTTTTTACCAACTGTTGTCTCTATATATTGAGTTTTTGGATCATAATCAAAGTGTAATATATCAATTCCTAACTCTTTTACATAATCTTTTGATAACTCATTTAATATAAATAAAGAAGCTTGTGCCTCTTTATTTTGTTCATTCATCGAACTATTTGAAAATTTTGTTCCAAAAATCAAATAAGACAAAATATCTTTTGAGTTCATAGGTGGATTTGATTTTAAGTTTAATCTAGGGTTTTCCATATTACCTGTAATATCAATAAAAATCTCTACATTATCAATTTTTGTATTTGCTTTAATATCCAAAATAGGGTTTATAGTTTCTAACCCTCTAAATTGTAAATTTGAATTCTCTATTTTATATGTTTTTCCAAGTTGACTAAAAACTCCATTTATATTTGAAACTCTTCCAAAAATTCTTAAATCTTCTTCAAACTCTTTTTTGATTTGTAAATCAGCATCTAGTTTTAGTTCTATATTTTTTGTAATATATTTAATCTCTTTTGAGATAATTTTTAAATCAAGTGCAATATTTTTGGTAAAAAAATCTTTTTTTATCTCATTATCTCCACTATTTACAATAATTATATCTCTATCATTACTAATATTTAAAGCTGGAATATTATAAGAACTTACTAATTTATTGGGGTTTACAAAGCCAGATATATAGATTTTACTATTTTCATTAATATTAATATCCACATTAGAATTTATAAATCCTTTTCCATACAAAAGGTGCTCTACAAAGAAATCTTTTGTAGTTATATTTAAAATCAAATCTTTCTTATCTTTTGAACTATTTATAGTTATATTTTCAAACTCAAAGTTTGAAGAAAAATTTGATATATTAAAAAAAGCCTTTTTTAATAATGTAAATTTTTTATTAAAATTTATATCATATATCTTATTTATATGAAAATCTATATTATCAAAAATAACTCTCTCCTCTTCAAAATTTCCTTTTATATCTATATTTTCTATATTTTGATTAAGAAAAGAAATCTTAGGAGTTAAAATATCAAAATTAACTCGATTTTTTAATATCTCTAAATTAATATTTACAAAACCAAAAAGATTTAAATCTGGAATTTCCAAAATCTTTTTTAACTCTTTTTCAAATAAATTAAGCTCTTTTATATCTGTTTTTATATTTAAAGCTTCAGAATTTTTATTTAAAATTGATTTAAAAGAGATATTTTCAAACTTTGTTTCAAGATTACTATTTTTATTTTTTACTTCAACATCTATATTAAAACTATCATTTAAAATAGTATTTGATTTTAAAGTAAGGTTATCTTCAAACTCTCCTTTTATATTTGAGCTTATCTTTGAAATTTTTATATTGTTATCTAATTTATAAATATTGTTTGGATTTAAATTTTTTATATTAAAATCAAACATAATTTTTTTAAGATTTTTTGTGTTTAAATTCATATTTATATACTTTGAGTTTAAATCCATATTCAAAAAGTTTTTTTGTAACTAGAGTTTATATTAATATTTCCCAACTCTTTTAAATTAAAATTTTCGTATTTCAAACTTTCAATAACAGATTTTGAATTTAAAGATAAATTTTCAAAATCATCTAAATTTAACTTTAAATCCAAATTCGATTTTTTATTTGCATAATTAGTAAAAATATCAAAAGTAGAAACAATCTCTATATTTTTATTATCTATTTTTGCAACTCCATTTAAATTTGAACTATCTATTTTTAAGAAAAAATCATCTATTTTTATGGAGTTTGATTCTAAAATATTTTTAAACTCTATCTGCTTTAAATCTCCTATAAAATTTGATTTTATATTTAAATCTTTTTCTAAAGATTTATAAATACTCTTTTTATAGTTGTGTAAAAATTTGCTTGAAATTTTAAACTATCTAAATCATTGTTTAAAAGATTGGCTTTTGCATCTAGCTTTATAAAAATTTGTTCATAATTTAAGTTAGATGTTAAAGTTGAAATATCAAGATTAGAATTTTTAATATCATAATTTCCTATAAGTTTTATATCTTTTATATCAATATTCTCTTTTAAATTTAAAACTTTTAAATCATCACTTTTTATAGAGAAACTAACTTTTTCTAAATCTCCAGTTGCATTTAAATTGATTTTTGATTTTGCATACTCCTTTAAATCAATATTTGAATTAAGTTTATATATATTATTTTCAATTTGCATATTTGCTTCAATATTTGCTAAATTTGATTTGATTTTTGCAAATAGAATGGCACTTATTTTATCTTTTAGATTTGAGTTTATATTTTTAGCATTTAAAACTATCTCATCTATTTTTTGATTTTCGTATGAAAAATTATACATTGAGAGTTCAAGATTTTTTATGACTAAAGAAAAAGGAAATTCAAAACTACTATTTTCATTTTGAGTTTCACTACTCTCTTTTATGAATGAGATTAATTTATCTTCTATTGTTATATTTTCTACTTTTAAAAGAGATATATTTATCTCTTTTACTAAAAGCGAAATAATATTTGGTTTTAGATATATAGTTTTTGCTTTTATCATATCATCGTAGTTTAAATCATATATTTTAATACCTTCATAGATACTTCCATCTACTTTGCTATATTTTATAGGAAATTCAACATTAAGATAGTTAAATATTTTTTGTGTCACATCTTTTGATGTAATAAGATATAAAAATGTTACTAAACATAAAGATATTATTGTAAAAAATAGATATTTTAAAGCTCTTAAAATTATCAAAACACTTGCCCTATTCCTATATGAAATACAAATCCACCATCATCTTTTGGAAAACCAAAATCAACTCTAAATGGACCAATTGGAGTATAATATCTAGCACCAAAACCAAAAGAGTTGTAGAATTTATCATTAAAATTATTTGACTCTAAACTAAGCATTGTAGAGTCAAAAAAAGTAACAATACCAATATTTTTATAAATATTATACTCAAATTCCAAACTACTATCTATCATACTAAGCCCACCATATGGATTATCATCACTATCTTTTACACCAACTTTTTCGTAAGCATAACCTCTATTACTATATGCACCTCCAGCAAAAAAGTGTTTAAAAATAGGCAAATCTCTATCAAGAGTACCTATTTTTGTTTTAAAAGAAGCAGTAAGATTATCAAAAGTTTTAATATATTTTAAATCAGAAACAGTTTTTAAATAATCATACTCACTTCCTATAAATTTTGATCCATCTTCAATATAAAAAGATAAAAAATATCCATCTTTAGGATTTAAACTATCATCTCTTCTATCTAATTTAATCTCATAAAACAAGGAGTTTAAAAGATAAGTTCCACTTTTGTACTCTTTTAAATCTGATTTAATCGTAGAGTGCTCAGCTAAAAATCCAACACTATTTGGTAAAGTGAAAATCTCTTTTGAAAAAGTTAATTTATTTTCTATCTTCTTTTGAGAATAACTTGTATAATCCATATTTTCATACGAAATATCATTATTTAAAGAGATATTATCTTTTATAAAATATGGATCAAAGATATTATTATAAAGTTCATAACCTTCGCTATTTACCTTTGTTCCAATAGTAAACTGCTTTAAATCTCCTAAAAAATTCTCATTTTTATGTTGAGCTTTAAATCTAAATTTTTTATCAGTGTCATAACCAAACCCAAAACTGTTTTCTTTAAAAAAGCCCTCTTCTAATTTTATATTTACAGGAATAAAATCACTATTTGAATTAAAATTTGGTTCAACTATAATAGTTTTATAAATCCCAAAGTTATATAGATTTTCATAAGTTTTATCAAGAAGTCTAGAATTATAAATATCTCCTTTTTTAAACTCTATATGCTTTTGTAAAAGCTCTTGACTAAGATTTGCACTATTTTGAATATTGATATCACCAAAGTATTGAAGCTTGTTTTTTGTTATTATGTAAATTAACTCAACTTTGTACTCATCCAAATTTACGTAAGCTTTGGCATTTATATCTGCTTTTGCATAGCCATTTTCATTTAAATATTTTCTTATATTTTTTTTTGATTCACTAAATTTAGAAGATATAAAAACCTCATCTTTTGTAAAATTTACAAATTTTTTATACTCATCTTCTACTTTTATAGATGAAACTTTTATTGCTTCATTTCTAAATATATTTATTGTCGCAATATCATTTTTAATCTCGTAATCAATTTTAGCTTTATAAAAACCTAAGCTTTGTGAATACTCTTTTAATAATTCACTACAATTTTCTATATCTTTAGAAGTAAAAGTTGGATTTTTTTTCCAAATTTTATAAATCTCTGGATATGAAAAACCACATATAGCATCAAGGTTTGATTTAGAAAAATCACCTAAAACTAAATCTATATCGCCTTTATACTCAATAGTTTTTATATCATTTGCTAAAGAGTTTAAAAATAGTATTGAAATAATTAAAAATATTTTAAACAATTTTATCTACCTTAAAATTTCTTTTCTCAAAACCAAAAGTTTTAACTCTTCATCTACAAGTGGTAACCAATAATTTGATTTTGGAAACTCTATAAAAGTCTTTGTATCTTTATAACCTCTTCTAATATAGTAATCTCTTAGCTCAACTCTATTTGAGATTACTTCCATCACAAAGCTTGATTTTTTCCAAAGTTTTTTAGAGCTTTCTTCTGCAAAAGCTAAAAGCTTTTTCCCTACTCCAAAGCTTTGAAAATCTGGATGAACTGCAAAAAGCCCAATATGTATATCTTCAGCTTCTATCTTTGTTTGAATTGTTGCTACAATTTTTTCATCTAATAAAGCTATATATGTAACTATATTTTTATTCTCTAAAATTTCATTTAGCATATCTTCATTTACCCTAATTCCACTAAGTAAATGAGCTTCACTTGTCCAAGAGTTTGGATTGTTTTCTCTATATGCTTTGTTTATTAGTTCTACAACTGCTTTTATATCATCTTTTTTTAATACTCTAAATTTTAAATCTTGCATAAAATCTCCATTTTACAACTCATCCAAACTAGGAAGTCCAAAATTTTGTTTGGTTTTAAACTCTATTTCAAAACCTAAACTATCTAAAATCAAATCAAGAGTTTTAACACTTGTATTTCCAAGTTCACCCTTTTCAACTTTGCCTAAAGTTACTCTACTTATTCCACAAATATTTGCAAGTTCTTCTTGAGTTAGTTTTTTTTCTTCTCTTAAAATTCTAATTTTTTGCCCTATTTCATATAGTTTCATTTGGTATCTCCTTGTATGTTTTTTCATCAAGTGATAACTTCCAAATATTTAACATCTTTGTTCCAATCTCTTCAAAACTTTTATCACTTTTCAAATACTCTTCAAGCTCAAATATAGAACTTTTCAAAGCTTTTATACAAAGTTCATATATTTCATTTGCCTCATTTTCATTTAAATAACAGTTTTGTATCCCAAACTTAACAAGCTCTTTTTTTCCAAACCAAACTTTTTTTCCAAACATACTTAAAGCTGGTCTATCTTTATGAAAATATACAACTGTATTTACCACATCATAAGCTGGTGCAAAAAAAATTTGCGAAAAATCACTACTATAAAGTATTCCAAAATTTTTAAGATGAGCATCACCATTTTTAAGCAAATAATTCATGATTATTAGTTTATAAAAGCTTTTCATATCTTCAAGTTTTTGAGTACTTACACTATAAATCACTTTTGATATTTGTTCATAACTTCCACTATATTTTTCATCTTTATTTTTCCCAAGCAGGCAAAGTATCTCTTCAAAGCCCAAAAAACTATCAGTTTGTTTATCATAATTAAATCGCTCTACCAATAAAAATTTGCCATTTTTAGAAACTTTTATATTTGGGATTTTTACATCTGTTTTAAGAATAGCTTTTAAACAAAAATACTCATTTAGCGCAAGTTGTGGATATTCATCCGCCCAAGTTTTTATTATGTACTCTTTTGAGATTAGACTCTCTTTATCTTCTAAAATTGCCAAAGATTTTGGCTGAATTCCTGAGATTGCATTTTTATCCAAAAAAGTTGTAACAATTTTGTAAAATGTCTCTTGTGTATCATTTTGCATAACTTCATTTAAATCAAAAGAGAAAAACTCTTTTTTTTCAAACTCACTTTTGTATGTTAATCTACTTTGAATATTTGAACAAATATGAGAAAAAACTAAAAAATCATCAATATATCCATACTCTTTTGTCAAATATTTTTTAAAAAGTTCAAAAAGATAACCTTCTGGCATATTCATATCAAAAATTGGGTGAAGTTTATATTTCCAAATATAAGAGGAGCTTTTATAAGGCATAATCAAAGAGATTGGTTTATAATTTTTCAAATAATTAAATCCATATTGATTTTTATCTTTTTCAAAAAATAACTCACCAACATTTGTATCATCTATATTTACATATATTTTTTCCATTTCTCAACTTTTATGATAAATTTACTTATCATTATAGAGTTTTTTATAAAAAATGTAAAGTAAATTTATCATTTTACTTTCTTAAATACTCCAAAGTCGCACTTATAATATCGTCATCATCTTTGCTTCTTGATTTTATTGTCTCTTTTACTCCATCAGATTTTATAAAAGTTATATTCATCTCATAAGAGCTTATTTGATTTATTCCTTTAGCAATAGCTAAAATTTTTATTAAAATTAACTCTAAAAACTGTTTTGTTGGAATATCTAGTTTTCCAAATCTATCTTCCATCTCTTCTTCAATCTCATATAAAGTCTCTTTACTCACAGCTTTACTTAACCTTCTATAAAGTTCAAGTCTTATTCTATCTTCACTTATATAATCTTCACTAATATATGCAGAAATTGCTAATTTTATATCAATATTTTGTTCAGAGGTTTTTGCTTCTCCACTTAAAACTGCCAAAGTATCTTCAAGCATTTTAAGATACAGACCATAACCAATCTGTTTTATATGTCCACTTTGCTCAGCACCAATAATATTTCCACCACCTCTTATTTCCAAATCTTGATGAGCAAGTGCTGTTCCACTTCCTAAATATGAGTTAGATTCCAAAGCAACTAATCTTTTTATAGCTTCAGGTGTTATTTTGCTCTTATCTTCAACTACATAGTAACAAAATCCCTCTTTGTTACTTCGCCCAACTCTTCCTCTTAGTTGATGCAAATCAGCAATTCCAAATCTATCTGCCCCATCAATTATTATTGAGTTTGCATTTGGTAGGTGAATTCCACTTTCTACAATAGAGGTTGCAAGTAAAATATCAAACTCTTTGTTTTCAAAAGCTTCTATTATTTTTTCTGTTGCATCTGCTTTTATTTGAGAGTGAATAATCTCTATTTTTATATTTGGGACAATTTGGAGTAAATCTTTTTTCTTAGCTTCAATAGAGGCTATGTTATTGTGAACATAAAAAAGTTGTCCACCTCTTCTTTTTTCTCTTAATATAACTTCTTTGATTAAAGCATCACTATACTCTTTTACAAAAGTTCTCACACCCAATCTCTCACTTGGAGGTGTAAGCAAGCTACTCATTCCTTTTAGTTTTGATAAGGCTAGATTTAAAGTTCTTGGAATTGGTGTTGCGCTCATAGAAAAAATATGTACATCTTCTCTTAAAGCTTTTAGTTTCTCTTTTTGTTTTACACCAAATTTATGCTCTTCATCAATTATCACAAGTGCAAGATTAGAAGTTTTTACATCAAGCAAAGAGTGCGTTCCAATTACCAGTTTTATAGAGCCATCCTCTAAACCATTTTTTATACTGTTCTTCTCTTTTGTACTAGTTTTACCATCTAGCTTATAAACTTCTATTCCAAACTCTTTAAATCTTTTTGAAATTGAGTGATAGTGTTGAGTTGCCAAAAGTGTAGTTGGACATACAAAAACTGTTTGATATCCACTATTTATAACAGCAAGTAAGGCATTCATAGCAACCTCAGTTTTCCCAAAACCAACATCACCACTTAAAAGCCTATCCATAACTTTTCCACTACTTAAATCAGCTAAAATCTCATTTATACTTCTAGTTTGATCCTTTGTATATTTAAATCCAGCAGATAATTGAAAATCTTTTATTAAATAATCATCTATATCTATTTTAATACCATTTACAAGCTCACGTGCTGCTGCAAGTCTTATAATGTCATTTGCTATTTCAAAAAGTCTATCTTTTACCTTCTCTTTTAATTTTGCAAAACTTCCACGACCAAGTTTATCAACTATTGCATAACTTTCACCATCTGCAACATATCTATCAATAGTATCAATATTTTCAACAGGAATTAAAAGTCTATCTTCACCTTGATAATTTATTACTACAAAATCTCTTTTAGCACCCATTATAGTAACTGGTTCAATTCCTTTGTAAATTCCAATTCCATGTTTTTCATGAACTACAAAATCATTAAGAACCAACTCATCAACAACAAGTTTTACTCTTTTTTTTCTCTTTTTCTTTATCTCTTTATTTAAAGAGATAATTAATTCATTGCTACCCAAAAGATTTATTATCTCATCACTAAAATGATATTTTATTGCTTTATCATCAAGTGGTAAATCAAGAGCTTTTACTCTTGCTTCACTTGTAGTTATAATCGTAATTTTTTTATCTTTATGAAAAGAGATAAACTCTTTTATATTTGATGGGCTTATCTCTTTATACTCTTTACTTGAATATATTTGAGGAATAGTTAAAAACTTATCTTTATTTAGCCTTTTTTCTTCAAAAATATATGCTTCATCTAGTTCATTTAGAGCTTCTTGTGTAATAAATGAATCCATATTTTGTGGTAAATAGTGTGCTAAATCATCTAAATACCAAAATCCCAAAGAGTGAATATCTTTTACAAAAGCATCACTTGAAGAGAGTTCTATTTTAGAGCTTAACTCTTCAAAATTATCTTGACTTAAAGCCAAAAAAGCAGGAGTTATTGTAAAACTATCAAGCTCCTCTTTTTGTGATTTTTGATCTTCTATATCAAATTTTCTAATACTTTCTACTTCATTGTCAAACAAACTTACTCTATATCCAAAATCACTTCCAAGTGGTGCAATATCAAAAATATCTCCTCTTAAAGAGACTTCTCCAGAGCTTGTAACAATATCTACAAAATAGTATCCCCAGCTATAAAGTTTGTCTTTAAACTCTGATAAATCAAGATTATCGGCAAAACTAATTTTTAACTCAGCAAAACACTCTTTTTTTGGCATTGGAAAAGATATTGTTCTAATAGGAGAAATAAGTATTTTATCCTCTTTTTTATATGAGTAGAAATCTTGTAAAGATTTTGTAATATCTTGTAACTCATCGCTAAAAGAGAGTAAATCATCTTTAAAATTTGCTCTAAAATCAGCCAAAACAAATGGTTTGAAACCTAAAAAAGAGACTATATTTGAAGCTATTTGAGCTTGTGAATCATCATTTACTATTAGAAGCTGACACTTTTTTAAACTTTTTTCATCTTTTAGATTTTTTAAAAATTCATATATATTTTTCACTACTACTTAACTTCACTTAGTTCAAAATCATTTGTATTTTTATCATAAATATATGGTGGATATGGTGTTTCATTTAACAAAAAAACCAAAGAAGCACTTTCAAAACCACTTTTTTGTAATCCTTTTTTGAAAACTTCTAAAATATAAGCTTTTGTAGCAAAAGTTGTAGTTGTAGAGTTTCCTGTATAGACAAAATCCTCATTTTCTACTTTTATAAAACCCTCTTTTTTTACATGCTTTTCAAACTTATCTCTATCTTCTAAACCAACAACATCTAACAAAACTAAAACATCAATTGTAATCATCATAAACCTTGAAAAAAAATTGCAAGATTTTAGCATAATATAGTTTTATGCTAAATTACCTATTTTTTTGCTATGATTATGTCAAACAATATAATATTAATCTTTATTAAAGGATTTTTGATGAACTATGAACTTCTAAGCCGTCTTGCTATGCAAGATTCAGAAAGGCTAAAAAGTGAAAATCTTATTTTAGTAAAAAAGATTGTTCTTCTTGAACAAGAGAACAAAAATTTAAAAGATTTTAACAATATTATTGAAAAAGAGAGAAATGCCTATAAAGAGCGTATGGGGCAAATCAAAAATGAAGCAAATGGCTTGATTATAGAAAAAAATCTTCTTTTAGATGAGATTATCACACTTGAAAATAAAATAAAAAAACTAGAAGAAAAATTATTAGCAAAAGAAGAAGAGAGACAAGAAACAAACAATCTAAGACAAAAAATAAGAATTGATGAAGATGGAGAAATTATAAAAAACAAAGATCAAATAAGAGCTAAAAATATATCAAAATCTGTTGAATTTTATTCTTAACTTCTCTATAGATGAAGTAGAGATTTATTCTACTTCTTTATCTATTTTTTGCAATGTTCTGCATAATAGTTACCAAATTTTGTTTTAGTTCCATCTTTGTGTTCACCAGCACTATATTTTGTAATCACAGGATTACACTCATCAATCCACTTATTTATCTCATAAATTTTTACAGTTTTAAATCCCATTTGTTTAAAAGCTTGTGCTTCAATAGCAGCTCTTGAGGCAGTGTTACAAACTACAATTAATTTATCTTTTACAAACTTTTCATCATCATCCAAAACAATATTCTCTAAAGCTTTTTCAGGAGCTTCTCTTCCTACTCTAAAGCTTCCTTTTATAGAAGCTCCTGCCCACTCTTCCATAGTTCTTACATCAACAACAGCCCAATCTTTAGCATTTAATGCATCTTTTACTTCTTGAGTTGTTGCCATCATTCCTGACTTTTTTGCATCTTCTTTTAATTTTTGACTAAACTTATCATAAGTTATAAAATCTGAAGCAAATAATGAACCAACTAAAAATGAACTCGCTATAAAAACTTTTACTAATTTCATAAAAACTCCTCTAAAAAAATTATTTAAAGTTTATAGTAAAGAGTATTAAATTATAATAAAAAATTATATAAAAAATATTTATTTACATTATAATTATTTATAATGCATAGCTTTATAACCTTCAAGCCTTTTTTTGTAAGTTGAGTTTAGCATAGCATTTTTACTATCAAGAAAATCTATAGCTAAACACTCTTGATTTCCACGTCCTATTCGCCCTAAATATTGAATTAATCTTCCGTAAAAAGATATTGGAGTTGCAAAAATAATTGTATTTAAATGAGGAAAATCTATACCTTCTCCAAAAAATGAGCTTGTTGCAAGTATAAGTGAACTAGTTTTAACTTTTTGCATATTCTCTACTTGTTCTTTTTTATTTTGGCTTCCATGAACACTTACAAAATCTATTTTTTCTTCTTTTAAAATATTTTCTAAAAGGTTCAAGTGTTCTATTCTATCGCTTAAAAGTAATATTTTTCTATCTATATTCTCTTTTATTGTTTTAACTATTTGTCTATTTCTATCTTCATTTGAAACTAGTTCATTTATAATTGCTGCATAATTATCAGCACTACTTGCAAACTCTGTTTTTATTACAAGAAGTCTATTTGTATGAGTTTTTGGCTTTTTGTACTCATACGATATGTTTCCTAATTGCTGATATAGTATTGGGTCTAATTCATCTTTTCTATTTGGTGTTGCACTAAGCCCTAAAATATACCTTCCTTTAAAATTTTTTACAATCTGTTCAAATGTAAGTGCTGGAATATGGTGACACTCATCAACTATTACTTGTGTGTAATTTTCTACTAATTCTGGAATATTATTTAAACTCTGCATTGTGGCTATATCTATATTTCCATTAAGTCTATTTTGACTTTTTCCTAAAAATCCAATATCACTTTTTTTATATCCAAAATAGTCTACAAAACGACTAATCCATTGGTCAAGTAACATATTTTTATTTACAATAATAAGAGTTTTTACAGCTCTTTGCTCAAATATTTTTGCACCTATTAGAGTTTTTCCAAACCCTGGAGGTGCTACACAAATAGAGCTATCATACTTTAAAATCTCTTTTATAGCATCTTCTTGCTCAGCTCTTAGAGTAAATAAAATTCTCTTTGTCTCAATTTTTTCAAAAACTCTATTATCTACTATTTTATATTTAACCAAGTTATAGTTTAAGTACTCAAAAAGCTTCTCTTTTAAACCTCTAGGAAGTTTCAAAAATTGGCTACTCTCTTCATAACCTTTTAGATATTTTGGAGTGTTATATAGTGGTTTTCTAAGGCTAAGCAAGAGCTTTATTTGTGGATTTTCAAAACTAGCAAATGATTTTAGTTTACTTATAAAACTTTTTGATAAGCTTTGTATTGGAAAATTAATTCCACTATTTAAAACTATATCTATACTATTTTGTGGAAAATCTACAGTTTTTAAATCTTTTTCTATATTTTGTGGCTTTAAAACTTGTGCAAAACTATAGATTTGCTCTTTTGAAGCTTTTTTTATATTTGCTAAATAATTCCATTGGTCATGAAAAACTTTTTTTGTATTAATATCCAAAAAAACTGTACGATTTTTGTTTCTATAAAAAAGTTGTAAAGGAAGTTCTATATAAGAGCCTAATTTTTCTTGTGTTGAAAACTCACTATTTGGGTAAAGTTTTACACTAATGTTTGCTTTTTTTTGTAAAAAATATAAAAATGAAAAAGATATATTTGATGAAATTTTTTCTTTAAAAAATATCCAAGCAAAAATACTATTATATGAACTAAGACTATAAGAAGCAGAAATATTTAACTCTAACAAAGCTCTTTGAAGTTTAAAAACATCTTCACTGTTTAACTCTAAAACAACATATTTACACTCTTGTTTTTTATCTATTAAATATGAAGCTAAAAAGATATTTCCTCTTAAATGTTCTTCTAAATCTTTATTTGTAAGAGGTAAAAAATCATCACCCATAAATGTTTTACTAACAGGAGAAAAGCCCTCTTTAGTTCCATCTTTACTCTTCCATTTTTTAGCATAAATATCAGTTCTAGATATAAAAAGTTCTCTAAAAAGCTCTATTTTCTCATCTTTTGAAAACTCTTTTTTATCTTTTGATTTTTGGTTTTTTAAAAAGTTTTCTAACTCTTCAATTTTTTCTTCAAGCTTTTGTTTTTGAAAGTATAACTCTTCTAACTCAAGCTCAACTGTTTTCATAACCTATTAGTCCCAAAAAATTTTCAACAACTAAAAAAGAGCCAAAAACCAAATAATCATTTTCTAAATCCATTGCAAATTTTTCAATCTCAATAAGTTCTAACTCTTTTATACACTTTTTCAAAATATCTTTTTTAACAATTCGTTTATCATCTAAAGGCAATATAAAAATCTCTTTTATGATTGGTTTTAAAACTTTTAAAACTTCAAAATAATCTTTATCTTCATAAGAGTTATAAATCAGAGTTATTTTTTTATCTTTAAACTCCTCTTTTATAACTTTTGCTGCCAAAGAGTTATGTCCAACATCTATATAAAGATTTTTTCCTATTTTTTGACATCTTCCAAATAGAGGAGTTGTATTGAAAATTTCAAGATTTATAGGCTTATTTTTAAAATCTGGTAACTCTTGTAAACATCTAATACTAAGTGCTAAATTTCTTTTTAAATATGAAGCAAAAACAAAATCATAATCTATTTCAAAATTTTCAACTTTTAAGATTTCAATATCTGTATTAAACTCTTCTTTTAACTCTTCTTTTACTTTTTGTGCAACTTCAAAAACCTCTTGAAACTCTTGGTAACCTATTATCATTTTTTTGTTTGTTGCTCTCATTTTTGTTCTTGCAATTTTTTCTATGCTATTTCCCAAAAAAGATATGTGGTCAAGCCCTATAGTTGTGATTAAACTTAGGTCATTTTTCACCACATTTGTAGCATCAAACTCTCCACCTAATCCTGCTTCAAGAACTAAATACTCACAATCTTTACTTAAATAAAGAGCTAAAAGAGTTGTATATTCAAAATATGTTAGTTTTAAAAGTAACTCTTCATCATAAATTCTAGTCAAAAATTCATGTGCATTTTGTAATAAATTATCACTCACATCAGCTCCATTTATCCAAATTCTCTCATTAAATTTTTTGATATGAGGGGAGCTATAATGAAGAGTTTTAAAGCCAGTTTTATATAAATAGTGAGATAAAAATCTTCCAGTGCTTCCTTTTCCATTTGTTCCAACAATATGAATAACAAAAGGAATTTTTATCTCTTTTTCTAAAATAGAAAAAGCTCTGTTTACAAAGCTAAAATCTATTTTGTCATAATACATGGTTTTATGATCTAAAAAACCACTTAATGATTTTGTTTTTAAGCTCATTTTTATTTAAAAGAACTAACAGCAACTCTTGAAAGAATATCAGTAACTGCCATATCACTAGCTTTTGAAATAGCTTCAAACCTTTGTGTATCGTTTATACTACTTCCAATATCAACAGCAAAATCATACTCACCATCAACTGTAAAACTCTTTATTTTTGATGTAGATTTATCAAAATATTTAACAGCTATTACTACATTTGCTTTATACAATTTATTATAACCATCTTTATCATATTGTAAAGTTGAGAAGCCAACACTTGCGATTTTTAAATCCATTATAATATCAGCTTGTGCTTCACTATTTACCATATTAGAACCAACTCTTTGAATTAATATCTTAGTTACCGCATCTTTTACTAAAACAGAGTTTTTAGGATCAGATGGTGTTACATCCAATCTTACAAATAAATCTTTACCTAACTCTTGTTTTGCATAGTATGCAGATGGTCTATATCCACAAGATGCCAAAAATAATATAGATACTAAAAGTAAAGAAATTGGTTTTAGAAATCTCATATTATGCCTTAATTACAATATTTACAAGTTTATTTGGCACAACAATCTCTTTTATAATTGTAGAGTTTTCTAACCATTTTTTAGCACTCTCTTTTGCTATTAATAAAACCTCTTCATTTGAACTATTTAGAGGTACTTCTATTTCGCATCTTTTTTTACCATTTACTGTAACAGCTAAAAATATACTATCTTTTTCAAAAACCTCATTTTTAACCTCTAAAGGTTTTTTAAAGTTTTCAAGCTCAAAATATTTATTTGAGATATCCCAACATGCATGAGGGATAATTGGCTCTAAAATATTTGTTAAAATATAGTAAGCTTCTGCCCAAATAGCTTCATTTTTTTGTGATGATAAATAGTTCATAGCCTCCATACAAGAAGCAATTAAAGTATTAAAAGCATATGTTTTTGTTAAAACTTCATTTGACTTATTTAAGGCTTCATAAACTTTTTTTCTAGCCTCTTTTTCATCTTTACTTAAACTATCTTGAGATATGTTTTTAAACTCTTTTAAACCATCTGAAGTTATATTAATAGCTCTTTCATAAAATCTTTTTATAAATTTATATGCACCTTCAACTGCACTATCATTCCACTCTAACTCTTTTGTTGGTGGTGCTGCAAAAAGTATAAACATTCTTGCTGTATCTGCTCCATATTTTTCAATTAAAATATCAGGATCTACAACATTTCCTTTACTTTTACTCATTTTTGCACCATCTTTTAAAACCATACCTTGTGTTAAAAGTCTTTTAAATGGTTCATTGGAATTTGTATACCCTAAATCTTTTAAAACTTTTGTGAAAAATCTTGCATATAAAAGGTGTAAAATAGCATGTTCTATTCCACCAATATATTGGTCAACATCCATCCAATAATCACTATCTTCTTTTGAAATTCCTTCTGTTTGCCATTTCTTATGATTTGTTGCATATCTTAAAAAGTACCAAGATGATTGCACAAAAGTATCTAATGTATCTGTTTCTCTTATAGCATTTTGACCACATTTTGGGCAAGAGCAGTGTTTCCAAGTAGGATGAAGATCAAGAGGATTTCCCTCTCCTGTAATTTCTACATCATCTGGAAGAGCTACAGGAAGATTTTCTAATTTTTCAGGAACCAAGCCACAACTTTTACAATGAACAAATGGAATAGGAGCACCCCAATATCTCTGTCTTGAAACTCCCCAATCTCTAAGTTTAAAATTTACTTTTTTACTTCCATTTGAGTTTTGTTCAAAGTGATACATTATTGCATTTTTTGCATCACTATTTTTTAAGCCAGTAAAACTTTCACTATTTATTAAAACTCCATCTCCTGTATAAGCAGCTGTTTGTTTTTCTATTAGTCCATCATCTCCAACAATAACTTGTTTTATTGGTAAATCATACTTTTTAGCAAATTCAAAATCTCTTTGGTCATGCGCAGGAACTGCCATAACAGCACCTTCACCATAAGAGATTAATACAAAATTTGCAACCCAAACTGGTACTTTTTGTCCAGTTAATGGATGAATTGCTTCAATTTCTAAATCAATTCCCTCTTTTTCTTGTATTGCTCTATCTTTTTGAGGTACTTTTTGCATATTTTTAATAGCATTTAATTTATTTTTTGGCAACAACTCTTTTTCTAATATGTATTTTACAATTGGATGCTCTGGAGAAAGTGCTGTATATGAAACTCCATAAATAGTATCAGGTCTAGTAGTAAATACACTAAAATTTGCAAACATTTTATCAAGTTTTGCTCTTGTCTCTTTTGTTACATCAAATTTAAACTCTAATCCTTCACTTCTTCCAATCCAATTCTCTTGCATTGTTAAAACTTGTGAAGGCCATGAATTTTCAAGTGTTTTTAAATCATCAAGCAAAGTTTGTGCATATTTTGTAATTGCTACATAGTATCCTGGCATCTCTTTTTGAACAATTTCATTGTCACATCTCCAGCAACACCCCTCAACAACTTGCTCATTTGCTAAAACTGTTTGACAATCATTACACCAATTTACAGTTGCACTTTTTCTATATAAAACTCCAGCTTCATACATTTTAATTATAAACTCTTGCTCATATTTTGTATAAAGCTCATCACTAGTTGCAAACTCTTGATTTTCACTAAAAGATAGACCTAAACTTCTTAGCTCATTTCTCATATAATCTATATTTTCATAAGTCCATTTTTTTGGATGAAGTTTGTTTTTAATAGCAGCATTTTCAGCTGGCATTCCAAAACTATCCCAACCAATTGGATGAAGTACATTAAAATCATTTTTTCTAAAATGTCTGGCAAAAGCATCACCTAAACAGTAATTTCTAACATGTCCCATGTGAATTCTTCCACTAGGGTATGGAAACATACTTAATATATATTTTTTTGGTTTTGAAAAATCATCACTTGGCTCAAAAGATTTATTATCAATCCAAAATTTTTGCCACTTTTTTTCAATATCCTTCGCCAAATACTCCATTAATAATCTTCCTTTTCTTTATTTTTTGCACTCTCTACCATAGAAAGTATCATTGATACAATATTTGCAATTACAGCACCAATTGCAAGAGCAATAACTAATTTCATATTTCCTGTAAAAACAAATACCAAAAATGCAGGAATCAAGTGTAAATCAGCAACTAATGAACAAGCCAAAAGCTCAGCTGCAAGAAGATTTTTTACACCAATTTTTAAAATTGTAGATATTACATTAACTCCACCTGCTATAAAAAGAGCTATTATATTTGGTTCATACAAAAAACCAGCCGTTGTTGTTAAAGACATTAATGTTAAGAAAATATAGGTTACCTTACCCCAGTCCATTTTTTTCCTTTTAACTATTTAAAATAAAGTATGTATATTAGCTAAAATTGTATAAAAAACTAATTTTAACTATATTGCAAACTTTATTTATAGATTACAGCACTTTTTTAATTTACTTTAGATATTATAAATTAATTTTTTTTTAGGAAAACAAATGGATTTATCTGTACTGTTAGGATTAATAGGTGCTATAACATCTATTTCCGTGGGAGTTATTTTAGAAGGTGGAAATCCCGCTGGAGTTCTTCATATCTCCTCATTTATTATAGTTATACCCACTGCCATGCTAGCGGCTGTTGTTGCAACTGATTCCAAATATGTAAAAGCGGCTTTTAAAGAGTTTAAAAATATATTCAAAAAGTCACCTGTGAATTTTGAAGCAAGAATTGATGAACTTGTTGAGTATGCAATAACGGTTAAGAAACAGGGGGTTTTAGCCTTAGAAAAAGATGTTCAGGGTTTAAATCATCAATTCTTAAAAGAAGCTTTAAGTATGGTTGTTGATGGAAGCAAAGAGGAGCAAATTGAAGAACAATTAGAACCTGTAATTGAAGCAACAGAAGAGTACTATCACGGAGCTAGTCACTTTTGGTTGCATGCGGGGGAAACATCTCCTACTATTGGGCTTGTTGGTGCTGTTTTTGGTCTAATTTTAGCTTTACAAAAACTTGATGATCCTCCTGCTATGGCAGCTGGAATTGCTGGAGCATTTACAGCAACCGTTATGGGAATTGCTGGTTCGTATATTTTTTTAGGACCTTGGGGAGTTAAATTAAAAGCTAAAGGGCATTTAGTTGTAAAAGAGCAATACTTAATACTTGCTGCTTGCAAAGGAATGGCACGAGGTGATGCACCAGGTGAACTTAAATTGAAGTTATCTAAAATGGTAACTCCAATGCCTTTATAGGATTTTTTTTAAATGTCTAAAAAAAAGAAGTGTGAGTGCCCAGCTGGTGAGAAGTGGGCAGTTCCATATGCAGATTTTTTAAGTCTTCTACTAGCTCTTTTTATTGCTTTATACGCTTTGGCTTCTGTAAATATGGAGAAACAAAAAGCATTAAAAGAGGAGTTTATAAAAATTTATAAATTTCCATCTGCAAATATAGTTGAAGAGCAAACAAAACAAGAAAAAGCTATGACAGATGAACCTTCTGATGATAATGTTGAGGGAAAAAAAGTTATAGTTCATACTTTAGAGAATAAAGATGAACAAGAACAAGATCAAAATAAAGGTGCAAATTTAATAGAGCTTCCAAATGGTTCTTTAATGAGTGTTCCAGCGCATTTAGCTTTTGAGAATGGAAAATCAGAGATTACATCTGTTTTTGCAAATGATTTTTTGAGTAACTTAGCTAAATTAATAAATGCAATGCCTGAAGATACTGAAATAAATGTAAAAGGCTATGCACAAGATAGTGAGGTTAAAAACTCTAAACACAAAGATGCTTTAGAACTTTCAACAGCAAGAGCAAATAATGTAATAAGAGAGTTAGTAAAATACAATGTAAAACCTTCAAGACTATACTCAAGTGGTTTTGGAAGCAATAAAGAGTCAACTCTAAAAGATAAAAGTGTAGTTGTGTTTGAACTTCATTCAAATGGTCAAATTCAAAGTGAAGAAGATTTAAATTTAGAGACAATTTTTAATAAAATGAAAGAGTAATGCAAAGTAAAAAAAAGTTTAATACTCTTCTTCCTACTCTAAAAAAGAGGTGCTGTTTTTTAAAGTTTATAGATTTTGAACCAATAGTAAAATATGGTTCAATCTTTATAATCTTAGTATCTATTTTTATTCAATCTTCAAATATAATTCAAAATAAGAACTTACTATTAAGTATTTTTTCACTCTTTTTTAATCTATTTTTTCTATTAATTATTTTACAAAAATTGGAGATGATAAAGATTGATTTTTTGAATATTTATGTAGAGAGTTCCCTAAAGTTTTTAATATTTATATATCTTATAAACTCTATTTTGTATCTTTTTATAAATAACTCAATTTATTCTTATATATATGCACCTTTAAATCTTTTCGGTGCATATTTTATATTTTTACTTTTAAAAAAAGATGATATTAGTTAAACATCTTTTTTAAAGCATCTCTTCTTTCTTGAATAGAGCTAGGGTTTTCGTTTATCTTTTTTTCCTCTTTTGCATCGCCTAATACTATATTAAAAAGTATATAAACAGCGATAAATAAAACAACTATAATATAAATTAATACTTTTATTGAAGAATCCATTCTAAGTTACCTTTATTTAAACTCTTCCTTGCTCATACATAGCTCTTAATTTCTCTTTCTCTCTTCTATTTGCCTCTTTTATAGCTTGTTTATTTCTATAACTATCTGTGTTAAATCCTAAGAATTTAATAAATGGAGAAACCACAAAAATAGATGAGTAAGTTCCTATAATAATTCCAACAAATAGTGTAAATGAAAACGCATATATAATCTCCCCACCAAATAAAAGCATAGTAAGAACTGCTAATTGTGTAGTAGAAGATGTAAGAACCGTTCTTGAAAGAGTTCTACTAACAGAATCATTTATTAAAGCATCAAGATCTCTCTCTTTTGTGATTTGTAAACTCTCTCTAATTCTATCATTTACAATAATAGTATCATTTATTGTATATCCAATCAAAGTTAAAATAGCAGCAATCATATCAAGATTTACATCTATTTTAAATAGACTAATAAGCCCCAAAGTAATAATAACATCATGAACAAGACCAATAACAGATGCAACAGCAAATCTCCACTCAAATCTAAATCCAATATAAATAAGCATAGCCAATAAAGCCATAGTCAAAGCCATAATACCTTTTTCTCTTAGTTCTGCTCCAACTTTTGCACCAACCATATCTATTTTTCTTATCTCAAATTTTCCAGTTGGTTCTAATATTTTATTCATCTCATCACTAACATCATTTGTTACACTACTTGAAGTACCTGTAAATCTTATAGTTATCTCATCAGCACTTCCAAACTCTGTTACATTTGAACCAGCATATTTACTATTTTCTAAAACCTCTCTAATTTTATCTAAAGGTGCAGCTTGTTCATATTTTACTTGAACAATAGTTCCTCCAACAAAATCAATACCATAGTTTAAACCTCTTGTAAATAGTAACACAAGTGAAGCTATAATCAAAATTCCAGATATAGTTAAAAAAGCAACTTTTTTACCCATAAAATCATAAGTTTTATTGTTGTTAAAAATCTCCATTATGCTACTCCAAACCATTTTTTATTGTTTTTATCTTTTGCAATTTTTGGCATTATTGCTTGATAGATACCATGTGTTCCTACAATAGATGTAAGCATTGAAGTTAAAATCCCTATAGAAATAGTTACAGCAAAACCTTTAATAGCTCCACTTCCATAAGCATACAATACAATAGCAACTAAAAAAGTTGTAATATTTCCATCCATAATAGCTCTAATAGCGTTTGAATAACCATCTTCTATAGCTTTTTGAACACTTGCACCCGTTCTTAAAACTTCTCTAATTCTCTCATTTATAATAACATTTGCATCAATAGCCATACCTAATGTAAGAATAATTCCAGCCATACCTGGTAGGGTTAAAGTTGCCCCAAAAAGAGCAATTACTGCTAAAAGAATAAATACATTTGCAATTAAAGCTATATTTGCAATAATTCCAGCTCTTCTATAATAAAACATCATAAATATAAAAATTAAAGCTGTTCCAGAGACTAAAGCTATCATTGAAGCTTTTATACTATCAGCCCCCAAAGATGGTCCAACACTTCTTTTTTCCAAAAGAGTTACGCTTGCCAAAAGTGCTCCACTTCTTAAAGCAATAGCAACATTTCCAGCTTCTTGTACTGTAAACCCTCCAGAAATTTGACCACTTCCACCACCAATTCTCTCATTTATATTTGGTGCAGAGTAAACTTTTCCATCTAAAACAATTGCTAACCTTTTTCCTACACTTTTAGCAGTAAAATCACCAAAAATTCTAGCTCCGGCACTATTTAAAGTAAAATTTATAATTGGTTGATTTGATTGACTAAAAGCAACCTGAGCATCTACAACTTGACTTCCATCCAAAATTGGTATCTCTTTTACAAGATATTTTTTATTTGAATCATTTGTATCTTCTAAAATAACATCTCCAAAAGCAGCTGCCTCTTTACTTGTCATTTGATATACTCTATCCATTCTCTCTTCATCAACTGCCATTAGTTCAAGTTTTGCAGCTTTTGAGATTAAATCCCTTGCTGCTTTTTCATCACTAGCTGTTTTAATTCCTGGGAGTTGAACAACTATATCACTATCACCTTGTCTTACAACTGTCGGTTCACTAAGCCCAAATTGGTCAAGTCTATTTCTAATAGTCTCAACAGCTTGAGCAACAGAATAATCTTTTGTTTTTATTATCTCTTCAGCATTTAGAGAAACTTTATACTCTAAATCTTGTTTAACTATATCTAAACCCTTTATTTCTGAAAGCATTTTATCCATTTTAGCCATTTCATCAATATCTAAAATTGAGAAATAAATAGAGTTATCACTAACAGTCAATCCATCAATAAGCAACTCTTCATCATCACTAAAATATTTAACAGCAGTTGCGATTGATTTTATTTTTGAAGCTACCGCCTCTTCAGTGTTTACACCCAAAAGCATATGAAGTCCACCTTGAAGGTCAAGACCCAAATTTACTTTTTTACCATAATCTGTTTGCATTAAAGATGGAATAGCAAAAAAAACACCAAATATAATACTAATTAAAAAAATTGTGAGTTTAAAATTAAAAATTTTCAATATAAATCCTTATTTATAGGGAGAGAATTTAAGATATGAAAATCATATCTTAAATAATAAATTATTCAGTAATAAGTCTAGCAACAAACTCTTTAGCCAATTTCATCTCAGAGTTATCACTATTTTTTACTACAAAAAATGCATCTTCAACTTTTACTACTTCTACCATTAAGCCACCATTTGTTACAATCTTATCACCTTTTTTAAGGTTTATGATCATCTCTTTATGAGCTTTTGCTTGTTTTTGTTGTGGTCTAATTATTAAAAAATAGAATATTGCAAAAAGTGCAACCAGAGGTAGTAATGAAGTCAATAAATCGCCTTGCATCGAATTTCCTTTTTATTGTGGGTTTAGTATGTTTTTATTAAAAACGGAATATTTTAACAAAAATTTAATAATAAAAGGCTTGATTACAGCTTGCCTACTTAGTGCTTTTATATATTTATCATATTTTGGATTTGAATTTAAATTAATCAATACACTATTTGGACTTTATGGAATATATCTTCTACTCACAATTCCTAGAGTTTCTCTATTTTATGCAGGATTCTTTACAGGAATTTTGTGGTGTTATTGGATGAGTGTTAGTTTACAATACTATGATATTACCTATATAGCTCCATTTTTACTTTTAGGAATTGGTATTGTTTTTGGAACTATTTTTGCTCTTTTTGCAGTTATAAATAAACTCTCTTTTAGAATTTTAATGATTTTTGGATTTTTATTTATCTCTCCATTTGGTTTTAATTGGTTAAAACTTGAGCTTATATTTATTGATTCATATTTAAGCACTACAAAATTTGCATTTTTTTTAATTCTTATATCGCTTTATCTTGTAATAAAATTAAAAAGATTAAAAGTACTAGCTATTTTACCACTACTATTTGCTTTTCATAGTGAAAAAGGTGAATTTATAGATACTCCAAAAGCAAAAATATATATGCCTCAAATGTATATAAATCAAGATTTAAAATGGGATAAAGAGTATTTAAAAACTTTAAATGATGAAAATTTCAAACAAATTTTTGATGCTATTGACAATGGCTATACTTTAGTTGTTTTACCTGAAACTGCTTTTTCTGTTGCACTAAATAAATACCCTAGTTTAAACAATATGCTTCTAGAATTATCAAATAAAATAGATATAGTAACAGGTGCTTTATATGTAGAAGATAACCAAATTTTTAATGCTTCATATTTTTATAGTAAAAATAGTGTATCTATAGCAAAAAAAGTTGTTTTAGTACCTTTTGGTGAAGAGATCCCTCTTCCTAAATTCTTTGTTGATTTGATTAATGATATTTTCTATAATGGAGCTACTGATTACTCAAAAGCAAGCTCTCCAACCGATTTTATAATTCAAGGAGAGAAATATAGAAATGCAATTTGTTATGAAGGGACAACAGATAAAATATTTGAAAATTTAGGGGATACTAAATATATGATTATGATTTCAAATAATGCTTGGTTTACTCCTTCAATAGAGCCAACTTTACAGCATCTACTTTTAAAATATTACTCAAAAAAATATAGCGTTACAATATTTCATGTTGTAAATGGAAGTGAAAATAGAATTTATAGACCTTAAGAGGATTTTATTTTAAAAATTCTTCTTAAGTCTTTGTTTTAAATCATCTTTTGAAAGATTCTCTTTTATTTGTAAATCCATTGCAAAATTCAACATATTTCTAAAATCACCACTAGGAGTAAAACCTAAATCAAGCAAATCTACTCCCATGATGTGAGGTTTTAATGCTTTATTTAAAATATCAGACTCTTCACATTTTTGTAAAATTAAATCAATATCTTTATTCCCAAATGCCATCTCAACAAAGATTAAATCTTCCAAAACTATATTTAAAGATTGTTTTTTTAAATTTATAATGTCATTTTCCAAACTCTCTTTACATAAAGATTCTACAGAATTTATAAACTTTTTATCACTGGTAATTTTTGATAAAAATTCAAAAACATCTTCTTCTTTTTCATCTTTTAGTAAAACAACAAAATATAAAACTAATGCCCTTTTTAAATCTATATCTCTATTTTCAAAAATTTTTGATAGTTTATCTATAGCTTTATATTTTTTTACAAAAGATATTTTAAATATTTCAAACTCATCCAAAAGTTTTAAACCAACACTTGGCTTTTTTGATTTTAAAAGAAGTTTTTTTAACTCTTCAAAAACTCTCTCTTTTGATAAATTATTCAATTCACCACTTTTTATTATAGTTTTTAAAAGTTGTTTTGTCTTTTTTGTTATTTTAAAATCAAATCTTGAAGCAAAACCAAAAGCCCTAAAAACTCGTAAACTATCCTCTACAAAACTTTTTTTATCTATATATCTTATTTTTCTTTTTTTTAAATCTTTTATTCCATCAAAAGGATCTATAAAACTATCTTTAAAATAGTCATAATATATAGCATTTATGGTAAAATCTCTTCTTTTTGCAGCTTTTTTTATATTTAAATTTGAAAGAAGTTTTATCTCAAAACTTTTATGAGTTTTTCCTACTTTTTTCTCTACTCTAGGAATAGAAAAATCAATATCAAAATCATCGATATTTATTTTTAAAACACCAAAAGATTTTCCAATATCATGAGCTTTTGTATATTTTTCTAAAATTAATTTTAAGTTTTCTAAGTTTTCAATACCAAAAACTTCAATATCAAAATCTTTAACAGCTTTATTTAAAAGAAAATCTCGCACACAACCACCAACAAGATATGGCTTATAGCCACTATCTTGTAATGTTGTTAAAATATCAATGAGTAGTTTTGGTATATTAATTTTTGATTTGTTGATACACATTTTTTGAATATGGAATTGTAATTCCAACCTCATCAAACTTTATTTTAATCTCTTCTAGTAATTCAGCTTTTAAAGAACCATAATCAGATGATTTTGCCCAAACATTAACACCCAATTTTACAGAAGTTTCAGCTAAATCAGTTACAGATATTCCAAATCCTTTATCTTTTAAAACTTTTGGATTTGAGTTTATAATATTTGTTAAAACATCTTTTGCATTTTTAATACTATCTTCGTAAGAGATAGCCACAACAATATCAACTCTTCTTGTATTATTTGCATTTACATTTGTTATACTTCCACTTGTAATTGAAGAGTTTGGTACAATTATTTTTTGATTATCAGCAGTTAAAAATACTGTATTAAAAATTGTAACTTCTGTAACAGTTCCGCTAACTCCAGCAGCAACTACACTATCTCCCGCTTTAAATGGTTTAAATAAAACTATCATAACACCTGAAGCAAAATTTCCTAAAGAGTCTTTCAAAGCTAAACCAACAGCTAAACCAGCAGCTCCTAAAATAGCTAAAAATGAAGTTGTAGCAATTCCTAATTTATTTAAAGCAGCAATTATAACAACAGTTAATAAGGCATAATAAACAATGTTTTCCAAAAACTTAACCAAAGTTTCATCAACACCACCAACTTTTCTTAAAGCTTTACCTAAAATTTTAACTACACTTTTTGAAATCCATTTTCCTATAAAAAATATTAAAAGTGCAAAAACAAAAGATATAGAGTATCCTATAGCAATCTCCACAATATTATCTGGAATAAAAGATTTAAAATCTCTTGTTATTTGCTCAACATTTTGATCAACAACTTTTTCTATATTTTTTTCAATACTCATATTTCCACCTTTTTATTTAATTAAGTTTAAAATTTTAGAAACAACTTCTTCTATTTTTACTTCTGTTTTAAGAAGAGTTTTTCTATCCACTATTTCAACTATTCCGTCCAATAATTTTTTCCCAATAATTATCGCATATGGAAAACCTAAAAGCTCAAAATCTCCAATTTTAAACCCAAATCTAGCATTTATTCTATCATCTAAAATAACTTCTACATTTGAAGCTTTTAACTCTTCATAGATTTTTTCACCCATATTTTTTTCATCTTCATTTTTTGAGTTTGAAACAATAATATCTACCATAAATGGAGTTGTACTTTTTGTCCAAATACAACCTTTTTCATCGTGGTTTTGCTCAATCACAGCAGCAACAAGTCTTGATACTCCAACTCCATAACATCCCATAATAAATGGTTTTGCTTTTCCATTTTCATCTAAAAATGTAGCATTCATAGCTTTTGAGTATTTATCTCCCAACTGAAAAATATGTCCAGCTTCTATTCCTTTTGTATATGATAGTTTTCCACCACAACAAGCACAAGTATCTTCTTCTTTTACAGCTATCAAATCAAAGTATTTAATATTTTCAATAACTCTTAAATCAACATTTATAAAATGGAAATTATCTTCATTTCCTCCACAAACCATACTTTGAGAGTTTTCTAACTCACTATCTACAACTACCAAAATATCTTTTGGTAAATCTACTAATCCACAATATCCAGCAACAACTCCTGCATCTTTTATCTCATCAAGAGTTGCATCAATAAGTTCCAAAGCATCTACACTATTTTGTGCTTTTGTATCTTCAAGCTCATCACTTCCTCGTACAAAAAATACTACAATTTTAGATTCATCTTTAAAAATTGCTTTTTTAATAACTGCCTTTATAGTTTGCTCTTTGCTTACACTTAAAAAATTTGCAACATCTTCAATTGTTGTACAGTTTGGAGTCTCTACTTTTTTTAATTCACCCTCTTTAAATTCATATTTTTTTGCTTCTCTTTTTGCAGCTTCAATATTTGCAGCATAATTACAACCATCACAAACAACAATTGTATCCTCTCCACTACTTGCCAAAACGTGAAACTCTTTACTTCCACTTCCACCAATTGCACCACTATCAGCCTCAACAACTCTAAAATCTAAACCTAATTTTGTATATATTTTTTTGTAAGTCTCTTCCATAAGATTAAACTCTCTTACTAAATCATCTTCAGTAGAATGAAAAGAGTATCCATCTTTCATCAAAAACTCTCTTCCTCTCATAAGTCCAAATCGTGGACGTGCTTCATCTCTAAACTTTGTATTTATTTGATATAAATGTAAAGGTAAATCTTTATATGAAGTAACTCTATTTTTTACCATATTTACAACAGCTTCTTCATTTGTAGGACTTAAAACAAACTCACCATTTTTTCTATCTTTAAATCTTAAAAGCTCACTTCCCATAGTCAAGGCTCGTCCAGATTCGCTCCAAAGACTAAGAGGTGTCACAAAACCAAATTGAACCTCATTTGCTCCTGCTTCATCCATCTCTTTTTTTACAATAGCTCTAATTTTTTCTAAAACAATTTTTCCCAAAGGCATAAAATCATAAATTCCAGCTCCAGTTTGAGCAATAAATCCACCACGAACTAAAAATTGATGAGAAGGCAAAGATGCATCACTTGGCATCTCTTTTGTTGTTGGAATAAAAAGTTTACTAAATTTCATATATTTTTCCTATATTTTTAAAATAATTTTTGATTTTCTAATTTTTTGATAAATGTTCACATTTGAAGTTTGTATCACTATTTTGTTTTGTAAACATACTTTGAACAGAACTTACAACCAAATCACACTCCATATTTCTTGAAATATTTTTAAGCTGTTTTGATGGATTATGAAGATACTCAGTCATTATAGTTTGACAAAGTTTTTTGATATTATCTTCATGCTCTTTTGGTATAAAACCTTTTTTTATAGCATTTTGAACTTTTTTCTCTATAATACTGTCACCTTTTAGATACAAATTTTTAATAATTGGTTCAATATCAAGGCTCTTCAACCAATCAAAAAACTCTAAAGTAGATCTACCAACTATTGAGTAAGCCTCTTTAGCCTGAGCTGATCTTTGAGTCATATTTGAATTTACAATCTCTTGTAAATCATCTACACTATAAATATCTAAATCAAACATTGATATATTCTCATCAATATCTCTTGGAACTGCAATATCAAACCAATATCTACTTATACTAGAACTTGGAGTATTCTCTTGTGTAATTATTGGATATGGAGCAGATGTTGCAGTTATCATCACAGGCATAATTTCAAGTAACTCTTCAAGTTTAGAATAAGGCTCTACTTTTATAGAAGCTTCAAAACTATCTGCTAGATTTTGAGCCTTTTTAATATCACGGCTAGTTATTGTTACATCAAAACCAGAGCTTATTAGGTGTTTAACTGCCAATTCACTCATAAGTCCAGCACCTATAACCAAAGCATCTACACCTTTTGAATCTCCTACTAACTCTTTTGCTTTTGCAACAGCTGTAGATGCAACTGAAACAGAACCTGTTCCCAAACTTGTAGCAGTTCTAACCTGCGCAGCACACTTAAAAGCATAATGCATAACTTTACTCATAGCCTCGCCACAAAAGCCAAAACTTTGAGAAAATCTAAAGGCATCTTTTAGTTGTCCTACAATTTGAGTTTCGCCAATAACCAAACTATCAAGTGCAGAAGCAACCGAAAAAAGATGATGCACAGCACCATCTCCATCATAAATATCAGCCCTATCATATAAAAATTCAAAATCCAAAGATGAATAACTAGCTAAATTTTCAATTATATTTTTACTACTTTGTTTTATATTTGAACTTTTTGCAATAATTTCAACTCTATTACAAGTAGAGAGCAAAACCAATTCACTTGTAGTTTGTGCTTCCAAAAGTTTTCTTATAAATCTTGCTTTCTCTTCATCACTATTAAATGCTAATTTTTCTCTCTGTTTTATATCTAAATTTTTGTGAGAAAAACTGATTACTAAATAACTCATCTTAAAAATCTCTTTCTATCATAGCTTTCATAATATTTATTAAATCTTCACTATTTTTTTCATCTTTTATAGAGTTTATTGCTTCAAGTCCTATATTTTTTGCCTCTTTTATAGCATCACTCAAAGCATTTGTACTATTTAGTTTCTCTTTTAAATAGTCAAGCTCTTTTTGGTTTAACTCTTTTTTATACAAAGATTTCAAATACTCTTTATCTTCAACTCTTTCATACAAATATAGATATGGAATAGTTACTTTTCCCTCTTTAAAATCAAGCATAGCAGGTTTTCCAAGAGTTTGGCTACTTTGTGTAATATCTAAAATATCATCTACCATCTGAAAAGCAAGACCTAAATTTTTTCCATAAGAGGCATATCTATCCTGTTTTTCATCATCGCAACCTATCAAAATAGATGCACTTCTAGCACTAGCTTCTATTAAAGATGCTGTTTTTTTATAAATCATTGTTAAATATTTATCATATGAACTATTAAATGATTGCGTTAAATCAACATCCATCATCTCACCAATACTAAGCTCTGTTACTGCATTTGAAACATGATATGCAACTTTCTTATCCATTTGCGATAACTCTGTAAATGCTCTTGAGTATAAAATATCTCCAAACATTATTGAAGTTTTATTATCATACAAAGCGTTAATAGATGGTTTTCCCCTTCTTGTATCTGCTTCATCTATAACATCATCATGAAGTAGTGATGCTGCATGAATCATCTCCACAACTGCACAAAGCTTTATAGTTTCACTATTAACCCCAGCAATTTTAAGTATAAGTTTACTTCTTAGCATCTTTCCAGTTGCCAATTTTTCAAGCAAATCCAAAGCCTTTGGATAATGGCAAACCTCTACAAAATCTCTAATTTGATTTTTTACTTTTTCTAAAACTTCCACTTAACTATCCAACCTACTAATAATCTCTCCAGAAAATTCCATATAAAGCCCTTTTTTCATAGAGTTTACATCTTCTTGATTTTTCTCTTTAAACTCTTCTAAATATGAGTTTATATCAAAATCCTCATCTTTATCTTGACTTATAATAAGCTCCAAAATTGCTAATTTTTCAATAACTTTATCAATCTCATCTTCAACTAAATCTCTATGAGTCTGCTCTAAAATATCAAAAAACTTTGACTTTGGACTTCCAAAAAATATATCATCGTCATCTTCTGTAAACCAATCTTTATATTTACTCACCTTTATTTTCCAATCGCACTCTTACGCTTTTTGCATGTGCTGTTAATCCTTCAGTATCTGCTAGAAGTGCACAAGACTCTCCTAAATCATTTATAGCTTTTTTTGAAAAACTAATTATTGAGCTTTTTTTAAGGAAATTCTCTACATTTAAAGGACTATAAAATTTAGCAGTTCCACCTGTTGGTAAAGTATGATTTGGTCCTGCTATATAATCACCTATTGGCTCAGGAGTATTCTCACCTAAAAATATAGCCCCTGCATGTTTTATAAAAGGAAGTAACTCAAATGGATTTTTTGTCATAACTTCAAGGTGCTCAGGTGCTATTTCATTCATAAGCTCAATTGCCTCTTCCATATTTGAAGCGACAATTATAACACCCCTCTCATCTATTGATTTTTTAGCAATCTCATATCTGCTTAAATTTTCTAAAAAATTATCTACCTCTTTGCTTGTATTTTTTGCTAAATCTTCACAAGTAGTTATCAAAATCGAACTAGCCATCTCATCATGCTCTGCTTGAGAGAGTAAATCTATTGCTATATAATTTGCCTTTGCACTCTCATCTGCTAAAATCCCTATTTCACTAGGTCCCGCAATCATATCAATATTTACTTCACCAAAAACCATTTTTTTAGCAGTTGCTACAAAGATATTTCCAGGTCCCGTTATCACATCTACCTTAGGAATTGTTTTTGTTCCATATGCCATAGCAGCAATTGCACTTGCTCCTCCAACTTTATAAACTTTTGAAACACCACAAAGGTGACAAGCTGCAAGAAGTAGCTCATTTACCTCATTATTTGGAGTTGGTGTACAAACAACTATCTCTTTAACTCCCGCAACTTTTGCTGGAATTGCATTCATTAATAAACTACTTGGATATGCAGCTTTTCCACCTGGTATATAAAGCCCAGCTCTATCCACGGCAGTTACTTTTTGTCCCAAAATTGTCCCATTTTCCTCAAAATCAATCCAAGATTTTGGAAGCTGTTTTTCGTGGTAAATTTTTATTCTTTCATATGCAGTATGAAGTGATTTTTTTAAACTCTCATCAAGAGTTTCATAAGCTTTTTTCATATCTTTTTGAGATATTAAAAGATCATCATCGTTTTTTACAATCCATTTGTCAAATTTTTCAATATGTCTTTTTAAAGCCTCATTTCCATCTTCAACAATCTCATCAATAATATTTTCAACTATTTTTGAAACACCTTTTATATCACTTTTTGCTCTTTTTAAAATATTTTCAAACTCTGTTTTAAACTCTTTATCTTTTGTATATATTATCTTCATTTTATCTGTCCTAAAATCTCTTTTACTATAAGTTTCAAATCTCTATTTTCAACATCAACAATAATATCTGCAACTCTTTCATACTCTTTAACTCTTGTATCATAAAGTTTCATAGCCTCTTTTTTATTTTGTAAAAGTGGTCGCTTTTTTAACTTATTTTTTGCATTTGGTGCTTTTTTTATTCTTTTTAAAATTCCATCAAATGATGACTTAAGATATATTACAGTTCCTATATTTTTAAGATTCTCTTGTCTATAAAATCCACCACCAGTTGAAATAATTGTGTTTTCTACACTTTCTTCAAGCCAAAGAGCTGTCTTTTTTTCTAAATTTCTAAAATAAGCTTCACCATCAACGGCAAAAATCTTTTTTATAGCTCTATTTTCCATACTCTCTATTAAATCATCTGTATCAATTGCGTACATTGAAGACTCTTTAACCATAGCTCTAGCAACAGTTCCTTTTCCAACACCCATAAAACCAATTAGTATAATATTATTCTTTTTCATAAGAAAGGATTGTATCAAAATATTTGTAAAAAATTCTAAAAATAAGAAGCAAGATGCTTATTTTTAAATTAAATTAACAAAAAATTAACGATTTTAAGAAAAGTTTAATTTTAACTCATATAAAATGTTCGCCAAGGTTCGCAAGGAATAAAAATTATTCTTGTAAATCGACTTTAATTTCGAAATTTTAGGAGAAAAAAACATGAGAAAAATCTCAAAAATTAGTTTAGTAGCAGCTGTTGCAGTTGCTGGTTTTAGTACTGCTAATGCTCAACCATTAGAAGAAGCTATTAAAAATGTAGATGTATCTGGATCAGTTGTTTACAGATATGACAATGCAGGAGATAATAGACTTGATGCTGCGGGAAATAAAGTAGGAAACACAACTGATAGAAATAGATATAAAGTTGGATTAAACCTATCTTCAAAAGTAAATGACTATGTTAAATTTAACTCAAGATTTATCGTAGGTGGAGATGATTCTGGATGGGCTACAACTGGTGCTAAAAAGAATGGTAACCTTAGTGCTGGTAATGGTGATGTAAACCCAGGTGTAACATTATCAAATGCTTACTTTGGATTTACAGCTATTCCAAATACTATTGTAAATGTTGGTAAACAAGGTTTAACTACTCCATATACAGTTGCAGTTGATATAAATGGAAATGAGCAAAATGGTACAGGTATCCTAGCTCTTTCAACATTTGGACCAATTACTGCTGGTGCTGGTTACTTCAATAATACAAATGTTGATCAACTAACAGATGTTAATGCTTCTAGAGGTCTTACAGGAGCAGGATTAACTCTTGATGCAGGTAGAGATATGTATGTTGCTACTGTTCAAGGTGATTTAGATTTTGTTAAACTTGAAGCTTGGTATGCAGGTTTACAAAATACATTTAACTCTTATACTTTTGCTGCAACTGGAAAAATTGATATTGCAGAAAATGCAAAATTAGGATTAGAAGCTAGATATGTAGCTTTAAATTTAACTGATGATGTTGTAGGTTTAAATGGTGTTGCAAGAAATAACCATTTAAATGGTGTTGCTCTAGCTTCAACTAACCAAGGTTCAGACAATGGTATGTTAAGACTTGCTGTTGATGGTAAATTCTCTATTGTTAACGCTAGACTTGCATATACAAAAACTGATAAAGAGGGTGGTTTAACTGCACTTGATCAAGATGCAAAAAATACATCTCTTGGATGGAATATTACTTCAAATGGATATGCTGATGCTGATTATTTCCAAGGAGCTTTAGGAGTTGATATCTTAGATAACTTAAACTTCACTGCTCACTATGGTAACTTATCATCTGATACTCAATCTGCAGGTGCTAAATTTGTAGGTTTATCTGATAGAAAAGTTGAAGAAGTTTATGGACAATTAACATATAAAATGTCTAAAAATCTTTCTACTTACCTAAGATATGGTAACTATGAAGAAAAAGTTAAATCAACAGGTATAAAAAATGTTGATCAAGACATGGGAAGATTACAAGTTGCTTATACATTCTAATTTCTCTTAGGAAGTGGGGCTTCAGTCCCACCTCTTTTTGGAACTGGGATTTTAATCCCAGCTCTTAGAGATTTAGAAAACAACTTTTCTTTAAAAGGTTGGGCTTTTGCTCAACCTTTTTTTTTGCCATTTTTATTGACTTTAATTTTGTAGTTTGATATAATATTTACGTTTTTGATGCATAGTAACCTTATTGGGAGTGATGACCCAATAGATGGATTAGAAGAAGGTAGAGCTTTTTAGCTTTACCTTTTTTTTTGCTGGGTGGATTTTGGCAAGGGTTTAACTCTCGGGTGGGTAATTCATTAAAAGGTTTTTAATGTATCAAAAAATAGCAGTAATACTTTTAATATTGATGGTTTTTGCAACCAGACTTTATTAATTGGAAAACATGGGGGAATTCATCACTCCCCTATTACTGCTACTTTTATCAATTTATTATTTATAAAAATTTTGCTTTTTTACTTCCTAATTTGATATAATCATTTAAAAAATTTATAAAGGAATAAAATGCTTATAACTATAGAAAATGCAGATAAAAAACTTTTAGATGTTATTAAAAGTATTATAAAACTTTCACCAAATGCTAATTTAAAAATTGAAAAAGAACCAACAAATGAGTTATTAGAAGCCATTGAAGAAGTTAAAAATGGAAAAGTTGAAACTTTTAAAGATTTTGAAACTTATAAAAAAGCAATGGAAATTTAAAAGAGTTTAGAGAGTGTCATGTAAAACCTGATTTACTTTTAATATGTAAAAAAGAAAATAATATTTTAGTTTTTACTTGCATAGCTGTTGGTTCTCATAGCGATTTATTTAAAAAATATAATACCTAAAAAAGTAAATAAAAACTTTTTGCCTTTTTGCTTCCCAATTTGATATAATCGTTTAAAAAATTTATAAAGGAAAATATATGCATACAGTTAAACTAAAAATAAATGATGATATTTATAACCATATAATGTTTTTCCTAAAAAGTCTTGACAATAATAAAATAAAAATTTTAGAAGAGAAAAAACAAAAAACAGTATCAAAAGATGACAATGAAGATACAAAACTATTTTCAAACCATTCTGCAAACCTTATAGAAGATTGGCAAGACTTAGAAGAAGATAATATATGGAAATAAAAACTTTTGATATTGTACTTTGTGAGTTCTATTTTAGCAATTTAAATGAATCAAAAAAAAGACCAGTACTTGTATTTAAAGACAATTTACCTTTTAATGATTTTATTGCAATTCCAATTAGTAGTAAAATAGGAAATATGACAAATGATGAGATATTAATAGAGTTAAAAAATTTTGCAAATATTTTGAGTATTGAATTTTAAAACAAAGGAAAAATTTGATTTTATGTGATATTGGAAATACAAGTACAAAATTTTTTATAGATAAAAATATAAAAAATTACTACAAAAATGATAAAATCCCAAAGTTTAAAGATGATATTTTTTACATAAGTGTAAATGAAAAAGCTACAAAAAAACTTCTTAAAAAAAATCCTCATGCAAAAAATCTAGCTAATTTTATAGATTTCAAAACTTCTTATATAGGTTTAGGAGTAGATAGAGCTGTTGCTTGCTATTTTGAAGAAAATGCAGTTATTATTGATGCAGGAAGTGCAATAACTGTAGATATTATTGAAGATAAAAAACATATTGGTGGTTTTATATTTTTAGGATTAAATAGTTTTTTCAAAGCTTATAAAAATATCTCAAAAAAGCTAGAAATATCAAAAAGTGATTTTGAAAAAAATATTAATTTGGATAAAATACCGCTTCAAACAAAAGATGCTGTTTTTTTTGCTTTATTAAAATCTATCATTTTACCTATAAAAGAGATTTGTAAAAATAAAAATATAATATTTACAGGTGGAGATGGAGAGTTTTTGAGCCAATTTTTTGAAAATAGTATATATAAAAAAGATTTAATATTTGAAAATATGAAAAGGATAATAGATGCTAACAATAGCCCTTCCTAAAGGAAGAATTGCAGATGAAACTCTTGATAGATTTGAGAAAGCTTTTGGAGAGAAGTTTGTTTTTGAAGATAGAAAACTAATCTTAGAAAAAAGTGGTTTTAAGTTTTTAAATGTAAGAAATCAAGATGTACCAACTTATGTTATGCATGGAGCTGCTGATTTAGGAGTTGTTGGACTTGATGTTTTAGAAGAAAAAGAGTACGATTTAATCAAGCTTTTGGACTTAAAACTTGGACGATGTAAAGTTGCTTTTGGTTTAAGAGCTGGAGAGAAACTAAATTTTGATAAAAGTAAAATAACAATAGCTACAAAACATGAAAAAATAGCAAAAAAATATTTTGAACAAAAAGCTATGGCAGTAGAGATAATAAAACTTTATGGTTCAATCGAGCTAGCTCCTTTGGTTGGGCTTTGTGATTGTATTGTTGATATTGTTGAAACTGGTGAAACTATGAAACAAAATGGTTTAGAAGTTGGACCAACAATAATGGAGACAACAGCTCACTTAATTGCAAATAAAAACTCATTTTATGCTAAAAAAGATTTAATCTTTGATTTAAAAGATAAACTAGAGAAATTTTTATAATGGGACTTGATTTATATGCAAGAATAGAGCCATATTTGGATTTTGAAGAGGAGATTTACTCTCTTCATAAAGAGTTCTTGAAATTTATTATGGTAAATGATTTAGACAACATAATCGATATTGGTTGTGGACAAGGATATTTTTTAAATAACTTAGCGATAAACAAAAAAAAAGCTTTTGGAATTGATTTAAGTGTTGAGCAGATAAAGATTTGTGAAGAAAAAGGCTTAAATGCAAAAGCGATAGCTCTTGAAGATGTCAAAGAAAAATTTGATTGTGCAACTGCAATTTTTGATGTTTTAAACTATATTCCTAAAATTGAGCTAGAAAATTTTATTTTACAAGTTAATAAAGTTTTAAATCCAAATGCTTATTTTATATTTGATGTAAACACATATTTTGGTTTTGATGAAGTAGCTCAAGGAACTATAAATATTGATATTGAAGATAAATTTATAGCAATAGATGCTTTTTTTGAAAATGATAAACTTCAAACAAATATAACACTTTTTGAAAAAGAAAAAAGTGGAAAATATAGAAAAGAACAAGATAAAATAGTACAAGAGTACCATAAAAAAGAGTATTTAGAAAAAATTCTAAAAAAATCTGGTTTTGAGATTGCTGAGATAAAAGAGTTTTTTCTTCATACAGATGAAAGTGCAGATAAACTAATATTTATTTGTAAAAAATATTTATAATACTTAGGCTCTTTTTTTTAGCTTTTTTCTTGATAAATCAGACATTAAAATACCAAGCCAACGGCTATTTGAGTTTGAATCAAAAGCTATTTTTAGAGTCATAGTAATTGGAACTGCCAAAAACATTCCAACGATTCCCAAAATATAACCCCAAAAAATTAAAGAGAAAAATATTACCAAAGGTGATAATCCAAGCTCTTTTCCCATCAGTTTTGGCTCTAGTATATTACTAATAGATATATTAATTACCATATAAAGTACAATTACCCATATAGTTGATGTAATATCAAGATTCATCAAAGCTAAAAGTATTGCGGGAATTGAAGCTACTATTGAACCAATAACTGGAACAAAGTTAAATAACATTGCTATAACTCCCCATAAAACTGGATAATCAACTCCAAAAAGCATTAACATCAAAGTAACTATAAATCCTGTAAGAAAACTTGTAAAAGATTTAACTACAAAATATTTTTGAATGTTATATGAGAAGAGATTAAAGTGTTCAAGACTTTTTGTGTTGTTTCTAAATATTACTTTTAGTTTTGTTTGAAAAGATTTTGACTCTGCTAGAATAAATGCAACTCCAATAATTACCAATAAAAATTGAGATAAAAAAGCTCCAATACTTCCTATAATATTTTTTGTAAGAGTAAAAAAAGAGCCAAAATTTAGAATTTCCATTATTTTTGCTCTATCAATCTCTATTTGAAATCCATAACTTTGAATAAGATGTATAGAGTTTAAAACCAAATTTCTTAACTTCTCTTCATATAGTGGGAGATTTGTTAAAAAATCTTTTAAAGAGATATTTATTACATAAACAAACATAAATCCAACTATTAAAACAATTAAAGCTAAAAGTAAATATGAGATTATTTTTGGAATTTTTCTATTTTTTAGTAAATTTAAAACAGATGAGAATATAGAAGATATAAAAATAGCTAAAAATAGTATAACTACTACTTCACTTGCCATTTTAACTCCCGCAATAATTATTACAAAACTAGCAAAATAGAAAAAATAGTTTTTTAAATTTATTGCATCCATTCTATATTTAGCCTTTTTATTTTTCTAGATGATTTTTTAGTAAATGTTTTAACTCACTAATCTCATTTTTTAACTCTTTAATCTCTTTATTTAAGTTATTATCTTGATATTGTATCTCATCTATTATATTTTGCTCTTCTTCTTTGTTTAAAATAGCCATAGCATCAACAATTATTGCTACAACTAAATTTATCATTACAAAAGTTACAATAAATATAAAAGGAACAAAGAAAATCCAAGCATAAGGATAAACATCCATTACAGGTCTTACAATTCCCATAGACCAAGATTCCAAAGTCATAATCTGAAATAGAGTGTAAAATGACTCACCTAATGTTCCAAACCATAGAGGAAATTTCTCTCCAAAAAGTTGTGTTGACATAATTGCAAAAATATAAAAAAATAGCGTCATTAAAGCAATTACGGATAGCATTCCTGGAATTACACTAATTAGTGCTGAAACTATTTTTCTCATCTGAGGAACAGCAGTGATAAGTCTAAATAGCCTTAAAACTCTTAAAACCCTTAATATTTCAAATCCTGAGCTTGTTGGAACTAAAGATATTGCTACAACAAAAAAATCAAATAGACTCCAAGGATCTTTGAAAAAAGATACTCTGTGAACATAAATTCTCAAAGCAATCTCAATTGTAAAAATCGTAATTACAATTTGATTAAATAAAGTTGTAAAAGCTCCATAACTTTGCATAAAAGTTTTTGAAGTCTCTAAGCCCATTGTAATACCATTTAAAACTATCAAATAGATAATAACTTTTGAGAAAAATGGACTATCTACGATATTTTTAATTTTAGAATACATAAAGCTCCTTTAAAAAATTTTTGAAATAATAGATTAAAAAACTATAGTTTTAAATTAAGCCTACTATATCTCTAATTTCTCTTATTTTTTCACTTGCAATTTTTCTTGCTTTACTAGCTCCAAATTCAAGCATTTCCCTTACTTGCTTTGGATTTTCTAAAAGTTTTACTCTTTTTTCTTCATAAGGTTTAAAATACTCTTCTATTTTTTCAAGAAGTGTTAGTTTAAAGTGACCATATCCTTCACCTGGTGTTTCATATCTTTTTTGTAAATTTTTTAATTCATCTGTAGACATAAAAAGTTTTGAAATATTATAAATATTGCAGTTTTCCCACTCTTTTGGCTCATCAAGCTCTTTTGAATCAGTTACTATTTTCATAACCTGTTTTTTTCTCTCTTTAGAAGTTGTAAACATATCAATTGTGTTGTTATATGATTTACTCATTTTAGCCCCATCTGTTCCTAAAACTGTTGCAACATTTTCATCTACTTTTGCAGTTGGTAAAACAAAAATATCTTTTTTATATGCATGATTAAACGATATTGCAATATCTCTTGTCATCTCAACATGTTGTATTTGATCTTTTCCTACTGGAACAATATTTGAATCAAATAGCAAAATATCAGCAGCCATCAAAACTGGATATGAAAAAAGCCCATGACTTGCACTAATTCCTCTTGAAGTTTTATCTTTATATGAGTGAGCTCTCTCTAAAAGTCCCATAGAAGTGTGGTTTGATAATATCCAATATAATTCCAAAACCTCTTTAACATCGTGTTGTATCCAAAAAGTTGATTTCTCAATATCCATTCCAAGAGCTAAAAAATTTATAGCCGCTTCATAAGAGTTTTTCTCTAAAAACTCTTTATCTTTTACACTAGTTAATGCATGATATGAAGCAATAAAAGCAAATAGTTCACCATCATTTTGTGACTCTATCATCTTTTTTATCATACCAAAGTAGTTTCCTATGTGAATTGTTCCTGAGGGTTGAATACCTGATAAAATTCTCAAAACCAAATTCTCCTATATTTTTTTGTTTGGATTATATCAAAAGTAGCTAAATTTATTAAATGATATTTAAAAAAGTAAAATTTTAAATCCAATAAGTATTAAAACAACTCCACCTAAAATTTCAGCCTTACTCTCATATTTTTCTCCACCACTTTTGCCTACATAAACACCAACATAACTAATAATAAACGTGATAATTCCTATAATAAAAATTGATAAATAAACATTTACAGAAAATAGATGTAAACTATAACCAGCAGCCATAGCATCAAGGCTTGTTGCAATTGCTAAAGTTAATAATAATTTATTTGTTACTTGTGCTATCTCCTCTTCTATATTTTCAGTAAATGCTTCATATAACATCTTTCCACCAATAAGTAAAAGTAGAACGAAAGCAACAATTTTGTCATATCCTTGAATATACTCTCTTAAACCAATTCCACCTAAAAAACCTAAAAATGGCATTAAAGCTTGAAAAATACCAAAAAATAACCCAGCTTTTAGAGCCATTATTTTTATATCTTGTTTATTTTTTATTCCAAGACCTATTGAAACTGCAAATGCATCCATACTTAAAGCAAATGCCAATATCAAAACTTCTAACATATAAATTATCCCTTTTTTTAAATATAAAGCCGAAATTATAACTAAAATAACAAAAATTTAACTTGCAAAATAGCCTAAAACTCTTTTTATAAATGCAACTATAAAGCTACTTTTGTGTGATATTATCCTTGATATCTAATATCAAAAAGGAGTTATTATGATTTACGAAAGACCAAAGTATAAAAATCAGTATGAGAATTTTATAGGTGGAGAGTGGATTGCTCCAAGTAGCGGGGAGTATATTGAAAATATCTCTCCAGTTGATGGAAAATTACTTACAAAAATTCCAAGATCAAATGAAAAAGATGTTGATTTAGCAGTTGAGGCTGCAAAAAAAGGTTTTGAAGAGTTTAAGCATACATCGGTTACTCAAAGAAGTGCTTTATTAAACAAAATTGCAGATATTGTAGAGCAAAATTTAGAGACTTTGGCTGTTGCTGAAACACTTGATAATGGAAAAGCTGTAAGAGAGACTTTAAATGCAGATTTACCTCTTTTTATTGACCATTTTAGGTATTTTGCATCTGTTATAAGAGCTGAATCTGGGACAATTTCTGATTTGGATGAGAATACTATATCTCAAGAGATTTATGAACCTTATGGTGTTGTTGCTCAAATTATTCCTTGGAATTTCCCACTTCTAATGGCAGCTTGGAAACTAGCACCTGCAATTGCTGCTGGAAATTGTGTTGTTTTAAAACCAGCTAGTTCAACTCCACTTTCAATACTTCTATTTTTGGATTTAATCAAAGATGTTTTACCAAAAGGTGTTATAAATGTTGTAAATGGAGCAGGTGGAAAAATAGGTAAACATCTTGTAACTCATAGAGATGTTAAAAAAGTTGCATTTACAGGAGAGACAAGTACAGGTCAAGAAATTATGAGATATGCAACTGAAAATATAATTCCATCAACTCTAGAACTTGGTGGAAAATCTCCAAATGTATTCTTTAAATCTATAATGGATGCTGATGATGAGTTCTTTGATAAGGCAATTGAAGGGCTTGTACTATTTGCATTTAATAGTGGAGAGGTTTGTACTTGTCCATCAAGAGCTTTAATTGAAGAGTCAATTTATGAACCATTTATGAAAAGAGTTATAGAAAGGGTAAAAGCTATAAAACTTGGAAATCCTCTTGATACAGAAAATACAATGGGAGCTCAAAACTCTTTTAACCAAAAAGAGAAAATTGCAAAATATCTAAAAATTGCAAAAGAGGATGGGGCTGAGTGTTTAGTTGGTGGAGATATTTATCACTCTTCTGTAAATCCAGATGGATTTTATATAGAGCCAACGATTTATAAAGGTCACAATAAAATGAGAATTTTCCAAGAGGAGATTTTTGGACCTGTTTTATCTGTAACTACATTTAAAGATGAGAAAGAGGCTATTGAAATTGCAAATGATACTATTTATGGATTGGGTTCTGGAGTTTGGTCAAGAGATGCACACCAAATTCATAGAGTATCAAGAGCTATTCAAGCTGGAAGAATTTGGGTAAATTGTTATCATGTTTATCCAGCTCATGCCTCTTTTGGTGGATATAAAAAATCTGGAATTGGAAGAGAGACTCATATGATGATGTTAAATAACTATAGACATACAAAAAATATTTTAACTTCATTTAATACAAAAGCTTTAGGATTTTTTTAATCTCTTAAGATAGAGGCTTTTAGCCTCTATTTTAAATTAAAAATTACAAATCAATATTTTCTATTTTATTTCTTCTCTTCATTCGTAACCAAAGCCAAATTATTCAAACTATATTTTTGAAGTAAATCAAGAACTTTTACAACTTTTTCATATGGTACTTTTTTATCAATTCTCACAATTACAGGTTCATCTTTATTTTTTATACTTTTTAGATTATCTTCTAGTGAAGAAAATGAGACTTCAATACCTCTAATAGCCATTTTATCTACACTAAGCTCTATAAAAATTTGCTCCTGTTTTACTTGCATACTTTTTGCATTTGAGCTAGGAAGTTCAAGCATAAGAGCTAGTTCCTCTTTTTTGAAAACACTTGTAACTATAAAAAATATTAAAAGAATAAAAACAACATCAATAATTGGTGTTAAATCAAGTCCCAAATGCTCTCTTCGTTTCATCTATTCTCTTCTTTTACTAACTCTTTTTTAGCTTTTATCTCTATTTTATCAACAAGGCTAATGAAGTGATTATAAGCTATTTGATGAGGAATTGATACGATAATCCCAGCAATAGTTGTAATAAGAGCAACTGCAATTCCACCTGAAAATATTGTAGGATCTCCTAAACCCTTTATAGTTATCTCTTCAAATGAGCTATAAATTCCAACAACAGTTCCTAAAAGTCCTAGAAGTGGAGAGATTATTGCAATATTTTTTATAATTACAAGCCCAGTTTCAAGCTTTTTTACTTCATACTCAATTTGTGCATTTATTGAGTGGTTAAAATCCAATCTTGAAGCTATTTTTGCTATTGTTTTATTTACCTGTGGAAGAGTTGTAAATTTCCAAATAATTATTGTAAATCCAATAATATTTAAAAAAATTAAAATATAGACGATAATCCCACCCTTGTCTATAAATTCTAATAAGTTCATATGAAAGCCTTTTGAAATTTTTGGATATTATATTGAAAAATTATTTACAAATAGGTATTTATGAAATTTACAAACTCAAAAACATCTGAAATTTTTTTAAACAATCAAAGATATTTTGTAAAAAGAGATGATTTAATTCATAGTGATTTTAGTGGAAATAAAGCTAGAAAATTTTACTACTTTTTAAAAAATGATTTACAAGGTATTGAAAAAATTATATCTCATGGCTCAAATCAATCAAATGCAATGTACTCACTATCTGTTTTATGTAAATTAAAAAATCTAAAATTTGACTACTATGTATCCCATTTACCAGATATTTTATCTACAAATCCAAATGGAAACTACAAAGAAGCACTTAAAAATGGTATGAATTTAATTATTGGTGAAATTCCACAACATTTTAAAGAAAATGAGTTATTCATAAGTGAAGGAGGAGCTGTTAAAGAGGCTAGCTTTGGAATAGAAATATTAGCAAATGAGATAAAATCTTGGGCAAAAGAGCAAAATATTGAAGATAAAAGATTAAAAATATTTTTACCAAGTGGAACTGGAACAACTGCTTTATATTTACAAAAGTTTCTACCTTTTGAAGTCTTTACTTGCTCTTGTGTAGGAGATGATGAGTACTTAAAAGAGCAGTTTTTAGATTTGGAAGGAAAAAATCATCCAAAAATTTTAAAAAAAGAGAAAAAATACCATTTTGGGAAACTCTATATTGAGTTTTATTTGAAACATTTAGAGCTTTTAAAAGAGACAAATATAGAGTTTGACCTTCTTTATGATAGTTTAGGATGGATTGTTTTTGAAGAGTTTATAAAAAATTTAGAAAATAAAGATGACTATATATTTTTGTATATTCATCAAGGTGGAGTTTTGGGAAATAAAACTATGATAGAAAGATATAAGTTTAAATTTTCAAACTTTTTAGAATCTATTTAAAAATTACTTTTGCTCTACTATTGTCCAGCCACTATCTTTTAGATGTTGTTTTGTTTTACTACAAATTTCACTTTGTATAAATAGTGTTTTTACTTTGAAGTTGTGGTTTTGATGATTTACCAAAAGATTGTATAAATTTTCTAGCTCATCTGAACTTTTTTTTATAAACCTACTTTTGCTTGAAAAAACAAATATTGCATAAAATTTAAGATCTGTGCTTGAACCTACAAAGATTTTTATCTTCTTTTTACTATTTAACTCTTTTGGTAAAATCTCTTTTAACTCTTTAAAAAGTATATTCTTTTTTGCAAAATATTGGCTTGTCTCTTTCATCGTTATCCTTAAAAGCATTTATTATATCAAAACTTGTATAATTACGAAATTTAAAAAGTAAAAAGAGAAAAATTAAAATGCTATCTTACGAAGAACAATCTATAATCACAAGAGGTATTGTAAAAGCTGCTGTTTTAATGAGTGAATATGGAGCTGAAAGTATCTTAATAGAACAAACAGCTCAAAGATTAGGAAAAGTTTTAGGTGCTTCAAGTGTCGAAATCTCTTTAATACCATCTGCAATAGTTTTAACAACTCTTCATCATGGGCAATCTGTAACAACAACAAGAAGAGTTCACCATAAACCTATAAATATGAGTATAGTTTGCCAAATTCAAAAAATAGTTTTAGATATGGAAAAATCAGACAATGAAGTTAACTATGATATTAGATATTTATATACTATTTTAAAACAAATTGAACCAAATTACTACAATAGATGGCTAGTTGTTCTTATGGTTGCTCTTAGTTGTGCATCTTTTGCATATTTACAAGGTGGTGATTTTATGTCACTTGTTATAACTTTTTTTGCTTCAGGTATTGCTATGTTTACAAGACAAGAGTTATCAAAAAGAAGATTTGTGATGATTATAGTTTTTGGGATAACTGCTTTTGTAGCTACAATTATTTCTGGATTATCAAAAATATATGGATTTACAGATACTCCAAATATTGCAATGGCAGCTAGTGTACTACTTTTGGCACCTGGATTTGCTTTTGTAAACTCATTTTTAGACTCATTCAAAGGTTATATGATGATGGGTTGGGGAAGATGGATGGATGGTATGATTTTAACACTTGCTTCATCTGTTGGAATTATTTTAGCAATTGCTATTTTAGGAATAAAGGCTTAATATGAATTTTTTATTACAATTAATCATAGATGGTGCTTTTGCTGCAACTGCATCTTTGGGATTTGGTATGGTTTTTAATGTCCCAAAACATACTTTAAAATATTGTGCAATGGGTGGAGCAATAGTATATAGTTTGAGAACAATATTTTTACACTTAAATTTTGGAATTGAAATCTCTACATTTTTAGCTTCAGCAGTGATTGGAATAATCGCTTTATATTGGTCAAGAAAATACAAAATACCAAGACCTGTATATACTGTTGCATCAATCATCCCTATTTTACCAGGGACTTATGCTTTTGGAGCAATGACTACATTAATAGATATAAATAGATTTGGTGCAAGTATTGAATTAATAGAGTCGTTCACGCACAATGGACTTAAAGCTATTGCTGTTTTAATAGCTATAACTTTTGGTTTAGTTCTTCCATCTCTATATTTTTTAAGACTTAATCGCCCTATTGTTTAGGCGATTATTTTATAAAAATATTAGTTTTTAAATGCAATTACATCTACTTCAACTAAAACATTTTTTGGTAAAGTTTTAACTGCAACTGTACTTCTTGCAGGAGCAGTTTCACCTTTAAAATATTGTCCATATATTTCATTGAAAGCTACAAAATTATCCATATTAGAGAGATAACAAGTTGTTTTTAAAACATTTTCAAAAGAGCTAGAAGCTTCTTCTAAAACTGCTTTTAAATTTTCCATAACTTGTTTTGTCTGCTCTTGAACTCCACCATTTACAATCTCCATAGTTGTTGGATCTAATGCAATTTGCCCAGATGTAAATACTAATTTCTCAAAACTAGTTGCTTGATTATATGGTCCAATCGCACTTGGAGCTTTTGTTGTACTTATTATTTTTTTCATTTTTATCCTTTGATTTTTTTAAAATTTATTATATTTAGTTTTTGCTTTCTTTTACAAAAAATAGCTCAAACTCATTTTTAAGATGACTTAAAATTGGAGTTTCACTTTTATACAATCCTTGACCACTCAATGCTGATTTTACAATAGTTTTTGTGTAATCATGAATATCATCTCTTTTAAACATCTCATCTAAATCTAACCATATAGCTTCACTAATCTCCTCTTTATCTTTTACATCTATTTTTAAACTTTTTGGCTTTGCAAGACATAAAACATATAGATTTGATTTATGAAATTGATGTGGATAAAAATGTCCTATAGATACAATTCTTTCAAAATCTACAACAACACCAGTTTCTTCAAAAACTTCTCGACTCAAAGCTTGAGAAATCATCTCAGCATCATCAATATGTCCACCTGGAAGCTTATAATACTCATTTCTAATTATCTCTTTAATTAATAAAATCTCATTTTTGCTATTTATAACAACAGCACCTACTCCTAAAGTATGATTTGCCAAATTTGGAACTATTGCATTCTCTTTTAGAACTTTTACAAGTAATATATAATCACTATTGCAAGAGTGAAAAGTAAAACCAAACTTTGTAGTAATTGGAATAAAGTCTGATTTTTTTATATCTATATAGATCCAAATTAAATTTTTATTATCTTTTACATTTTGTATTAAATCTTTTAAATTCTGTTCAAATTCCAAAATATCTTTTGGTAAATCTTCACTTAAAATTGTAATTCCATTGTATGGGTCAAGACTTGTTTTAAAATTTGCTATATATTCAATACTACTTTTCATAATAATTTCCTCATTCTAAACATATTTTATTGGAAGATAAAAATCCAAAATAAACTCACCATCTAAACTTAAAAAATGATTCTTCTCATAAATCGTATAAGATGGATTTGTTGTTGTTTCATAACCACTATCAATTAACCATACATGATAAACCCACTGTATTAGTTTTATTACATCTCCATACTTTCCACTTAAACTAAACTTTGCATAAATTCCCTTTGGAATATCCAAAGTTGGAAGGGATAAATCTTTTAACTCTTCATTTTCATCCAAAACTGCAATTGCAATATATTGGCAATCTTCAAGTGGTGTAATGATTGGATTATCGTGATGTAAAGCCATCTGTTTATAAGATTTTATATCATTTGTATAAATCCAAGTTTGAAGTTTTGCCCATGTTTTTTTAATAGATTTATCATAACCTTTATGCCTAATATAATATCCTCTCATCTGTGGCATTTTAACAATTGTTGGCTCAATATTTGAAAAATCTAAATCATTGCTAATTGATATTTTCTCAATTATTTTATTTGAATACTCTTTATAACCACCATTTTTCCACTCTTTTGGTGTCATAGAAAACCTTTGTTTAAAGGCTCTTAAAAAAGATGTTTGTGAACTATATCCAGTCATATTTGAAATATCAGTAATTGTTGAAAACTTATTTGTAATTAATAGGTTTGCAGCTTTTTCAAGTCGTATTGACTTAATGCTTTCATAAATATTTTTTCCAAACTCCTCTTTAAAAACTCTGTGAAGATGAAACTTACTAATATTTAATTGTAAACTTAAATCATCTATATTTATATTTGTATCAATATATTTATAAATGTAGTTCATTACATCATTTGCAGTTTTTGCTCTTTTTTCATAAGTAGATTTTTTCATAAAGTATTATATCAATAAATGTATATATTTTTAGCAATAATTGATAATTATAAAAGCATTTTTTGTAAAGTATAAATATTTTTATTGATGTAAAATTTTAAAAATATTAATGGTTTCCTTTTAAATTGCAAACCATTTAAAAGGAGATTTTATGAAAAGATCATTTATTAGAGAGATACTTGAAGCTATTGATGAAGAGACAATTTCATTTGCAGGTGGACTTCCAAGTGAAAATCTATTTCCAACGCAAGATTTAAAAGAAGCAACTTTAAAAGCAATAGAAAATCCAAAAGTTTATCAATACACAATTAGCAATGGAATAAATGAATTAAGAGAACAAATTGCTTTAAGATACACAAATGAAGGATTTGCTACAACAAAAGAGAATATCTTAATTACAACAGGAAGCCAACAAGCAATGTATATTTTGGCAAAATTTTTTGAGAACAAAGATATAACTATTGAAGAACCATCATATTTAGGAGCTATGAATATTTTCAGACTAAATAGTTTAAAAATGGATGGTGTAAAACTTGAAGATGATGGAGTAAACATAGAAGAGTTTGAAAAAAGTTTTAAAAAGACAAAACTTACATACTTAATTCCAGATTTTCAAAATCCAAGTGCTACAACATATAGTAGTGAGAAAAGAGAAGCAGTTTGTAATATAGTAAAAAAATATGATGGAATTTTAATAGAAGATAGTCCATATAGTGAGCTTTATTTTGATAAAAAAAGTAAATATATAAGTGCTAGTTTACCAAATAACTCTTTTCATTTAGGAAGTTTTTCTAAAACTTTAGTTCCAAGTCTTAGAATTGGTTGGATACGAGCAGATGAAGAGAAGATAAAATCTTTAATGATTATAAAAGAGAGTATAGATCTTCACTCTTGTGGTCTTTCACAATATATTTTAGCCCAGTATTTAAAAGATGAAGTAAAATATGAAAAACACTTACAAGAAATTAGAGATGATTATCAAGCAAAAGCTCAATTTTTCTCACAAGCTTTAAAAACTATAATGCCTGAATTTAAGCACCAAACACCAAAAGGTGGAATGTTTTTGTATGGTGGATTTGAAGATAAAAAAATTGATACTTTTGCTCTTGTTCAAGAGTGTTTAAAAAAGAAAGTTGTGTATGTTCCAGCAAATCAGTTTTATATAGATAAAGTTCCAAATAGTGAAATAAGATTTAACTACACGCACTCAAGTTTTGAGCAAATAGAAAAAGGACTTAAACTAATAAAAAGTTGTCTATAAAAAATAGACAACTTAAATTTTTCTTCTATTTTTTCTTTTTGTAAATTTATAATACAGATAGCTAAAAATAACGATTAATACCAAAAGAGCAATAATAATTTGATGCAAATACTCTTTTATTAACTCTTCATTTCCACCTAAGAAATATCCTAAAAATGCTAATATAGCAACCCAAATTCCAGCACCTAAACTTGTAAATAGTGAAAATACAAAAAGATTCATTCGAGAGAGTCCTGCTGGTAAAGAGATATATTGTCTTACAACTGGAATTAATCTTCCAAAAAATGTTGAGATATGACCATGTTTATTAAAAAACTCTTCCATTTTTAATATTGTATCTTCGCTAATCAAGATATATTTTCCATATCTCATTAAAAATCTTCTTCCAAGCTTTAAAGCAAAATAGTAATTAAATATTGCACCTGCAAGCGAACCTAAAATTCCAAAAAGAATTACTAGGTACATATTCATCTCACCTTTATAAGCTAAATATCCAGCTGGAATCATTACAACTTCTGATGGGAATGGAAAAAAAGAACTCTCTAAAAACATCATTATAAAAATACCTAAATATCCTAACTGACCAACAGTTTCTACAATGAAGTTAATTATTTGTGATAACAAAGTTTTCCTTTTTTTGAATGGTTAAAAAAGATTTTGAAGTTTTTAGAGAGTTTATTTGAAGAAAAATTAAGGCATAAGCCTTAATTTTTATCTTTTTAGCTCTCTAATTTTTGCAGCTTTACCTTTTAGTGCTCTTAAGTAGTTAAGTTTAGCTCTTCTTACATCACCTTTTCTTAATACTTCGATAGATTGTAAAGACTCACAATATAGTGGGAAAATTCTCTCAACACCAATATTATTTGCTCCAAGTTTTCTAATAGTAAATGTAGCATCAACACCGTTTCCGCTTCTTCCAATTACTACACCTTCGAAAGTTTGAACTCTTTTTTTCTCACCCTCTTTAATCTCAACACCAAGTCTTAATGTATCTCCTGCTCTAAACGCTGGAACTTCTTTAGAAGCTATTTGAGCTGCTTCAAAACTTGCTATATATCTGTTTTTCATCGTCTTTCCTTATTGGGTCTATAGTATTTCGTCCTGCAAATGGACATCTGAAATTTTAAGTCGCAAATTCTACTATGGTTTCCCTTTAAATATTCTTTAACGACAAATAAATTTTCATAATTTTCTGGTTTTGTAAAAGAAGGTGCTTCTAATAAATTGTTTTCATAACTCTCAACATCCAAAGAAGCCTCATTTCCAAGCACTCCTTGAACATTTCTAGATATTGCATCAGCCATAACAAGTGATGGAAGCTCTCCACCTGTTAAGATATACTCTCCAATGCTAAAAACCTCATTGGCATACTTTTCAATAACTCTCTCATCAATTCCCTCATATCTTCCACTAACCATTACAATATTTTTTTTATTTGCAAGTCTTTTTGCATCATTTTGCCTAAAAGGTTTAGCAGCAGCAAGTGGAAAAATAATATATGCCTCTTTATCTTTTCTTTTTATCTCTTCTAAACAATCAAAAAGTGGTTGGCATGATAGAAGCATTCCAGCTCCTCCACCAACCATAGCATCATCAACTTTTTTGTGCTTGTTTGTTGTAAAATCTCTAGGATTATAAAAATCGTAGCTTATTAAATTTGATTCAACTGCTCTATTTAAAATAGAATCTTTTAAATATGGTTCAATCAAATTGGGAAAAAGTGTAACAAAAGTAAACTTCAAAATAAAATTCCAATCAATTTTTTTGTTTGAAATGTTATCATAAATTTTTTTATATATTATTAAGTATAAATAGTATAGATTTCGCATTTAATAATATAAGGAGTAAATTTTTGAAAGTTAAAGGCTTTGGAAAAAAATATTTTACATTAGCTTCAATTCAAGCGTATGCAACACAATCAAAATTGCATGCAAAATTTACTGCACTAAAAACTAATATAAATGAAAAACTAAAAATCTCTTCAAATAGTGATGAAGAGGATGAGTTATCCTGTGATATTGAACAGAGTTTATTATCTTGTAGTATAGTAAATTCTAAACCATGTCATTGTGATTGCTTTTTTAAAAGAAAAACAGCACTTGCTGTAAGACTTTTTCAATTTATCCCTAGATGCCCATACTATACAACATATTTTGCATTTAGAAGAACTGGCGTACATCCACCACAATTATCATTTTAATAATCGTTAGAAAATTAATATTAAATCGTTTTTAAGTCCGAAAAAGACAATTTTACCCGATTGGTAAAAATCTGTGATTTTTGGTACCAATCGTGTGTAAACTCTTGTCGAAAGAGGATTTAAAATAAGATTTTTATTTTTTCATATTTATCAAGTTTTGTTATCTACATTTTTTGTAGAGAATTAAATATTTTTATTAAAAGGATTAATAATATGTCAAAAAATTATGTAATAGGTTTCCCAAGAATTGGAGAAAAAAGAGAACTAAAAAAGGTTTTAGAAGATTATTGGGCAAAAAAAGTTGATTTTAGTGAAGTTAAATATGTAGCAGAAAATTTGAGAAAAAGACACTGGACTTATCAAAAAGAGGCAAAAATAGATTTTATAGCTTCAAATGATTTTTCACTATATGATAATATGTTAGATACTACTATTTTATTAGGAGCAATTCCAAAAAGATTTCAACACCTAAAAGATGAAGAGTTATATTTTGCAATGGCTAGAGGAAATCAAGATTGCGTAGCAATGGAGATGACAAAATGGTTTAATACAAACTATCACTACATTGTTCCAGAAATTTCTAAAGATACAAAATTTTCATTAAACTCTAAAAAAGTTATAGAGGAGTATAAAGAGGCACTTGAGCTTGGAATTAATACAAAAATAAATTTAATTGGTGCAATTACTTATTTAGGATTATCAAAAAGTGTCGATAATAGTGATCTATTTGCACATATTTCTAGTGTTGTAAAAGTTTATAAAGAGCTTTTAGAACAGATTTCAAAATTAAACAGTGAAATTGTTGTTCAATTTGATGAGCCTTTGTTTGTAAAGGATTTAGAACCAAAAGTTTTATCACTTTTAAAACCAGTTTATGATGAGCTCTCAAATGTTTCAAAAAATATAAAAATCGTTGTAACTACTTACTTTGAACACTCAAATGAAGCTACAAAAATTTTAGTAAACACTCATATTTGGGCTTTAGGACTTGATTTTATTCATGGAGTTAAAAATTTTGAAACTCTAGAATTTATTAAAAATTCAAATAAAGTTTTAATTGCTGGAGTTATTGATGGTAGAAACATTTGGAAGAGTAATTTTGAAGATAAACTAAATCTTTTAAACAAAATCTCAAATGTAGTTTCAAAAGATAATATTATAGTTGGAACTTCTTGTTCACTTTTACATGTACCTTTTACATTAAGTTATGAAGATAATTTAGATAAAGAGATTAAATCGTGGTTAGCATTTGCAAATGAAAAATTAAAAGAGTTAAACCTTGTTTCAAAACAGTTTTTTGGCTCAAAACTATCACTTGAAGATATTGCAAATATTGAGAAAAATCGACAAGATAATATTCAAAGAAAAGTATCTACTAAAATTCATAATCAAAAGATTCAAGAAGAGATTAAAAATCTAAAAAAATTTGAAAGAGAAGATAAATTTGAAGATAGAATAAAAGCTCAAAGAGAGTTTTTTAAATATGATTTTTTAACAACTACAACTATTGGATCATTTCCTCAAACTCCAGAAATTAGAGAGAATAGAAAAAATTATAAAGCAAATTTAATTTCAAAAGAAGAGTATGAAACTCAAATAAAAAAATATATTGATGATTGTGTAGCATTTCAAGATGAAATCGGACTTGATATTTTAGTTCACGGAGAGCCTGAAAGAAATGACATGGTTGAATATTTTGGACAATTATTGGAAGGTTTTGCATTTACACAAAATGCTTGGGTTCAATCATATGGAAGTAGATGCGTAAAACCACCTGTTATTTTTGGTGATGTTTCAAGACCAAATGCTATGACTGTTGAGTGGATTAAATATGCTCAAAGTAAAACTTCTAAAGTTATGAAAGGTATGTTAACAGGACCTGTTACAATTTTAAATTGGTCATTTGTAAGAGATGATATTCCAAGAAATGAAGTAACAAAACAAATTGCACTTTGTATTAATAAAGAAGTAGATGATTTACAAAATGCTGGAATTAAAATGATTCAAGTTGATGAAGCTGCATTTAAAGAGGGTTATCCTTTAAGAGCTGAAAATATAAAAGCTTATGAAAATTGGGCGGTTGATAATTTTAGATTAAGTGTAAGTAGCGCAAAAGCTAATACTCAAATTCACACACATATGTGTTATAGTGAATTTAATGATATTATAAAAACTATTGAAGCTATGGATGCTGATGTTATCTCTATTGAAACTGCACGTAGTGGAAATAGACTTTTAAAAATCTTTAAAGAGGTAAACTATAAACAAGAAATAGGACCTGGAATTTATGATATTCATAGTCCAAGAGTTCCAAGTGTGCAAGAGATGGTAAATCAAATAAAAGCTTTAATTGAAGTTTTACCAAAAGAACAATTATGGATAAATCCAGATTGTGGATTAAAAACTAGAAAATGGCCAGAAGTTAAAGAGAGTCTTAAAAATATGGTTGAAGCTGTAAAGATTGTAAAAAATAGCTAAAAATAAGAGAGCCTAAAAATGGCTCTCTTTTAATATATTATAAAGATTTATAAAACTCTTCGAACTCTTTTGCTTTTATAGGTTTAGAAAAATAGTATCCTTGGTATAAATTACAAGAGATAGATTTTAGATATTCAACTTGCTCTTGCGTCTCAACTCCTTCAGCAACTATCTTCATATTAAGTGTTTGTCCCATTTTTACTATTGTTTCAATAAATACTTTACCTTGACTATTACAAGAGTCATCTATAAAAGATTTATCTATTTTTAAATAATCAATAGGATATTTTTTAAGATATGATAAAGATGAATATCCTGTTCCAAAATCATCTAAAGATATACTTACTCCAAATTCATTTAATTTTCTAAGAGTTGAATATACACTATTATTTTGGTCAATTAAAATATACTCTGTTAACTCTAAAATAATCCTATTTGGCTCTATTTTTTTACTATTAATTTTTTCTATTAGATTTTCTGCAAACCTATTTTGTAAAAATTGTTTAGCTGATATATTTATAGACATTACTATATCTATACCTTTATTTTTCCAATCTAGATATTGATTTAGTGCCTCTTCCACAATCCAATCTCCTAAGTCAATTATAAAATCATTCTCTTCTGCAAGAGGAATAAAATCAGAAGGTGGAATAAATCCTTTTTCTTTATCTATCCATCTAATTAAAGCTTCTACACCTATTATTTTTGAATCTTTTAGACAAACTTTTGGTTGGTAAAATAGTTGATAATCTCCATTTTTAAGAGCTATTCTCATTTGTTTATTTAAATTTATTATTTTTAAAAGCTTATCATTTAACTCTTTTGTAAAAAAATGGTACTGATTTCTTCCATGTTTTTTAGCTTCATACATTGCTATATCTGCACTTTTCATTAAAGATATTTGATCTTTTCCATCTTGTGGGAAAATAGCTATCCCAATACTACAAGTTGTCTCCACAGGATGAGTTTGTATAACCCAAGGTTTTGATAGTTGTTTTTGTACTCTTTTTATTATATTTGTAAGCTCAAGATTTGATTTATAATCTTGAATTATTAAAACAAACTCATCTCCTCCAACTCTTGCAATAAAATCGTTTGGTCTTAATACTTTTTTTAAAATACCTGATATTTTTTGAAGTAATTCATCTCCAATATTATGCCCCAAAGAATCATTTATAGTTTTAAAATGGTCTAAATCTAAAAATAAAAATGCAAACTCTTCTTTTTTTCTTTTTGCAGTCGGAATTAATCTATCTAAAAATTCTTGTAAAGAGTTTCTATTTGCTAAACCACTTAAAGAATCAGTTCTTGCCATTAAAAAAAACTCTTTTTTTTCATTTTCTAATCTAGAAAAAGAGTCAACCATAGAGTGTCTTATTGATTCCAATTCTCTTATTTTAAAAGCTTTTGGTATTTTATTATTATAATATGCCAATTGTCTTAATTTTTCTAGAGGAATAGTAATATATTTTCTAAAAACAATATAAAAAAGAAAAAATCCAAATATTGGTAAGAAACCAAAGTATATAAAAAACTCTTCTCTATTTTTTATAAAATATTGATTAATCTCTTCTTTATCAATTAAAAATATTAAATCTATACTTTTTTGCTTATTTTGTTCGAAAAAGATAATATCATCTTTTAAATATGTTATCTTTGATAGTTTTTCATTATAAGTTTTTATATCACTTAAAATTAAATTTTTATCTACACTCTTAATTTTTGGATCTGTTGTAAGAAGAAGTTTACCATCATCAAAAACTAAAATTGCTTTTAAAAAATTGTTATTTGCAACGGTATTTACAAAAAGTGACCTAAAAAGTAAAATATCATCTTTTTTTTCCATCATTTTTGATATAGAATATGCTCTTTCGGCTAATTCATGCTCTAATGTTGTATATATTACTTTTGAAGTTTGCTCCTCTTGACTTTTAAAATAGTAAAAAAACATTATTGAAAATAATAAAAAAAGTAAAGCTATAAAAAATAAAATAAATCTTTGAATTGAGAAAATCATAGCAACTCTTTTGTTGGGAAATTGTGCTCTTTTAGAGAGTCTAGAATATTTTGATCAATATTTTTACTTATCCACTTTATATTTGAAAGACTTTGTTGAAACTCTTCAAAACTTGTATCATATAAATAATCTTTTATTAAATCATAATAAGCTTTTTCATCTTTTTCTAAATCATCTATAGCAATATCTATAATCTTTTTTAACTCTTTTAACTCATCTTTATATTTTATTAAAATATCATTTGTTGTAAACATAGCATCTACAATTAAAATTTCTATATTATCTTTAGTAGTCTCTAAAGTTTTTAAACCATTTTTCTCTAAAGTTATATTATATGGGTTGTAACTAATAACAATTGTTGGTTTTTTAAACTCTTTTTGTTGAGCTATAAAAGATTGGTCTTTATTTATATAGTTAAAATTTTTATTTTTTATATTATGTTTAGTTATAAAATCATCAAAAACTAAAGAGTTTACTGAACTTAACTCTAAAAAAACATCAATTTGTTTATCCTCTTTTTTAATCTCTTCTAATGTTAGATTTGACATAACAACATCACCACCATCAGATTTATTTAGAAGCATTATAGGAACTACTTGATTGTCTCTTTTAAAAGCTTCTTCGTATTCATATTGTGTTCCAAGAAATATATCAGCATGTTTTGATTTATATGTATGCAAACTTTCACTCAAAGATACTACACTTAAAAGTTGAATATTTAACTTATCCAAAAGACCTTTCTCTCTTGCATAAAACAAAGGTGTATAACCTATCCAATTTGATGTAACAACTCTTAATTTATCTTTTTTATCATTAACACAAGATGTTAAAAATATAATAGATATTAAACTTATTAAAATAACTCTAATCATAAAAATCCCCCTTATTTATAATTTAATTCTTATTATTTAATCTAATACTCTTTTTACTAATACTACTCTTACCATCAAACTCTTTATCATTTGCATTCTTTACAATTAAGTTTGAGATTAAATCTGTTGTAACAGCTACTTCATGAGATTGTGAAGCTATATTTGCATTTTGTTGTGTTTGTTGGTCTAGAGTTGAGATTGCACTATTTATCTGTTCAACAGCTCTTAGTTGTTCTTGACTTGAAGCTTGAACTTCGTTTATTAGATTTTTTGTCTCATTTATACTTAAATATAGCTCTTTATATCCATCTATCATATGAGATGAGATATCTCTTCCTATATTTGCTTTTTTATTTGCACTTTCAACTATATTTTTTATCTCTTTTGCAGCTTGTGCGCTTCTTGTTGCTAGGTTTCTTACTTCACCAGCAACAACTGCAAACCCTTTTCCTGCTTCTCCAGCAGTTGCAGCTTCTACAGCTGCATTTAGACTTAAGATATTTGTTTGAAATGCTATTTGGTCTATCACACTTATTGTCTGATTTACTAAATTAACCTCTTTTGCAATTTCTAGCATTGCACTAGATGTTTGCTCAGCTAACTCTTCTCCTTTATTTGCATGAGATATTATATTATCAGACAAAAATGCAACTTTTAAAATATTATTTGTATTGTTTCTAATATTTGATGTAACTTCATCTAATGCAGCAGATGTCTCTTCAAGACTTGAAGCTGCTTTACTTGATGATAGATTTAAACTATCAACATTTTCTAAAAGAATTTTTGAACTATATTGAAGAGTTAATCCATTAGATTTATTTTCTATTAACATTTCAGTTATAGTTTGTCTTAAAGTATTTATCTCTTGAAATAAAACTTTAAAATCATTTTCAACTAAACTTTCATCTAATTTAGGCAAATAATTATAATTTCCATACATTAAAAGAGTCTCTTTAATCAATTTTATAATATTTTCTAAATCATTTGCTAAATTATTTATAGTTTTTGCAATATAGTTTAGTTTAAAATTTGAACTATTTGTAAAATTTATTCTATCATTTGTAATTCCATTTGCAAGCTTTTCTGAAATTAACATAATCTCGCCAAAAATTTGTAACTCTTCATCATTTTTTTTATTTATAAGCTCACAAATATTTGCTATTTTTTGACTAATCTGACTACTTTTTTTAGAAGGAGTTATTTTTATATAGTTTATCTCATTATTTAGATATTTCTCTATTTGATCTAAATTTTGTAAAACATCATTGTTTGAATTATTTTTAAAAAACATAAAATTATCCTATCTCATATAATTTTTTTGCAATTTCTATCTCTTCTTTTGTTGGTTTTACTCTTACTGAAACATATCTAATAGTTCCATCTGAATTTCTTGAGGGAAAAGCTGTTGCATTTACCCAATAGTATCCACCATCTTTTGTTCTATTTTTTACAATACCTTTCCAAGTTTTTCCAGATTTTAATGTTCTCCATAGATCTTCAAAAGCCCACTTTGGCATATCAGAATGTCTTACGGTATTGTGAGCTTTTCCAATAAGCTCATCCAAAGAAAATCCTGCTATTTTGCAAAAGTCATTATTTGCAAAAATGATTTCCCCTTTTTCATTTGTTTGTGAAACAATTATTGTATTTTTTTCTAAACTCTTCTCTTGCATATTTCCCCTATTTACTTGTGTAATAAAGCTAGTTTTAATGCTTAAAAACTAGCTTACTTATATCTTTTATTTTGAAATATTAATCATAGTTTTTTACTATGCGTAATTAAATTTTAAAAACTCTCCCACTCGTCATCATTAGAATTACTTTTTATCTCTTTTGTAGAGTTAATATTTGGTTTTGAAGGTTTGATTATTTTTTTAGGTGATGAAGCTATTATATGCTCTTTTACCTCTTTTTTTGTCCCTACATCTTTTGCTTTTACTTCATTTTTCCCTTCAAACTCTTTTTGGTTTGCATCTTGCACTATTAGTTTTGCTATCTCATCTGTGCTTTGTGCAATATCATGAGATTGAGATGCTACCATTGCATTTTGTTGTGTTTGTTGATCTAGTTGATTTACTGCATCATTTATCTGTTCAATTCCAAGAAGTTGTTCTTTAGATGCATTTTCAATATCAGATATTAGATTCATTGTTGAAGATATATTACTATTTAGGTTTTTATACCCTTCAATCATATTTGTAGCAATCTCTTTACCTTCATTTGCTTTTATAGTTGCTCTTTCTACTATTGCTTTTATCTCTTTTGCAGCTTCTGCACTTCTTGTTGCTAGATTTCTTACCTCTTGAGCAACAACAGCAAATCCTTTTCCAGCTTCTCCAGCAGTTGCAGCTTCAACAGCAGCATTAAGTGAAAGAATATTTGTTTGAAATGCAATATTATCAATTACTCCAATAGCTTCATTTACTAAATTTACTTGTGTATTTATCTCATCCATTGCAGTTGTTGTTTGATTTGCCATAGCTTGACCTTCATTTACTGCTTTTGTTACACCATTTGAAAGTTGTGACATCTTTGCAATACTCTCTGTATTATTTCTAATATTACTTGTTATCTCTTCTAGTGCTGCTGCTGTCTCTTCTAATGATGCTGCTGCTTCATTTGAGCTAATATTTAGTTTATCAACATTTGCTAGAAGAATCATAGAACTTTCATCAAGAGTCAAACCATTTGATTTATTCTCTTTTAACATAGAAGTAATTGAATCACCCAAACCATTTACCCCATTTGCCAAAGCCAAAAGTTGCTCTTTTAAACCATTTGTAGATACTTTACTTAAATAGTTATAAGAAGAGTATTTCTCTAATACATCTAAAATATTTTCAATATTTTTCTCTAATACATCACCCATTCCATTTATAACTGTTGAAAGTTGCATTAAAGCTGGATTTGAAACTTTTGTATTTAATCTTTGACACAAATCTCCTTGTTCAAACTCTCCTAAAACAGAAATAGTTTCATCAATTAATTTTCTATCTTCTTCTATTCCTGCTTTTGTTTTTAAAATATTTAAATTTACTACTTTTGCCATTTGACCAAACTCATCTTTATTACTCTCATCTAAAAGAGTTGTATCTGAAGCCTCTCTATTTAAATATGCAAAAAATCCTAAAAGTCCATCCTTAAAACTATTTACAGAGTTAATTATATTATTTGCTACTAATACAGAAATACCTATAAATAAAATTGTAGCTATTGTTAAGATTATCATTAAATTTCTATCTAAATTTGCATAAGCTTCATCTCTTAATTTCACAGCAGATTTATTTATTTGATGAATATTATCTTCCATCTCTAAACCAATTTTTACCATAGCAGCAATATTTTGTTTCAAAGTATCACTCTCTTCTAATATATTATTATTATAATCTTCAATCTTATTTTTTGAATAGACTTTGAAAAGTTCAACATATTTATCAATTAAAGAGAGAGTTTTAGATGCCAACTCTTTATTTTTTACATCTACGAAATTTTTTGAACTCTCTGCCAAACTATTTTTTAAGAACTGAATATTTTCAATCACAACATTCTCATTATTTGGAGTTGCTGTTCTTAAAAATTGATAAACAGATATTCTAGTTTTTGCTATATCTAAAACAAATTTTTCACTAGTTAATGCTGCTGCATTTCTTTTATGAGCTATATCGATAAAATAGAGATAAATAATAGTTGAAAGAGCCGCTATTATGATAAACAATATTGGAAAAAAGTACAACTTTTTTCTTGTATCTAAACTTTTTAACATGATTTGTATCCTTTGTATAAATAAGTTGAAATATTACAATTTTTAATATTAATAATTTTACATAAGGATAATATTTATTATAAAATATTTATAATTGATACAATATGAAACAAATAATTTATATTAATGCTATTAAAATGTAGTTTAATACTTCTAAAATAGCTTTTAATATTTTATTTATGTAATTTGAAAATAAAAAATAATTAAATTATACTTTGTTATTTTTTGAATCCAAATATAAAATATCGTTTAAACTATCAAATATCTTTATAGTTATCTCTTCTATTTGATTTGCTGTATTTTTTAAAACTTTATTTTCACTTTTATTTGAATTTTGTGTTATATACTCTTGCATTTTTTCATGTAGATTTTCATGGTGATTTTTTAAAATATGCCATTTTTCATCTTTTGTAAAAATCTCATTTTTGCTTTCACAAGAGATTATCCATTTTCCCATATTACAACTTTTACAATCATCTACCTTACAATTTTCATATCTATTTAAGAGTTTAAAATATCTTTTTTTAAAATTCAAATGCTCATTTTTATAAATAGATAACTCTTTTATCAAATCAACATTTTCAACCATATCATAATACTTATCATCTATTTTAGAAGCAGATGTAATTTGAAGTAATTTATTAGATAAATCTGATACTTCATTTGATAATCTATCTATATTTAAAGCTGTTTTAGCATTTTTCTGTGTTGTAAAATCAAGTTTTGAAACTGTCTCATTTATCTGAACTATTCCTAACTCTTGCTCTTTACTAAAAATCGTTACATTGTGAATTATATCTTTTGTCTGAGAAATTTTTAAAGCTAAATTTTCATATCCTTTTATCATAGTATCAACATTATTTTTACCATCTAAAGTCTCAAAATTAGCACTTTCAACCAACTCTTTAATCTCTTTTGCTGCTTGGGCACTTTTATTTGCAAGATTTCTAACCTCACCAGCAACCACTGCAAAACCTTTTCCTGCTTCTCCAGCAGTTGCAGCTTCAACTGCTGCATTTAGACTTAAAATATTTGTTTGAAATGCAATTTGATCAATTACTGTTATGGCTTCATTTATAGCTTTAACTTTTTTACTAATTTCATCCATAGATGAAAAAGTTTGAGCTGCAAATTTACTTCCTGTTATTGCATCTGTATTTAACTCATCTGAGATTTTTAACATTTGATTCATATTTTCATTATTATTTTTTATATTTTGAGTTATCTGCTCTAGTGCAACAGAAGTTTGCTTTAAAGATAGTGCCTGATTCGAAGATGAAACAGACAATTCATTTGAAGAGTTTGTTAATGTTTTTGTATTTTGTTCAAGTTTTTTTCCAGCATTTGTAATCATTGCAATTAACTGTGAAGATGATTGTCCCAAAATAATAGTTGAATTTGACAATATTCCAAAATCTCCATACATACCTTTTATATGGTTTTCATCTTTTTTAAATCTATAATCACCTTGTGCATAGTTGTTTAATAAAAGATTTAAACTATCAATTTTTAATCTTGTTCTATCTATCATTTTATTTATAATATCAACTAATGTTTGTAACTCTTTTGTAGATGATTTTGTTTTAATAGTGTATTCAAAAAATCCATTATTTACCTTTTCCATAATATCTGTTATCTCTAAAATTACATTTTTATCATTTTCAATAATTTGTTCTATTTTTGAAACTTGAGTATTCATATTTTTAGTCATCAAAGCAAACTCATCTTTTCCCTCTATTTGATTTAATTTTATATTATCTTTCTCTTTCATTGAGTATGAGAAAAACTGATTTAAATTATTTTCAAATTTTATTATTGCTTTTGTAACTTTACTTGTCATTACTATAATTACTAAAAAAATAAAAATCATAAGCAATAGAAGAAAAAGTAAAAAAAACAAAATTTGATTATCTAAATCTTTTGTATTTGTTTTGATATATAAAAGTGTATCTTCAACTATCTTATTTTTAATATCTTCAAAAATCTCTATTTTACTAGAAGATAAAGTTTCCCACTTTTGAGTATCTACTCCATAAATATTTTTAGTTAGAATATTTAGTGCTTTTAAAATTTTTACATCTAGCTCTTTTGTATCTTCTAAATACTCATTATTATAAGATTTAGACATATATGAATCAGCTACAAATTGAATATCATCTAAAAACTTCTCTTCCTCTTTTGTATGCTCAAGTCTTTTGTAATCTTTTATCGCTCTTAAAATTTTTGTATGCTCTTTTTGGATTTTATTTAATATATCTTCATTATTTGTCAAGATAAAATCTTTATAGTTGTGAATTAATCCACCGTATCCTAAAGACTCTTTTATGGTATTTAAAATATTATCTTTTTCACTTTTTAAAAAAATAGCTCTTCTAAAATCATCTATACTTGTAAAAATTGTACTTTGTAGTTTTTGATTAAAAAAATCTAACTGCTCTTGTGTTAAGTTTTTTCTTAACTCATTAATATCCGTGTCTTGAAAAATTATTAAAGATATAAAATTATTGTAATTTGAATTTGATATAAAATTATTATCAAAAATATTTTTTATTAAATAATTCTCTTTATATGTCTTTTCTATAATATTTGTTATCGAAATATAAGTTTTTGAAGCTTTTAGCAGCTCTTTACTATTTGAATATATTAGAAGTTCATCAAAAAAAGATAATAAATTTGAAATAAGCTCATCATAATAGTTCTCTATATCTTTACTACTTTTTGATAACTCTTTTATATTTATTCTTTTTTCATCTAATAAAGATATATTAGTTTTAAAAGTTTCATATTTATCAGAAAGTTTACTATCTTTTTTGATTAAATAAAAATTTTTTATAAAAGTATCTAGGTTTTCTTCTGCTAATTTACTCGCTTTTATTTGATTTTCTAAATCATCTTTTTTTGTTTGAGCATAGCTATTTATATAAGATAAAGATAATTCTCTCTCTTTTTGAAGATTTGCCAACAATTTAGACATTTGGTCAGTAAACTCTATATAACTTGATGTTTTATCCATATTGAGAACTTTTTCAACTTTTTCAAAAATTAATATAGATGACAACATAAAAATTGCTAAAATAGGTAAAACCAAGATTAAAAAAATTTTATTTCTAAGCTTTAGGTTATTCATTTTGCTTCCTAATATAATATTTTTTGTAATATATTCTTTATTATTTAAATAGGAGTTTATGAATTTTAAGATGTAATTAAGTTGTAACTAAACGGTAATTTTGTTGTAACTTTCAACTTATATTTTTATTATTAAAAAGTTGATATATTTGTTCTAAAGCTTAATATATAAGCTTTATATAACAACTTTTCGATAAAATTATCAAAAAAAGGATTTTTGATGGAATTTGGTTTATTTTTAAGCTTTTTAGGATTTTTCTTTACAGCAGTTATTTTAGTAGTTGCTTTTTTATATCTATATGCTCTTGTTACTCCATATGATGATTACAATCTTATTTTTGAGAAAAATAATATTGCAGCAGCACTAGGTTTTGGAGGGGCAATTATTGGTGTTTCTATCCCACTTTATAGTGCTTTGGAAAACTCTGTTTCTTATTTTGACTTTGCTGTTTGGGGTGCTATTGCTATATTTATTCAGCTAGCTTATGCTTTTATAGTTACAAGAATTAGTGGGAAATACTCTTTTAATGAAAAAATAAATGAAGGTGTAGTTTCTGTTGGTATTTTAATGGCATTTTTATCAATTTGTATTGGTCTTTTAAATGCTGGTTCTATGAGTTATTAAAACTTATAAATTTATCTATCATTTTGAAATAATTTCAAAATGATAGATAAAAAACTATAAATCTACCATAGCTTTAAAAGTAACTCCACATCTTCCAATACTTTCGATTTTTGTATGATTTCGCTCATTTATTCTATCATCTTGTATATATTGAAAATTTATCTTTAAAACAACTGGTGTTGTATCTCCATCAACTTTGTAAGTATCGTAATATTCACAAAAAAGTGCAGTTTGAGTAGAACTTACCATTGGTGGATAATCCTCTAACTCTTTTTTTACATCAATTTGAAATTTCTCTATTTCACTTTCGCTTTTACATAAAGGTGTAGCACATTTTTGTAACTCTTCAACATTATCTTTATTTGGAAAACAAATAGTTGCTTTTTTTGTTTTTAAAATATTTGCTAAACTATCTTTTGGGCTTCCATCATCTTTTTTTCCAATAGCAACTATAACCAAAGCTGGGTTTGTTGAAATTGGTATAAAATAAGAAAAAGGAGCTGCATTTAAAACTCCATCATCATCTGTAACTATCCAAGCAATTGGTCGTGGAACTATACTTCCTGACATTATTTTGTATCTATCTAAATCATTTACATCTTTGTAGTCTAAAATCATAATTTTCTCCTTTTAAATCATTATACAATTAAATTTTTGAATAAATCTTTGTATAGTAGTAAGCATAAAGTAAAAATGCAACTCCTAAACATATCGTAATAATTGAAGTTGTTGTAATATGTGCCATAGTTCCAATAAACAGAGTTGTTAGAACATTTGCTAGCATAAAAAACATATCATTATATGATATTACTCTTCCTATATACCTTTTATCACAATGATTTTGTAAAAGAGCATAAGTGTAAGACCATAAAAATGCTGTACTAAATCCTACAAAAAACAGAGCACCTAAAGATAAATAAAAATCACTTTGAGCAAATGCCCAAATTATTATTGTAATCCCTTGAAAAACTAAAAGATAGTGAAGATTATCTTTTTTGATAATCTTATTTAAAAATATTGGTCCAATCATAAGAGCAACTGCTCTTACAGCATTAGAAAGCCCAATAGCAAGAGGGACAGCTATAAGCTCTTTATACTCATTTTTTGCCAAAATAGTAATCAAAGCATCATAACTAGTAAGCCCTACACTTGCATGTAAAAAAATCAGATGTAAAATAATTTTATTATTTTTAATATATCTTAAACCATCAATCATAAGTTCTAAAATTTTCTCTTCAACTTTTTTGTATTCTATATTTATTTTAATATTAAGAAAAACAAAAAAAGCGAGTACAAAAATAGCAACATCTATCAAAATAGCAGCTTTTACACCATATAAATTTACTATAAAACCACTAAGAGCCATTCCAACGGCATAAGTAAATGACCAAATTATTGATTGTATCTCATTTGCTGTTTGAAGATCTTTTCCAGTGGCAATTTTTGCCAAAAGTGACATTTCACTTGAAAAAAACATTGAAGCAGCACTCATTCGTATAAAAATAAAAATAAGAAGTAACCAAAGTTGTGAGGATGTTTCAATTAATAAAAAACAAGCAGTCATAGATAACTCTATAAAAAGTAAAGTTACCATAAGTGGTTTTATTTTTAATCTATCTATTAAACTTCCACTAAATGGGGCTATTAAGATTGCTGGAATAAAATGCATAGCTGTAACAATTGCAATAGCAAATTCACTTGAACCAAACTCTACAACCATAGTATAAATTGCAACAGTAGAAAACCATGCACCAAAAGATGCAATAAAGTTCACCAAAGATAAACTTCTAATAATAGGTTTATCTCTTAAAAAATTAATATAATATTTCAAAAAAATCCTTAAAAAAATGAAAAAAAATTAGAACTCTAAAGTTCCTTCAATAGCAAAATTTGCTTTTGAATCAAGCTCTGCGTGAGATAAAACAGGAATAGAAAGACCAAACTTCTCATAAATTTCTGATACTCTTTTTCTTAAAACAGGATCAACAACCATTGCAACTTTTGAAAAACCTTTTTTCTCAATATCATCTAAAAGCTGTTTTGTTTTTGTTACAAGATTATTTATCTCTGCAATACTTAACATCAACTGACTTGCACCATGATGATCTTGAAGTTTTCCTATAAACTGTTGTTCAAGCTCTGGTTTAATAGTAACTATATGTAAAACTCCATCTGTATCTTTATATTTTTGAGTAATAAGTCTAAAAAGTTTTGCTCTTACATGCTCTAAGAGTATCTCTGGAGCCTTTGTAAACTCAGCAATATCTGCTATTGCCTCAATTATTGTAAGCATATCTATAATTGGAATTTTTTCATGAAGCAAATCTTTACAAACTTTTAACAAACTTCCATATGAAGCAACTTTCATAGCTTCTTCAACAACAATAGGGAAATCTTTTTTCAATCTCTCTACAATATCAACAACATCTTGTCTTGTAATAATATCTTCTGCATATTTTCTAATAATTTCTGATATATGAGTTGATATAATTGTTGGAGCATCTACAACTGTAAACCCTTTCATCAAAGCATCTTCTTTTAAATCTTTTGAAATCCAAACAGCATCTAGATTAAATACAGGTTCTTTTACTTTTATTCCATCAAGATGCTCACTTGATAATCCACCCATTGCAAGAAGTTTATCTACTTCTATTCTTCCTTTTACTATTGGAATTCTTTTTAGATAAAATTGATACTCATTTGCTCCTAAAGTTGTATCATCAGAAATTCTTATTTGTGGTATTATAAATCCTAACTCAGAAGCTATATTTTTTCTTATCGCTTTTATTTTATCAAGAAGTTCTGAGTTACCTTGAACCAGTTGTAAAAGTCTAATTCCAAGTTTTAACTCCAAAACTTCAAGTTTCATTACAGTTTCTATACTTTGACTCTCGTCAGGAACAGCTGCTGCTCTTTTCTTCTCTTTTAAATCTTCTGGTTTTTCAATCTTTTTAGGAACTTGTGGTTTAAAAAATCTTGTAACAATATTATCTTCACCCTTATCAATCATAATAATAGTGTAACCTAAAGCTGATATCATAAGTCCCATTGTCATTAAAATTCCAGTAGGGAAACCTGGAACTAATCCAAAAAGCATTAAACCAATACCAACTAAAATAAGAGATTTTGTATCTTTTAAAAGTTGATTTACAGCTCTTGTTGCAAATCTTTCATCATCTGTATTTGATCTTGTTATTATAATAGCAGTTGCAGTTGATGTTAAAAGAGCTGGAATTTGTGCAACAAGTCCATCTCCAATAGTTAAAATTGTATAGATACTTGCAGCTTCACTAGCTGGTAAATCGTGTTGAAAAATACCAACCAAAAGTCCACCAACAATATTTACAACTGTAATAATAATACCAGCAATTGCATCACCTTTTACAAATTTAGATGACCCATCCATTGCTCCATAGAAGTTTGCTTCTGTTATAAGTGCTTTTCTTCTCTCTTGTGCCTCTTTATCATCAATAAATCCAGCATTTAAATCTGCATCAATAGCCATTTGTTTACCAGGCATTGAATCAAGTGTAAATCTAGCAGTTACCTCAGCAACCCTTGTAGCACCTTTTGTTACAACCATAAAGTTTATCAAAACTAAAATAATAAAAATAACAACCCCAATAACCATATTTCCGCCAACAACAAACTCTCCAAAAGCTGAAATAATTGTACTTACAGCATCTGGTCCATTGTGTCCATCTGCTAAAATAGATCTCGTTGTTGCAATACTAAGGGCTAATCTAAATATAACCAAAATTAGTAAAAGTGTTGGAAAAGTTGTTAAATCTGCTGGCTTTTGTATATAAAGAGAAATTAATAAAATTAAAAAAGATAAAGCTAAAGATATAGATATAAAAAAGTCAATAGCAACTTGATTTAGAGGTATGATAATAATAGCAAGCATTGATAAAAACAATGCTACTGCTATTAAATCCCTAGAGAAAATATTTTTAAAACTAAACTTCATATACTAAATAAACTAATTTATCTTAAAAAATTAGTTAAAGATAACTCAAATGTTCTATTTATTGTTGAATAAAGTGCTGTATAAGATATTTCAAGAGCCTTTAACTCTGTAGCAACTTCAGTCAAATTTGAATTTCCAAGCTCTTTTTCAAGAATACTTAGTTGTGTAATTTTAGACTCAGCTCTCTCTTTTGATACTTCAAAAGTTTTATTTTTTGCTCCCAATTCTGAATGAGCAATAACAGCAGTATCGTAAGCTTTTGTAGATTCATCAATAGCTTTTGAAATACCAGTTCTTCTATCTTCATAAGTTAAAGTAGGATTTCCTGCACTATCAAGACCTCTTAAGCTACTAATTGCCTCATCTAACATATCAAACATATTTCTTCTTGCTTCAAATTTTGTACCATCTATATTTGGCACAGTAGTTGTATATTCAGTTGCTGGAGCAACGGGAGGAGTAACTGCTAATGGTGGTTGAGTTGAACCATCCCAATTTGTTTTAGTAAGTGTATTTGCAACATTATCAAAAACCCACTCTTTTCCATCTTGGTCTGTAATTCTATCACCAGCTTTAAAAGTTAAAGTAGCGCCCTTTGAAGCACTATCGGCAACATAAAAGAAAGCATCTATTCCGTTTATCCCTCTTTCTCTATAAGAACCCTCATCAACTGCAACTTTTCTTAATTCTGAATCTCCATTGTATGTTACTTTTCCAGATGGATTCATAGAAAAAGGTTTAACAGAAGCATCACTTCCTGCAAAAACATATTGACCTTCTGTTTGAGTATTTGCTAGATTAAATAAATTTTGCTTATAACCTTCAATAACTCCAGCAATCGCCTCAAGACCTTCAATACTAGTTGTAGAAGTATTTGCTTTTATTAGCTCTTCCGCTTTTATCTTTTCTAAAAGAAGTTTTACCTCTTTCATTGCAGTATCTGATGTCTTGTTTAAAACATCAGCTCTCTCTATTTGCTCTACAATTCCCTTTTGAGTTTTTATTTTATCTTCTGTATGAGTTAATCTTCCAAAAGTAACAGAATCGTCGCTTCCAAATTGAAGTTTACTTCCACCCATCTGAAAATTAAGTTTTGCTTGATAATTATCTAAATTTCCTAATCTATATGTTGTAGAATTTAATGATATCATATTAACACCTTTCTTAAATTTGCAACAATTTCATCAAAAGAGTACTTTTCGAGAGTTCCTTGTGTTAAAAACTCTCTTGCTTTCTCTTTTTTCGCTATTGCACTATCTAACTCAAGATCCATACCTTTTTTGTATGCACCAACTCTAATTAAAACTTCGTTCTCTTTTATTAGTGATAATACTCTTTTTAACTTTAAAAAATCATTATAATGCTCTTTTGTAACAACTTTATCTATTACCCTAGAAGCTGATTTTAATATATTTATTGGTGGATAAAAACCTTGTTCTGTTAAATCTCTTGTTAAAACTATATGTCCATCAAGAATAGACCTACTTTGATCTGCAATTGGATCATTTAAATCATCTCCATCAACTAAAACTGTAAAAAATGCTGTAATAGAGCCTTTTTTACTATTGCCTGCTCTTTCCATAAGTTGTGGTAAAAGTGCAAACACTGATGGTGGATACCCCCTACTAACTGGTGGTTCTCCTGTACTTAGACCTATCTCTCTTTGAGCCATAGCAAATCTAGTAACACTATCCATCATAAGAAGTACATCATGCCCTTTATCTCTAAAATATTCAGCTATGCTCATAGCTGTAAAAGCAGCATATTTTCGCATAAGTGGTGACTCATCTGAAGTTGCTGTTACAATTACAGTATTTTCTAAATTGTTATTTAAATTATAGTGAATAAATTCAGGAATCTCTCTTCCTCTTTCTCCAACAAGTGCAATGACTTTAATAGTTGCTTCACATCCTTGAACTATCATTCCCATAAGAGTTGATTTTCCAACTCCACTTCCTGCAAAAATACCTACTTTTTGACCTTTACCACATGTAAGCATTGAGTCAATAGCCTTTACACCCGTTGCAAATTTTTGATCAATAATCCCTCTATCAAGTGGTGACATACTCTCTTTATTTATAGGTGCATTTGTATCTAAATCTCTTATTTTTCCCAAATCATCAATAGGTTCTCCCAAAGCATTTACAACTCTTCCTAAAAGACCATTTCCGCACTTTATAGTAAGTCCATCTCTTTGTAAAAATACTTTATCATTTATCTTAAAGCCATCTATAAATGAAAATGGAACAATTACAAACATATCATCATTTAAAACTGTAACCATTCCTAAAACTGTATATAGCTTTTGTACTGATTCAATTCTTACAATATCTCCAACAGCAACATCTAAACCAACAGCAGTTAAAGTAACAGCAGAGATATTTACAACTCTTCCAAAGGCTATATTTAAATTATTTGAATCTATGTTATCTATAATTTCGTCTATATTCATGGATTCATTCCGTTACACATATTTTTATAAAAATTATCTTCTATATTTATATTTTTACACTTTTGTAAATATATCTCTTTTTGTTCTTTTTGTCCCAAACTATCATACAAAGTTAAAATATCGTAGTAAAGTTTTACCTCATCCTCTGGTTTTATATTTTTAGCATGCTCTAAGGCAAGTACTAAATAGTTTACTGCACCTTGGAAATTATTTTGTTTTTTTAATAATCTTGATAATTCACTCTCTACAAAAGGAGAATAAACAAAAGCTTTAAACTCATTTTGCTTATTATTTAAAGAATTTAAAACCTTAAATGCCTCTTCCTCTTTTCCTTCTTTTATTAAATATAGATATAAATCATAATAAAAATCAATAATTATTGGTTTTTCTATATTTGCCTCAATTAAATCATTATTTTCCAAACTATTTTTAAAAAATCTATCTAATTTTCCTGTATTATTATCAATTTTTAAAATCTGATATTTATACAAAAACTCCTCTTTTAAAATCTCTTTATCTTTAGATTTTTCTATTTTTGATGAGTAATACAAAGCATCATCTATCTCTTCAACATCAAGAGCCATAGCTTCTAAAATAAGATAAATATCTAAATCTTTTGTATCTTTAAAGATATCTTTAATTTGTTTATAGTTTTCAATAGATGGAACTTCTCTCATACAACTAATAAACTCTTGTTTTAAATTATCATCATTAACTATATCTTTAAAAATATCTGTTTTTAAATCTTTTAAAATATAACTTAATTTAATACAATCTTCCTCTTTTAAATACTCTTTAATGAGTCCTAAATGTGACATATCTAAAAGTTCATCAACATTTTCATAACCAAATCTTTTTAAGACATCCTTTGGAATATCTTTATAGACTTTTTTCATTTTTATTACATCTTCATATTTTTTATTAAAATTATTATTAATCAACTCTTGAAGAAGTGCCTTATTTTGCATAGTTTCATTTTCTGGATATTTATCTGCTACTACATTTGGTAAAATAGCTTTTTGTCTCATTTTTATCTCATCATAAAACATAGATGCATTATCAAAATTCTCACTTTTTGGATAGTTATCTATAATATCTTTATATAAAATTTTTGCAAGATTTAAGTAAGTATCTGTTTTGTCGTATAAACTCATATATAAATTTGCCAATTTATATTTTGTTTGCTCTAAAACATCATCTTTTTTTGAAGTTAATATTAAATTTTTTAAAATATCTATAGCAAAAGTTTTCATATCTAGTTTTAAGAGTAAATCAACTCTTTGATTTGCCACTATATAATCACTAGAGTAAAAAGATGGATTTGTCAATAAAATTTGTCGCATAAGTTCACTTGCTTCATCTTTTTTACCTTCAAGCAAATATATATCAAAAAGTTCATTTGCAGCAATTGAGGCAATATTTTTATCCTCTGTACTGTTTAATACTTCAAAAATAGTTTTAGAAGCCTTTTTATAATCTTTTTGGTACTTAAAAATCTTTGCTAAAGATATTTTTCCTCTTGATTTTGCCTCTTCATCATCAAAAATATCTACTACTGTTTGAGCATAATATCGTGCATCTTCTACTTTATTTATATTTAGCTTTAAATCTATCAAAATTAAATAAGCTTTTAATAAATCTTCTTGATCTATAAGCGATGAATTTATAGCTACTTCAAGCTCATTTGAAGCACTATTAATATGCTGTTTTGAGTTTGTTTTTATAACCAACTCAGAATAAAGTATTAAAATATCAGAATTTAAAAGTGATACTTTATTATTATCTTTTATAATTTTTAATTTCTCAAAAGCCTCATGAAGTTTTCCATCAAGTGCTATTGCTTTAACCTCATCTAGCTGATTTAAAGTATTTATTATTGTCTCTTTTGTTTTTGTTGGAATCTGCTTTCCATTTGAATCTATAAAACTATAATAGAAATCTCTATCTTTAGCATTTAAAAGAGAGACAAGAAGTATAAATATAGTTAAAAATCTCAAATTCTACCTTTTTTTCTTTAATTCATAAACATAAGAGAAAATCTCAGCAATTGCTTTATAAAACTCTGAAGGAACTTCTCTTTCTAACTCAATTTGATCATACAAAGCCCGTGCTAGACTTGGATTTTCTATTATAGTTACACTATTCTCTTTTGCTATCTCTTTTATTCTTAAAGCTAAAAAGTCTATACCTTTTGCAACAACTAAAGGAGCTTGATTTTTTGAACTATCATATTTTAAAGCAACAGCATAGTGTGTTGGATTTGTAATAACAACATCTGCATCAGGAACGCTACTCATCATTCTTTTTTGTGCCATTTGCATCTGAATTCTACGAATTCTTCCCTTAACTTGAGGGTCTCCTTCCATATTTTTATACTCATCTTTAATCTCTTGCTTACTCATTCTTAAAGATTTCATATAATAATGTTTAGAAAAATAGAAATCTATTATAGCAAAAATAATAATAATAAACAAAATGGTAAAAACAAATATAATAATCAAGTCTATCATAGCTTCTATAGTTGCATTTAGCTCTTTATTCATCATTGTCAAAAAATCTTGATATGTTAATGCAAAAAGTAAAAACATAACCCAAACTATAACAGCTAATTTAAGGGTTAATTTAAGAGCCTCCATCAATTTTTTTAGGCTAAAAACATTTTGCATACCTTTTATTGGATCTAGTTTTTGTAAATCAAATTTTAAAGGAGTTGCAATAAATCCAAACTGCATCCAGTTGCTAGCAAGTGCTAAAACAAAAACTAACAAATATATGGGAGACAAAGCTTTTACAAGTGTTGTTGCAACTGTAACAGTAATTGTAAAATATGTGCTTTCGTCTATTTCTTGTCCTATAAAACCATAGATATACAACATCACTTTTTTTATCTCTAAAAATGTAAAACCTGAAAGAAATATTAAATAAACAGAGCCCAAAGTTAAAATAACAGCACCAGCTACTTCAGCAGATTTACCTACATTTCCTTCAGCTCTGGCATCTTCTATCTTCTTGGATGTGGGTTCTTCTGTTTTTTCTTCATCATCAGCCATAAAACTTCCTACTCAAATTTACTAATAAAATAGTTTGTAAATGCATCAAAAAATATCTCTAATCCAAATATTAAAAACAAAAATATTAAAGCAAACTTCAACTGAAAAGTTATAATAAATGGAGAAAATGCTGGCATTGACTTTGTACCATAACCATAATAAACATCCAAAATAAATCCTATAAAAAATAGAGGTAAAGCAAAAGTAAATGCAAAGGCAAACATTCTATTTATCTCACCAATAGCAAGTTTTATACCATTTATAGAGAATATATCAAAAGTTCCTAAATGTATCATAGAGAAACTTTTTGCTAATAAAACCAATGTCATTTCATACATTCCTGTTTGGAAAAATAGCATCAATGATATCCAAAAAAGTAGTTTTGCTACCAAACCTTCTTGAGAACCTGTTGTTGGGTCAAACATCATAGCCATAGATAAAGCAGTTGAATACTCAACAAATTCACCTATAATCTTAACAGATGAAAATATTATATTTACAAGCATTGCAGCAACTAATCCCAAAGTAATTTCAGATAATAAAGATACTATAAATGAAGATTCACTAATATATTTAACATCACCAATAAAAGGAAAAAGAAAAATTACTAAATAAAAAGCAAAAGCAACTCTTACAGTAACGCTTATTGCTGTATGTCCAAAAACTGGCATAAACGCTACAAAAGATACTACTCTTGCAAAAAGAAGAAGAAATTTAACAAGAACATCTTCATTTAAAAGTGAGAAAAACTCTTCCATTACATATAATCGTTTTTCTCTTCGTAATCTTTATTCTCTTTCTTAAGCCTTAATATCTCTTGAGTGTTTGAATCTCTTTTATCTCTTTGATTTTGATTACTTGAAGAGTCTCCTTGGCTTTGACCACCTTCTCCTTTTGAGAAATCAAGATTAAAGTTTGCACTATCATTAAATGTTTTTGCCAATGAGTTTCTTAACATATTTTGATTTTCCATTAAAAGCTCTAGTGTTGCAATATTAGAAACACTCATATTAATAGTTAATCCACTTGACTTATCTTGTTTCATTAAAACTGAAATAGTTCCTAAATCTCCAGGATTTAAATTCATTCTAAAAACAGTAACAGGCGGTTTATAGTTTTCATACATCTGTCTTGCAACATCTGACATCATAGAAGCCATTTGCTGTTTTGCTCCAACAATTCTTGATTGAATTGAATTTACCAAATTTGGTTGAATATCCAAAATTTTATCATCTAAAATATTTATAGTATCTTCCAAAAGGGCTTTCGAAGCCTCTATTGAGTTTGTTATAAGATTTCTAACATCTACACTTCTTATATTTTTTTCATTTAAAATACTATTTAAAATATTTTTTCTATCTAAAATCTCTTTTTCATCTACACTTAAATCATTTAAACTCTCACTAGAGATATTTTGTTCAACTTCTAAATTATTTGCATCTAAATCTAAGATATTTGCACTTTTTTCTATATCTTCAATACTTGAAGCATTTTTTAAAATATTCACTGCTTCATTTTTATTAAAAAGTAGTTGATTATTCAAACTATTTTTTTGCTCAGCTAAAAAAATATTTGAGGCAACCTCTTTTGAATTTTTATTAATTTGCTCTACGCTTTGAGGATTTGAAGTAGCAGATTCTTCTATTTTTGTTGTAATATCTTTTTTACTGTTTGTTTGAATTAATTGATCCATAAGAGATAATTTTTGATCTACTTTCGTATTGTTTTCAGTTTTTACAATTTCATTCTCAACAATTAAAATATTTTGTGAATTTAATTTGTTTTCATTTTTTACAGTTTCATTTTTGATAGCATCACTCTTTACAACTTCATCTTCAACAATCAAAATATTTTCAAAATTTAAACTATCTTTTAAAACTACAGAAGTTTCAATTTGATTTTCTACATTTTGTCTATCTTCACTATTTACTATTATTTGCGATAAATTTTGAGTTGTTTCTAAAGTTACATCATCAAAATTTTGACTGTTGTCATCTTTTATTTGTAAATTATTTCCATTTATATCTTCTATAAGAATTTCTTGCTCTTTTATTATCTCTACTAATTTATCATCTTTAGAAATTATAATTTTTTCACTATCTAATTTTTGTTCTAAATTATTTTGATTTTTTAAGCCTTCAATAACTTTATCTAAAGATTTTATAAAACTCTTATCAGTACTTAAAACATCAGCATTTTCCGAAGGTTCACTTAAAATTTGCTCAACTTTAGGTACTTGTTCTAAATTACTATTTTTTACTTCCAAAACTAACCTATCTAGTAATGAGTTCTTACTACTTATACTATTTTGAATATTTTTTGTAGGTTCTTTTATCTCATCTTTTTTTGTATTATCTTTACTTAACTCATTTGTTATGTTTTTTGATAAATCTTTTATAACTTCTTCACTATTTGAATTTTCATCCAAATTAATAGCTTGAGAATCGAAACCTTCATCAATCAATTTTGTATTAACCTCTATAACTTCTGCATCCAAAGGACTCTTTTCTAAATTTGAAGTAATATTTTGAGATACTATCTTTGAATTTGTATTTTGTGCTGAACTGTTTTCAATATCTTCTATTGAAGTTTTTAGAAGAGAATCAAATAAAGATGGCTTATCTTTTGGCAAATCTTCACTTGTGCTTAAAACTGTTGCTTCACCTTTTAAACCACTTGTCTGTGTAAAAATATCAACCAGATTTGCCATTTTTTAGTCCTTAATTTCCAGCTAATATATCTAGAGTTTTTGTATCAATTCCCCTATGAGTATTAAATGCAGTAACATTTGCTTCATAAGATCTCATAGCCTCTATTAAATCAACCATTTCGATAACAGGATTTATATCAGGATATGCTACATAACCTTTTTCATTTGCATCTGGATGAGTAGGATCATATCTTAATACAGGTTGCGCATCTGTATGAATAATCTTTTTTACTCCAACAGCTCTAAGAGCCAAATCAGATTGTGGAGAATTATTTACTTCAATATCATTTGAATTTGTTCTTCTAGTTTTATTTGCTAATAGAACATCTTCAAAAACAACTTGTTGCTTTTTATATGGTCCACCTTCTTGAGTATGAGTTGTTTTTGCATTTGCAATATTAGCACTTACAACATTTATTCTTGTTCTTTGTGCACTCATTCCTGAAGTTGATACGTTATATCCATCAAAAAAACCCATAATTTGCTCCTTTTACTAAATTTGCATTCTCATAATTTCTCTATAAGCATTTATAGCTTTATTTTTAACTTCTAATCCCAATTTAAGACTTAATTCTGCTTCTTCAATTTTTTGAACAGCTTCTTGAAGATTTGCAACTTTTCCTGTTGCAATCTCTTTCATAGAGTTATATCCTTCTATTTGAGAATCATTTACCTCATTTATAGCCCCATTTAACAAATCTTTAAAAGATTTATCAGCATATTGACTTTCACTTAAAGTTTCACTTTGTTTTACATTTGCACTATCAATACCTTGCAATGGATTTAAATAGTTTATAGCACCTACTATGCTCATTTTTTAATCTCCTATTTTAGCTTGCAGCTTCTTCTTTTTTATCTTGAGTTGAATTTTCGTTTGATTGCTCATCATTTTCTTTATCTTCTTTTATATCTTTTACAACAAGTTGATTTAAAAGCAAGTTGATTTTATCTTCATTATATCTATTATCAAACTCCATTCTCTTTTGATCTAGACTAAAATTATTAACTATAAAAGATAACATTAAATTACTAAAACCTTTTAAAGTAACAGTAACTAAAATAGCTCCAAAAAGCATTTGAAGAGGTGAAAAAAGTTCTGAGTTGAATGTAAAAAATATTATTGTAGCAAAAAAACCAATTGCTATATATATCTTAAATATTCCAGTATTTATTAGATTTTGCGAAAATCTTTCTACTACCACTTAAACTCCGATTTTTAAATATTTTTTAAAACACGATCTACAATACTATGCAACCTAAAAGAAGCTTCCTCTTGTGGAAACTCATTAACAAATATTCTTCTAGCTCTAGCTATTTTTGTAATGTTCTCACTGCTTGGTACACTTCCTATATATTTTATCACAAATTCGCTTTTTAATCTGTTTTTTTTAGCTAAATTTATCAAAGAGTTTGAAATTGTTTCACCAACTAGATCATTTTTTGTATGATTAAAACAGAGCATTAAACTTTTTTTATCGATTGCTAACATTTTTATCAAAGAGTAGACATCAGTTAAAGCACTAGGATCTGTTGAAGTTATTGCTAAAATATTTGTTGATACTTTTAAAAACTCTTTTACATAATCATTTAATCCAGCTCCAGTATCAACAATCAAAATATCATAAAAATTTAAATCCAATATATCTTGAACTAATCTAGAAAATATAAAACTACTACTATTTGTTGCATATTGGTATCCACTTTTCCCAGCAATTAAAGATAAATTTGGGTATTTCGTTTCTATTATTACTTCTTGAAGTTTTTTATGCCCATTAATATAGTCAAAAAGAGTAACTACTGGTTTTACATCAAAAAGTACCTGCATATTTGCCAAACCTATATCTGCATCTAAAACCAATACTCTTAAATTTTTTTGAGATAATATATAAGCAAAATTAGCTGTAAAAGTAGATTTTCCAACTCCACCTTTTCCAGATGTTATTGTCAAAAGTTTTGTTTTTGAGCTACTTACTTCGCTATTTACTTTTGAAGTAAGATTTATTAATTTTTCGGCTTGAGATAATCTAGCATCTAGCATTATATCTCCTTACTGCACTCATTATTCATAAAACAATCTATTAAAAATGAAGCATCTGCTGCAATTAAATCATCAGGAACATTTTGTCCAATAGAGAAATATGTTATTGATTTTTTTGTTTTATGTGAAAAGGATATAACATTTCCAAAACTTTTTGTCTCATCTAATTTTGTAAAGATTAAATTATCAATATCAAGTATTGAATAATTTTTATAAATCTCCATTAAATCACTATGTTTTACATTTGAAGGTAAAACCAAAGTTTTCTCAATAGGAAGTTCATATACATGATTTCTGTACTCATTTATAAGTTCTATTTTATCTATATCATATTGACTTGAACCTGCTGTGTCAATAAAAATATAATTACAATTTTTAAGCCTTAAAAGTGCTTCAGTCAAATCTTCAGGCTTCTTTACTATTTCTAAAGGAAGTCTCATAATATTTGTATATGCTTGTAGCTGTTCTATTGCACCTACTCTAAAAGAGTCTAAAGTAATTACTCCAACCTTATGGTTTTGTTCCATTTTGTAAGCAAATCTTGCAGCTAGCTTTGAAATAGTTGTAGTTTTTCCAACTCCTGTAGGACCTACCATCATCATAATTTTTCTTTGCTCTTTTCTTAAAGGTTGCTCCATTTTAATAGGAATAACTCTTCTTAAAACTAATTTAAAGAAATCATTTACTTTTTTTTGATTTGATTTTAGTGAAACTGGAAGTTCTTTTATTGTCTTTTTCATAATAGTGTATGTCATCTCACTATCGAACTCATTTTTTTCAAAGATAGTGTAAACATCTATAAATTCTGGAGGTATAAGCAAATCGTATAGTTGGCTTTTTGGTTTCCAAAGAGTTTTTTGTACTTGTTCAAGAAGAGATTGCATTTTCAAAATCTCCTCTTTATAGTCATAAACTTGTGCTTTTATAGGTTGAGATTCAACAGTAGCTTTAGTAATTGCTGTTTTTGTAAACTCCATATTTTTTTGAATCTCTTCATCTTCAACAGCAACAACTATCTCATACATATCTTTATTATAACCATTTGCATTTGCTATTTTTTTTGTAGAGATTACAATAGCATCTTCTCCACACTCAATTTGAGCATTTCTTAAGGCTTCTGTTGGTGTTTCCCCTAAAAAAGAGAGTCTATTCATTTTTGTCTTCCATCTTTATATATTTGTTCAATAGTTCCATCTAAATTCTTAAATCTTATAAACTCTTCATTCTCATAGATAATTTTTCCTTTTTTTACTATTTTAACTCCGCCAAAATTAAAAATTATCTCATTGTTTTCAGTAGATCTTACACTTTTTTCACAAACTATACTATTTTTATTTATATGATGAGTTGTTATAAATTCACCATTTTGCAAATCTTCCAAAGTCAAAGGAGTACAAGTCCTAGGAATTGTGTCAAACTCTTTTTGTTCTAGTTTAGAAATATCTATTTTCTCTTCATATTTTATTGCTTCTTTTGTTACAAAAACAGAAATTGCAAATAAATATGAAGAAAAAACTAAAGATAAAAAACTAAGCCTTAATATCAAAAATCTGTCCTCCAGATTGCTCACTTATCTCATCTAAAAGCTCTTTATACATCTGTTTTATTGGTAAAACTATGTTTGCTAATTTTTTATTTAGCTCATATAAAGTTCTTAACCCTTCTTCTAGTTCATTTACTTTATCTCTATAAATATTAACATCAAAGTTATTTTGAATAAGTGTTGATAACTCTTTGTTTAATTCAACTTTTTGATTCATAATCTCATTTATGATTGAATTTTTTCTATCATTTCTTCCAAAAAGCTCTTCGTGTTTTGATGCTTTTATATCTTCTATATCTTGATTTATTGCATTTTTTAACTCAAGTATTAGTTGTTGCATATTATCTACAATTTTATCAACCATATTTTAACCTTGCTCTTTCTTATTATTTTGTGATAAAAAGTTATAAAGCATATCACTAATTCCGAAATTACCACTAGAACTATCAGAAATTGATTGTAAATACATACTTTTTATAATATCGCTACCAGCCTCTTCTCCTGCGATGCTAGTTGATTTTAAAGAAGTTTCCAATATTTGATTTATAAAAAATGCTTCAAAATTATTACTTACTTCTCTTAGTTCTTTATCTTCAACTTTTTCAAGACTACTACTATTTAAATTTTCAAACTTATTTGTTTTTAGAATATCTTTGTTATATAAATTACTACTATTTATCTCCATTTTACAATCCTATTTTATCTAATTTCAAATCTTCATTTATAATTTTTTTAATCTTTAATCCAAACTTTCCTTCTACAATTACAGCTTCACCCTCACCTATTTTTACACCATTTATAAGAATCTCCAGTGGTTCATTTACCATCTGTTCAAGCTCAATAATCTCACCAACATCCCATCTTAATATATCTTTTAAAAGAACTATTTTTGTACCTAATCTTACACTTAATTTTAATCTAACATTATACAAAAGTTCAAGATTTTTAGATGGATTTGGAACTCCTACAATTGATTGAGTTTGAGTTATAGTTGGTGCAACTGGAGCCGTAGGAGTTGAAACTACTGGTTTTTCGTCATTTACTCCTGTAATCAAGGAGAAAAAAGGAGAAAATGTTTTTTCAAAACTGATTAAAATAGGAGTTGCATCTTCTTCTAAAGATATATTAAAAAGATATATATCTTTTCCACTTAATGCACTTTTTTCTACCTTTTTTGTTCCTTTAATCTCTGATTTCATACCTACAATATCTGGCATACCTTGAGCATTTGAAGCAGTACAAAAACTTCCACAAATATTTGAAACTATCTCATTTACAGCATCTGTTGTTTCATCATCAATATCTTCTTTTAAATCACCCATTCCACCTAACATTAAATATTCAAACTTTGTAGCACTAATAGTTGGAATATAAAAAACTATAGCTGAACTTAAACCTTTTATATCAAATTTTACATCTGCTTCTATAAAACTTGAAGAATCAAAAATATCATCTAATTTTTTTGTTTCAGAAATTTTTGCTTTCTTCCCTAATAACTGCTCTAGTGTATTTGATAGCTCGTTTTTAAATACATTTGATAAATCTGATGCCAAAATATCTTACCTTTTTTTAATTTTTAATACTTTTTTCTAGCTCTTCAATTAAAAAAGCTTTTATTTTCATCATATCTTCTGTTGGATATTTATTTTCAATATCGCCTCTTGTTATTTTTACAAAAAAATCTTTTGACTCTCTGTTGTATCCAAACTTAATATTATCCAAAATAACCTCATTCAACTCACTTACAGGCTCTTTTGAAGAGTTCTTTTTATACTCATCTTCTTGTATTGTTTTAACTTTTTCTTCAACACTGCTTACTTGCTTTGTCTTTATCTCATAGTTTTCTTTTGCGTTATCAATTTGTGCTACTCTTCCAATTTCCACTAAAGACCCCTTTGTAAGAATTTTAAAACATTATAACAAAAAAAAATTAAATAGTATTATAAAGAAAGCATAAACTCTTCAAAACCAACAATTCTAAAATCTATATATGGGTTATTATACTTATTTACTAAAAATTGCTTTGCACTTGAAATGTTCATATTTTGTAAAAGTTGAATTGCAGTTAAAAAATCTGTATCTTTATCTTTATAAAATGCTTTTATTAAAGATATTTGAATAGATGCCTCTTCAGGTCTTAAAGATTCTAAAAAAGATGCAGTTGAAAGATACATTGTAAATCTATTTTCATATCCAAACTCATCTTTTAGCCTGTTTAATGTCTCTATAGAAGTAAGTGGTTTACTCAAATATAAATCACTATAAGCTTTTGTTACCAAATAGCTTGGGTTATTATTTCCATCTATATTAAAATCTACTCTTGAAAAAACACCAAATGCTCTTAAAATATCAATATAATATTTTGAAGTAATTAAAGAGCTATCTAAAAAATTATTATTATATTTCAAAGTTACTGCATCTTGAACTCTTGCTGCGTATCTATACTCATCTTCATTTTTATTTTTTTGAACAAGTTTTAAAAGATATATAAAAGGGTCTCTCTCATAATCTTCAAGAAGTTGATGATTAATTAAATTTTCATTACTATTCATTTTCTTTAGAAAATCTATAGCTTTATAAAAAACTGTTTTTTCATAAGATTGTGATGCTTCAACAACATTGTAAGTACTATTTACAAATAATTTATATAACTCTTTTGCAAAGTAGCTATATAATCCTCCACTATCTTTTATATTTTTATCCAAAATAGCTCTTTGTTTTTCTGGTATATCAGCAGATATTTTATTTGCTGTAATTAGGTACATAACAGAATATAACTTATTACCAGGGCTTAGTTTATATGCTTTTTCAAAGTTTTTATAAGCATTTGTAAAATCATTGATTTGTGCATAAGATAGAGCTAGGTTATAGTAAATATATGCTTTGGAATCTGTTTTTATAATATTTTTTAATTCATTTACTCGCTTTATTGGATCTTGTTTTACCAAACGAATAAATTTAGTATTATACTCAACCATATTTTCTAAATTCTCTACACTTTGTGCTTTGCCATATATAAAACCTTTTACAGAATCATATATTATCTCTTTTGAATCTGAAAATACAAAAGGAGCAAAATAATATATAAAATCATACATTCTATCTTCATCAAATTTCATAATACTTTTGTAGTAATCTTTGTATGTATATAAATCTTTATTAAAAAATATCTCTAGAGGCATTTGTATATTTACATTAAAATCTTTTTTTCTATCATTAATTAAATCAAGTATCTCTTGTGCATCTTCAAAATTATTTTGTTTCAAACTAGAATATGCTGAAATCCACAATACTTTATTTAAAATTTCACTATTTTTCTCTTCTTCTCTTATCTTTTTCAAAATTGTTGAAGCTTTTTGAAAATTATTTAGTTTTATCAAAATCATAGCTTTTTTTAAATCTAAAGAGTAACTCATTGCATTTAAAGCACCTAGAGCATTTTCATAATCTTCTATCATCAAATATCTATTTGCCAACTCTTTCAAAATAGCATCTTTTATATCTGTTATAAGTTCGTTGTATTCACTTAATTTTTTGCTATTTTGAAAAATTGTCACTAAATCTAGCATATATTTATCATCTTTTGTTATCTCAAAAAGATAGTAACAAGATGATATAAATGAGTATGGTTGATTTATTAGATTTGTCTTTTTTGAATATATTTTATTAAAAAACTCTTGTGCTTTTTTTTCATCTTTTTGTTTATAATATATTATTCCCATATTCAAAAGTGATGGTGCTTCAAAAACTTTTGAAGTTTTCTCAAAAAGTCTTAAAGCATCTTTATATTCACCTTTTCTAAAGTGTAAAACTGCTTTATTAAAATCAACTTGTATCTCTAAGTTTTCATTTGAAGCTTCAAGTTTTTCTAGTTCAAAAATTATTTGTGGTTGTGATTCTATAATATTTGCGTATAAAAAATTATTTAGTATAAAAAAAATTATAACTATTTTATATATAGATTTTTTCAAATTATTCCTAAATAATTGCATTTACCTGAGCAAATAACTCTTCATTTCTTCTTTGTAAATCGTTTATTTTATTTTTTAAAGTAATATTCTCAAGTCTAAGATTTTGTAAATCATCACGTGCAACTTGTAGATTTTCTTGATTATTTTTAAGACTACTTGTACCTATTTTAACCTGCTTTTCATATCGTTGTATTAAAGCTTCAAGCTTTGTAACTTCTTCTTCTATAATCTCTTTTTCTTCTTTTATTTTTTTATACATTGATTTATAGGCACTTGTACTTGAAATAAAGTAAAGTAAAATGATAGCTAAAACTGTTGATATTAAAAAATCCAATTTTTTTCCTATAATTAATATTTTTAAATAGAGCAAGAAAAAATCTTGCTCTAATCGTAATATTATCTTTTTAAGTTAATAAGTGTACTTAAAAGCTCATCTGATGTTGTTATAGATTTCGCATTTGCTTCAAAAGCTCTTTGAAATACCATCAAGTTTACTAAGCTTTCACTCAAATCTGCTTTACTAAGCTCAAGTGCTTGTCCTTTTACACCACTTGTATTGTTGTTGTTTATACTATAAATTGCATTTCCAGACTCTTGAGTTCTTTGGAAGTTGTTGTTTCCAACTGCTTCAAGACCTCTGTTATTTGTAAATCTAGCAATTGATACTTGCCCAACAGCGTACTCTACACCACCCTCTTTTATTGTTACAAGTCCAGTGTCATCAATATTGAATTGTCCAAATTTACTATCAGAGATATTTAAAACATCTAGTCTTAACTGAAGACTGTTTTGAGTAGAAGTTTGATCAACTCTTGTAGTTATCTCCATAAACTCTCCGCCGGCACCTCTTCTTCCAGAATAATCAGCATTTATCTCTATAAATACATTACTAACAGCTGGTCCAGAGGGAGGAGTAGGATCATCATATGTTAATTTAGCATCAAACTCTAAATCATAACTAGAATCTTTTGTTTCTAATACCAAGTTTCCATTTACATTTTTTGCAACAATATAATCACCTAATTGTGGTCCTGAAGCTGTTCTTAAATTATTTATAGAGTTTACTATACCATCTATTGTCATATCATCATACGGCGCTGTTGCTCCTGTACCAAAAGTAATATTTACAGGTTGTGGTGGAGTTGCCCCATCATTTGGAACAGGGATAACATAACCCAAATCTTTATCAAAAATTTCAATGTTAAATTTATACTCTCTTGTAGAAGTTGCTGAAGTTGCATTTCCATATAGCTCTTGTGTTGTATAAACACTTTGTTGATTTCCTGTTACAAGTCTAGAAAGAGCTTCTCTAGCTGAGTCAATAGCAGCTTTACCAGAACCAGAAACAGCTGCTGCTGTTGTTTGATGTGATCCTTTTACAGATACATTTTGATTTGCTCCTGAGTGTTCAGATACTTCTGTTATTTTAAAATCTTTTCCAGGAATTAAAGATTTTATTTGAATAACTCCTCTTAACATATCTGCTAACTTTGTACTCTCTTCATACATACCATTTGGATTTAATGTATCAGCAGTTGGTGCTAAACTATCTTTTGCCATATAAGCTACCATTCCACCAGCATTTGAATTAGAAATTTTATCAGCCATAGCTTTATAAGTATTTATTTTTCCAGCCAACTGGTCATATTTTGCAATTTCAGTATCTGCTATCTCTTGCGTTGCTATTGGTCCATTTGGAAAAGGTGCAATAAGATTAGCAGGATCTACAATACCATATGTTGCAGCTTCTCCAGATGCAGTAAGCTGTGTCCAAAGTTGTTGTCTATAATCATCTGTTGTTTTAGTTGGAATAAAATCTACATCATAATTTTGTCCATCAATAACTACTCTTATAGAGTCACCGTCTTTCCCAATAATAGAAGTAGGAGGAACCCCTGTCCTAAAGTTCACTTGAGAAACTTGTGCAATAGAGCCAGCTGATGGTAAAGTTGGATCATCTTTATATTTTTGAAGCCATTTATTATAATCAGCCATAGCAAGGTCTATATCTTTTAGTTTTGCAGCTTTTGTTTTTGCCCCTGCTCCACTAAATACAGAGGTAGCATCTGATTTTGCAGTCTCATCAAAATTTGTAGCCTTTGCTGCAATAGTCTCTATATAATCACCATGCCTAATAATACTATTTCCAAGATTTTTAATATAAGAATCTGTAAATCTTGTAGCATTTTGATTTGTACTCTTTACATCATTTTTTTGATCAATTGAGCTCATTGCCCAACCTTGAACCTCATATCCATCTGGGTTTTGCAAAGTTCCACTTTGACCCATACGGAAATTTCCAGCTCTTGTATAAAATGTCTCTGCTGTTCCTAGTGTATTTTTATTTACAACTGTAAAGAATCCATCACCTTGTAAAGCAACATCATACTCAACTCCTGTGATTTTTGAACCACCTGTTACGAAAATCTTCTCTGCGTCTTGCACAAATGATCCTTTACCAATTTTTCCTTGATAAATTTGATCTGCAAAAGAGATTCTTCCCGCTTTATAACCTACAGTGTTTACATTGGCAATGTTATTTGACTCATTATCCAATGCTGTTTGATGTGCTGCTAATCCTGATATTCCAGTCCATAATGCACCTATCATGACTAATCCTTTGTATTAAGGTAAATGAACATAAATGTTCATACTTTTGTACAAAAATTATATTAAATTTATACAAAAGTATAAACACAAACTATTTATACTAATTTTTACTATTTCTTCATCTGTATTGCTGTTTGTAAAAACTCATCTGATGTTGTTATAGATTTTGAACTAGCTTCAAAAGCTTTTTGATATACCATAATTTGAGTCAAAGTAGAACCATAATCTATGTTAGCTCTTTCAAGCGCACCACCTCTTATTATATTCATAGTATCTGAGTTAAAAGGATTTCCACTATATTGTGACGCTTGAAATAAATTTCCACCCATAGGCTCTAAGCCTTGCTCATTTCTAAATCCAGCAGTGCTAAGTCTTCCTACTAAAAAACTATGACCTTGACTTTTTACAAAAACAAAACCATCATCTGATATACTTATATCAGCTGTACTTTTATCAGAAATTCCTAGCTCATCAAGTCTTACATTTATATCATTCTCTCCAATAACTCCTAAGTTTCCATACTCCAATACATTTGTAATTTGTAAAAACTTTCCATCTGCATTTTCAACTGCATTTTTTAAAGCATCTCTTGCACTATCAACCATAGCAAGACCAGAACCTTTTACCGCCTCTTGTAATTTTGTAGAACTAAAGTTTGTATCATTTAACTTTATATCTGATATATTAAAGCTACCACCAGCAATTAAAGTATCAATAACCAAAGTTCCATCTTTTACACTAGAACTCATACCCTCTTTTGAAGAAATTTTATCAGATAAATCTTTCATAGCATTTACAACACTATTCGCATTTATATATGAGCTAATTTGATTATCTCTTAAAGTTTGTGCAGTTGTTTTATCTAAAATCTCTTGAGGAGTTGTTGTCGGCATTGCATCTATGTTTGCTTGGCTTTGTATAGAGTTTGGATCAACTAAATTATATTTTGCTTTTCCATTTGTATCTAAAAAGTCATATAGCTTTTGCATCTCTTCATTATTTATAGTTGAGTTTACATCAAATTTCACACTATATGTTTTATTGTCAATTGTTACACTAATAGTATTATCTGTAGCTTGTAAAGATGATAAATTTGATGAAAAATCTATTTGAGATTTTTGACTAATAGATGGAGTATTTGTTGTTGATTGATCCATCAAAAATTTATTTAACTTCTCTATATAGTCAGCTTTTAATGCTTCAATATCATTTATCTTATTTTGTGAAGTTTTGTATCCATCACCTTTTTTTAATATATCATCATTTTTTGCAGAGCTTACATAATCACTAGCTTTTGCATTTATGTTATAAACTGTACCGCTTCCACTATTTATATTTGTAGATACCATGCTTTTTGTATAGGCATCTGTAAAAAGTGTATCAGCTGGATTTGTAGTTGCAGTAATTTTACTTTGTGGAACCAATCCTTGAATTTTATAGTCATCTTGAGTAACTAAAAAACCATCTTTTGCTTGAACTAAATTTCCAGCTCGTGTATAATAAATCTCATTTGGATTTTCTCTACTTTTTACTACAAAAAAACCTTTACCCTCAATTGCAACATCTATTCCAACACCACTTTGAACAATATTTCCTTGCTCAAACTGTTTTGAAATAGTTTGAGTTTGTACACCTTTTCCAAATCCTGCTTGATTATATAATACATCTGAAAAACTTATTTGGTCTTTTTTGTGTCCAACAGTGTTTGAATTTGCCAAATTGTTTGATTCAACAGCTATACCTTTGTCATGTTGCCAAATTCCAGCAATTCCATTCCACATAGCTCCTATCATATTAAAGCCTTTTTATTAGAAGATTTTTGTTATTGAAGAAAATGGCATACTAACTATTTCATCAGAAACAACAACAGTACTTTTGCCATTTGCTACATATTTATGGTCACTTACTTCATTTCCATCTGCATCTTTTACTACTAGCTTTCCATCTTTAACCAAAGGTTTTCCTAAACTCTCTAAAACTATAGTTTGTCCAGTTTTTTCACCCTTTTCATCAAATAAATTTCCAGTTTCATCATAGTTTGCTGCTTTAAGCTCATCTCCATCTTTCAAAGAAATTCCATTATGAAGATATAGCCACTCTCTTGCAACAACTTGTATTTCACCATCTACATTTTCAATAGATTCAACTGTAAATGCTTTTAAAGCTCCATCTTTATTTGTACTTCCATTTTCAATATTTTTTCCAATCACACCCGTTGCTGTTGAAAGTGAAGATTGTGTAAATGCTGTTTGAATAGATTGTAAAGCCTTAATCATCTCCATATTTGCATTTAGAGTACTCATTTGCATTTGAGTTGATAGCATTTTTGCTGAATCCATCGGTTTTGTTGGATCTTGAAGTTTTAACTCTTCTATCATTAGCTTTAAAAAATCATTTGTTGTCAAAGAGTCATTACTTACACTTTGTGTATATTTATTTCCATAACTATCTGTTCCTGTTACACTATTTGCACTATTTACTTCTGCCATATTAAACTCCTTGTTTAAGATTAAATCATATGTTCTTCAAAGAAATATTGAACAACATTATCTGAATCCATAGCATCTTGAACTCTAACTGCAAGTTTTTCTTCCATTACAATTATATCACCTGTTCCAATAATTCTAGAGTTTACATAAATCTCTCCACCACTACCAGCTGGTTTGTGTAAAGAGATAATATCTCCTTCAGTTAGTTTTAAAAATTCACCAATAGTTATATTAGTGCTTCCAAGCATAACATCAACAACAATTTCGGTATCGACTAATAAATCGTAAACTCTTTCACTTATTTCCATATTTAATACTTTTTAATGTTATTTAATGATTGTATCATAAATTAGATTTTATATCACTAAATCTAAAGATTCAAGCATTGAAGAGACTTTTGCTTCAATACTTCCATCAAAATTTCCTATATTACTAGCTATTACAACACCACCAGCAACTACATTTGGATCCTCTAATAGTTCAATAAAAGGTTCTAATTCCAACTCTTGCTTTAAAACATAATAATCTTTAGGATTTAAATGAATTTTTACTTTTGTTGCATTTTTTAGTTTTAATAAAAGCTGATTTATAGTCTGTTTAGCTATTTTTGAAGAGTTTTCTCCTACTTCTATATTTATAATCTTTTGAGCAATAGAGATAGAAGTTTTTAATAATTTACTCTCAAAACCAAAAGCAGCTTGTTCAAAAAATGTTGCACACTGCTTTAAATCTTTTATTGCTTTTATAACTTGAGTATCAAACTCTTTGCCTTTGATTATTGCATCTTGTTCAATAGTTGTAACTTTTTGTGACACTTCTTCTATTTTTTTTATCATTTTCTCAAATTCAGTAAAAATAGGCTCAATCTTCGCTAAAACAGCAGAATTATCAACAATATTCATAGATTGAACTGAAGGTTTTACTTCTGTTTTTTCTAAATTCGAATTACCATCTTCTTCTAATTTTAACTCCAAAAATTCATTTGACTCTTCTTTTGGTGTTAGCTTATTTTTTAAAAAATTAGATAGTTCGAATTTTTCTACTTTTTTATCATCTTTTAATATTCTTGCACTAGAGTAAACATTTTCAGCCATTACGTACTCTCTCTTTCAATAACTCCGTCGTCCATCATCTTTTGAGCAACAGCCAACATTCTTCTTTGTGCAGCTTCAATATCTTTAATTTTAACTTTTGTAAGCATTTCACTCTCTTCATAAAATCTATCTTTAACCCTTTGAGACATTGCGCCTGTAACCTTTTCTATCTGCTCTTGTGTAGTATTTTTCATAGCAACAACAACATCTGCTGATTCAACACTTTGGATAATCTTCATTATATATTCACTATCAAGATTAAGTAAATCTTCAAATACAAACATATTATCTTTGATTCTAGTTGCTAAAGAAGTATCAATACCATTTATATTTTTAAGAATATCAACAGCTTTTGGTCCCATTTTATTTAACATATCTGCAACAACTTTAACACCACCAACATCTACGATTGATGATAATAAAGACTCTAACTTTTTCTCTAAAACAGCTGAAATAGTTCGTACAACATCAGGAGAAACATCTTTAATAGTTGCTATTTGAATACTTACTTTTACACGAATCTCCTCATCAAGTTCCATTAAAACATCTGCTGATTTAGAAGGATCCATATGTGCTAAAATAACAGCAATTGTATGAGGTGATTCATCTTTGATAAAATCACTTAACTGTTTTGGATTTACACCATCAAGATAAGAAAAAGCTTGATTTGCTAGCTTCATTCTTGAAAGTTTTTCTAAAACTTCTTCAGCCGCATCTTGCCCAATAGATTTATATAAAATCTCTTTTGCAAAATCATATCCACCAGAACTAATAAAACCTTTTGTTCTAGTATATAAGTGAAACTCCTCTAAAATCGCTAAAGAGACCTCTTTATTTATAGATTGTATTTGTGTAATAGCAGTTGAAATTTGCTCAACATAAGATTTATCAAGAAATTGAAATATTTTAACTGTTGAGTCTTCACCTATTAATACAAAAAATCTTGCGATTTTTTCTAACATAGACATACCTTTTAAAATATCAATATCACTATAAATATCTACTGCCATTTATTATTCCTATTTAAAATTAACATTACCTTCACTTAATAACAATTCAATCATTCTTGCAATATCAGCTGGATTGTTATTTATCTCTCTATCAAGCTCTTCAATAAATACTTCATATTTAGCTGCTGATTCTTCATCAAGTCCATCAATATTATTTAAAATTTGACTTTTTACTTTGGTTTTTAATCTTCCATGAGCTGTATTTTGATCTAGCACATCATCAAGTCCAGCCAACATATCTTTTACCAAATCTTCATCATCAACACCCATCTCTTTTTTCTTAGGTTCACCTAAAATTACCATATCACTGCTTGCTATAAATTTTCTGTAAAAGATAAAGAGTAAAAGAGCAACTACTAAATATTGAATATAATCTTTATACTCATCTAGAATACTTTTTATACTCATACCTTGTAAATAACCACTTCCACCAACTACATTTCCAAAATCATCTACAAGCTCACCTTTTTCATTAAAAGATTTAACTCCTACAAATTTAAAATCTTTAACAGTAATTGTATCGCCTCTTCCTTTATCATATCCAATAGCATCAGCAGATAATGATTCTAAGGATGCTAAAAATTCAGCTTTATCTGGATGATCTTTTAAAACACCTGAATCAAAAGTAACAGAAGCTGAAATTCTTCGAATATTTGTAAAATTCCCATCTTTTTGAGATATTAGTTTTCTTGAAATTTCATAGTTTGTAACAGTATTAGAACTTTCACTATTTGAAGATAGTTTACTTCCATCATTTAGCTGTTGTGGTGGTTGAATATTATTATCAGCTCCTGCAATTCCACCTGTATTATTTCCAAGCCCTGAAGCATTTGATGTATTTTCAATAACTTGTTGAGATCTAATACTTCCTTCTGGACTATAAATTTCCTCTTCAATATCTTTTTTAGTAAAATCCAAAATAACATTTACTTTTGCCATAACTCTTCCAGCTCCAACAACTGGCTCTAAAAGTGAAATAATTTTTTGCTCATAATCCTCTTCTATTTTATCTTTAAACTTCGTTTGAACTGTAGATCTTTGAGTATTCATATCTTCAGCTGATACTTCAAGTAAATTTCCATCTTGATCTATTAACTGTATATTTTCTTGCTTTAAATCAGGAACAGCAGAAGCTATAAAGTTTTTAATACCATCTAGTTGTTTTTGAGTCAAAAAAATACCCTGTTTTAGTGTCAAAACAGCAGAGGCAGTTGTATCACTCTTTTTCTCAGTAAATATTGTCTCTTTTGGAATTGCTATTTTTACATCTGCTTTTAAAACACCACTTAAAGACTCTAAACTACGACTTAGTTCTCCCTCTAAAGCTCTTAGATACTTTACTTTATTTTCAAAATTTGTTGTACCTATAGATGATTTTTCAAAAATTTCCCATCCAACATGTTTATTTGTTGAAGCTTCACTAGTTACAAGTTTAATTTTTGCAATATTTATAAACTCTTTTGAAGTTTTAAGAGTTAAATTGCTTCCAGTTCCTGTTACTATAAATGGAACACCAGCACTTTCAAGTTCCTCAGTAGCTCTCATAACATCAGCTTGAGTAAGATTTGAAGCAATTGTGTAACTTAATTTTTTATCTTCAGCTTTGATATTCGAATATATCAAAAATCCAATAATTAATAACAGCAAAAAAGCAAAACCACCAACAATTGCTATTCTTTGTGCTTTATTTAAGTTATTTATAAATTTTAGAAGTTGATCCATTAAAAAATCATCCTATTAGCTCTTACCTGAAGCATCAATAACAGATCTAAAAAGTCTTGAATCTTTTTTTATAGATGATTGTATTGCATCAAAAAGAACTTTATTTTTTGATTGTTCACTCATTTGACTATCTAAATTTACATTGTTTCCATCATTTTGTTCTATTAAATTTGGAACTTCAATTAATCTTGGGTTACTGCTAGCCCTATAATCAAGATTCTGCATATGGTTATTTGTAGTTCTTTTTAATTTTAAAATATTTTGCTCTTTTAACTCTTCTGAAAAAACTAAATCTTTTGTTTTGTATTCTGGAGTATTAACATTTGCAATATTGCTAGATATTACTTTTTGTCTTTCGCCTCTAAAATTTAGTTGTTCAAAAAGTTTCCCTGATACTTCACTTGCATGCATTATCTAGTATTTCCTCCAATTTTCTCTATTAAACCAGCGTTTAACTCATCTATTGTCTTAATCGCTCTTTGAGATTGATCAAATCTTCTATGCGCATCTATTAGCTCAACCATAGTACTTACTCTATTTACATTTGATTGCTCAACTGTTCCACTTAAAATCTTATTATCATTATTTTCAAAATTTTCAACATCATCAATAACCAAAGCCTTGTAAGTATTATCTCCTACTTTTTCAAGATTTTTAAAAGATGTTTTAGCAACTCCAATTTGTAACTCAAAGCCATCTTCCACAACTATAGCTTCATTATCTGCATTTAAAACATTGTTCCCATTTCCATCTACTAAAAATCCATCTAAATTTTTAAATGATCCATCTCTTGTATATACTATATCACCATTTTCATTTTGAATTTTAAAAAAAGTATCTGGTGCATTTAAAGCAAAATCAAGAGGATTTCCAGTCATTTTCATAGGTCCCATTAGAGGATCTGTATATCTTGTATCAATTTTTGGAATATTATTTATTGTTATTGACTCAACAAATGGATTTTGTTGTTCATCTTGCATTCTTTTTAAATACCAGTTAAATGTAGTCTCAGAAGTTCCCTCTTGCTTAAAACCAAAAGTATCTGCATTAGCAAGGTTATTACTTATTTGATCAAGTCTATTTATTTGATTTACCATTGAAGCTGTTAGTGGATAAACACCTTGGTTCATTATATTTCCTTACTTGTTAAATTCAGCTATAAGCTTATCTAAATCATCACCTACTAAATCTTGCGTATCTTTATCTCCGTGAATATGTTTAGCCATTGGAAGATCTCTTGGATTATCATCTTCAAAAAGATTATTTAAATAAATAGATAGTTTTCTAATAACTGACATAACTCTTTCAATTTTTTGTCTATTTATATCATTAAATTGCATAAGCTCCATTCCTTGGAAAATATGCATATCCTCTTCATCTATCGAAGTTTTTAAATCTTTTAATGAGTTTTCAAAACTTTTTACTTTCTCTAGCTGTTGTTTAAATAGCTCTATTTTTGGAAATTTATTACTTAAAGAACTTAAAAGTTTATTTTGAGATAAAATGAATTCTTCATACTCTTTTACTCTTCGTCTTAAATCACTATTATTATCTAAAGTTAAACTTAATACATCAAAAATTTGTGAAACTTTCTCTTCTGAATCATTTGCTACTTGACTAAGTTGGCTTACTACTTTTGTATCATTTTCAGCTGGAAAAGGAAAAACTCCTTCACTTATTTTTGAAGATGACCACTCTTTTACAATATCATCATCTGATTTATTAGATTTTGTAACGGTTTCTTCAATTTGTGAACTTAAAGACGAACTATTATCTAATATTACATCTTCAGATAAATCATCATCTTCAATATCATTTAACAGTTCACCTATCTCACTTATTTTTTTCTCACTTGCAGGAGAAACAAGGCTATCTTTATCCTCATTTTTTTCTACTTGAGATAAAAGTGCTTCTATCTCTTTTGTATTAACTTTATCTTCAGGAATAGGCTCTTCTTTAATAGTTTCAACACTATCTTGAGCTGGTATATCCAAACCATTCATTAAGGCTTCAATATCTTCTTGACTCATACTCATAATAAACCTTTTTTATCTATTTTTTAATAACACCATCTAGCTTCTCTTTTAAAACTTCTGCATTAAAAGGTTTTACAATATAGTTATTAACTCCTGCTTTTAAAGCTGTAATAACTTCACCTTTCCCACCTTCAGTTGTAATCATAATAATAGGTGTTTTTTGATGTGTTCCTTCACTTCTTACTTTCTTAACAAGCTCTAAGCCATTCATATTTGGCATATTCCAGTCTGTTAATATAATATCATAGTGCCCCTCTGTAAGAAGTTTCCAAGCTTTTAATCCATCTTCAGCTTCGTCGAAACTCTCTTTGCTAAATCCTAATTGCATAACTACATTACCAATAATTCTTCTCATTGTTGAGCTATCATCAACTATTAGAATTCTCATTTTTTCCTCTTTGTATTAAAATTATTCCAATAAAGTATGCATTATATTTAATTTGTTTTAAATTTTTACTTAAAATTTGATTCTTAGGGATTTAGATTTATCTAAAATTAATCCATCTTAAAATATAATATATGATTATTGATAAAGGAGATTTCTTATGATTAGAGGACTTTATACAGCAGCAACTGGAATGAATGCAATGCAAAACCAAATTGATGTAACTTCACACAATATTGCAAATGTTAATACTACTGGTTTTAAACAAGATAGAGCTGAATTTCAAGATTTAATTTATGAAACTTTAAACTACACAGCTGGTCAAACTACTCAAGATACTAGAAATCCAACAGGAATTGATGTTGGTCTTGGAGTTAGACTTGCAAATATTCAAAAAAATTTTACAGAAGGTGATTTAAAACCAACTGGAAATCCTCTAGATATAGCTATTGTTGGTAAAGGATTTTTTCAAATTACACTTCCAAGTGGTGAAATAGCATATAGTAGAAATGGTAACTTTAAGCTAGATGCTGAAGGGACTATTGTAAATGGAAATGGATATGCACTTGAGCCTCAAATAGTTGTTCCGCAAGAAGCAAAAGATTTAAGTATTGGAAATGATGGTTTTGTAACAGCAAGAGATCCACAAACTGGTGATACAATAGAGTTAGGTCAAATTACTTTAGCAGATTTTATAAATCCAGCTGGATTAGCACCTTTAGGTGACTCTTTATTTATGCAAACAGATGCTAGCGGTGATGTTGTACAAGGAGACCCAACTACAGAGCAGTTTGGTGGATTAAGACAAGGAATGGTTGAAAGCTCAAATGTTAAACTTGTAAATGAGATGGTTGATTTAATTACTGCTCAAAGAGCTTATGAAGCAAACTCAAAAGCAATCACAACAGCTGATAGTATGCTTGATACTGTAAATAGGTTAAAAAATTAATTATAGCTTTTAATCAATTATGAATTTAGAAGAGTTAAAAAAATTAAGAGAAAAAAATTTCTCAAAACACAAAGAGAAAAAAAGAGCCTACTATCTAAAAAGTAAAATAAAAAAAGAGATAGATTACGAAGATGAATTAAAAGATGATGGCTTTTTAAAAAAAATGCAAGAGATTGTAAAAAGTCAAAGACTCTATATGGATAGTAGGCAAGAGACAATTAAGAAAAAAATAGAAGAGTATCAGATTTTAAAAAGAGATTACTATGAACAAAATAAAGAAAAACGTCTTGAATATGACAGAGAGTATAGAGAGAGAAAAAAAGAGCAATTAAAAGCATATAGACAAAAATATTATGAGAAGCAAAAAGAGAAAAAACTAGAAGAAGAGAAAAATGGAAGCAACTAATACAAATCCAGAAAATCAAATAAGTGAAAATCAAGAGCAAAAAGAAGATGATAAAAAAGATAAAACTCTTCTTATAAAAAGAGTTTTATTTATTACAATTGGTGTTTTACTACTTTTTTTAATAATCTTAGCTACTATATTTATTTTTAAAAGTGAAGAGAGTAAAGAGCCTACTGAATCTTCTCCTCCTATTGAAAGTTCTGCTAAAACAAATGAAAATAATACAGAAAATGTTCCTTCTAAACCAGAAATAAAAGAGACAAAATTTGACTTCAACAACCTAGAACCAGAAAAGCTAAATGAACAGTTAGAGTTATTAACAAATAAAAATATGGAGTATCAAAAAGAGAAAGAACAAAAAATTCTTGAAGAAGAGAAAAAACTATCTCCTGTTTTTAATCTTGTAAACAATTTAAAAGATAAAGAAGAGATTAAAAAAGAAGAAAACAGTATAGTGAGTTCAGAAGATAATAAAAAAGAAGAAATATCAAAAATTGAAGAGATAAAAGAAGATAAAAAAGAAGAAATTATCTCTGAAAAAAAAGATATAGCAACAAGTACAAATAATGAAACTAAAACTCAAAATGAAACTTCAAATATCAATTCTAACTCTAAAAAAGAGGAAACTACTAAAATAACAGAGTCTTTAACATTTGTAAAACTTATAAATGTTGCTAAAATAAAAGGTGATTTAAATAAAAAATATTTTGATAAAGTGATTGAAGTTAATGCAAATGTTTTGCTTTGTAGAGATGATGAAAATATAATAGAGTTATATTATGGTCCATTCTTAGAAGATGAAATAAGAGATAATTTACTATCTAAATTGATTAAAAATGGTTTTAAAGAGGCTTACTCTTTAGAGATGACAAAAGAAGAGTTTGATAAAAGATGCAACTACTAAGAGTTTTCTAAAATATCAAATGCATTTTTTACAAATATTTTTTTGTTTTCTATATCTACTTTTTCTATAAACTTATCAAATATATGTGGTATTAAAAATACTTTTGGAAGTTGTTTTGAAATAAGCTCACTAGAAGTTTCAACTTCTAAATAGTCGTTTAAAGGGTATCTATGAATATCTTTTACTTTTCCTAAAAGTAAACCATTTTCAAAAATTTCACAAGAGATTAAATCAAACCAGAAAAATTCATTTTCTTTCAATTTACAATACTCTTTTGTAGCTTCTTGGGTTGTAAAAAGCTCACTATTTGTAAGTTTTTTTGCTAAATCTACATCCTCATAATTTTCAAATTTTATTAAGTCTTTATTTAAATTACACTCAATAACTTTTAAAATCAAGTTTCTATTTGTTGTAAAAGTAGCACCTTTTTTAAATTGCTCAGGAAAATCAGAGTCTATAAAAAGTCTTAAATGACCTTGTAAACCAACTGCTTTTCCTAATTTTGCAACATAAACTTTATTCATCTATTTTGTAACTACTTGTATTTTATAAGATATTCCATCTTTTGCTTTGCAACCATTTGCAATTGTTTTTAAAGCATTTATCATATTTCCATTTTTTCCAATAAGTTTTCCTATATCAACACTATTTACACTTATTGTAATTTCAATGAAATTTTCATCAATTTGCTCTTTTGTTACAACAACATCCTCAGGAACTGCAACAACTAGTTTTGCATAGTTTTCTATAAAATTTATTATCATTTTAGCTTAAACTATTATCTTGAAGCTAATTTTTTAACTTTTTCTGATGGTTTTGCACCAACACTTAACCAATAGTTATATCTCTCTTCATCAATTTTAAGAACTTGAGGCTCTACAACTGGGTTAAAATAACCAATTGATTCAATCCAACCTGAATCTCTTCTTTTTCTTGAGTCTGTTACAACTATTCTATAAAATGGTTTTTTATTTCTTCCCATTCTTGTTAATCTAATCACTGTCATGTTTTATCCTTTTTTTATTTATAGTATTGAGCTTTAAACTCCAACAAAGTTTATAGCTCAACACTATTTATTTGAAATTATCTTGGAATTTTAGGCATTCCATTTGCTCCAACTTGAGAGAGCATATTATGTAAACCTTTCATTCCACCTTTGCTAGAAAGCTGTTTTGCCATCTTTGAAGCACTCTTAAACTGTTTTAATATTTTATTTACTTGAACTTCACTTAAACCAGCACCAGTTGAAATTCTTTTCTTTCTGCTAGGATTTAATAAATCTGGATTTTCTCTCTCTTTTGGAGTCATAGAACCAATTAAAGCTTTAATTCTTTTTATCTCAACAGAGTTTTCAAAATCCATATCTTTTAAAGCAGGCAATGCACTACTTAAACCTGGAATCATTCCTATAATTGATTTTAAACTACCTAACTTACTCATCATTTGTAACTGCTCTAAAAAGTCATTAAAGTTAAATTCACCCTTTTTGATTTTTTTACTAACTTCTTTTGCTTTTTTCTCATCAAAAATTGTTGATGTTTTTTCAGCAAGCCCAGCAATATCACCAAGTCCCAAAAGTCTTGAAACTATTCTATCTGGAATAAAAACTTCCAAATCTGGCATCTTTTCACCAATACCAATAAATCTTAAAGGAACTTGAACTTGACTAGCAATACTTAAAGCAACACCACCTTTTGTATCACCATCATATTTTGATAAAATAACTCCATCTATTCCAATTTTCTCTTTAAATGTAATAGCTGTTTTAGTTGCATCATGACCCGTTAATGAATCTGCAACATAAAAAATCTCATTTGGATTTACTGCATTCTTAATCTCTTTTAGCTCATTCATAAGCTCTTCATCAATAGCAAGTCGCCCAGCTGTATCTAATAAAACAACATCATAATGCTCTTTTTTAGCTTTTTCAATAGCACTTTTTGCAATTTTTATAGGATTTTTTTCATTATCATCAAAATATATATCAACATCAATAGAAGCTGCGATTTGTTTTAATTGCTCGACAGCTGCAAGCCTTTGTAAATCACAAGCAACAACTAAAACTTTTTTATTTCTTACTTTAAGATAATTTGCAAGCTTTCCTGTTGTTGTTGTTTTTCCACTTCCTTGAAGACCAGTCATTAAAATAATAGTTGGAGGAGTTGAAGAGAATACAAAACCTTGATTTCCATTTGCAGTCAAAGTTTTTTCAAGCTCTTGCTTTAATACTTTTATAAAGTTGTCTTGACCAATTCCTAATTTCTTTGTCTCGATTTCAATAGAGTTTAATAAATCTTTTGTAGTTTTGTGATGAACATCAGCTTTTAAGAAAGCTTTTTTTAACTCTGTTGTAGCACGATTTAGTGATGCAACATCGTCTTGATGTCTAATCTTTCCTATTATTCCCTTTAACGAACCTGTTATTGAATCAAACAAAACACAACTCCCATATTTTTTATTTTGTGATTTTATTTAATTTTTACTTTAATATAGTTTAAAATTAAAATTAAATTTAAGTATTTCTTTAGTTTATATTTTTAACAAAAGCCTAAAATATAGGCTTTTTATTTTTATAAAACTTAAAATTAGCTAAAATCATACACTTTAAACTCTTTTGGTTCACGTGCCTCGAAAGTATAATCAAAGATTTTTGTAATTTTTGAATGAAGTAAAACTCTATTTACATTTGAAGCTGTTCTTCCATATATTGCATCTCCAATAATTGGTAAGCCAACAAAATTAAGATGAACTCTAATTTGATGAGTTCTTCCACTTTCAATAACTAGTTTAATTTTTGATTTATTTCCTTCAACTAAAAGTGGATAAACAGTTGTTTTTGCACTTTTTCCATTTTTATCAACTTTTGATTTAGCAACTCCTCTATCTTTTGTTGTTAAAATTGGTTTATCTATTACAATCTCTTCTACAACTTTTCCTTCAACAATAGCCACATACTCTTTATATACTCTATTTTGTGCAAACTCTTTTATAGCTTTTTTTTGAAACTCTTCATTTTTTGCAAACATCATAACACCACTTGTCTCTTTATCAAGTCTATTTAAAAGTATCGCATCTTTAAAAGTTTTTGCAACTTCATCTGCTGTTGTAAATGCTGGTTTATCAACTACCAAAATATCATCATCTTCAAAAATAACTTTTGTTTTTGCTAACTCTTTTACACTAAATTTTGTATCAACTTTAATCTCACCACGAGCTATCATTACTTTTTTATCGCCAACTTTTACCAAACCTCTATCTATTAAATCTTTTGCTTTTGCATTTGATATTTTTTCTTGAATTGCTAGAAGTTTATATGCTTTATCATATCCTACTGCCATTTTTTTATCTCCTTTATAATAGGTTCAAATGAACCCTCTTTTGTTAATTCTGGTTTCAAAAGAGTATTTGCTTTTTCTAAATACTCTTTTAGCTCACTGTTTTCTATTAAATAATAGTTTTTTATACACTCAAAAAGTGATTTTTGATTAAAAATATTTTTCCCACTAATAATCACATTTTTAAAAAAAGCAGGCTCTATTGGATTGTGTCCGCCAATCTTTGCAAATGCTCCACCTAAAATTGTAATATCACCTATTTCATAAACATCATTTAAAATTCCCATGACATCTACTAAAACTATATCACTAGAAAAATCCTCTTTAATACTAAATTTATGAAAAGTAAGATTTTTATCTTTTGTATAATTTTTAATTAACTCTTCAACTTTTAAAAATCTCTCTGGATGCCTAGGAACAATAATAAGTTTTCCAAACTCTTTTTTATAAGAGTTTAAAATAAGCTCCTCTTCACCTTCATGAGTACTTGCTGCTACTATTGTTGTAATATTTGGTTTTTCAAAAAGTGCTCTTCTTTTTGGAAGTTGTGCTAATTTTATATTTCCAATTACTTCAACATTTTTTGCACCAAGCTCTTGCAATCTTTGCTTATCAACTTCACTTTGTGCAAAAACTTTATCTATATTTTCAAAAATTTTTTTATAAAAAAATCTAAATCTCAGATAAGATTTATATGATTTATCAGAAATTCTTGCATTTATAAGTAAAGTTTTTGCACCTTTTTTTTTAGCCATTAAAAAAAGCATATACCAAAGTTCTGCTTCCATAACTACTAAAACTTTCTGTCTTGTTATCCAAAAAGGAAGATATATTTCAAAAGGTAAAAATCTAACATTCTTACAAATTGTTTTTGCTTCATCAAATCCAGTGTTTGTAATAACACTAATATTTGATTCCTCTTCAAACTCTTTTATAAGAGGTTTTATAGCTCTTACTTCACCCATAGAACAAGAGTGAAACCAAACACCAGATTTTTCAAATTTTGGGTTATTTTTTAAGAAAAATTTTGCAGGAATTGCAATTTTATATTTTTTGCTTTTTGACTTGTAGATTAAATATGGAGTTAAAATAATATAAACTACAAGTAAAATAAAATTATAAAAAAGCGCAAAAAGGCTCAAATTAAGCCTCTGTTACAGCTGTTTCTTCTTCACCTTTATAAAGAATTCTTCCACAATGAAGACAATTTACAATCTCTTCACCTTTTAAAACTTCAGCATAAGTTTTATCATTTATTTTAATAAAGCAACCATAACAAGCTTGTTGTTTTACAGGAACTACTGCTGTGTCTTTTGCCCATCTTTTAATTTTTTCATAGAAAGTTAATATTTTTTTATCGAATTGATCTAAAAGCTCATTTCTTTTATCATAAATCAGATTTCTTTCTTTATTAATTGCTTCAATCTCATTATCAACAGCTATTTTAATCTCTTTAATATCTTCTTCTTCCGTTTTTAGTTTTTCTTGGAGTTCTTTTAGTTTCTCTTCTTTTGCAACTGTTAATTTATCAAATCTTTCTATCTCTTCATTTGCAAAACTTACTTGCTCTTTTGCAATCTCTTCTTCTAATTGAAGAGCTTTTAACTCTTTTTCATTTGTTACTTCTTTATTCTTTTTAGCGATTTGATCTAATTTTGTTTTTAATTCCGCTAAATGAATATTATTTTTTGTTCTTTTAGATTTTAATTCATCAATCTCTAAATAAACACTATTTATAGAAACTTTTAGTGCCTCTGCTGTTTCTACAAAAACAGCTAGTTTTGCTTTTTGATTTTCAATTTTTGGGTCAAATTGACTAATACTTGTATCAAACTTTGACAAAGCAATTAAATCTTGTAAATATTTATTCAATGTTTTCTCCTTAAAAAAACTCAAATGGATTTTTTGAAGCTGTTATTATAGCTTTTAATTTATTTTTTTTCAAATATTCTTCTAGAAGCTCTTCCAAAAGTATATTAAAATGATTTTCACTCTCATAGTGTCTTATGTCAATTAAAGACAATCCTCTAGCTTTTGCTTCCATTGCATCATGGTATTTTATATCACCTGTTATAAAACAATCTGCTTGTACTTCATCTATCAAACTCATAGCCGAACCTGTACAAATAGCTAATGTTTTAATATAATCTTTTGTTTTTACAAATTTTATATTTTTTAAATTTAACTTTTTGCTTAAATGTTTTAAAAGATCTGTAAAACTCATATCTATTTTTACATTTGCAATAAACTCATTTTGATTTTCAATTTTGAAATTTAATATTTTCTCAACTACAAATCTGTTTAAATGCGTTTTGTCAATATTTGTATGCATAGAAATTAGTGCAATATCTTTTTTTATTAGCTCTTTTAAAATTTTAGTGCTATAAGTATCGTAATTAACTCTTTTTAATCCACTAAAAATCAGTGGATGATGAGTTATAACTAAAGAGTTTGGCTTTAAATTTTTTACCAAATCTAAATCTAAATCCATACTTAGATATAAACTTTCAAAACTATCACTCATATTTCCAACAAGAAGTCCTGAGTTATCCCATTTTTCTTGCAATTCAAAAGGAGAGATTGAGTTTAAAAATTCATAAATATCTTTTATTTTCAATACATTACTCCTATTGTTCATCTCACAACAATCTAGCTCATTTCATTCGCTACGATTGATACACTTCGTTAGTTCGCACCAGCCTTTTTGTGAAAGTTCTTAACTTTCTACAAAAGGCAAAAAATGCTAAAAGAGTTAGCCCCTAACTCTTTCTTGACGCATTTTTTCCTGCTCTTTATACATAACAGCACAAGCTTGTGCAAGTTCTCTCACCTTTAAAATATAGTTTTGTCTCTCTGTAACACTTATTGCTTTTCTTGCATCTAAAGTATTAAAAGCGTGACTTGCTATCATACATTGATCATAGGCTGGAAGAGGAAGTTGTGCTTCTAAACAAGATTTGCACTCATTAAATGCCTCTTCAAAATCTCTAAATAGTTTTGTTGTATTTGCTACTTCAAAATTATATTTTGAAAATTGATACTCTCCCTCTTTATGAACATCTGCATAAGTTGTAATTCCATGCTTATTTTCATTCCAAACAATATCAAAAACAGAATCAACTCCTTGAAGATACATAGCAAGTCTCTCTGTTCCATAAGTAATCTCAACAGCAACTGGATCACAAGGAAGTCCTCCAACTTGTTGAAAATATGTAAATTGAGTAACTTCCATACCATCAAGCCAAACTTCCCATCCAAGTCCCCATGCTCCTAGAGTTGGTGATTCCCAGTTATCTTCTACAAATCTAATATCGTGCCTGCTTAAATCAAGTCCTAAATACTCTAAAGATTTTAAATATAAATCTTGAATATTTTCTAAGCTTGGTTTTATTAATACTTGAAATTGATAGTATGCACCTAATCTATTTGGATTTTCACCATATCTTCCATCTGTTGGTCTTCTTGATGGTGCAACATAAGCAACACTCCAAGGAGTTGAATCAAGACTTCTAAGCAAAGTTGCTGGATGAAATGTTCCTGCTCCTGCTGGTATATCATACGGTTGTACAATATTACACCCCTCTTTTGCCCAGAACTCTTGAAGCTTTAATAACATTTGTGAAAAAGTAAGCATCTTATTTTATTCCTAACTCTTTATTTAATTTCTCTTTGTCAAAACCACATATCCAAACATCTCCAACTAAAAAAACTGGAGCACCTTGACATCTTTTTTGACAATCATATAAGGCTTTTTTATTTTTTGTTAAGTCTATTTGATTAAATTTCAGTTTTCGACTTTTTAAGTAGATAATAGCCTCTTTGCACCATTTACAGTTTGGTAAAATAAACAGTGCAATAGGCTTCAATTATAAAATAACTTCAATATCTTTAGAATCACTCTCAACAGCTTTTGCTTTTACAATTCTATCTTCTTTTAATTTTATTGCTAAATCTTTATCGCTAATTGCTAAAATTTGCATTGCTAAATAAGCAGCATTAATTGCACCTGCTTTTCCTAAAGCAACAGTTGCAACAGGCATACCTGCTGGCATTTGAACAGTTGAAAGCATAGCATCCATACCATCCATAGCGCCACCTTTCATAGGAACCCCAATAATAGGTTTTGTTGTAGTTGCTGCTAATGCACCAGCCAAATGAGCCGCCATTCCAGCTGCTGCAATAAATGCAATAGCACCTTTCTCTTCAGCCTCTTTTACATACTCTTTTGTTCTTTCTGGACTTCTATGAGCAGAAGATATAATTATCTCATACTTTACTTTGAATTGCTCAAAAGTATCTGCACAGTTTTTCATAATTTCATAATCTGACTTACTACCCATAATTATTGATACAAATTTCATTTTTGTTCCTATTTATTTAATTTTGAACTATTATTATATCAAAAACTTTCTAAGACTTTTACAATATCTTCTATCTTGAGTTTTTTCCACTCTTCAAATTTGTTTATAGTCAAACTATCATTCTCATATATAAATTTTGATAGATTTTTTGAGCTATCTTTTACAAAAATTGTTTTTGTATATTTGTAATATTTTAGTTGCTCTTCATACTCTTTAAAAGTTGCTATACAAACCGTTGGTATCATAAAACAATCTGCTATATGAAGTGCTGATGTATAAGCTGTAATTAGCTTATCACAAGATGCAACTATATATATAAAATCTTCAATAGTTTTTGAATATAATGATAAATCTAAAAAATTATCAGCTTTTATTTTACTATCAATTAAAAGAGTTGAAACAATTGTATAATCATCTAGTTTCTCTATCAAATTTTTTAAAATCTCAATAGCAAAATTTTGAGGAATAGATTTATTTATATTTGCACTATAAGGATGAAAAAGTAGAAGTTTTCCTCTTTGTTTACTCTCTTGTATCTTTTGTTTTAATCCTTTTGTTAGTTCAAAATGGTCTGTTTTTAGTTGTGAAAATTTTTCTAAATCTGATATTTTTTTATAATCTATTCCAAATTTAAAAAGCCAAGCATCAACTGGATTTATATCTAAAATTTTTGTAATATCAATGCTATTATCAACAAAATAGTCATATTCACAAATAGCTTTGCTATTTATTGCCAATGGTAAAATATCATTTATATAATCTTGAGTTAAATATATACTTTTATCTCTGTTGTAATAACTATTATTTGAAGCTTTTATATATACATCAAGTTTTACAACTTTATATATCTCTTTTAATTTATTATAAAAAATTCTAAGTGCAGCCATTCCACTTATCATCTGGCTAATACTACTTCCCAAGCTTCCAATAATAGCAACTTTTATACTACTTTTATGGAAACTTTTTAGTTGATTTAAAAAATTTTGCTCTTTTAATTCTAGAAATCTTAAATCTTTAAGCTCTAATCTCTCTATACTTTCATTTTCTATAATTACACCCAATTGAGTAGGAAAAGATGGATTTTTTAAAACACTTTGCTCATTTATAATTTTTGCATTATATTTGCTTTTATCAACTTTTGCAAAAATATCTTTTAAATCATTAAAATCATCATAAGTTGTAAGATATATTGTCTCATTTTCTATTCCAATAGGAGCTTTAAACCTATTGTACTTTAAAATTGTTCCATCAGTTATTTTAATATTAATACTATTTGTCGCTCTAAAAAAAATCATTTTATTCTATATTTTCACTAATATTTTCTACTCTAAACATTGTTAAATAAGGTAATTTACATGGAAGTTTTATTTTATTTACATTTCCACTATGAACACTTTCAAGCTCTTTATTATCTTGTGTTAAAATCTTTTTAAAATTTATATAATATAGTCCATTCTCTTTTTTAAAAACTCTTCCAATCTCATTGTCACACTCATGTAAAACTGTGTTATGTGGAGTGAAAATTTCAATATCTTCATTTGGATAAACTTTATACTTGCAATAAAAATGCTCTTCATCTTCAGATACTAAACCTGTTACTTCAAATGAGCCTTTACTTAAAGCATAATCGTGATTTTGAGAATCTAGTTTTTCAAATGGCTTATGAATTAAATAAGCATCTGTAAAGCCTCTATTTTTAGTTGTATGCAACTCTTTTTGATATTTTGAAGCATCAAATTTATTTTCATAATAGTCATCAATAGCTTCTCTATAAGCTTTTGCAGTTACTGCTGCATAGTATGGAGATTTTGTTCTTCCTTCAATTTTCAAACTATCAACTGCTCCACTATCAAGTATCTCTTTAATATGTGAAGCTAAGTTCATATCTTTTGAGTTAAAAATATATGTTCCAACACCTGGTTCTTCTTCAAGTCTAAACAAGCTTCCATGCTCATCATTTCCAGCATAAAGTGTATATTCAAATCTACAATCATTTGCACAACTTCCACGATTTGGAACTCTTCCCATTTGAACAGCACTAATTAGACATCTTCCACTATATGCAAAACACATAGAACCATGAACAAATATCTCTATCTCCATATCTGGAAGATGTTTTTTTATCTCTATTACATCTTTTAAAGATATCTCTCTTGCTACAACAATTCTTTTAACTCCCATATCCCAAAAAACTTGTGCATCAAGATAGTTTAAAACATTTGCTTGAGTCGAAAGATGTATATCAATCTCTGGGGCAATCTCTCTACAAAGTCTTACAACTCCAGGAGCTGCAACTATAAAACCATCTGGTTTTAATGCAGCCATAGAAGCTATATGTTTTTTTAATAACTCAATTTGAGCATTAAAAGGAAAACCATTTATTGTTGCATAAACTTTTTTTCCTCGCTCATGAGCATAATCAATTCCCTCTTTAAATGTCTCAAATGTAAACTCTTTACTAGCTCTAATTCTTAAACTAAAATGACTAACTCCACCATAAACAGCATCAGCACCATAATTTATTGCAATTTTTAATTTTTCTAAATTTCCAGCGGGTGAGAGCAACTCAACTTTTTGCTTACTCATAAAATTCCTTTGATTTTTTATATAATAAAATATTTAAATTTTTAGGGGATTGTATCTTTTTTTTGATAAATCTTAAGTTTTGCGACAAGCAAAGAGCTTTAGAAGCTCTCCCACTCATCATCTTTTGAAGATGATTTAAACTCTTTTTTGTTTGTAATTTCTATATTCTCTTTAGCTTGAAGTTGATTTTTATTTTGTAAGGTTTCTACTTCATTAATATTTGTTTCACTCACTGCTTTTATATTATCAATCTTTACTTGATCTAAAGATTTAAATACTTCAATAGTTGAAATATCTAACTGCTCTGATAGTTTTTTTAATAAATCTCTATTTGGTTCATCTTTACAATCTTCATTTATATAGTTTTGTACACTATTATGAACTACTTCATGATGCTCTTTTAGATTTTTCCAGCTTTGATTTTTTGTAAAACTCATACCTTTTTGCTCTTGCTCAGCAATCCATTTTCCTAAATCGCAATCAGTTGGCTTTGTAACACTCCAAGGAGTTTTACTCTGTCCTATTTTATCAAAGTTTACAAGCTTAAATTTAATATGATCATTTTTAAGTTTTGAAACTTTAAATACCAAATCTATATCTTCTATAATTTTTGGTTCAACTTGTTTAAATTTAGCACGATCTGCAATTTTTAAAAGATTATTTGATAAACTTGAAGCTTCTGTTGCAAGATTACTGATTATTCGAGAAGAGTTAGCATTTACTTGTGTTACACTATCTAAGACATTTATTGTGTCATTTATTTGTAAAATTCCAACTTCTTCCTCTTTACTTCCTTTTGAAACATCTTCAATTAAAGTGATTGTCTCATTTATCTTTTTATTTAAATCAGTATAGCCATCTTTCATACTATTTGCTATACTTTTCCCTTCATTTGCTTTTGAAGTTGCAATTTCAACAATATTTTTTATCTCTTTTGCAGCCTCTGCACTTCTACTTGCAAGATTTCGAACCTCTTGTGCAACAACTGCAAATCCTTTTCCTGCTTCTCCAGCTGTTGCTGCTTCAACAGCAGCATTTAAAGATAGAATGTTTGTTTGGAATGCTATTTGGTCAATTACTTCAATAGCTTCATTAATAGAGCTAACCTCTTTATTTATCTCATCCATTGCCTGATTTGTTTTACTTGCTAGCGTTTCACCCTCTTTTGAAGATTTTTGTAGCTCTAAAGCTAAAACTGACATTTGAGACGTTTTTTGAACACTTTGTTTTATAATCCCAGTTATTTGCTCAACTGCTGCTGCTGTTTGCTCCAATGAAGCTGCTTGCTCATTTGCTGAAGATGATAACTCTTTAGCAGATTTAGATAAAACTGCTGTATCATTATTTAGCTTTGTACCAGTTGCTACTATCATTGATAAAAACTCTGAAACTGTATGTCCTATTAATTGAGTACTAGTAGCTAAAGATGACATCACACCATTTACTTTTGTTGTATCAATTTTTGAATCAACCCCTTGAAAATTTGAATTCCCATACTCTATTAAAGTATTATTTAAACTTACCAAATTTTCATTTGTTCTTTCAATCATATGATTAATTGAATCTCTTAATCTTTGGATTTGTGGACTTGAAGATGTTTTTTCAATCTTATAAACATAAAACCCTTGTGAGATTTTATCTATTACTTCATCTACGTTTTCTATAACTTGACCATCTTCAATATAACCTTTTCTAAGTTTAAAAATATATTCATTAAAGCTATCAACAATTTTTCCTATCTCATCATCTGATTTTTTATTTATTCTATCTGCTTGCTCATTTCCACTTGCTATATCTTTTATAGCAATATCAAGTTCATCAAGTGGTCTTATGATAGCTTTATTTACAAAATAGTTATAAATTAAAATTGCTATAATTACTGAAATAAAAGAAAATAGAGCAATACTTGCTATTATTGTCTCTATTTTTGAATTTGTATTCTCTTGCATCAAGGCAACTTCTGCTTCAATATCATCAACATAAGCACCTGTTCCTATTATCCAATCCCAAGGCTCAAATTTTTGTACATAAGAGAACTTCTCTTTAGGATCATTTTTCTTATTTGGTTTATCCCAATAATATTTTACAAGTCCACCCTCTTTTTTCTCATTTGTAACTCTTGCCATCTCTACAAAGAGTTTTGTACCATAAGGATCAGCATAATTACTTAAATCTGTTCCATTTAATTTACTATTTGTAGGGTGGTTAATCATTTTAGGGTGAGAATCATTTATCCAAAAATAGTCATTATTTGCATATCTCATCTCTGAAATAGTTTTTAAAGCTTCTGCTTGAATTTTAGCTGTAGCATTTTCAACATATTCACCAGTTCCAATAACCCAGTTATATGGAGCAAATAACTTTACAAAAGATACTTTAAGTTGTGGTTGGTCAAAACCTGGTTTTGGCCAAACATAATCAATAAAACCCTCTTTATCTTTTTTTGCAATATCTGCAAACTCTTTGAATATTTGTTTCCCATTTGGATCTTTGTATTCATGCATATCTTTATTATTTAACTTAGGATTAATTGGGTGAATTAAAACAACCGCATCTAAATCATTTATCCAAAAATATCCTGTTTTACTATATCTAGTAGCATTTACAATATCTTTTAATCTCTCTTGTAAAGCATCTTTAGATAGGATATTTTTATTTTTTTCATACTCTGCTTCTAAAATAGAAAACAAAAACATAGTCTGTTTTTTAAGCTCTTCCTCAACCTCAATTTTAACTTTTTCTACAGAAGTTCTTTGATGATAAGCTTCAACTGTTTTCATAGCTAAAGAAACATAGTTTTTAAGCTCTTCCTCTTTTTTTGCATAAGCTTCTTCTTTATACTTCTCTATTGTTTCACTTGAAAAAGATTTAAGTGAATAAATCGAGTCAATAGCTATAATTATTGATATTAAGACAATTGTCGCAATTGATAATATTAATAATTTTGCTTTTATTGATATATTTTTTGACATTTTGTAGCTCCAATGCAATTAAATGCCATTATTATATCATTATTTAAAAAAAATCTATATTTTTTAGCTCTTTAACAAATTTTTTACAAAATCTAAAGCCTCATTTGTAACATTTTCTCCACTTATCATTCTTGCTAGCTCTTTTGCTCTTTGAGTACTATCTAAAATTTTAACAACTGAGTTACCATCTATCTTTTCTACCAAAAAATGCTGATTTGCCTGTGAAGCCAACTGTATTTGATGAGAGATTGCAAAAATTTGATAATTTTTACTTAGTTTTATAAGAACTTTTGATATTGCATCACTCTCTTTCCCGCTTAAGTTTGCATCTATCTCATCTAAAAAAAGTACTCCATTATCTGCTATATCAAACTCACTAATTGAACTTAAAAGAGCAAGTCTTAGCCTATTGTATTCTCCTGAGCTAATAGTTGATATAGCAACCCCATTTAATGTAAACTCTACAAAATCAACACCACTATAATCTAATTTTTTATTTGTTAGAGTAATTTTTGCACTATTTAAATATAAAAAATCTAAATAATAGTTAACACTTTTTTCTAAAATTCCTATACTTTTTTCTCTATAGTTTGATATTTTATATGATAAGTTTAATATTATCTCATTTAGCTGATTATACTTTTGCTCAAGCTCATCTTTTTCATAACTAATATTATTGTAATTTTCAAGCTCTTTTTGTTTCTGCTCTTTATATTCTAAACACTCTTTTATGGTACCAAATCTTTTTAATAAAGAAGATATTTTCTCTATTCTATTTAAAGTCTCTTCTATATTTATATCTTCAAGTTCACTAAGTGTATCATTTGCTTTTTCTACAATATTTGTAAATTCATTTATTGCTTCATCAAAAAAACTTGAATCCACTTCTAAAATCTCAAGTAACTCATTAACTGCTCTTGCATTTTCAAAAATAATTGATGCTTTTTTACTAGCAACTTCAATTTTCTCTTTTTTTGCCAAAGCTTTTTTTATACTATTTAACTCTTCATACTCATTCTCTTTTGGATTAATCTCTTCTATTTTTGCTATTTCGAATTTTGCAAACTCTTTTAAATCTTCAAGATTTTTTTCATCATCTTTTATCTTAGATAATCTTTTTTCAATATCTATAAATTCTTTATATTTATTATCAAAATCTATCTTGATATTTTGAAATTCAGGAAAATTTTTGTTTGCATATCTATCTAAAAATTCAATCAAAGTTTCACTTTTAAAATCACTTGTATCTCTAAGACTTAAATATTTTATCAAATTATTTGATATTTCACTCAAAGTTTTTTTTGATAAAGATTGACTATTTAAAAAATATCTTGCCTTCTCTTTTTTAAGACACTTTATTACTATATCTTCTTCAAAATTTATATCAAACTCTTCATTTTTTATTCTTGAATTATTTAAATTAACCTCTACTATTTCAGATTTTACATCTTCAAGACCAAAAGAAGCTAGTATCTCTCTCATAAGTATTGATTTTCCAGCTCCACTTGGACCTGTAAAAATATTTAATCCACTATTAAACTCTAAATCTACTTCTTTAAAAGATAGACAATTTTTTATATATAATCTAGTTATCACTTTTAGTTACCCCATCTTAGTTTTTCACTTAAAACTTTAAAAAAATCTCTACTACTTCTATGAAGCATTTTTGCTTTTTTTGTAGCAATCTTTATTTTTATTATTTCATCTTTTTCTAAATCATACAACTCTTGACCATCAATTATAACAACAGCTCCACTATCTTGTGTAACTTTAAACTCTATTTCAAAATCAGCTGGTACAACTATTGGTCTTTGAGTAAGTGAATGCGGAGCTATAGGAGTTATGATAAAAGCTTCAGTTAATGGGTAAACTATTGGTCCTCCAACAGATAGGTTGTAAGCTGTTGAGCCACTTGGAGTTGATACAATCAAACCATCACCAAAATATGTATTAAAAGCTTTTCCATCTATTTTTGCTTTAACTTCTAACATTGATGATAAATTTTTTCTAGAAATTACAATATCATTAAAAGCTATAAATTTTTTACTTTTTATTGAACCTTTAATTATCATTCTTTGATTAATCTTATAATTATTCTTTAATAAATCTTCAATAAACTCTGGAAGTTGATTCATATTTAAATCAGTTAAAAATCCTAAAGTTCCTAAATTAATACCAAGTACCGGTAACTCATACTTAAAGGCTCTTCTTACAACTCCTAAAAGAGTACCATCTCCACCAACACTTACTAAAAAATCGACTTTTGAACACAAATCTTCAAAAGAGAAGCCACTATCATCTATCATTTTTGCTGATTGTTCTTCAAGAAAAATATTTATATTTTTATTTTCAAAAAGATTTTTTATTTTTAAGTATGCATCTTTTAATTCTGGACTATTTGGTTTTAAAATAATTCCAATATTTTCAATCTTTTTTAGTAATTTATAGCTTCTATCTAATCTCAATTTAAATCTTTTATTTTTAATTTTATATAAATAATTTGCAATTGTAGTAAATTACTCATATAAAACTAATAAAAAAAGGGATATGCAAAAGCACATCCCTTTTTAATAAAAATCTAAAATGGATTAACCGTTTCTTTTTTTCATTATCTCTTCAGATACATTTCTAGGAACTTCTTGGTAAGAGTCAAATATCATAGAATATGTTGCTCTTCCTTGAGACATAGATCTTAAATCTGTTGAATATCCGAACATTTCAGATAATGGAATCATTGCCGTAACAAGTTTGATACCAGCTCTATCATCCATAGATTGAACTTGTCCTCTTCTTTTATTACAATCTCCAATAACATCTCCCATATAATCTTCAGGAGTCTCTATTTCAACTTTCATAATTGGCTCAAGTAAAACTGCACCAGCAGCTGCACTTCTACAACCTTGTTTGAATCCCATTGAAGCAGCTAATTTAAACGCCATCTCAGATGAATCCACTTCGTGATAACTTCCATCATAAAGAGTAACTTCAATATCAACCATTGGATAACCTGCAAGAATACCACCTTGCATAGCTTCAAATGCACCTTTTTCAACAGCTGGAATATACTCTTTTGGTACAACCCCACCTTTAATTTCATTATTAAACTTAAATGTAGGTTCGCTACCTGCTGGCATTGGTTTAATCTCTAAGTAAACATGTCCATATTGACCTTTACCTCCAGATTGTTTTGCATATTTATACTCTTGCTTAACAGCATTTCTAATAGTCTCTCTATATGCAACTTGTGGAGCACCTACTTCAGCTTCAACTTTAAACTCTCTTTTCATTCTATCTACAAGAATTTCAAGGTGTAACTCACCCATTCCAGCAATAATAGTTTGTCCAGTTTCTTCATCAGTCCATACTCTAAATGATGGATCTTCTTCAGCAAGTTTTCCTAAAGCAATACCCATTTTTTCTTGGTCAGCTTTTGTTTTTGGCTCAACAGCAACGCTGATAACTGGTTCTGGAAAATCCATTCTTTCTAGAATAACTGGATCTTTTTCAGAAGCTAAAGTATCACCTGTAATTGTATCTTTAAGACCAACAACTGCACCAATTTCTCCAGCATAAAGTTCTTTAACTTCTTCTCTTGAGTTTGCATGCATTTTAAGTAATCTTCCGATTCTCTCTTTTTTCATTTTTGTAGAGTTTAATACATAAGTTCCAGACTCTAAAATTCCTCTATAAATTCTTGTAAATGTTAATTGCCCAACAAACGGGTCAGTCATAATTTTAAATGCAAGAGCAGCAACTTCACCTTTATCAGTTGAAGGAACAATTACAGCTTCACCATCTTGAGTCTCACCTTTGATATCAGCAACTTCAGTTGGAGCTGGTAAATACATAGCAACAGCATCAAGAAGTGGTTGAATACCTTTATTTTTAAATGATGTTCCACAAACCATTGGAGTTACTTCCATAGCTAAACATCTTTTTTTGATTCCAGAAGTAATCTCTTCTTCAGTTAATTCCTCACCACCTAAGTATTTATCCATTAACTCATCACTTGACTCAGCAGCAGCTTCAACTAATTTTTCTCTATATTCATTAGCAGTATCAACTAAATCAGCAGGAATTTCTTCAATTTTATACATCTCTCCAGCTTGTGCATCCAGATTATATGTATAAGCTTTCATTTTTACTAAATCAACCATTCCTCTAAATTGGTCTTCTGCACCAATTGGAATTTGAAGTGGAACTGGATTAGCTTTTAATCTATCTCTTACTTGATTCATAACATTAAAGAAGTTTGCACCTGTTCTATCCATTTTATTTACATAGATAATTCTTGGAACTCCATACTTATTTGCTTGTCTCCAAACAGTTTCAGACTGTGGTTGAACCCCTCCAACTGAACAAAATACTGCAACAGCACCATCAAGAACCCTCATAGATCTCTCAACTTCAATTGTAAAGTCAACGTGACCTGGAGTGTCAATGATATTTATTTGTAGTTGCTCATTTGTTTTTGGGTGTGTCCAGAAACAAGTAGTAGCAGCAGAAGTAATAGTAATACCTCTTTCTTGCTCTTGCTCCATCCAGTCCATTGTTGCAGCACCTTCATGAACTTCTCCAATTTTGTGAGAAACTCCTGTATAGAATAAAATTCTCTCTGTACTTGTAGTTTTTCCTGCATCAATGTGTGCAGCAATACCAATATTTCTAACTCTGTTTAAAGGTACTTTTCTTGCCATAATTATTTATCCTACCATCTGTAGTGTGCAAATGCTTTGTTAGCCTCTGCCATTCTATGTACATCTTCTTTTTTCTTAAAAGATGCTCCTCTTTCGTTTGCTGCTTCGAATAGCTCATTTGCTAATCTCTCAACCATTGTTCTTTCGTTTCTTTTTCTTGAAGCATCAATAAGCCATCTAAGTGCTAAAGTTTGTCTTCTTACAGCTCTAACTTCAACAGGAACTTGATATGTAGCTCCTCCAACTCTTCTACTTCTTACTTCTAAAAGTGGTTTAACATTTTCAACTGCTTTTTCAAACAGGTCAAAACCTTTTTCTTCACCTCTTTTATCAAGGTTATCTATTGCACCATAAAGGATTTTTTCAGCAACAGATTTTTTACCATCTAGCATAATTGCATTAACAAATTTTGTGATCACTTTACTATTGTAGATAGGATCAGCCATTATCTCTCTAACTGGAGCTTTTCTTCTTCTCATTTTCTATCCTTCTACTTATTTTTTAGCTTTTGGTCTTTTTGTACCATACTTAGATCTAGATACAGTTCTGTTATTTACACCAGCTGAATCTAACGCACCTCTTACAATGTGGTATTTAACCCCAGGTAAATCTTTTACTCTTCCCCCTCTTACTAACACAATTGAGTGTTCTTGAAGGTTATGTCCCTCTCCACCGATGTATGAAATAACTTCAAATCCAGTTGTTAATCTAACTTTTGCAACTTTTCTTAAAGCCGAGTTAGGTTTTTTTGGAGTTGTTGTATATACTCTTGTACATACTCCTCTTCTTTGTGGACATTTTTTAAGTGCTGGAGATTTTGATTTCTCAACCACTTTTTTTCGCTCTTTTCTTACAAGCTGTTGTATTGTAGGCATTTCTTTCCTTTATAATATTTGGTTTGAGTAGTTATAGCCCCACTCATGCTTCTCGTAATCTTCAAAATACTTTGAAGCGATACTACCATTCTAGGAAACTGTTGTAGTGTTTTCTAAAAAAGTTTTGCATTATACCTAAATGCTCTTAAAATTTTCTTTATTACATTATTATCAATTTTATACTAGAATTTTTTTTTAAAGGCAAAAATAATGACAATATTAAACTACAAAAAATTTGGAAATGGTGAAAAAAAACTTATTTTCTTACATGAATTAATGGGCGATTGTACAAATTATGAAAATTGTTTAATCTACTTTGATAAAAATCTTTTTACAATTTTAATGGTTGATTTAAGAGGATATGGATTATCAAAAAATATTTTAGGAAAATATAATTTAGATGAAGCTGTAAACGATGTAATAAATTTAGTAACAAATTTAAAATTGACTGATTATGTTTTAGTAGCTCACTCTATGTCTTCAATGATAGCTCAACATATAACTTCAAAAGATAAAAGAGTTAAAAAACTCATTTTACTAACTCCAATATCTTATAAAGGAGTAAAAAGTACACAAAAGGCTAAAGATAATTTATTAACTCAAATGGAAATAAACAGTGGTAAAATAGAAGATATAGTAGAACAATCTAGCAAAAGATATAATCAAATTTGGAAAGATTATCGTATAAATTTAGCTTACAACTCTTCTATTTTAGAAGCTAGAATTTCTTATATGAATATGTATTTAAATATAGATTATGAAAGTAATTTTGAAAAGCTTGAAATTAATATCCCTATTAAAATCATCACTGGAAAATATGATTTTCCAGTTTTCTCAAAAAATGAAGTAGCAAAATATTTTGAAGAGTTTAACGATGTTGAGATTATAGAATTTGAAGAGGCGGGACACTATCCTATGATTGAGTCTCCAGTTCTTTTTGCTTCAAAAATTGAATTTTGGGTAAAGAATCTATGACAAAACAAATCTTTCCTCTTGCTCTAGGTGGATTAGCTATTGGAACAACTGAATTTATTATTATGGGTCTTTTACCAGATGTTGCAAAAGATTTAGGAGTTTCTATTCCAATTGCTGGACATTTAATATCTGCTTATGCTTTTGGTGTTGTAGTTGGAGCTCCAATCTTAGTAGCTTTAAGTTCAAAATTTCCACCAAAAAATATTTTAATAGTTTATATGATTTTATTTACTCTATTTAATGCTTTATCTATAATTGCTCCTGATTACAATACTCTTTTAATGTCAAGATTTCTTGCAGGTCTTCCTCATGGTGCTTTTTTTGGAGTTGGAACAATTGTTGCAATAAAGTTATCAAAAAAGGATAAAGAAGCTCAAGCAGTCTCTTCTATGTTTACAGGTCTTACATTAGCAATTTTATTATTGGTACCATTTTTAACATATATAGGACACAATACTAGCTACAAATGGGCTTTTTTAATTGTTTCACTTTTAGGTATATTTACTATTTTAGCTCTAATCAAATTTATGCCAAAACTAAAATCACTTAAAACAGTAACTTTTAAAGAGGAGATAGAGTTTTTTCTCACTTTTAAAGCTTGGCATATTATTTTAATAGTTGCTATTGGATTTGGAGGACTTTTTGCATGGTTTAGTTATATTGCACCTCTTTTAATCAATGTTTCAAAATTTCCTCCTAGTTCAATTTCTTATTTGATGCTTGTTGCTGGAGTTGGAATGGTTGCTGGAAATATTTTAGGTGGATATTTAGCAGATAAAAAAGACCCTATAAAAGTAGCTATTTATCTTTTAAGTTTTATGGTAATTTTTTTAATCTTGGTATTTTTCTTATCTGAAAATAAGATTTTATCTATTATTTTAACTTTTATTTGTGGTGTTTTTGCTATGAGTGTGGGGACTCCAATAAATATGGTAATGGTTAAAAGTGCAAAAAACTCTGAAATGCTAGGAGCTGCTTTTATGCAAGCTGCTTTTAATGTAGCAAACTCTTTAGGAGCTTTATTTGGAGGAATTCCACTTTTGTATGGATTAGGTTTTGAATATCCTGCACTAGTTGGTGCTTTTATGGCATTTTTTGGACTTTTGTTATGTATGCTTTTTTATATAAAATATTCAAAAGAGAAGATATAATCTTCTCTTTTAATAAATATAAATTAAAAAAAACTATTTTAATTTAATTACAATCTCTTTGTCATTAACATCAACACTATACTTTGATACTTTAGAACCAAGCTCAACAGCAACTCTATAATAACCACCTTTTTGATGATTTCCAACTGTAATATTCTTAAAATTGCTTCCTGATAAAATCTCTTTTTTTGTATTAAAATTTACTTTAGCTTTATAATCAAAAGCTAATTTATTCTCTTTATCTATAGAAAATTTTTTAAACATTTTATGTTCACTTCGTATAATCAACTCATTATCACTATTTTCAATATTTAAAAATGGCAAAATGTTTTTTTGTTTTAATGAATTTGAACTAGGATTTACAGTAGTACTTGTTTTATTGCTATCTACATCAGCTCTTGGCTTTACGTAAATTACCTGCTCTGGCTCTTTTTTAACATTTGCAAGCTCTTTTTTTACAATCTCTTTAGTTTTTTGTTCATTTTGTTTATTTGCTTTTTGAACAATAGCTTCTAACTCTTTTTTAGTATAAGTTTTTTCTGGTGCTTTTTGTACATTAGCTTTAGGTGTAGATGATACTGGTTCACTTTGAGAATTGATTTGATTTTGTATTTTTTGAATATACTGTGCCTCTTGAATCTCTTCAACAGTTTTTGGAGTTTCATTTAACTCATACATTTTTCCTGTCTCTTCTTCGTATTTTGCAAATGGGTTATCTCTACCACTAAGTGTTACACAAAATATTATAGATATTCCTAAAATTACTTTTTTCATTCTTCTGGCTCCAAATTTTTTAATTCAAAATACTCTTTTTGCAAATAAGCATTCTCTTTTTGCAATCTCGAAATTTCATCTTCTAAGTACTCTTTTTTATGCTTTAAAGAGTTATAAACTTGTATTGAATTATCTCCAAAAAGAAGATTCACCCAATGATAAGCAAAATAAACAGTAGCTAGTAGTGAAAAAATCACTACTAGCATAAATCCAAAAATATTACTTTTTTTATTAGACATTATTTTTTAGAGAAAGGTTGTTTCCCTAAATATTCACTATAGCCAATTTCTGTTCCAATTTCAAGAAGTCTATTATATTTTGCGATTCTATCACTTCTTGCTGTGCTTCCAGTTTTGATTTGTCCACAATTTAAAGCAACAGCAAAATCAGCAATAAATGCATCTTCACTCTCTCCACTTCTGTGACTCATAATACAATTGTAGTTATTTCTTTGTGCAAGTCTGATTGTTTGCATTGTTTCACTTACACTTCCAATTTGATTTGGTTTGATTAATACTGCATTTGCAATACCCTTTTTAATACCTTCAGCAACAATAGATGCATTTGTAACAAATAGATCATCTCCAACTAATTGAACTTTGTTTCCAAGTTTTTCAGTTAAAATTTTCCATCCATCCCAATCATCTTCACTTAAACCATCTTCAATTGAAACAATTGGATATTTAGAACATAAATCAGCATAATAATCAACAAGCTGTGCTGAAGTTAATTCTCTATTTTCACCTTTTAAAACATATTTTTTTGTTTTTTCATCGATTAATTCAGAAGCTGCAACATCAAGAGCAATAGAGATTTGCTCTCCAGCTTTATATCCAGCTTTTTCAATTGCACTCATAATAACTGAAATTGGTTCTTCATTTGATTTTAAATTTGGAGCAAATCCACCCTCATCACCAACTGCTGTACTTTCACCCATTGCATCAATAATTTTTTTAAGGTGTTGATAAATCTCTGCAACTGCTCTTAAACCTTCGTTGAAGTTTTCAAAACCTGTTGGCATAATCATATACTCTTGGAAATCTACAGAGTTATTTGCATGCTCTCCACCATTTATAATATTAAACATTGGAACTGGCATAGTCATAGCATTTGCTCCACCTAAATATCTATATAATGGCATATTTAATGAAGTAGATGCTGCTCTTGCAACTGCCATAGAAACACCTAAAACAGCATTTGCTCCAAGATTAGAGTAGTTATGTGTTCCATCTAGTTCTTTCATAATTGCATCAACTTCTGCTTGATTAAATGGACTTTGTCCAATTAGCTCATCAGCAATTCTAGTATTTACATTTTCAACAGCTTTTAAAACACCTTTACCTAAAAATCTGCTATCTGCATCTCTTAATTCCAAAGCTTCTCTTTTTCCTGTGCTTGCACCACTTGGAACTATAGCATTCGCTTTCGTACCATCACTTAAAATTACAGTTGCTCTAACAGTTGGATTTCCTCTTGAATCCATCACTTCGTCAGCATAAACATTATCAATAAATACCACTTGGGTCTCCTAGTTTTGAATATTTTAGCAAGATTATATCTAAAAAAAATTTGGCTTTAGCTTTTATTATAATATAGTTTATTAAAAATGAAAAAAGAGATAATATGATTATTTTCAATTAACTTAAGGGAACCTCTAAAAACATCTTTTAGAACGTCCAACTTTTCATTTTCTTGATTTTTTTAAAATCTTAGCTCAATTTTAGCTGAAATTTTTTAGAAACTCTGTGAAAATCCCCCTCTATTTTTACTATTTTTATGGATTTATATCCATTTTCCTATATTTTCACTTTTTCTAATCTTATTAGCTGTTCAAATCTAAAGAGGTTATAGGTTAAGTTAAGTAATTCTTTGATCCTCTTTATTCCTATTGATCTCATATACAGAGCATTATTCATAGAGTTTGTCATAAATCCAAAGATATGTTCTACTCTTGCTCTGATTTTTGATTTTTTGTTATTTGATTCTTTTTGTTGTTCTGTAAGAGGACTACCTCTATAGCCTTTTTCATGGACAAAGCTTTCGCATTCAATGGCTTTAAGGTGTTCTTCTATCTCTTTACTTCTGTATGCACTATCAGCATGAAGCCTATTGTCTGTTTCATCAACTATATTTTCAATCTCTGTTGAATCATGAGGTGCTGCACTGGTTACAGAATATTTGGTAATGAGCTTTGTTTTCTCATCTGCATTGATATGATCTTTAAATCCAAAGTGTTTTTCACCTGATTTGGTCATCCATCTTGCATCGGTATCTTTTTGGCATAGTTTGGATCGTTTACCATTCTTATCTTTTTTACCAAACTTTAACGGCACTGCACCTTTTTTAATATCTGCATTATCCTCTTTAGAATTTCTTTGTTTTGGAACATCTACAAATGTCGCATCTACAATACTTCCCTCTTTAGCTATAATTCCTTTATCCATCAAAGCTACAACAAACATTTCAAATAAGCTTTTAGATAAATCTTTATTTGCTAATTGCTCTTTAAAGTGCCATATAGTTTTTTCATCAGGAATAGTATCACCAATTTTTAATCCTAAAAATTGTTTAAATGATGTTCTATCATTTATCTGAAACTCTGTTTGTTCATCAGAGAGGTTATAGTATTTTTGCAAGATTAAGATTTTAAACATCATTATTTTATCAAATGGTGGTCTTCCACCAGCACCTTTGGGTTCAACATATAAAGCTTTTTCTATTGTTTCTCTAAACATCTCCCAATCTATCACAAGATCAAGTTTAGCTAATATTGGTTGATACTTTTTAATCTTTTTTTCATGAAACTCTAAATCGAATAATCCTGCCATTTTAAAACCTTTGCGATGTTATGCATAGTAGATATTTTATCTAAATTGTGGTTTTAGGTTGGTTAGGTAGGAGTTTTTAGAGGTGCCCTTAATATAAAAAATAACTTTTACTAGAAAATAAATATAAAACCCGAATATTAAGTATAAAATGTAAAGATAAAAAAGCTTGTATAAACAAGAGGTAAAATAAAAAAGCTTACCTTGACCTACTTTAAGAGTATAGTAAGACAAGATAAGCTCTTTGGATTTAATAAAAACTCAATGAGCTGGCAGCGACCTACGTTTCCACCGGGGGACCCAGCAGTATTATCGGCGATGAAGTGCTTGACTACCAGGTTCGGAATGGGGCTGGGTATTTCCACTTCTCTTTAACCACCAGCAAATTTGAGTATTAAAAGCTTTTGTAAACTCTTAATACTCAAATTGCGAGATTGAGAAATTTAATGCTAAAGTCTTTGTAGCTTCTTAAAAAAACTAAAGTTTTTTCAAGTAAACGCTTTTTTTCTTCTAAAAAAATAAACACAATTGTCTATTAAACATAAGAAATATGCTTAATAAGATAGTAAACCAAAGAAAATTGTTAAAAATAAGCCAAACGTTCTATTAGTACTGGTCAGCTAAAGGGCTTACACCCATTACACACCCAGCCTATCAACCAGCTAGTCTTGCTGGGAACTTCAGGGAAAGTTCATCTTAGAGTTGGCTTCGAGCTTAGATGCTTTCAGCTCTTATCACATCCCAACGTGGCTACCCAACGATGCTCTTGGCAGAACAATTGGTACACCAGTGGTTGGTTCATCCCGGTCCTCTCGTACTAGGGACAAATCTCTTCAACTTTCCTACGCCCACGGAAGATAGGGACCGAACTGTCTCACGACGTTCTGAACCCAGCTCGCGTACCGCTTTAAATGGCGAACAGCCATACCCTTGGGACCGACTACAGCCCCAGGATGCGATGAGCCGACATCGAGGTGCCAAACCTCCCCGTCGATGTGAGCTCTTGGGGGAGATCAGCCTGTTATCCCCGGCGTACCTTTTATCCTTTGAGCGATGGCCCTTCCACGCAGAACCACCGGATCACTATGACCGACTTTCGTCTCTGTTCGACTTGTAGGTCTCACAGTCAAGCTAGTTTATGCCATTATACTCAACAAGCGATTTCCATCCGCTTTGAACTAACCTTTGTAAGCCTCCGTTACTATTTAGGAGGCGACCGCCCCAGTCAAACTACCCACCAGACATTGTCCTGAATGAGGATAACTCATCGCAGTTAGTAACTCAAATATTCAAGGGTGGTATCTCAAGGATGGCTCCGACTCTACTTGCGTCTAGTCATCATAGCCTCCCACCTATCCTGCACATGAATATCCAAGCTACAGTGTCAAGCTGTAGTAAAGGTGCACGGGGTCTTTCCGTCTTTCCGCGGGTAGGAGGAATTTTCACCTCCACTACAATTTCACTGGATCCTCTTTGAGACAGCTCCCATCTCGTTACGCCATTCATGCAGGTCAGTATTTAACTGACAAGGAATTTCGCTACCTTAGGACCGTTATAGTTACGGCCGCCGTTTACTCGGGCTTCGATCAAATGCTTCGCTTGCGCTGACATCATCAATTAACCTTCGAGCACCGGGCAGGCGTCACACCTTATACATCCACTTACGTGTTAGCAAAGTGCTGTGTTTTTGGTAAACAGTCGGGAGGGACTCTTTGTTGCAACCTCTCTAGCTTTTTGAAGCAAGTTCATATACCAAAGTAGGCACACCTTATACCGAAGATACGGTGCTATTTTGCAGAGTTCCTTAAAGAGGGTTCTTCCACGCGCCTTAGAATACTCATCCCACCCACCTGTGTCGGTTTACGGTACGGGCAACATATAATAAACTTAGTGGCTTTTCTTGGCACGACAGTATCATCGATTCTCCATCTCCTCCGAAGAGTGTCAAGAGCCTGTAAGATCTCGGTCTAACGTTAAGCGGATTTGCCTACTTAACAACCTACATCCTTCGACCCACTATTCCATCAGTGAGCTCGACTAACTCTATGCGTCCCCACATCGCGCTTATATGTTGGTATTGGAATATTAACCAATTTGCCATCGTCTACACTTTTCAGTCTCGACTTAGGACCCGACTAACCCTACGATGACGAGCATCGCGTAGGAAACCTTGGGTTTTCGGCGTTAAGGATTCTCACCTTAATTATCGCTACTCATGCCTGCATGCTCACTTCTATCCGCTCCAGCACTCCTTACCGGTATACCTTCAACGCTGAATAGAACGCTCTCCTACCACTCAATTAAAAATTGAATCTAAAGCTTCGGTGTACATCTTAGCCCCGTTATATTTTCCGCGCAGAATCACTAGACCAGTGAGCTGTTACGCTTTCTTTAAAGGATGGCTGCTTCTAAGCCAACCTCCTGGTTGTCACAGTAACTCCACATCGTTTTCCACTTAGATGTAACTTAGGGACCTTAGCTGTTAGTCTGGGTTGTTCCCCTCTTGACGACGGATTTTATCACCCACCGCCTGACTCCTGTGATTCCACATATAGTATTCATAGTTTGATAGGGTTTGGTACCGCGGTAAGCAGCCCTAGCCCATTCAGTGCTCTACCCCTATATGCTACAACACAAGGCTATACCTAAATATATTTCGGAGAGAACCAGCTATCACGAAGTTTGATTGGCCTTTCACCCCTATCCACAAGTCATCCCAAGACTTTTCAACGTCAGCGGGTTCGGTCCTCCACTGGCTCTTACACCAGCTTCAACCTGCTCATGGATAGATCACTTCGTTTCGGGTCTGCAGCATCTGACTATGTCGCCCTATTAAGACTCGCTTTCGCTACGGCTTCGCACTTGGCTTAACCTTGCCAGACACCACAACTCGCAGGCTCATTATGCAAAAGGCAGTCCATCACCCTGATAAATCATAGGGCTCTGAATGATTGTAAGCTAATGGTTTCAGGTTCTATTTCACTCTGCTCGCTGCAGTACTTTTCACCTTTCCCTCACGGTACTTGTTCACTATCGATCTGTAAGTAGTATTTAGGATTGGAGGGTGGTCCCCCCAGCTTCAGTCAAAATATCACGTGTTCCGACCTACTCAGGATACTATTAGTATTATTGAGAATTTTAATTACAGGAGTATCACCTTCTATGCTCTAGTTTTCCAACTAATTCATCTATTCTCTTTAATTACACATTATAGTCCTACAACCCCCAATGCAAGCATTGGGTTTGTCCTAATCCCAGTTCGCTCGCCGCTACTATGGGAATCTCATTTGATTTCTCTTCCTCTGGCTACTGAGATGTTTCACTTCACCAGGTTCGCTCCCCGTAGGGTAACATATATCTCTATATGCTGGGTTGCCCCATTCGGAAATCCTCGGATCAAAGCTCTTTGGCAGCTCCCCGAGGCTTATCGCAGCCTAATACGTCCTTCATCGCCTCTTACAGTCAAGGCATCCACCATTAGCCCTTAATAGCTTATAATAAAATCTAAATAAATTTAGATTTCTTTTCTTGCCTAGAGTAATTAATTAAAATTACTCTAAATTTGATAATATTCTTTGGCTACTATCTTATTAAACATATATACAAGTACATACTATAATAAGTTAGTTGTGTTATCTATAGTTAAATTTAACTTTTACATTAAATTTTAGATATGAAATTTTTTTATTTAAAATTAAACATTACTATTTAATTTTACGAAAAAATTTTAAAGACTTTAACATTATATTTTTAAATATCATATTACTTAAAATAACTAAAGTTATTTCAAGGTAACGCTTCTGATTAAAACCAGATATAAACTCTTATATATAAAAGCTTATATCTAATTTTATTCTTATAGTATATATGGTGGAGAATAGCGGGATCGAACCGCTGACCTCCTGCGTGCAAAGCAGGCGCTCTCCCAGCTGAGCTAATTCCCCATGATGGTGGGCCTATCAGGACTTGAACCTGAGACCTCACGATTATCAGTCGAGCGCTCTAGCCAGCTGAGCTATAGGCCCATATTTACCTATAAATTATTTGTAGTTCTTCAAATAATCTTTACAAACTAAATATATGTTGTTAAAAGTAGTTTTTTCTTTTTATTTATATATTAAGAAACAAATCTTAATAATATTTCTTTGAAAGGAGGTGATCCAACCGCAGGTTCTCCTACGGTTACCTTGTTACGACTTCACCCCAGTCGCCAAATCCACTGTGGAAGGTAGCTATTTTAGCATCCCCGCTTCGAATGAGTTCGACTCCCATGGTGTGACGGGCGGTGAGTACAAGACCCGGGAACGTATTCACCGTAGCATAGCTGATCTACGATTACTAGCGATTCCAACTTCATGTAGTCGAGTTGCAGACTACAATCCGAACTGGGAGATATTTTATAAGATTTGCTCCACGTCACCGTATTGCCGCTCTTTGTATATCCCATTGTAGCACGTGTGTAGCCCTGGACGTAAGGGCCATGATGACTTGACGTCGTCCTCACCTTCCTCCTACTTGCGTAGGCAGTCTGTTTAGAGTTCTCAGCCGAACTGTTAGCAACTAAACACGAGGGTTGCGCTCGTTGCGGGACTTAACCCAACATCTCACGACACGAGCTGACGACAGCCGTGCAGCACCTGTATATAAGTTTCTGCAAGCAGACACCAATCTATCTCTAGAAAGTTCTTACTATGTCAAGTCCAGGTAAGGTTCTTTCGTGTATCGTCGAATTAAACCACATGCTCCACCGCTTGTGCGGGTCCCCGTCTATTCCTTTGAGTTTTAATCTTGCGACCGTACTCCCCAGGCGGTACACTTAATGTGTTAACTGCATTACTGCAAGATCAAGTCTCACAACAACTAGTGTACATCGTTTAGGGCGTGGACTACCAGGGTATCTAATCCTGTTTGCTCCCCACGCTTTCGCATCTCAGCGTCAATAATGTTCCAGTAGATCGCCTTCGCAATCGGTATTCCTTCTGATCTCTACGGATTTTACCCCTACACCAGAAATTCCATCTACCTCTCCCACATTCTAGATTAACAGTTTTCAAAGCAGTTCTATAGTTAAGCTATAGGATTTCACTTCAAACTTATTAATCCGCCTACATGCTCTTTACGCCCAGTGATTCCGAGTAACGCTTGCACCCCCCGTATTACCGCGGCTGCTGGCACGGAGTTAGCCGGTGCTTATTCATATAATACCGTCATTATCTTCTCATATAAAAGGAGTTTACGCACCGAAATGTGTCATCCTCCACGCGGCGTTGCTGCATCAGACTTTCGTCCATTGTGCAATATTCCCCACTGCTGCCTCCCGTAGGAGTCTGGACCGTGTCTCAGTTCCAGTGTGACTGATCATCCTCTCAAACCAGTTATGTGTCATAGTCTTGGTAAGCCATTACCCCACCAACTAACTGATACAATACAGGCTAATCTCTTACCAATAAATCTTTCCCTTATTAACTTCTGTTAATAAGGAGTATAAGGTATTAGCAAACGTTTCCATTTGTTATCCCTTAGTAAGAGGCATATTACCTATACATTACTCACCCGTGCGCCACTTAGCTGACAATTATAGCAAGCTATAACCCGTTCTCGTTCGACTTGCATGTGTTAAGCACGCCGCCAGCGTTCACTCTGAGCCAGGATCAAACTCTCCATAAATTATTGATTAAATCTTATTTAATCATTATGTAGTAGTTGAAACTGACATTTTTGTTTTTAATTACTTAATTACAAAATTATCACTCAAATTTATAGACAAGTTAATAAATATCTTTTACAATATTTATATCTTGTTCAATTTTTTTACTTTTAACAATCATTATATTTAGTTTACAAAGATTACTTATAAACTTCATACATATTTTAAAGAACTCTAATTTTAACCCTCTGGTCAAATTGGACGGGAATTATAGTGCCTTTTTTTTCTTTTGTCAAGGGGTTTTTATTAATGTTGGCTTAAATTTGGGAATTTGTAGTTTTTGTTCTATTTTTCAGATTTTTAAAGTCGTATTTTAGGTAATTATTAAAATAGATATTTGTTAGTTTGATTGATATTTAAAATAAATTTGGACAAAAAGTCCAAATTTTACTGAAGTTTTGAAATATAATCTGCCAAAACTTCAATTTGTTCTGGAGTTTTTGTTTCTACATGAGTTTTCATAAGATTTTTCATAACTCCACCATAACTTCCATCTTTATATCCATTTAAAGCTTTTATAACTCTATCCTTATCCCAACCTGTAATTACTTGAGATTTTCCTAAAGCCTCTTTTTCACCTTTTAATCCATGACATGAAGCACATGTTTTAAATAAAGTTTCTGCATTTAACTCATTTGAAGCAGTTTCATTTACTTGTTTTGTCTCTTCTGCTTTTTTCTCTTCAACTTTTACTTCTGTTTTAACTTCTTTAGCTTTTTCTTCAACATTTTGAGTAACTTCTTGTTTTGGAGCTACTTGTTCTTTTGCCTCTTTTTTATCTTCTGTACAACCAACAAACAGTAACAGTGAAGTTGCTACAACTGCAATACCTTTTTTCATTTTATCCCTTTTTCTAAATATTTTTCGGAATTGTATCAAATTGATTGTAAAATAATTGTGTTATTCATAAATAAAAACAAAATCATCTTTAAAATCAATTTTTACTACTCCACCTTTTTTAAGTTTACCAAACAAAATTTCATCAGTTAGAGGTTTTTTTATTTTTTCAGAAATCACCCTATTTAAAGGTCTTGCACCCATTGCTTTGTCATATCCTAGTTTTGCTAACTCATCTTTTGCTTTTTTACTAATTTCTATTTTTATTTTCTTACCTTCAAGCTGCTTTTCCAAATCCTCTATAAACTTTCCTGCAACTTTTGAAACAATATCCAAACTTAAACTATCAAAACTAACAACACAATCAAGTCTATTTCTAAATTCTGGCGCAAAAAACTTATTTATCGCCCTATTTTCATTTAATTTATCATTTTTAGCAAATCCCATAACATTTGCTTCAGATACTCCTAAATTTGAAGTCATAATTAAAACAACATTTTGAAAATCTGCTTTATTTCCACTATTATCTGTTAATTCGGCATTATCCATAACTTGAAGTAATATTGACATCAAATCTGGATGTGCCTTTTCAATCTCATCTAAAAGTAAAACTGTATGAGGATGTTTTCTAATAGCTTCAGTCAAAAGTCCACCCTGTTCAAATCCAACATAACCAGCTGGTGCCCCAATTAACCTTGAAACGGCATGAGCTTCCATATATTCACTCATATCAAATCTTTCAAAGTGAATTCCCATTTGAAGTGCCAATTCTTTAGCTACTTCTGTTTTACCAACTCCTGTTGGTCCCGTAAAAAGAAAGCTTCCTATTGGTTTTTTATCAACTCCTAATCCAGCTTTATTTATTTTTATTGCTTGAACTATTGAATTTATAGCTTTATCCTGCCCAAAAACTCTTTTTTGCATATTTTTTTCTAAGTTTTTAAGTAGTGATAAATCTGATTTTGTAGCACTTCTTGGTGGAATATGTGCCATTTTTGAGACAACATCTTCTACATCTTTTGAAACTATTGTAATATTTGCATCATTTTTTGTTTTTAAAGTTTTTGATAACTCGATTTTTTTACTAGCACCTACCTCATCTATTACATCTATTGCACAATCTGGCAAAAATCTGTCTTGAATATATTTTTTACTAAGTTCAACTGCGCTTATAATTGCACTTTTTGAATATTTAACACCATGAAACTCTTCATATTTTGATTTTAACCCTTCCAAAATCAAAATAGAGTCTTCAATAGTTGGTTCATTTACATCAACTTTTGCAAATCTTCTACTAAGTGCTTTATCTTTTGCAAAATCATTTCTATACTCCAAAAATGTAGTAGCTCCAATACATTTTATACTACCATTTGCTAAAAGTGGTTTTAATATATTTGAAGCATCCATAGCACTTCCACCAACACTTCCAGCACCTACAATTGTATGAATCTCATCTATAAATAGTATTGCATTTGGGATTTTCGATATCTCTTTTAAAAGTGATTTGAGTTTTTTTTCAAAATCTCCTCTATATTTTGTTCCAGCTAACATAGAGCCCATATCAAGAGAGAATATTTTTGAATCTTTTAAAAAATCTGGCACTTCTTCATTTGCAATCTTTAAAGCCAAACCTTCGGCAATTGCAGTTTTTCCAACACCTGGTTCTCCAACTAAAAGTGGATTATTTTTCTTTCTTCTTCCTAAAATCTCAATCACTCTTTCAAGCTCTTTATCTCTTCCAATAACTGGATCGATTTTTGATTTTTTTGCAATACTTACAAGCTCGCTTGAATTTTGCTCTAAAATTTTTTCATTTTTATCATTTTGTTCATCTTTTTGATCAAAATTTTCATCATCTATTTTATGAGAAATCTCTTCTAAAATATCTACTCTTTGAATTCCCAATCTTTTTAGTAAATATGTAGAATATGCTTTTTCATCTTTTAAAATTGCTACAAACATATCTTCAACATTTGCTTTTGTTTTCCCACTACTTTGAGTATGAGCTACCATATACTCAATAGTTGAAGACAAAGCTACTGTTTCTATAGGGTCATCTTTTATATCATCTGGCAATTTTGGTGTATTTGCTTCTATATATGTTTTTAAATCATCAAATAAAATCTTTGTATCAACACCTAAATCAAAAAACATATTTTCTATTGTTGAATTATTTATTAGCATTAAAAAAATATGCTCTAATGTTAAATATTCATGCTTATTTGCTCTTGCATAATTTATTGCTTGTGCAAAAATATGCCTTAACTCTTTACTTATCATTTTTACTCTTCTTCCATTATGGCTTTTAAGGGAAACCCTTTTTCTCTAGCAAGGCTTTTTACTTGTGCAACTTTTGTAGAAGCAATCTCAAAACTATAAACTCCACAAAGACCTTTTTGGTTGTTGTGAACCTCTAGCATTATTGCTTCTGCTTCAGTTTGATTTTTTCTAAATACTTTTACTAAAACATCTATTACAAAATCCATAGTAGAATAGTCATCATTTAATAAAAAAACATTGTACTTCTTTGGCTCTTCTACCTCTAAATCTTCATTTAATTCAATTTCTATCTCATTACTCACTTAAAACCCTTAATTGTAAACCATATTTTAATATGTTAATATCGCTTTTTAAAAAGCTTAAAATTATAACAAAAAAGAGATTATTATGAAGATTAACCCTCAAGATTATATAGGAAAAGCAATATTTATAACAGCAACAAATACAAATGTAGGTAAAACATTTGCGAGTGAAGTTTTTTTAAAATATTTTGCAAAAAATGGTTTAAAAGTTGGATATTTCAAACCAATTGAAACAGGAGTTATAGATAACACGCCACTTGATGGTATAAAAATGTTTGAACTTGTAAAAAAACTAAATCCTAATTTTTTAAAACTTACAATAAATGATATTGTGCCTTATCAATTTAATCTTCCTGCTTCACCTTATGTTGCAAAAGGAAACACTTTTTTAGATATTGATTTTTTAATAGAAAAAAAAGAGTATTTACAAACTTTTTGCGATGTTTTAATTATTGAAGGAGCTGGTGGATTGTTTGTACCAATTAAAAAAGATTTTTTTATGATTGATTTTATAAAAGAGCTAAGAGTTAAAACTTTTTTAATAACTTCTTCAAAGCTAGGATGTATAAATGATACACTTCTTTCAATTGAAGCTTTAAAAAATAAGCAAATAGATTTTGATTTTTTTATAAATTTATATGAAGATAAAGATAGTTTTGAAGAGATTTCAAAGCCATTTTTAAAAGATTATTTTAAAGAGTTGAAGTTTTTGCAAGATTATAAAATATAGAGTTTAAAGCTCTATATTTTTATCTACAAACTCTTTTTTATATACATCAAAAAAAAGAATATCTAGTTTTAGCTCTTTATGTTTAAAATAGTTGTATGAATTTTTTATAATTAATTCATCAAAAGGATAAATTAAATAGATTTTTTCACAATTATCATATTTTGTACCATAAGCATAAAGTTGATACATCTATCTTTAATATCTTTGTTTAAAAACATTTTTTAAATCTCTCTTGTGTATTTTAATATTTCCAAATATTCTACCAAAGAGTTTATTATTTTCATAAAATCTCAATTATTATAATAAGCTTAAAAATATTTTCTATATTAAAAGATATAAATTGATTTCATTTTAAATTGTGTATAACTTCAATATTAGTTTTTTATGGAATAATACAATTTCTTAAAAAATAAAAAGAAATTTAATGAAAGGTTGAAAATATGATGACTTCTGCGATAGATTTATCAAAACTCACAGCAAAAGATGATTTAACTCCAGTTCTTGGTGGTTATTGGCCAGGGATTCAAATTTATTATCCCCCTATAAAGTTTAACCCGCTAGATGGTTCTTATGAGAGTATAGAACAAGCGAAATTAAGACTTCAAAAACACGCTTACAATACAAGAGCACATACAGTTTTATTTGACTTAGAAGATGGATGTAGACAAAAAGCTATGAGTAGAGAGCTTTTAATTCAAGAGTTACCAAAATTTCCTGCTAGAGATTTTCAAATAGCAGTAAGAATAAATCCATTTAGAACAGAAGAGTATGAAGAGGATTTAAAAATGCTTAAACAAATTCATCAATATATTGATGTAATAGTTTTAGCAAAAGCTGGAGAAGTTTATGGAAGTGCTGAAATTAGAGATTTATCTTCTTGGTTAATCTCTATTGGAAGTAATCTTACAATTCAACCAATCGTTGAACATCCAAAATCACTTCAAATAGCTGATAGATTAATGGAGTATTCAACTGTAAAACATATAGTATTTGGAATTCATGACTTTTCAAAAGCTATGGCATATAAAATCACTCCTAAGGGTTGGATTGATGAACTTGAAACTTACTTTGATATGCTAACTTTAGAAGCTAGAATTAAAGGAAAAGGTGTAATTGGTGGGGTTGAAGTAATGCTAACTCCTCACTCACTACCAAGTAACTGTGTTGAGAAAAAAGATATTAGAAGATGGCTTGATTTACATGGAGATGAGGCTAGTAAATATGTTTACTCTCATGCATTAAGAGAGAGTTCTATGGGACTTACTGGAAAACAAGTAATTACTCCAAACCATATAAATATATGTAAAGTTGCATTTACACCATCTCCAAATGAGATTGCAAAAGATGTTTCTATATTAAAAGCAGCACTTGAGGCTGATGCTCTTTTAAGTGGGGCGATTAGATATGAAGGTGAAATGCTAGATCCTCCAATGTTTGGTAAATCTTTACAAAATATTTTAAGAGCTTATGCTTTAAAAAGTTTAACAAAAGAGGATGAGTTATTTGCACTTTCAGTATTAAATAAAATGCCTCTAAATACATTTAAAGAAAACTGGCCATATGGTCAATTGTAATAATTATAGGAGATTAAAATGAGTCAAACAGTAAAATTAGATATACCTGAATTTTTAAATATAGGTATTGCTTGTACATCAGCTTGGGTTGGTACAGCAAAAGAGAACAATGTTGCTATGATTATTGAAGATGATAAACTAGGAACTGACAAAGTTACATATAAAGAATTAGCTACAAAATCAGATCAAGTTTCAAATTTTCTTACTCAAGAAATAGGTCTTAAACCAAGAGATCGAGTATTAGTTTGCCTTAAAAACTCTTTAGCATATCCAATATCTTTTTTTGGAGTAATGAAAGGTGGAATGATTGCTGTTCCTACTTCAACTCTACTAAGTGGTAGTGAAGTTAAATATCTTGCAGAAGATTCTCAAGCAAAAGCTATAGTGTTATCAGCTTCTATGTATGAAAATTTAGTTCCATATTTATTAAATCTTGATAACCTAAGAACTATAATAATTGCTGGAATTGATAGCACTGATGGTCTTAAAAAACCAGAAGGTATTGAAATATTTGCTCTAAATCAAATATTCAATAATACAAGTACAACACCAAATCACTACAACTCAAAATCAGGTGAACCAGCATATTTAGTTTATACATCTGGAACAACTGGTTATCCAAAAGGTGTTTTACATTCACATAGATCACTAATAGGAAGAAAACCAGCAACAGATTTCTGGTTTGATTTTAAAGAGAATGATAGAATTATGCACTCTGGGAAATTTAACTGGACTTATGTTTTAGGGTCAGCACTTATGGATCCATTATTTAATGGTCATACAGTAATTGCATATGAAGGTGCAAATGATGCATCAACATGGATTAATTTAATAAAAAAACATCAATGTACAATATTTATTGGAGTTCCAACAATCTATAGACAAATTATTCAGAAAACAGATTTCACACTTGATGATTGTCCAAGTTTGAGATATTGTATGAGTGCGGGAGAGCATTTAAGTGATGAGATGCTTGGACTTTGGAGAGATAGATTTAAACAAGATATTTATGAAGCTATTGGTATGAGTGAGTGTTCATACTATATTTCTCACTCAAAAAATAATCCTATAAGACCAGGAAGTGCAGGTTTCCCACAACCAGGACATATTGTAAAACTTTTAGATCCTGAAACTTTAGAAGAAGTTGGAGTTGAAGAGGAAGGAATGATTTGTATTGGAGAAGATGATCCAGGATTATTCTTAGAGTATTGGCAATTAGAAGAAGAGACTTTAAAATCAAGACATGATGGATACTTCTTTACAGGTGATTATGCAAGAAAAGATAAAGATGGATATATCTGGTTTATTGGTAGAAAAGATGATATTATCAATACTTTTGGATTTAGAGTAAGTCCACATGAGATTGAAAGAGTTGTAAAAACTCACGCAGATGTAGCTGATTGTGTTGCTTTTGGTCTTGATATTGAAAAAGAGAAAACTATTGTTGCTATTGCTGTTGTTGGTCATTCAACTATAAGTAAAGAGAAAGAGCAAGAGATTTTAAAATTTGCTCAAAATAATCTTGCAAAATATAAAGCTCCAAAAGAGATTTTTATAATGTCTGATTATCCAAGAACAAAAAATGGAAAAGTTCTTAGAAAACAATTAGTAAAAGATCTACACGAACAATATTTTGCAATAACAAAAGGTGAAGAGATAGTTGAGTACAAAGCAAGAAGATCAATGCTTTTAATTCCTTCATATAATAAACACAATGTAGAAAAAGCTAAAACTGTTTTAGCAGATACTGTTATTTTTGATTTAGAAGCTATCTTAGAAGACCAAAGAGAACCAGGAAGAGAGACTTTGAAAGAAGTTTACAAAGAAGGTGCTAAATTTGGTGAAAGTGAAAGAGTATTAAGAGTAAATAATCTAGGAAGCGAAGATTTAAAAAAAGATTTAGCTTTGGCAAAAGAGATTGAACTTGATGGTATCTTATTCTCTAAAATTGATACAAAAGAGGATGTATTACAAGCTGTTAAATTAATTGAAGAGGTAAATCCAAATCTTACACTTATGATTATGATTGAAACTCCATTATCTGTTTTAAATATTCAAGAAATTTGTGCAGCAAGTCCAAAAGTTGAAGTTGTTGTTGTTGGTTCAAACAAATTAGCAAATAGACTTCAAATAGATATAAAAAGAGGTTCAAAAGCTATTGTTACATATTTAGCTCAAATTGCACTTGCAGCAAAAGCTTATGGAAAAACTGTAATAGATGGTCCACATTTTGATGTAAAAGATGAGTTTGCTTGTGAAGATTCTACAAAAGATGCATTTAATTTAGGATTTGATGGAAAATCTCTTGTACATCCAATACAAATTGAGTATATAAATGATATATTCACTCCAAAACAAAGTGAAGTTGAAGATTATGAAGATATGATCAACAAATATGAAGAGGCAAACAAACACGGTAAAGAGGTTATTTTACATAACAATAGATTGGTTGATTCTTCAAGAATTGCATGGGCTAGAAAGATGATTAAATTGTATGAAACTTACAAAGCTTTAGGTCAAAATCTATTTGGAAAATAAGGAGATAAATTGTCAAAAATTAGCAATAAAATAAACTTTGGTAACTATTTTGAAGATTTTAGTATTGGTCAAAAAATCATTCATCCACTTCCAAGAACTGTAAGTGAAGGTGATGTATCTTTATACATCGCTTTTACAGGTTCTAGATTTGCACTACACTCTTCTGATGTAGTTGCACAAGAGATGGGTTATTCAAAAAGACCTATTGATGATATTTTAATGTTTCATTTAACATTTGGAAAATCTGTTCAAGATATATCTTTAAATGCAATTGCAAATTTAGGTTATGCTGAGATATCTTTTCCAAATCCAGTTTACATTGGTGATACAGTTAGTATGACTTCAACTGTAATTGGATTAAAAGAGAATTCAAATGGTAAAAGTGGAGTTGTATATGTTCACTCTATTGGAGTAAATCAAAATGGAAATGAAGTTTTAAACTTCAAAAGATGGGTTATGGTTCATAAAAAAGATCATAGCACAACAAGTGGAATAAATGAAGTTCCAACTTTCCAAAAAGCAACTCCAATTTTAGACACTATTAATATTCCAACTATTAAATGTGTTGATGTCAGTGCTAGTGGTGGAGAGTATTTCTTTGAGGATTATGAAGTTGGTGAAAGACTAAACCATCCAGAGGGAATAACAATAGATAATAGTGACCATACACTTGCAACAAAGTTATATCAAAACAATGCAAAAGTTCATTTTAACGACCATATGATGAAAAGTACACCTATGGGTCAAAGACTTATGTATGGTGGAATTATAATATCAATGGCAAGAGCAATCTCATTTAATGGGCTTCAAAATGCCCAATGGGTATATGCAATAAATAGTGGAAGCCACTGTAATCCAACATATGCAGGAGATACAATCTATGCTTATAGTGAAATTTTAGAAAAAATTGAACATAAAAGAGAGGATATCGGACTTTTAAGATTAAGAACAATTGCTCTTAAAAATCAAAATCCAAAAGAGATTGAAAATGCCAAAGGTGAAGATGGAAAATATCTTCCAAATGTAGTTTTAGATTTGGATTACACAGTTGTAATCCCAAAAAAATCAACAAAAAAATAAAAAATTAAATTTAATAAAAAGGAAAAAACATGACACACCCAAAAGAAGCTTTATTTGAATCTGGTAAATCTTTACCAATTATTCCAACTTGTGAACACTTTGCAGGAAGCGAAAAGCTAATCCTAAAAGGTTTTGAAATGCAAAAAAAACTTGGACCTGTTTTTGATATTACTTGTGATTGTGAAGATGGTGCTGAAACTGGAAAAGAGGTTGAGCATGCTAATATGATTGTTAGAGTTGTAAACTCTGATGCAAACCCTTATGGTATGGCAGGAACAAGAATCCATGACCACTCTCATCCAGATTGGAGACAAGATGTTGATATTTTAGTAAATGGTGCTGGTGAAAAATTAGCATATATTACTTTACCAAAATCAACTTGCTATGAAGATGCTAAAACTCAAATTGAGTATATTCAAGCTGTTGCAAAAAAAGCTGGAATTAAAAGAGAGATTCCAATTCACGTACTTATAGAGACTCATGGAGCTCTACAAGATGTTGAAAAAATTGCAACTTTACCTTGGCTACAAGTTTTAGATTTTGGTCTAATGGATTTTGTAAGTGGATATCAAGGAGCAATTCCAGCAATTAATATGAGAAGTCCAGGTCAATTTGATCACAGATTAATTGGAGCTGCAAAAGCAAGAGTTGCACAAGCTGCTATTCAAAACTGCGTAATTCCTTGTCACAATGTAACTTTAGATTTAAAAAATCCATACCAAACATACAAAGATGCAGAAAGAGCTAGAAATGAGTTTGGATTTATGAGAATGTGGTCAATTTACCCAACACAAGTTCAAGCTATTGTTGATGCTATGAAACCTGATTTTACAGAACTTGAAGCAGCACAAAATATTTTAATTAAAGCTCAAGATGCTGAGTGGGGACCAATTCAATATGATGGTGAGTTACACGATAGAGCAACTTATAGATACTTCTGGGAATTAGTTCAAAGAGCTAAATATTCTGGTGTTAAATTAATGGAAGAAGCAGAAAAAAGATTTTTTGCCTAATTTTCAGATGATTTAAAAAGCTACTCTTTTTTAAGGGTAGCTTTTTTTAATTCTTAAATTTTTGATATATTTCAAAACTAAACAATTTTTAATATTTTTAAAAATTTTCATATAAAATATGTTTTGTAAAAGCCAATTTTATATGGTGCATTGATATAATTAAAAGATTTCTAAAACCAAAAAAGGAAAAAATTAATGAGTAAAAAAATCACAGAACAAGATATTATTGATTCAGTTGCAAGTGCCTGTCAATTTATATCTTTTTATCATCCAGAAGATTTTGTAAAAGGTATGGTTGAAGCTTATGAAAATGAAAAAAGTGATGCAGCAAAAAATGCAATTGGACAAATTTTAATTAACTCAAAAATGTGTGCTATGGGACATAGACCACTATGTCAAGATACAGGAAGTGTTAATATTTTTGTAAAAGTTGGTTTAAAAGCAAACCTAGATATTACAAAAAATTTAGAAGATTTATTAAACGAAGGTGTTGCAAAAGGTTATACAGATCCTGATAATACTTTAAGATACTCAGTTGTAGCTGATCCTGCTGGAAAAAGAACAAATACAAAAAATAATACTCCAGCAGTAATTCATGTAAGTGTTGATAACTCTGATAAACTTGATATTACAGTTGCAGCAAAAGGTGGAGGAAGTGAAAACAAATCTAAATTTACTGTTTTAAATCCAAGTGATAGTATTTATGATTGGGTTATGTCAAATGTAAAAGATATGGGTGCGGGATGGTGTCCTCCTGGAATTTTAGGAATTGGAATTGGTGGAAATCCTGAAAAAGCAATGCTACTTGCAAAAGAGTCTTTAATGGGACATGTTGATATTCATGAACTAAAAGCAAGAGGTGCTCAAACTCCACTTGAAGAGTTAAGACTTAAACTTTATGAAGATATCAATAAACTTGGAATTGGAGCTCAAGGTCTTGGTGGATTAACAACTGTTTTAGATGTTAAAATTTTAGATTATCCATGTCATGCTGCTTCTTTACCTGTTGCTATGATTCCAAACTGTGCAGCAACAAGACATATTCACTTTGAATTAGATGGAAATGGACCTGCTAAATTTGAAAAACCGTCTTTAGATCTTTGGCCAGATATTAAACTTCCAATGGATACTATTAAAAGAGTAAATATTGAAGATTTAACAAAAGAGAATTTATCTCAATTTAAATCTGGTGATACTTTATTATTATCTGGAAAAATTTTAACAGCACGTGATGCTGCTCATAAAAAAATAGTTGAATACAAAAATGCTGGAAAACCTCTTCCAAATGGTGTTGATTTAAAAGATAAATTCATCTACTACGTTGGACCAGTTGATCCAGTAAAAGGTGAAGTTGTAGGACCAGCAGGACCAACAACATCTACAAGAATGGATAAATTTACAAAAGATATGATGGAAATTGGAATTATGGGAATGATTGGAAAAGGTGAGAGAAAACAACCAACAATCGATTTAATAAAAGAGTACAAATCTATCTATCTTATAGCAACTGGAGGAGCTGCTTATTTAATTGCTCAATCAATTAAGGGTGCAAAAACTTTAGCATTTGAAGAGCTTGGAATGGAAGCTATTTATGAATTTGAAGTAAAAGATATGCCTGTAACTGTTGCTGTTGATACAGAAGGAAACTCTATTCATACAACAGGACCTGCTAAATGGAGAACTATTAATAAATAGTTCTTATTTTACAAAGAGCCACAAATACTATAGGCTCTTTGTAAATATTTTCTTAAACTACTCTTAAATTAACAAATTATATTTCGTTTTTGACTTTTAAACCAATTTTTTTCGATAACATTGCAGTTCAAAATATTTTAGGATTTTATAATTATGAATTTAATAGAAGATTTAAAAGATTATTTAGGTTTTGCAGTTGCTGGAAACTTTGCAAATCATTTAGGAGAAGCTGGAGAAGCTGATGAGTTTTCTGTAATTGAAACAAAAGAGAAAGATGCACCAAAAGGTATGTTTCCATTTTATATAAAAGGTCATGATAGTTTTTTAGGAACTTACCCTATTTGTGATGAAGTCATATTAACTCATGGAAGAGAAGATGATAAATTACAAGTTGAAGCAGAGGTTGCTTTAATTTGTGATTTCGTATATGAAAATGAAAAGTTAATAGATATTGTTCCAAAATATTTTAGTGCTTTTAATGATTGTTCATTAAGATTTCAAGATGGAAGCAAACTTAGCACTAAAAAAAATTGGGGAGAAAAAACTAAAGGTATTTCTCAAGATATAATTCCTATAGATGATTTTAGTGAAAAAGGAATTTTAGGAAAATATCATATCTCTTCTTTTATAAAAAGAGATGGGATAGTATATGATTATGGAACAACTAGTTCAGTTAAATCATATAGCTATTTTTTTGAAAAGTTAAAAGATTGGATGATTGATATCTTAAATTGCCAAGAAGATTGTGGACCTCTTGAAGAGTTAGGACAGTTTTTGAAATATGCACACAATTCAAAAGGTATTGTAATAGCTGCAGGTGCAACAGCATATACAGATTTTGGTAAGAAAAACTTCTTGAAAAAAGGTGATGAGATTTTTGTATATGTTTACAATGCACATGCTCATAGTTTTCAAGATATTATGAATGATATGTGTGGAATGGATATATATTTAGGACAATGTTCAAAGCTACACCAAATAGTAAAATAGATTTTATTACAAATAATAAGTAGCAGATTTTAAAATCTGCTACTCCCAATCTAAAAGTCGTTTCTCTCCTTGTAATGCTCTTATATCTGTAACATCTTGTGACATTTCAATTACGCCTTTATAATTTTTTTGTTCATCTCTTACAGCAAAATATCTTATATGTACAAACTTTCCTTTAAAATTAATCCAAAAATCAGCAATATCTTTACGCCCTGCTTTAAACTCTTCAAGAATTTTTAGAACCTGATCAACACTCTTTGGAGGGTGGCAAAATTTAACCTCTCTTCCAATTATTCCAGCACTTCTTGGGAAAACTCTATCATCTCCACGATTATAAAAAATAACTCTATCATTTTCATCTACATAAGTAATATCTACAGGTAAGAACTTAAATATAAAGTTTACTTGTTCAGGTGTTAAATAACCTTCATCATAATGAGTTCGTCCCTCAAGAGAGAATGGTAATTCTCTTCTTTTCTTATCCATACTTGGATGAATATACTCTGGTTCTAAATTTTTATTTTCATTATTTATAATCTCTTTAAATCTAGGGGGAGGAGTTGTAAACATCCAACCAATTTCACTATCACCTTCATAAAACTCTTCCCAATCTTCCTCTTTTAATAGTTGCAAAGCATTTGGAAGAAGTCTATTCTCTTCAACGTTTATTAAATGAATCAAATTATTATATAAATTTGTACATTTTTCTATAATTAAGTCAAAATCTTTTGATTCAATACTTTCTCTTACATCTTTTATTATTGCTCTAATATCATCATGAAATGACCACATTCCTTGAGATGGACCAGTCCAACCATATTTTTCAAGATAAGGAAAAAGTTGATTCTCTTTTCTTGCAAAATGCTTTTCTACTTCACAAATTTGGTTAAAAATATTATAAAATTTTTGATAATCTTTTTTTGGATCTGTATTAAAAAGTTCAGAAAATAGCTCTTTTATTAATATATTCTCTTCTAAATATACTCTTACTGGATGACCTTTTTTAAATATTTCAATATTATTTGATAAATCACTTAACATCTTAAATTCCTTTTATAAATATAGGATAAAGTTTATCCTATTTAGAATTTTTGGATAATGATTTTAGTCAAGAGTAAATAATATTTATTATAAATTTATATTCATTGAAACCATTTTGTTACTAAACTTTGTTATTCTATATTATTAAATTTATATCTATGAAATAACATTTTTAAACTACAAAAATATTTTATATTAATTTAAAATTACAATATAAATCAAAAAGGTGTATATATGTTTGGAGCAGTATCAAATAAGGATTTAGAGAATATTGATAAATATTTTCAACAGTTAATTGATTTTTTATCATATGAAAAAAACGAATTTGAATATATAGAATCAACAGGAAACAAAAAAGTTGATGATATGTTTAAAAGATGGAATCAACAAATCAAGAGTTTTGATAAAAGAGCCAAAGATGATATGAGAGTTCTTGGAGAAATTGTACTAACTGCTGATAAAGTTGAAAAAGGTATATACAAATCTAGAATAACAGCAAGTAGCGAAAATCCAACTATACATACACTAAAAAATACTCTAAATAAAATGCTAAGCAGTATTGATGATGCTACTTCAAGAATTTTAAGAGTAGTAAATAGTTATACAAATGATGATTTTACTGATTATATAAGAGTTGTTGACAATTACAAAGATGATATGAAACTTCTAATGGAAAGTATTAATATTCTTGGAAAAGAGTTAGGAAACAGTGCAAGAAACAATTATTATAATGGTGAAACTTTAGAAAAAAGCTCTTCAACTATGACAAATTCTATGAATAATCTTGCAACAAAAGCAAATGAACAAGCAGCATCTCTTGAACAAACAGCTGCTGCACTTGAAGAGATAACTAGTATTACTAGAAATAATACTCAAAATGCCACTAAAATGGGTGAATTAGGACAAATTGTAAAAAAATCTGTTCAAACAGGGGAAGAGTTAGCTTCTAAAACAGCTATATCTATGGATGAGATAAATGAAAAAGTAAAAGCTATAAATAGTGCAATTACAGTAATTGATCAAATTGCATTCCAAACAAATATTCTAAGTTTAAATGCAGCTGTTGAAGCGGCAACTGCAGGAGAAGCTGGAAAAGGGTTTGCAGTTGTTGCACAAGAGGTGAGAAATCTAGCAAACAGAAGTGCGGAGGCTGCACGTGAGATAAAAAACTTAGTAGAAGAAGCAACAATAAAAGCAAATGATGGAAAATTAATCTCATCTGATATGATAGATGGATATAAAGATCTAAATAAAAATATATCTGAAACTATAAATATAATTGAAGATGTATCAGGAGCATCAAAAGAGCAGATGCTTGGAATTGAGCAGATAAACCAAGCTGTAAATATGCTAGATAGAGTTACTCAAGAAAATGCATTTGAATCAAATCAGATAAAAGAGATATCTCAAAGTGTATCAAAATTGGCTTATGATTTATTAACAGATGCAAAAAGTAAAAAGTTTAACTAAAAAAACTTTTGTCAAAAAAAATTGTTTCAAATAATAATAAATTTAAATATTTGTGAGATAGTATTAAAAAAGCTTATAAAATAAAGATAGAAAAAGCTGAAAAACCATATAAAAAATGAGATATAAACTATAAAAGTAATAATTAGAAGTTTTTTTAAAACTTCTAATTAGACTACTCATAAATTGCTTTATGCTCTATTTTAGTACACTTATTTTGCACAACTTTTAATCCATTATCAAGAGCTTTTTGTGCAGCTTCGTTATTTGAAAGTCCTAGTTGAAACCAGACAGTTTTTATATTTTTCTCATTTTTTAAAACCAAAACTTCATCTACAACTTTTGCTATAGCATCAGGTTTTCTAAAAATATCAACAATATCAATATCAAAAGGTATTTCAGACAAACTTCTATAAACTTTTTCACCCAAAATCTCATCCTCTTTTGGATAAATTGGAACTATTTTAAAACCAGCATTTTGCAAATACTGCGCAACTCTATAAGAAGCTTTTTCTTTATCAGGAGAGAGTCCAACTATTGCAATAGTTTTTGTCTCTTCAAAAATTGCTTTTATTTCATCTTTATTTGAATTTACTGTTGGAAATTCACACTCCATTTTATTCTCCTTATTTTAGATTGTTTAACTTATTTTGAATATATGCTCTAACTTCTTGCAAGTTTATTGTATCTATAAAATCATCAAATTTACAACCACTTGCATTTACATGTCCACCACCATTTGCTAATTTTGAAGCTAATTGCGAAACATCAAGTTTACCATCTGCTCTAAAAGAGGCATTTCCTTTTCTGCTTATATCTATAAAAAAGTCATAATCACTATTTGCTCTTAAAAAGCTATTTGCAGGAATTGAAATAGCTCCAAGACAATATGTCATAAGACCTTTTTGACCATTATAATATATTGTTAAATCATCTTTTATCTTATCCAATGATTTAACTAAATATGAAGCACTTAAATTATCTAAAGTATCATCAAATCCATCTTTTAAAAACTCTTTTTTCAAAAAGTGTACGCTATTATCTAAAATTATAGGAGCATCTTTAAGAGATAAAAATCCTATAGAATTTTTTAGTAAATAAAATTTAAAATCTCTATCAAGAGAGTTAAAAAGTATAGAGTTTATCTCTCTTGCTTTTGTAATCATCGACATTAAAACTTTTCCAAATTCAAAATTCTTTTTCTCATTTTCAAGCCAAATATCTACAGCATTTACAGTATCAACCCACTCTTTATAATCATTCAAAGGTGCTTTAAACTCTTTTAAAAGATAATCAAAAACAATTTTTGTAGCACATCTTTTATCATCTAAAAAATACCAATCATATTTTGCCGCACTTGATTTTCCAGTTATATGATGATCTAAAAGTTGTAAAGTTATATCAAAACCATCATCTTTTAAAGATTTTATATCTTTATCAAGCTCATCGCTTTCTTGTTGGTTTAAATTTAAATCACTTATTAGAAGTAGTAATTTTTCATCTTGATAATTTTTAATTTCTGTTATAACTTGTTTTATCGCTTGTTTTACTTCTAAACCATAGTTTGCATTATAAAAATGTTTTTTAGAAAATACCTCATTTGTCAAAAATTGACAAGCGTAACCATCTAAATCTGTGTGGGAAATATGAAAAAGTCTTATATTATTCATGTTCTATATCTTTCAATGTTAATTTTGCTAAAAGGTCATTTACTTTGAATTGTAGATTATTTAAAAGTGGCCAAATAGTACAAATTTTCGCTTTATTATTTGGACAAGAACTTATTGCATCTGAACATTCAAAAACCATAGGATTTTTCTCTTCAGCAGCAACAACAATTTCTAAAATTGTTAGCTCTTCTATTGGTTTATTTAAAACAAAACCACCATTTACACCTCTGTGAGATATTACTAAATTTGCTTTTGCTAGATTTTGCATAATTTTTGCTAAAAATGATTTTGAAATTTGTAACTCTTTTGATAGAATATCGACATTTATAGGCTCTTTATGCTTTGATATAGATAGCAAAGATAACAATGCGTATTCACTCTTTTTTGTTAATAACATTTTTTATCCAATATAAAATTTTATTTATATTGTACAAAAGTTCTTATTAATTTTAAGTTTCCATAAAAAAAGGGATTATGGAAACCATAATCCCTTTTCAAAGTTTAAAGTCTAAATTTATTTAGCTCTAATTCCTAAGCTCTCAACTACAGATGTAAATCTTGCATAGTCTGATTTTTTTAAGTATGATAAAAGTTTTTTTCTTTTTCCTACCATTTTAAGTAGTCCAAGTCTTGAAGAGTGATCTTTTTTAAATACTTTTAAGTGCTCTGTTAAATTTTTAATTTGCTCACTTAATAATGCAATTTGAACCTCAGCTGAACCTGTATCTCCATCTTTTCTTCCATATTTTGCGATAATACTTGCTTTTACTTCCTGATCTAAAGCCATTTTGACCTCCTAATAGGTATATTAATTTTTGTTCTATTTAAAATAGGTGCGAATTTTATATAAAGTTTGCTTTATATTTACTTTAAAATTATATTTTTATTATCCACCAGTTTCATAAAAAGCTCTACTTGATACTTTATTATCATCTTTATTTGACCATTTATTCTTTTCTGGTTTATTTTGAAGAACTTTTTTAAGAATCAAAGTTGCTTCATCAATTTGATTATTTTTTATTGCATCTTTTATACTAAGAGCATCTTCAAAATATAAACAAGGGATTAAAAAGCCTTCAGCTGTTAATCTTATACGATTACAAGAAGCACAAAAATCATCTTTATGTGGTTCAATAATTCCAAACTCATATCCATCTTCTAATCTATAATATTGAGCTGGTGAGCTATTATCCCTTGGAACTTTTATTATATTTTTATATTTTTTTAAAATAATCTCTAAAATCTCATCAGAGTTTAACCCTTTTGCACCATTTTTTGCAAAGCTATTCTCCATAAATTCAATATATCTTACAGAAAAATTCTCTTTTTTACAAAATTCTAAAACATCTAAAATATCAATATCATTTATATTTTTTAAAGGAACACAATTAATTTTTATTTTAAGTCCAACATCTTTTGCTTTATAAATTCCTTCCAAAACTGTAGGTAAAACATCTTTTTGAGCTATTTTCATAGCCCTTTCTTGATTTAATGTATCAAGAGAGATATTTATTCTTTTAAGTCCAGCATCTTTTAATTTTTGTGCCATTTGAGGAAGTAAAAAACCATTTGTCGTAAGAGCCAAATCTATATCATTTTTATAATCACTTATTAATTTTACAAAATAATCAAGATTATCTCTTAAAAGTGGCTCTCCTCCAGTAATTCTAACTTTTTTTATACCTTCATCAATACCTATTTTTATAAATTTAAATAGATCTTCATAAGATAATAAATTCTCTTTAGGAACCCAAGAAAAAGGTTTTTCAGGCATACAATAGTGACATCTAAAGTTACATCTTTCAGTTACTGAAACTCTTAGATAATCATGTTTTCTTCCAAATCCATCAATTAACATCTTATTCCTTTTTTAATTTAACCTTTGCCAAGCTTCATCTAAAGAGTCAACTCTTGAAGCAAAAAGAAGATATAAAGCTACGTTAAATTTAGCCAAGTTTAATATCTCATCATCATAATTTCTTAAAATATTTAGGTTCTCTTCCAAAGTTATATTTTCAAAAACTTTTGAATAACTAACTCCATAATCTTTTAGACAAAAATCATACTCTTTTATCTCACCATCTTTTTTTTGCCAAAATTTTGAATCTTTAAATACTTCAATATCACCCTCATTTCCTCTAATCACTGTAATATCTTTAAAATCATCTTTAAACATCTCTAAATATTTTGAAACATATGGTTTATGAAAAGCTCCACAAACTCCATACTCACTCAAAGATGGATTTAAAAGTTTTTCAACTGTATTAAAAGCTGTTCTTAATCCAAACTCATTTCGTAGAGTTGTAAGATTACTCAACTCTTGCAGGTATTCTACTCTATCAAAATAGTGCAAATATTGACCCTTGTCAAATTTTGTAAATATATCTTTTGTTGAAATTCCATTTTTTGTAGGCTGTACAAAATCTCCACTAATTACAAGATTTAATCTTCTAACATCACTATTTTTTTTGAAAAAATTATCTAAAATATCTTCATATAAAGGAAATAAATATGGATTTGTATCTCTTCCATCAAAATTATATCCAAGCTTTAAAGAGTCTGGAACCTCTTTATATTTTATAAAACTATTTAGAGCTTTTATTGCTCCTTTAAACTCTTCATTTGTTTCAAGTTTTACTCTCCAAGCTATCAAAAAAGCACCCATTTGTGCTTGAGTTGGTTCTTGCTTTAAAATTTGAGAAACTGCTTCAAAACTCTCCTCAAAGCTTAAATCTCTATTTCCTTTTGGTCCAGTTCCAACTGCTTTTATAAATGTTTTAAAATTCATTATATATCCTATTTTACAACGTTTTTAACTCTTTTTTTACAAGCTTAATATATACTTGCTTAAATAAAACATTTATAGGATATTTTATGACACTAAGCCAAAGCATTAGAAGTTTGGATTTTTTTGAAAATTTAAGTGATGAACAAATTGATGTTTTAAGCAACTTCTCTTTTATTTCGAAATATGAAAAAGATTCTATTTTATTTTATGAAACTGATTTGAAAACAAATCTTCTTTTTTTAGTGAGTGGTTTAATAAAAATTTATAAATATGATAAATTTGATAACGAAATATTTTTATATCACATTTATTCAAACTCTTTAATAAGTGAATTAAGTAATATCAATACAAACGAAATATTCTGTTTCTCAAATGCATCTTTTATAGAAGATTCTGTTGTTTTATCAATAGATTTTTTAAAACTTCAAGAGCATTTTTTAAACAACAATCTTCTAGTAAAAGAGCTTATGAACTCTTTATTAAAAAAAACTAATCAACTTCAATCTTTAGTAAATAGGGAGTTGGTTTTTGATGCAACTGCAAAAGTTGCTTATATGTTAGTTAGTGATTTAAATATGTTTAATAAATTAAAAAGGCAAGATGTTAGTTTTATGCTGCATATTCAACCTGAAACTCTATCAAGAGTTTTAAAAAAATTATCAAGGGATAATATCATTGAAATTGAAAATCAACAAGTTATAATAAAAGATGAGATTGCATTAAATTCTATTTTTAAAGGGGTAGCAATATGAAAAAAGGTAATATTAGTACAAAAATCAAAATCATTGGAATACTTTTTGCTCTTCTAATGACAAGTATTATTGCAACCACTATTTACTTAAATAATAAAAATGAAAAAGATGCAATGATTATAAATATTGCAGGTAAGCAAAGAATGCTTACACAAAATATTTCAAAAAATATTTTCTACTTATATTTAAATCCAAACTCTTCACAAAATGAGCTAGACTCTAGTATTGAAGAGTTTATATATAATCTTGAAAGTTTAAAAGGTGGAAATAGTTTAGGAAAATTAAAAGAAGCTCCAAATATTCAAATAGATAGACAAATGTTACAAATAGAATATTTATGGTCAATTTTCTATCAAAATATAGTTAAATTCAAAGAGTTAATACATAATAATAATACCAACCAAAAAGAGTTGCAAAATATTGTAAATATAATATATGAAACAAATCCAGAACTTCTTTATGAAGTAGATGCACTAGTTAGTCTTCACACGATAAACAGTGAACAAAAAATAAGATTTCTGAAAAATAGCCAATACTTTTTTGCAATTTTAATTCTATTTTTAATTATTTATAGTGTTATTGAATTAAAAACTATGGAAAAAAATGCTCTAAAATTTATAGAAGAGTCAAAAAAAGTTATGGAACAAAATTTAGAAGAGCCTTTAAAACCTATAAAAATTGAAGCTGAGGGTGAACTAATAGAGGCTTCAAATATATTCAATAGATTTTTAAATAAAATAAATAGTGCAATAATTGACTCAAATAGTGCGCTAGAACAATCAAAAAATGCCTCTTATAAACTAGAAGAGATCTCAAATGAGTTTGATGAAATTATTAATGAACTTCAAAATAAAAGTGAAATATCAAAGCAGCTAAATAAAAGTGAAGATATTGCAATACAAACTCAAGAACAACTTCTTCACTCAAGTAAAAGATTAAATGAACTTAAAAATGAACTTGAAAAAATTATACTTTTTGCAGAAAAAAAGAGCTAAAACTTAATTAAAAAATTTTAATCTTTACTTAAATACTCAAAAAGTTTGACATCGGTCAAACTTTTTATATCTACTTCATAGTAATATCTTATCGTTTATAAATTTATTTCAAAAGGAGTAGAAATGTCACTTTCACGAAGAGATTTTCTAAAAAGTTCAGCGGCGGCAAGTGCAGCAGCAGCTATTGGTATGAGTGTACCAACAGACTTAAAAGCACAAGCAAATACTGCTGAGAGTGGTTGGCGTTGGGATAAAGCAGCCTGTAGATTTTGTGGAACAGGTTGTGGAATTATGCTTGCAACAAAAGAGGGGAAAATTGTTGCCGTTAAGGGAGATCCAGCAGCTCCAGTTAACAGAGGTCTTAACTGTATAAAAGGTTACTTTAATGCAAAAATTATGTATGGAGCTGATAGACTTAAAACTCCACTTTTAAGAGTAAATAAAAAAGGTGAATTTGATAAAAAAGGTGATTTCGCTCCTGTTTCTTGGAAAAGAGCATTTGATGAGATGGAAAAACATATCAAAATTGCACTAAAAGAGAAAGGTCCTGAAGGAGTTGCTGTATTTGCAAGTGGACAACACACAATTATGGAAGGTTATGCAGCTTTAAAAATGATGAAAGCTGGATTTAGATCAAATGCTATTGATCCAAATGCAAGACACTGTATGGCGAGTGCAGTTGTTGGTTTTTATCAAACATTTGGTATTGATGAGCCAAGTGGTTGCTATGATGATATTGAACTAACAGACACAGTTGTTTGTTGGGGTTCAAATATGGCAGAAATGCACCCTATTTTATGGTCAAGGGTAACAGATAGAAAATTAAGTAATCCAGATAGAGTTAAAGTAATAAATATTTCAACTTACAGACACAGAACTTCTGATATTGCTGATTTAGAAATTATCTTTACTCCAAATACAGATTTAGCTTTATGGAACTATATAGCAAGAGAGATTGTTTACAATAAACCAGAAGCTATTGATTGGGATTTCGTTAAAGAGCACATAGTATTTGCAGCAAGCCCTGTAAATATTGGTTATGGTATGAGAAAATCTGATGAAAAATCAATAAAAGATGGGAAATACTCTAAAGCTGAAATGGAAATAATCTCTAAAGAGATGGAGAAAGTTGTTTCTGAAACTGAGGCTCCTGCTCTTGCTCCTTATGGATATAAAGCTGGTGATAAAATGGTAAATAAAAATGCTGGTCTTGCTCACTGGGAGATTAGCTTTGAAGAGTATAAAAAATCTCTAGAACCTTATACTTTAGATTATGTTGCAAAAATCTCAAAAGGAAATCCTGATGAAGATATTGAAGAATTTAAGAAAAAACTTCAACAATTAGCAGATTGGTATATTGAAAAAGATAGAAAAGTTGTAAGTTTCTGGACTATGGGAATGAATCAACATACAAGGGGAACTTGGGTAAATACACTTTCATACAACGTTCACTTCTTACTAAATAAACAAGCAAAACCAGGAAGTGGAGCGTTTTCACTTACAGGACAACCTAGTGCTTGTGGAACAGCGAGAGAAGTAGGTACATTTACACACAGACTTCCAGCAGATATGATGGTTGAGAATCCAAAACATAGAGAAATTACAGAAAAAGCATGGAATATTCCTAACAATACTTTAAATCCAAAAGGTACTCAACATATTATGAAAATTCATAGAGATATTGAGGATGGAAATATTAAATTTGCTTGGGTAAATGTTTGTAATCCATACCAAGATACAGCAAGTGCTACTCACTGGATAAAAGCTGCTAGAGAAATGGATAACTTTATTGTTACAAGTGATGGATATCCTGGAATTAGTGCAAAAGTATCTGACCTTATCTTACCTTCTGCTATGATTTATGAAAAATGGGGTGGATATGGAAATGCTGAAAGAAGAACTCAACTTTGGAGACAACAAGTTATTCCAGTTGGAGATGCTATGAGTGATACTTGGCAATGGGTTGAATTATCAAAAAGATTTACTGTAAAAGATGTTTGGGGAGAACAAGCTCTTTTAAGTACAAACAATGAAACTAAACTTCCTAGCCTTATAGAAGCAGCAAAAGCTATGGGATACAATGAAAATACAACTATGTATGAGATTTTATTTGCAAATGATAGAGCAAAATCATATAAAGCAGACCAAAAAGATGAAATTCAAGCTGGATATGATAATACTGAAGCATTTGGTGATAGTAGAAATGTTTTAGGAAGTGATGGAAAACCATGGAAAGGTTATGGATTCTTTATACAAAAATATCTATTTGAAGAGTATGCAGATTTTGGAAGAGGACATGCCCACGATTTAGCTGATTTTGACACTTATCATAGAGTTAGAGGTCTTAAATGGCCAGTTGTAGATGGGAAAGAGACATCATGGAGATTTAATACAAAATATGATCCATATGCAAAAATGGCAAATCCAAATAGTGATTTTGCTTTCTATGGAACATTAGCAAAAGAGTTGGCTCAAGGTGACCTGCTTGGAGTTAAAGATCAAGCTAAAAAATCTCTAAAAAATAAAGCTAAAATTTTCGCACGTCCATATATGGATCCACCTGAAATGCCAGATGAGCAATATCCAGTTTGGTTAAGTACTGGAAGAGTACTAGAGCACTGGCATAGTGGAACTATGACTATGAGAGTTCCAGAACTTTATAGAGCAGTTCCTGAAGCACTTTGTTATATGCACCCTGAAGATGCTATAAAATACGGGGTAAAACAAGGTGAGTTAGCTTGGGTTGAATCAAGAAGAGGAAAAGTAAAAGCAAGAGTTGAAACAAGAGGAAGAAATAGACCTTCAAGAGGATTGGTATATGTTCCTTGGTTTGATGAGAAGGTATTTATAAACAAAGTTTGTTTAGATGCAACTTGTCCACAATCAGGACAAACAGACTTTAAAAAATGTGCTGTAAAAGTTTATAAAGCTTAAGGTAAAAATAGATGAATATAGTAGAAAACTATCAAGAAAATAGAAGAAAATTTCTTCTAAAAAGTGCTAGAACTATTGGTTTAGTGGTGCTTGGTAGTTTAACATGGAGTGCATATTTAAGCGAAGTAAAAGCTAGTAACTTAATACTTCGACCGCCAGCAGCCCTAAAAGAAGATGACTTTTTGGCTACTTGTATAAAATGTGGACTTTGTGTAGAGGCATGCCCTTTTGATACACTAAAATTGGCAAAACCAGGGGATAATTTACCTTTGGGAACTCCATATTTTGTACCAAGAGATATTCCTTGTTATATGTGTGTTGATATTCCATGTGTTCCAATTTGTCCAACAAAAGCATTAGATGAAAAAAAGGTCAAAAATAGTGAAAATGCTTTTGAAATAAGACAAATGGAGATGGGAGTTGCAGTTGTAGATGTAAAATCTTGTGTAGCTTTTTGGGGAATTCAATGCGATGCTTGTTATAGAGCTTGTCCACTTTTAGGAGAAGCTATAAATATAGTATATGAAAAAAATGAAAGAACAGGTAAACATGCATTTTTAAAACCAGTTGTAGATAGTGATATTTGTACAGGTTGTGGACTTTGTGAAAAAGCTTGTATTACTGAAAAACCAGCAATTTTTGTACTTCCACGAGAAATTGCACTTGGAAAAGTTGGTGATCACTACATAAAAGGTTGGGATGAAGCGGATGAACAAAGAGTTAAAGATTCAAATGTTGAGTTAGGTAAAACTAAAATAAATAAAAAAGGTGCTATAGAGTCACTAAATAGCGATATGAAGGATTTATTAGAATGAAAAAATATAGATTTTTAATTGCTAGAAGATTTACACAACTCTCTATTATAGCTTTATATATTTTGGCAAATATTTATGGAATAAATATATTAATGGGGAATTTAAGTAGCTCTTTGGTTTTACAAACTGTTACCCTAAGCGACCCTTTTGCAGTTTTACAAATGATTTTTGCAGGAGCTATAATCTCTTTTGATATAGCTTTAGGTGCTTTAATTATTTCAATTTTCTACTTTATTCTTGGAGGAAGAGCTTTTTGCTCTTGGGTTTGTCCTGTAAATATAATTACAGACTGTGCAAATTACCTAAGAAGAGTTTTGAAATTTGATGAAGTACAAAAAAAACAACCAGCAACTAGAAATTTAAGATATTGGCTAATTTTAATTAGTTTTATAATCTCATATTTTATGGGCGTTGCAGCTTTTGAGTTGATTTCTCCTGTATCAATGGTTCACAGAGGTTTAATCTTTGGACTTGGATTTGGACTTGCAACAATGATTGTAATATTTTTGTTTGACCTGTTTGTTTTAAAAAATGGTTGGTGTGGACATATTTGTCCTCTTGGTGGATTTTATTCACTAATTGGAAGATTTAGTCTATTAAGAGTTCATCATAATAGTGAAAAATGTACTGCTTGTATGAAATGCAAAGTTGTTTGCCCTGAAATTCAAGTTTTACATATGATAGATAAAAGTAGCGAACCTGTTTTACAAGAGTGTACTTTATGTGCTAGATGTATTGAAGTTTGTGAAGATGATGCACTAAATTTCGAATTAAGAAATTATATGAAGGAGAAAAAATGAAATTAAAAAAATTAGCTTTAAGTCTAGTTGCCATTGCAACACTTTTTACTTTTGCTTATGCTGCAAATAAGAGTATAAAAGATGAATCTCTTGGAATTAGACAAGATAATCTATTTTCAGAAGATAAAGTTGTAAGTGATGAGACAAAATATTCTACAGAACCTGCAGGAACTAGTACAAAAATAAAAAGAGCATTTGAAAATGCTCCACCTATGATTCCACATGATACAGAAGGAATGTTACCTATTACAATAGATAATAACCAATGTACTTCTTGTCATGACCCAATGGTTGCAGAATCTATGGGCGCAACTCCTATTCCAAAATCACATTTTACAAGTTTTAGAGAAGATGTAAATATAGATAAAAAAGGTGAACTTCAAAGAGATGGAAAAGTTGTAGCAAATAGTAGTGATTTAAAAACTATTATAAAACCTCTTGATCACTTATCAAATGCTAGATTTAACTGTTCTGCTTGTCATGCACCACAATCTGATAGTAAAATTGTTCCAAAAAATAACTTCCAAACAGAGTTTAGAAGTAGTGATTTAAATGATAAATCAAATCTTATAGAAACTATAAATGAGGGTGTAAAATAGTATGCAAAGAAGAGAGCTTTTTGGCTCTCTTGCAAAACCTTTTAAAAATAGAAGTTTGCAAGAAAAAGCTATAAGACCACCCTACTTTAAAGATATAAATCTTTTTTTTACAAAATGTTTGGAATGTCTAGAAAAACCTTGTTCGACTTCTTGTGAAGAAAATATTATAGAGATTTTAGAAGATGGTACTCCAAAAATAAATTTTTCAAATTCTGGTTGTACTTATTGTGACTTATGTGCAATTTCTTGTCAAAATGGTGTTTTAAATATTGAAGATAAAAAGCAAATAGAAGCTAAAATAGAGATTGATGTTCTAACATGCCTATCTTGGCAAAATACTATGTGTTTTTCATGTAAAGATCCTTGCTTGGAAAATGCAATAGATTTTTTAGGAATGTTTAGACCAACTATAAATCAAAATTGCAGTTCTTGTGGCTTTTGTATAAAAGTATGCCCAACAAATGCAATCAAAATAGCATAGGATTTGTTTTGAAAAACTTAATTTTTACACTTATTTTTATTTTTAGCTCAAACTTTTTATTTGCAAAAGAGTTAGAAGCAACTTTCTCTTTTTTTGCATCAAGTGGAGTTACAAACATTGCAAAAGATAAACAAAATCTATATTTAGCAACAAATGATGGCTTTGTTGATATTTTTAACCTTGAAAAAAAAGAGATAATATCTTCAATAAAAATTAAAAATATAAAAGATTTTACAAATAAAGAGATAAGTGCAAAAATCTTTAGCACAGATATAATTGATGATAAGATTTTAATTTTATCACAAGGACAAAGTGGAGGAAGAGATATTTTTATATCAAAAAATGGTATTTTAGAAAATATAATTAGTTCAGATGAGAGACTTTTTATAGCTTATTCAAAATTCTTAGATGATAATAAAATAGTCTATGCTCTTTTATCAAATCAGATATTTATATATGATTTGATAAACAAAAAAATCTTAAAATCAACTCAAGTTTCTCAATCATCTTTTTCTCATTTTGTTTTAAGTAGTGATAAAAAATCTATTTTTGTAGCTGATGAAAGTGGAATTATTTCAGAATTCAACACTTCAAACTTAGAAAAAATTGGACAATTTAAAGGTCAAAATGTAGATAGAGTTTTTCAAGTTGATTTCAAAGAAAATACTATTTTAGCTTGCGGGCAAGATAGAAGAGCATCTATTTATTACAAAAATCAAAAAAAGCCATACTACAAATCAATTGATTTTTTAGTTTATGCAGGAGCTTTAGATGATAAAGCAAAAAAAGCAGCAATTTCACTAAATGAAGATAATGATGTTTTAGTTTTTGATGTAGATACAAAAGAGGAGCTTTTTATCCTAAAAGGAAATAATGCACTTATTACATCTATTTTGTTTTTAGATGAAAATAGTTTAGTTGTAGCAAGTGATGATAAAAAAGTAAATATATACAATTTAAAAAAGGATTAAAAATGAATATTTCAAGTATTGTTGTACAAACTTTACCAAAATATCTTGATAGTGTGATAGAAAATCTTAAAAAATCTGGCGTTTGTGATTATCATATGCATGATGAAAAAGGTAGAATTATTATTACAATTGAAGGTAAAAATGTAGAAGAGGAACTAAAAAAACTAAAAGTAATTGAGGCAATTCCTTATGTAAGTAGTGCTGATATGCAGATGAGTTATAGTGAAGAAGAGCTATCAAATCATATGGAAGTTTTAGAAAATGCTGATTTAGTTCCAAAAGTTTTAAATGATAAAGATATAAAAGTTGAAGATATAGTTTATAGAGGTGATTTAAAAAGAAAAGATTTAATAGGTTTTGCAAAAGAGTTTGATAATAGTAAAAAATAATACTTAAAAGAAAATAATTATTAAATATTCCTTAAAGTTATTTTTAATAACTTAAGATATAATCCTTCAACTATTCAATTTGAGGGATTATGAAAAAAAACACTATAAACTCGGATACTCTTCTTAGCTTAATTTCTAAACACTCTCCTGATATGTTATGGATAAAAGATTTAAATGGTCGTTATTTATATGCAAATAATGCTATTTGTAATGGCTTACTAATTGCAACTCCTGATGAAGTTATTGGAAAAACTGATATCTTTTTCGCTTTAAGAGAAAGAGAAAAAAATAAAGATAATAAAAATTGGCATACATTTGGAGAGTTATGTGCTAATACTGATTTAGAAACTATAAAATATATGAGACCATTAAGATTTTTAGAAAATGGAAATATTCAAGGGAAAATGACATATCTTGAAGTTGATAAAGCTCCATTTTTTGATGAAAATAAAAATTTAATTGGTGTAATAGGAACTGCAAGAGATATTACAGAACAGATTCTTTTAAAAGAGAGAAATGAATATCTTATGTATTTTGACCAACTAACATCTCTTCCAAATAGACAAAAAATTATTTTAGATATTGAAAATAAAAAAGCTAAATCTTCTATTGTTTTTAATATTGATGATTTTAAAGAGGTAAATGACTTCTTTGGTACAAATAATGCCGATAAAATATTACAAGATATAGCTTTAAGATTTATAAAATATGGATACACAGCATATAGAATAGATGGTGATGAATTTGCTATTTTATTTTTTGATGAAAAATCAGAAGAAGAGTTACAAAATGAAGCAATTAAAATTATAGATTTATTAGATAGTGAACCTTTTTATATTGATGATAAAACAATTTTAATTACATTTTCTATTGGTATTGCAAAAAGTGATGAAAAACTTTTAACAAAAGTTGATATTGCGGTAAATAATGCAAAAACTTCAAATAATCATATCTGTATTTACGAAGAGAGTAAAAATATAGAAGAGAGATATAAAGAGAATATTGAACTTGCAACTCAGATAAAAGAGGCAATTTTAGGAAATAGAATTATTTGTCATTATCAACCTCTTTTAAATATAGAAAATAGTGAAATTTACTCTTATGAGAGTTTAGTAAGACTTATAGATAACAAAGGGAACTCTCTTGCTCCATATAAATTTCTAGATTTTTCTAAAAAAATAAAACTATACTCAAGTATCACAAAAATAGTTGTAACCCAAGCTTGTAAAACATTCCAAAATAGAGATGAAAACTTCTCTATAAATTTAAGCGTTGATGATATAAAAGATTTAGAAACTGTTGATTTTATATTAAAAACTATAAAAGAGACAAACACTTCAAGAAGAGTAACTTTTGAGATTTTAGAGTCAGAAGGTATAGAAAACTATCAAGAAGTTATCTCTTTTATCAATCAGATAAAATCTTTGGGTGCAAGAATCGCTATAGATGATTTTGGAACGGGATATTCAAATTTTGAACATCTTTTAAGATTAGATGTTGATTATATTAAAATTGATGGTTCTTTAATAAAAAATATAGTTACAGATGATAAACATAGATTAATTGTTGAAACAATAGTTAGTTTTGCAAGAAGAATTGGAATTAAAACAGTTGCTGAATTTGTAAGTGATGAAAAGATATTACAAACAATAAAAGAGATAGGAATTAGTTGTGCACAAGGTTATCATATAGGAAAACCAGAAACTTTGGTATGAAAAAATTATTATTTATTTTCTTTAGTTTTACTTTTTTAAATTCAAGCGATATACAAAAAGCATTTTTAGTAGCAGTTTATGATAAAAATAGAGTTGAAAATGTGCAACATAAAATAAAAACAGATTTTCAATATAGAGGTGAAGTTTTCTTCAAAGTTGCCATAATAGGAAATTACAATAAAAATGTAAATGTAACAACAAAAATAAATAACTCAAATGGAAAATTAATACATACAGAGACTCTTTACAACAATTTAACAAAAAAGATATTTGGATATGAACTAACTTTTAAACATTTAGATGTACAAAAAGGGTATTTTGAAGTTTTTATAGATGGAAAACTATATGACACAAAGGTTTTTGTAAAATAAATTTTACCAAATTAATATTTTTATTACAAACGTAGCATTAAAATAGCAAACTTTAAGTTTATAAATTGTAAAATTTCATTGATCAAGAGGTTTTATCTACGACTTATCTCTCCTTAGTTAAAATGTAGCAATTTTGGATAAAATCTCTTTCAAAGGTCGTTCTGTAAAATATTAAGTTTATGAAAAGATTTTATTTTATTATTTAAAACTTAATATCAAAGGGGTTTCTCTCAACCCCTTTTTTTCTCCCTTAATAATTAAAAGGTGGTTTCCCCTCCACCTTTTTTTATCTCAAATTTTAGAATTTTATCTATTTTAAGTATGGTTTTAAAACTTCAGGAATTTTAATAGTTCCATTGGCTTCTTGATAGTTCTCCATAATTGCCAAAAGGGTTCTTCCAACTGCTAGACTTGAACCATTTAAAGTGTGTGCAAATATATTTTTCTTGTCATCTTTATATCTTATTTTTGCTCTTCTTGCTTGAAAATCTCTTGTATTTGAGATTGAAGATATCTCTCTAAATCTATTTTGACCAGGAAGCCAAACTTCTAAATCTATTGTAACAGCTGCTCCAAATCCTAAATCTCCAGTACAAAGTTGTACTTTTTGATGGCAAAGTCCTAATGAAGTTAATAAATCACTAGCACAATTAACCATTTTAAAAAATATCTCATCTGATTGCTCTTGTGAAGTAATTGCTACCATTTCAACTTTATCAAATTGGTGTTGTCTTATAAGCCCTCTTGTATCACGTCCTGCACTTCCAGCCTCTTTTCTAAAACATGGAGTATATGATGTAAGCAAAAGAGGTAATTCATTTTTATCTAAAATCTCATCATTATATAAATTTGTAAGACTAACTTCAGCTGTTGGAATAAGATATAGATCTTCTCCTTCTATTTTAAACAAATCATCTTCAAATTTTGGAAGCTGTCCTGTTCCTAAAAGAGAGTTTGAATTTGCCATAAAAGGTACATACCACTCATTAAATCCTCTTGCTCTATTAAAATCTAGCATATAGTTTATCAAAGCTCTCTCTAATCTTGCTCCATCACCTTTAAGTGCTGTAAATCTTGATTTTGCAAGTTTTACACCTCTTTGAAAATCTAACCAATCACACTCTAATTCCCAATGCTCTTTTGGTTTAAAATCAAAAGTTGGCTTAGTTCCAATAACTTCTAAAACTACATTTTCATCTTCATCTGCTCCAAATGGTACATTTTCATCTGGAAGATTTGGAATTCCTAATACAATCGAAGATAGCTCTTCCTCTAAAACTCTAACCTCATCTTCTAACTCTTGTTTTCTATTTTTTAAATTATTGATTTTTTGTTGTAAATCTGCAACATCAAGATTCTCTTTTTTATATCTAGGAAACTCTTTTGAAAGAATATTTTGCTCAGCTGTTACCTCTTCCATAATTTGTCTTTTTTGTTTTGTATTTTGTGCTAAAGTTTGTAGGTTTTCTAAAACTTCAATTGAGACACCTTTTTTTTGTAAAGAAATACTAGTTTTCTCAAAATCATTTTGCAATAGTTTTATATCAATCATATCAACTCTTTTTTGTAATTTTTGGGCAATTATATCTAAAAAAGATACCATATAAACTGAAATATAATTATTTAATTAAGATGCAACTAAGTTGTAGCTTAAAATTTTATTAAAAGATATGAAATGAGAAGAGATTATAGATTTGCTTTAAAATATGAGTTTTAAAGTTAAAAATAGATAAAAGATTTTATAAACTTAGTATCATAAAGAGAATGAAATCTCTTTATGGTTTTTAATAACTTAAATTTTGATAATCTTTGTCTAAAAGTCTATCAGCAACAACAGGTGGCTTAGCAACAGTAACATTTTGTATTAAATCAGCTTCTGTTTTTTCAGCATTTGGTAAAAATAGTGGACAAACTTCAACTTTTGCACCATTTTTGATTAAATCTTCAAGCATCATTTTAGGAGATTTATTTTGAGGTTTTAGTTTTGGGCTTTCGCTATCTTTTAAAGCAAGATTTCCAGCACTTGAACATAAAACCATATTTACCTCTTTACCTTTTTTCAAACTCATAGTTGCTAAAACCATACCCATCATCTGAGTTTGAGCATCTTCTGATGTAAGCATTACATTTAAACCTTTTGCCATATTTTCACTAGCAACAACAGTTGTTGAAATAAGTGTAAAAGCACTTAAACTTAATAAAAATTTTTTCATATTTTTTCCTTTATTTTAAAATGAGAATTTTTTGTATAGTCTAAAAAATAGAACTATAGTTTTTATTTGAACATATATAAATGGAACCATAAGTAAATAGTAAACAACTGAATACTTTGTAATAATCTCATTGTATGTAAGACCTAAGTTTATAAAAAACATTCCAAATACAAAAAATGCAACACCTGGACAAATTAGTGCAAAAGATAGTGCAGATTTTTCATTTGATTTTATAAACTTTTCAAAATACCCAAGCTTTTTCATAATAACCAAACCTAAAATCCCAAATACTATTTGTAAAGATAGGATTGTTGAAGTTAAAACAAATAGTGATGATTTATCGCTTATTGCATTTAAATTGTGTTCAAGTCCAAAATTTAATCTTATAAATGTAATTCCAAGAAGTGTTAAGATTGGAATCATAATCCATAAAGATGGAGCTGTTTCAACTGTAACACCATGTTCAAACATATTTTTAAAACCTAAGATTATTTTTATAAATATCAACATAATTGCAAGTGAAGAGAAAAGTATTGCTCCAAATATTCCAACTGCATTTACAGCAATATTTGAACTCATAGCACCAGGTGCTGCAAATCCAACTGCTACCATTGAAAGTGCAAAAATAGATATCATTTGTGTTAGGTTGTTATTTTTTGTAAAATCAAAATCACCATTAATAATCAATCTTGAAAAATAGTCAAAAAATATTTTTAGAGCAAAATATCCATTAATAGCAAATCCAATAAGTGCAAATGGAAACAGATACTCAACAAAACTCCATAAATTTGGTACAAAAACAGCACCTAATACAAAACCAACATTTATACTCATTGTATATGTTAATGGCAGTGCCATAATACTAATTTGACCATTTGATTTAATCAAAGCCTTGTAAGCATCACTTTTTTTATATAGTAGATATTGTTTTGTATTCCAATAAAGAAGTTTAAAGTGAAGAATTGCAAATGCAATTATAAACACAAGAGCAAATGAAGATATAAAGCTTATATAATCACCTTTTTCTAAAGCTTCCATAATATATTCAAAAGTTGCCATTGGAGTTGTTGGATGTGGAACTAAAAACATTAGGTACATAAAAAATGATACACTAAGTCCTCCAGCACCCAAAGCACTCAAAAAGCAAGTAGGGGAAAATTTCTCTCTTAATTTCATATAAAATCCTTTCATAAAAAATTTTGTAGATTGTATGCAATATTATATTAAAATCTTATGAAAGTAGTATAATTTAAAATTATAATAAAAGGGTAAAAATAAATATATATGTTCAATTAATAAATAATTTATTTTTATAATAGTATGATTATTTCAAATTATAATATAAGCTCAAATAAATAAAATAGGATTTAAATATGAATGAAGAGATTATAAAAGCAATACCTTCAAATAGATTGCAGTTTTTTCCAGTTATGATGTTTGCAACAGTTATGGGACTTGGTGGTTTAACTTTAGTTTTTGAAAGGTTAAATCATGTTTTCTCATTTTCTACTATTTTTGCTACAACTTTTTTGATTATTACTACAGCTTTATTTTTTATAACTCTTTTTACATATTTTTTAAAAATTATAAAATATAAAGAAGAAGTTGTAAAAGAGTTAAATCATCCTATAAGAATTAATTTTTTTGCAGCAAGTTCAATATCAATATTAATTTTATCAGCTGCATTTAGAGAATACAGTTTAGATATTTCATTAAGTTTTTTTTATTTTGGGGCAATTTTACATATATTTTTCACATATTATACTATTCGATTTTGGATAAATAATAATTTAGAAATAGTTCATTCTAATCCAGCTTGGTTTATTCCTATTGTTGGAAATTTAATAGTTCCTATTACTGGAGTTGGTTTTGTAGATAATGCTATTTTAATCTTTTATTTTTCAATTGGTATGTTTTTTTGGATAATATTATTTTCAATAATTTTAAATAGAATAATTTTTCATAATCCATTTGCTGCTAAATTTATGCCAACAATGTTTATTTTAATAGCACCTCCTGCAATAGGATTTATCTCATATATAAAATTAACTGGAAATTTAGATTTTTTTGCCCAAATTTTATTTAGTTTAGCTCTATTTTTTACTATTTTAGTTGCATTTATGTATAAAAATTTTGTAAAAATAAAATTTTTTATCTCATGGTGGGCTTTTACTTTTCCTTTAGCAGCTGTAACTTTAAGTTCTATTTTAATGTATGAATTAACAAAAAAGATTTTTATATGTTTTTATCTTATACTCTAGCAATGATTACAACTTTAATTGTAATTTTGGTTGCAGTTGCTACGATAAAACATATGGCAAAAAAAGAGATATGCATAATGGAATAAATTTATACAAGAGATTATTTATAAAAACTTACCACTCAAACTGAAAAGTTGTATGAACTATTTTAAATTTTTCTTTTAAATTATGATTTATTTGATGTAAAATCTCTTCATAATTTTCTAAATCTTTTTTATCTATTTTTATATGAGCAGTCATATTATACATATCTTGGGTAATCTCCCAAATGTGTATATCATGTAATTCCAAAACTTTTTCATTTTTTTCAATATACTCTTGAACTTCTTTTACATCAACAGGAGAGCTTTCAAGTAAAGTATTTGTTGAATTTTTCAAAATATCAATTGCCCATTTTAAAATTACAAGAGAGACTATAAGAGCTAAAATAATATCTACAAAATACCATGAAGTAAAATAGATAACTATATAACCTATGATAATTGCAACTGAAGATAAGGCATCACTTAACATATGAATAAATGCTGATTTTAGATTTATATTATCTTTATCACCTTGCATCAAAATAACACCAGTGATAATATTTACAAAAAGACCAATAATTGCAACTATCATTGCTGTTTTTATGTCAATAATTTGTGGATTTAAAAATCTTTCAATAGCTTCATAAATAATCCAAATAATTGATAATACGATAGTAATTCCATTTATAAATGCAGCTAATACCTCAGCTCTATAATAACCAAATGTTTTAGAAATTGGTGCTGTTTTACTTGCAATTATGATTGCAAGAAGTGAAACAATCAAAGCAAAAGAGTGAGTAAACATATGAATTGCATCTGAAATCAAAGCTAACGAATTTGATAAAAATCCATAAAAAAACTCTAAAAACATAGTTATTAAAGTTATACTTAAAGCCCACTTTAAAACTTTTTTATCTGTTCCTCTATGTTCGTGATGATTATGTACATGATCTTCATGGTCATGAGAATGAATATATTGCTCTTTTTCTATAAAATTATGATTACTTTTATCATGATGATGATGATGGTGATGAACTGATTTTTTTGATATGAAAGGCTTATGGTCATTTAAACCAAATTTACAATTTGCCATAATTTTTCCTACTTTTATATATTTTTATAATATTAAATAGATTATATATTAAAATTAAATATTACAAATTTAATTCAAGTTTTGCAATAGCACCATTTTTACCATCTTCTCTATTTTTTATAGAAATTTTAGCATTTAGTGCATCACTTGCAATTTTTGCTAAATACAATCCCAAACCTACACCATTTTCTTTTCCAACTTTTTTAAATGGAGCAAAAACATCTATATTTTCATCTATACCAATACCTTCATCAATTACATTTAGTGTAACTTTATCATCTATTTTTTTTAGCTTAATTTTTATTGTTTTACCATTTGGAGTAAATTTTATGGCATTTTGTACAAAATTTTGTAAAATCTGATTAAAAAGAGTCTCTTGAATCATCATTTGTAAACTAGATACATTTGAACTAAATTTTATTGTAATACTTTTTTTAGCTGCAAGCATATTGTAATCATTTGTTTTATATTTTATAAACTCAACTAAATCAATATTTTTTGCTTGCTCAAATTGTGCCCCCTCTGTTCTTCCAATATCTAAAATAGAGCTAATCATAACATTCATACCATCTATCTCTTTAATTGTAAGCCTAATCGCATCTTCATATTGAGAAATTTCTCTTGTTTTTTTTAACATTAACTCATTTTTTAACTTCATAACAGCAAGTGGCGTTTTAAGCTCATGAGCTATTCCAATAAAAAGCTCTTTTTTAAACTTTAAATAAGTCCCTATTCTATTTGTAAGCGAGTTTATAGAGTTTGCCAAAGTTAAAAACTCTTCTGGTAAATCTTTTTTATCAATTTGAGATAGTGAATTTTCATCCATATTTGATAGTTTTTTATTTATTTGAACTATTGGTTTTAAAAGTGATTTTGCAACTATTAATGCATAAATTAACATAAAAATAAAACCAGGAATTGCAAGTGCAAAAAGTTTTTAAATATTATTAAATAAAGAATATCTTTTTCCAAACTTATATCTTTTGTAATTTGTAAAATTGCATTATCATGCATTAAAAACTCTAATCTAATAAAAGATTTATCACCTTTTGAAAATTTTGAAAATTCTATCTGTTTTGTTGTGTTTTTATTATTTTCTATTAATTCAATAATTTGAGAAGAGGATATTACATTTTGGAACTTATCAAAACTTATGTAACCTTTTTCTATCTGTTTTGCTTGAAAGAGCAAATTGTCTTGAATGTTGTCATAAAATGAGTTTTTTGTATATTCAAAAAAAATAAAAGAGAGAATAATAAGAAAAAGAGAAGTTGCAAATATAAGCTTTATATAAAACTGCTTATAAATACTTCTACTCTCCATAATAAATCAGCTAAAAATTACTTTTCTTCTACCTGATTTGGGTAACAAAATCTATAACCTCTTCTTCTAATAGTCTCAATAGTTGAGATATTTAAAGGTTTATCCATTTTTTGTCTAATTTGATTTATTGCAACCTCAATAACATTTGGAGTTACAAGCTCTGGTTCTTCCCAAATAGCATCAAGAAGTTGCTCTTTTGAAACAATTTGATCTCTGTGACGTGCAAGGTGAGTTAAAACTTCAAAAGGTTTACCTTTTAACTCTATCTCTTCACCAGCATATTCTATTTTTTCTTCATCAGGATTAATAATTAAATCATCAATCTCTATAATATTTGTTCCACCAAATCTTAATCTTGCTTCAATTCTTGCAAGTAAAATATCAAAATCAAATGGTTTTTTAATAAAATCATCCGCTCCTGATTTAAGTGCTTCAATTTCACTCTCTTTATCATCTCTAGCAGAGATAATAACAACAGCAGTTCTTGAACTTCTATTTTTTACAATTTTGCAAAGTTCAATTCCATCACCATCTGGTAACATCCAATCTGTTAAAACCAAATCATAGTTTCTAATATCGATAAAATACTCAGCATCTTTATAGTTTTCAGCAGTATCAACTTGATAACCAAAATCTATTAATCCCTCTTGTAGTGTTCTGTTTAATGTAATTTCATCTTCAATAATTAAAATTCTCATAAAAATCCTTAAGTTAAATTTAATCTTAAAATTGCTTGCAAGTATATCACAAAATTTTCAAAATTTAAAGCTTTTTTAAGCTAAATGTTAAAAATCGTAAATCTTTTTTAAAATAATTATAAAATTATATAAAAATAAACTATTTATTAACTCGAAATGGATAAAATGTCGCAATTTAATTTTAAGGAAAAAAATGAAAAAAATAGTTATGAGCTTTATAGCTTCAATTGCTTTAATTTCAACATTAAATGCAGCTGATTTTTACGCTACTGTTGATGGGGATAAAATTACAAAGGATGATATCAATGTTCTTTTACAAGACCCAAGAGTTGATTTTGACAAACTTCCACAAGAAGCAAAGTCTCAAATTCTTGAAGGTGCAATAAATAGAAAACTAATTGCAAAAAAAGCAATAGATGATGGTATTGAAAAAGATCCTCAATATAAAGAGGCTATAGCAAAAATCAAAGAAGATTTAGCTCTTCAAGTTTGGCAAAAAAATGAGATTGATAAAATCAAATTTAGTGATACAGAAAAAAGAGCTTTTTATGATACAAACAAATCAAAATTCAATATTCCAGAGACATTTGAAGCATTTCATATTTTAGTAAATAGTGAAGCTGAAGCAAATGTTGTTATAAAAGATTTAGAAAAAGCTGCTGTAAATTCTAGAGAAACAAAATTTAAAGAGTTAGCAAATTCAAAATCAAAAGATGCAACTGCTAAAAATGGTGGATATTTAGGAAAATTTGCTGCTGAACAAATGGTTCCAGAGTTTGCAATGGCTGTAAAAGCTCTTCCAAAAGGTGGATATTCTAAAAATCCTACAAAAACTCAATTTGGTTACCATGTAATATTTGTTAAAGAGATTTTCCCTGCAAAACAATTAACTTTTGATGAAGTAAAAGATAATATAAATCAAGCAATGATAGCTGAGAAATTCAATAAAAAAATTGATGAACTAACAAAAGAGTTAAGAAAAGACGCAAAAATCGTAATTAAATAAGGAGATTAGATGGGTGTTTTAGATGTTGTAAATGCTGGAGTATTAACTGGAAGTGAAGCTAAAAAACTTTTTGCTTATGCAAAAAAAGAGGGTTTTGCAATTCCTGCTGTAAATGTTGTTGGAACAGATTCTATAAATGCTGTTTTGGAAGCTGCAAGCAAAGTTAAATCTCCAGTTATAGTACAATTTTCAAATGGTGGAGCTGGATTTTATGCAGGAAAAGGTTTGAAAACTAGTGATGCTGCTATTTTAGGAGCAATTAGTGGAGCAAATCATGTTCACACTATGGCAAAAGCTTATGGAATTCCAGTAATCTTACATACAGATCATGCTGCTAAAAAACTTCTTCCTTGGATTGATGGTTTACTTGATGCAGGAAAAGAGCATTTTGCAAAAACAGGAAGACCACTGTTTACATCTCATATGCTAGATCTTAGTGAAGAGAGCTTAGAAGAAAATATTGAAATTTGTGTTGAGTATTTTAAAAAAATGAATGCTATTGATATGATGATTGAAATTGAACTTGGAATTACAGGTGGAGAAGAAGATGGTGTTGATAACAGTGATGTTGACAATGCTCTACTTTATACACAGCCTGTTGAAGTTTGTTATGCATATGAAAAGTTAAAAGAAGTTGGAGATAATTTTACAATTGCTGCAAGTTTTGGAAATGTTCATGGAGTTTATAAACCAGGAAATGTTGTATTAAGTCCAAAAATTTTAGATAATTCACAAAAATTTATAGAAGAGAAATATAAAACTTCTAAAAATCCAGTTGATTTTGTATTCCATGGAGGTTCAGGTTCATTATTAAGCGAAATAAGAGAAGCTATCTCTTATGGAGTTATTAAAATGAATATTGATACAGATACTCAGTGGGCAACTTGGGATGGTGTTAGAGCTTATGAAGCGAAATATCATGGTTATTTACAAGGACAAATTGGAAATCCTGAAGGTGAAGATAAACCAAACAAAAACTACTACGACCCACGAAAATGGTTAAGAGCTGGTCAAGAGACTATGATAACTAGACTTGAAACTGCTTTTAGTGATTTATTAGCCCTAAACAAAAACTAACAACTTAAATAAAAATTGATTAAAACCTAGTTTTTAATCAATTTTTGATAAAATCTTCTAAAATTTCTCAAAAAAAGATACAAAATGATTACATTAAATGATATAAAAGATGCTAAAAAAAGGTTAGATGGTACAGTTTACAAAACTCCACTTATGAAAGCTCCTTTTTTAAGTACTGAAAGAAATGCTGAAATTTTCTTCAAAGAGGATAATCTTCAACTAACAGGAAGCTTTAAATTAAGAGGAGCTTTCAACAAAGTTGCAATGCTTGATGATGTAAAAAAAGCAGCTGGAGTTGTAGCTGCAAGTGCTGGAAATCATGCTCAAGGCTTAGCTTTTGCAGCTTCTTATTTTAAATGTGAAGCAACTATTTTTATGCCAGAAGCAACTCCACTTACAAAAGTTTTAGGAGTTAAATCTTACGGTGCAAACGTTGTTTTAACTGGTGAAAATTTTGATGAAGCATATGCTAGTGCAATAAAATTTGCAAAAGATAACAACAAAGAGTTTGTTCATCCATTTGCAGATGATGAAGTAATAGCAGGACAAGGAACTATTGCTTTAGAAATTTTAGAAAAAATTGAAGATATTGACCAGATAATTATACCAATTGGTGGTGGAGGATTAATCTCAGGAATTGCAATTGCTGCAAAAAGTATAAATCCAAATATAAAAATCACAGGTGTAGTTGCTAGTGGTGCAAAGGGTATGAAAGAGAGTTTTGAAGCGAGAATGCCAATAGACTCATCAAGTGTTAGAACTATTGCAGATGGAATTGCAGTTCGTGATGTTAATCCAAAGTTACTAGATATTATTTTGGAGTATGTTGATGAAATTGTTGAAGTTAGTGATAATGAAACAGCAAATGCAATTCTTTTTTTACTAGAAAAACATAAACTTATGGTTGAAGGTGCTGGTGCTGTTAGTGTTGCAGCTATTATGCACGATAAAGTAAGTATTGAAAATAAAAAAGTATGTGCGGTTGTAAGTGGTGGAAACATAGATGTTACTATGCTTTCACTAATTATAGAAAAAGGTTTAATAAAATCTCATAGAAAAATGAATTTAATAGTAACTTTAATGGATAAACCAGGTGCTTTAATGCACTTAACAGATATTTTCACTCAATGTTCAGCAAATATTGTAGAGATTGATTTTGATAGAAATTCTGTGAAATTAGAGTTTGGAGAAGCTTATGTAACTATTGCTTTAGCAACAAAGGGTGAAGAGCATCAAGAGCAAATAAGAGAAAATTTGAAACAAAATGGATATAGATTTAAACAAATTTAGATTAATTTTTTATATTTATAAAGATTTTAGAAAACAAATATTATAATCAGCGCATAATTTAATAATAGTAGAAAAGAAAAAAGGAAGAAAATGGAAGGAAGATTGTTTACATTCTTAGGAACTATTGGTGGTCACGGACAAGAGTGGATAATTTTATCTCACTTTGTTTTAGTAATTGGAATTATTTTTCTAGTTTCTAGAATGGCTACAAGAAAAATGCAACTAGTTCCAACAGGAAGTCAAAATGTTATGGAAGCATTTGTAGGTGGTGTTATTGCTATGGGTAGCGATACTATGGGTGAAAAAAATGCTAGAATTTATATGCCATTGATTGGTTCTTTAGCTTTAGTTATATTTGTTAGTAACATGATAGGAGTAATTCCAGGTTTTGAAGCACCTACAAGTAATATTAACTTTACTGCATCTTTAGCTATCATTGTTTTTGTATATTACAACTATTTAGGAATCAAGAAAAATGGTTTTGTAAACTACTTTAAACATTTTATGGGTCCAATGCCAGTATTAGCTCCTTTAATGTTCCCAATTGAGATTATCTCACACTTTTCAAGAATAATATCTCTATCTTTTAGGTTATTTGGTTCAATTAGAGGTGATGATATGTTCTTAATGGTACTTTTAATGTTAGTTCCATGGATTTTACCACTACCAGGGTTTTTCCTATTAACTGCATTTGGTGTTTTACAAGCATTTATTTTTAGTATCCTAACATATGTTTATATTGCTGGATCTATTATGATGGAAGAAGAACATCACTAAGAAGTTCTTGGTATAAATAAATCAAAAAAGGGAGTGAGTTTTGCTTACTCCCTTTTTTATTTGGAAGAAAATATGAGAAATATAAAATCTTATCTAATAACAGATCCAAACTATTTTTCTGATAATAAAGAAATTTTTAAAGAAAAATTAATAGCTGTTTTAAAAAATCATAAAATTGATTTCGCTTGCTTTAGAGATAAAAGTTCTAAAAATATTGAAGAGTTAGCAAAAATATTTTTACAAATTTGTAAAGAGTTTAAAATAGAAAATATTTTAATTAACTCCAATATATATTTAGCAATCAAATTAGGTTTTGATGGAGTTCATCTAAATTCACAACAGTTTGATAAAATCGAAAATGCAAAAAAATCAAATCTTATCACAATTATATCTTGTCATAATTTAGAAGAGTTAGACAAGGCAAAAAATAAAAATATAGATTTTGTAACATACTCACCTATTTTTGATACACCAAACAAAGGTCAATCAAAAGGAGTAGATAAATTAAATGAAGTTATAGAAAAATTTCCAAATCTAAAAATATTTGCACTTGGTGGAATAATACAAAATGAGCAGATAAAAGAGATAGAAAAAACTAAAGCTTACGGTTTTGCATCTATTAGATATTTTATTTAAACTTCAAAAAATTCTATACTATCTTCTTTTAAATAAACTAAATATCCATCCACATTTTTAATATTAAAAATTTCACTAACAGCTTTTTTATAATACTCAACTTGTGTTTTATGAGAATATAAAACTTCTGTTGTCGTTTTATAATCAACAATAATAAATCTATCATTTTTATATAAAAGTAGGTCTAAAACTTTTATCTCTTCATTATAAATCAAAGCTTGTTCTTGAACTATTTGTGAATCTTTGATTAAATTTTGAAATTTATCATTTCTAATTAAATTTTGAATAATCTTTTTTATAGATACAAAATCAAGTTCGTCTAAATAGTTAAAATATTTTGCTTTTGATAAATTCAAACTATGGTTTAAAGCTTTTTCATCAAAGTTACTCATCATTTCTAAAGTATAGTGAGTAGCTAGCCCAAAATATTTTGATTTTAATATATCACTATTTACAATATTATCTTTTGAAGATTTTATATCTTGTTTACCTAAATTTAATGCTTCATAAGCAATCTTTTTATTACTATTTTTTCTCTGTACTACTTCACTTAAGATTAAATTTCCAAATTTAAAAGCTTTTATATTCAAAATATCAAATACACTACTTTTCTCTTTTTTAAATACAATTAGATTATTTTTTGCACGAGTCAGCGCAACATAAAGAACATTTTTCTCATCATCAAGATTTAGATTTTTCTCTTTTTCCAAAGCTTTTTTATAGTTCTCATCAAAATTTTCATAACCAGAAACCTTATAATATATATTTTCTAAATTAATATTTTCATAATCAAACAAAAGTGAACTTTTATCATGATTCTTTCTTTTTATTCTATCAATTAAAATAGTTGTATGAAACTCTAATCCTTTTGATTTAAAAATTGTAAGTATTTGTAAGCCAGAGTTCTCACTATTTTCAATACTAATATCTAATTTATCTATCTCATAAATAAAATCAACTATATTAAAATAAGTATTTGATTGCTCTATTAGTTTTATAATATTCTCATCTACAATATCAAAATAAGTTGCAATAAAATAGATAACTTTTTCTACACTTAACTCATTTAAATCAATATCTAACAAAAATTCACTATTTATAACTTTTCCTACAAGAGCATTAAAATTTTCTCTGTAAATATCCTCTTTAAAATATATATATTTTATAGCATTTATAAGTGCTTTTACATTTTGTTGATTAATTAATTTAGAACTCATATCTGTTCTAATTTTTAGATTTGGTAATTTTTCTTTTAAATAGTAAAAAAGTTCTAAAACATCACTATTTGTATAACATAAAATTGCGATATCATTTTCATTAATACCACTATTTAATAGCTCATTTATTTTATTAAAAATAGATATAAACTTCTCATCACTTTGTAAATTTGGATCTTCTATCACCTCTACAAATCCATCTTTTCTAATACTTTTTTGAGCTAAATAATCATAGTTTGAAAGATTTAAGAAAGTATGATTTACAAAGTCAATAATATTTTTACTAGACCTATAATTTGTATTTAGATCTTCAAGTTTTATATTACTATTTTCACTCAAAACAAAATCAAAAAGCTCTCTTTTACCTCCACGAAATCTATAAATACTCTGTTTTGGATCTCCAACATAAAAAAATGTTTTAAATTTTTCACTATCTCCAGCAATCACCTCATCAATTAGAGGTTTAAGAATTTTATATTGTAAAATTGAAGTATCTTGAAACTCATCTATTAAAATATGGTTATAGTTACTATCTAATCTAAAATATAAAAAATCTTTATTGATTTTATTACTTAAAAGTTCGTAAACTAAATTTGAAATATCATTAAACTCAAAATAGTTTTTTTCAATATTAAAGCTCTTCTTAAACTCTTTAAAATTTATATATAGCTTAAATATTTTATTTAAGCTATATGAAGTTCTTAATTTATAGTAATTTAACAAACTATCTCTAAGTTCTAAAAATAAAATATTTATCTCTTCATTTGCACATTTTTTAAAATATGAGTAATCATACATACTCTCTTTTTCTATCCAAGTATTTGCAAAAAGTTCATCAAAGTTTGTAAAAGATACAGCTTTTATAGCGCTATTACTAGCATTTGGACAGTTTAAAATATGTTCTTTTATCTTAAAAGCTTTTTGCAAAATATCATCTTTTATAATATTAATTAATTTTGCATCTATTTCTACAGGATTTATATTTTCATTTTTTTCAATTAATATTTTAAATAGTTCAAAAATAGAGTTAAATTTTTTCTTCTCATATAAAGAGAACTCAACTAACTCTTTGAAGCCATTCTCATCTAAACTTTGTAAAAATTTATAACTCAAAACTTCCATATCATCATTTGCAATTTTAAAATCATCACTTATTCCAATATATCCACAAAACTCTCGTAAAATCTTATTTACAAACTTATCAATAGTAAAAATACTTGAACTATCATTTATAAATAGTTTTATAAGTAGTGATTTTTTAGCTAAGATTTGCTCTTTTGTGAAATTTGATACTTTTATAATCTCATTTAAATATGCTTCGTCATCACCTAATGTTTGAAGTGTATTAAAAACTCTTTGACTCATCTCGGCTGCTGCTTTATTTGTAAAAGTTAGAGTTAAGATTTCGCTAGGTTTTGCACCTTTTAGAAGTAAACTAATATATCTTACCGTTAATGCAAAAGTTTTTCCACTCCCTGCACTGGCTTTTAATGCTAAATATTTTTCCATAAATTCATTTTACTATATTTCATTTTAAAAGAGATTTTTAGATACAATCAAAACTTTAAAATTTACAAGGATATTTTTTATGACAAAAACAAATCCAAAAGTTCAAACTCTAATAGATGCTATTCCATATTTTAAAAAATTTTATGGAAAAACAATAGTTATAAAATATGGTGGAAGTGCACAAACAAGCGATGATTTAAAAGAAAAATTTGCTCAAGATATAGTTTTGCTAACACTTTTAGGAATAAAACCTATAGTTGTTCATGGTGGAGGAGCAAGAATTACAGAACTTTTAACAAAACTTGAAATTCCTTCACATTTTGTAGATGGATACAGAGTTACTTGTAAAGAGAGCATGAGAGTTGTTGAGATGGTTTTAAGTGGAGAGATAAACAAAAATCTTGCTTCACTATTAAATCATCATGGTGCAAAAGCTATTGGAATATCTGGAAAAGATAGCGGAATAATTAAAGCTATTCCAAAAGATGGTGGAAAATTTGGTTACACTGGAGATATAACTTCTGTAAATGGAGAGATAATAAACAATCTTATAAAAGAGGGATTTATTCCAGTAATTGCTCCTATTGCAAATGGTGATGAACCAAATCATCCAGGTTATAATATAAATGCTGATGTAGCAGCTTGCGAAATTGCAATGGCTGTAAAAGCTCAAAAAGTTATATTTCTAACTGATACAGTTGGTGTTTTAAATAAAAGTGGTGAGCTAATCCAAACTTTAGATAAAGCAACTGTTGAAATGTTTAAAAAAGATGGAACAATTGCTGGCGGAATGATTCCAAAAGTTGATTCTTGTATAGAGGCTATTCACAATGGTGTAAATAAAGCTCATATTATAGATGGTAGAGTTGAACACTCAATATTACTTGAGTTATTTACAAGTGATGGAATAGGAACTCAATTTATAAGAGTTGATAATCCAAATAATGGAATTGATATAGAAAAATTATTAAATAGTTAAAAGGAAGATGGTATGGGATTTATTGAAACAAGAGGAAATGATGGTAAAAGAGCAAAAGAAGTAAGCTTTAGTGAAGCTATTTTAAATCCAAGTAGCTCTTTTGGTGGACTTTATGTACCAAAAAATTTACCAAATTTAGGTGATAGCTTTATAGAAAACCATATAAACAAAAGTTATAAAGAGTTAGCTTTTGATATTTTAAAAGCTTTTGAGATTGATATTGATGATAGTGAAATACAAAAAGCATTAGATTTATATGATAATTTTGATAATCCTTTAAATCCAAGTCCTGTTGTAAAAGTTAAAGATGATTTATATGTAAATGAGCAGTATCACGGTCCTACACGTGCTTTTAAAGATATGGCTCTTCAACCTTTTGGAAGTATTTTTAGCTCTATTGCACAAAAAAGAGGTGAAAATTACCTAATACTAGCAGCAACTTCTGGAGATACAGGACCAGCAGCTTTAAATACTTTTAGAAATAAAAAAAATATTCAAGTTGTTTGTCTATACCCAGATGGAGGAACTTCTGATGTTCAAAGACTTCAAATGGTTTGTGAAGATGGAGAAAATCTAAAAGTTTTAGGAATAAAAGGAAACTTTGATGATGCACAAAATGCTCTAAAATCTCTTTTAGCTTCAAGTAGTTTTAAAGCAGAATTAGAAAAAGATGATATTAAATTAAGTGCTGCAAATAGTGTAAATTTTGGAAGAATTATTTTTCAAATAATCTATCACTTTTGGTCATATTTAGAACTTATTCGTCAAAATGCTATTAAAAATGGTGAAAATATATATTTAGTAGTGCCTAGTGGAAATTTTGGAAACGTTCTTGGAGCTTATTATGCTCAAAAGATGGGATTAAATATAGAGAAACTTTTAGTGGCATCAAATGAAAATAACATTTTAACACAATGGATAAACACAGGAGTTTATGATATCAGAGATAAAGCTCTAAAACTTACAAAATCACCTGCTATGGATATTTTAAAATCTTCAAACATAGAAAGAGTAATTTTTGATCTATTTGGAAGTAGTAGAACAAAAAAGTTAATGGAAGATTTAAATAAAAATAATATTTTTGAAATGACTCAAAATGAGACAAAAGAGCTACAAAAATATTTTAGTGCTACTTTTAGTAATGACTCATTTGGTAACACTACAATAAAAGAGTTTTTAGATAGTGGTTATTTAATGGATCCTCATACTGCAACTTGCATAAAAGCTTACAATGACTTAAGAGAAAAACCACTAAAAACTGTAATCTACTCAACAGCAGAGTGGACAAAATTCTCACCAACTGTTTTAAATGCTTTAAAGCAAGACTCTAAAAAGTATAGTGATAAAGAGGCTTTAGAAGAGATTAGTTCAAAATTTGGTGCTAGTTTACCTCAATCTATTAAAAATCTTTTTAATGCTAAAATAAATCACTCTTTAGTAATAAACAAAGAAAATATTGAATCTGAAATAATAAAATTTATTAGAAAATCATAAGATTTTCTAATAAGAAGCAAATTAAACTATTTTTAAATATTCTATTTTTACACATTTCATTAATCTTTCGTTTATAAAATTGACCAAAATCAATCTTTCTTAAGTATCTTTATATTAAAATCAGAGCCGATTCTAATTTTAAAAAAAGGAAGCCAAATATGTCTAAAGATACAAATAGACGAGATTTTATTGGCTACTCATTTGCTGCAGTTGCTGCAGTTGGAGGAGCCGCATCTTTGTATGGTATGAAACAGGTATGGGATCCACTTCCTAGCGTTTTAGCTGGTGGATTTACAACTATTGATTTATCTGCTTTAAAAGCAGGAGAACCAGGAACTTTCACTTGGAGAGGGAAACCTATCTTTGTTTTAAAGAAAACTGCTGACATGGAAAGTAGTACAAGAGATTTAGTTATAGGTAGCGACAGATATACTGTTGCAATTGGACTTTGTACTCACCTTGGATGTATTCCAGCATGGAAAAAAGATATTTGGAAATGTGCATGTCACGGTGGAGAGTTTAATGCAAGTGGTCACCAAACTTTTGGACCACCACCAAGACCACTTGATTTGCCTCCATTTGAAGTAAAAGGTAATACGATAGTTCTAGGAAACGAAGGACCAGAGTGTCAAAAAATCGCCGAAGCGATGAAAGCATAAGGAGACAATAGATGGCAAAATTTGAAAAAGCTAACTCTGTTGGTGAGTGGTTAGAGCAAAGACTTAATATAAAAGCAATTAACAAAGTTATGATGACTGAGTATTGGATTCCAAAAGATATTAACTTCTTATGGGCAATGGGAGTACTACTAGCTACTACATTTACTATTTTAGTTATATCTGGATTATTCTTAATGATGTACTACAAACCTGACATCAATTTAGCATTTGATTCAGTTAACTATACAATTATGCAAGAGGTTGCATTTGGTTGGTTATTTAGACATATTCATGGTGTTGCAGCTTCTGTTATATTCCTAATTATATATATTCATATGCTTACAGGTATCTACTATGGTTCATACAAACAAGGTAGAGAGATGATTTGGATTTCAGGGATGTTACTATTTGTTACATTTAGTGCTGCTGGTTTCTCTGGTTATATGCTTCCTTGGGGACAAATGTCTTACTGGGCTGCAATGGTTATCACAAACTTATTTGGTGGAGTTCCTGTTATTGGAGATGCACTAGTTGTTTGGATTAGAGGAGATTTTAATGTTGCTGATGCAACACTTACAAGATTCTTTATGTTACATGTATTCTTATTACCAATAGCTATTATGGGATTAATAGGTTTACACTTCTATACATTAAGAATTCCTCACGTAAATAATCAATCTTCTGAAGATATTGATTTTGATGCTGAAGCTGAAAAATATTTAAGTGGAAATAAAAAAGAGTCAAAAGTTATTCCTTTCTGGCCTGTATTTATCTCAAAAGATTTAGCAGTTCTTGGAGTGTTTTTAATATTCTACTTCTATTTAGTGTTCTTCCACTATAGTTTTGCTATGGACCCAGTTAACTTTGATCCAGCTGATCCTATGGTAACTCCAGCTCATATCTATCCAGAATGGTATTTCTTATGGTCATATGAAGTTTTAAGAGGGTTCTTCTTTGATATTGCTGGAATTAAAGCATTTGATATTGGTTTAATTGCGTTTGCATTTGCAAATGGTATCTTCTTTGTTCTACCATGGTTAGATAGAGATAATAAAATTTTACCAGCTCATAAAAGACCACTATTTTTTATCTGGTTCTGGCTATTAGTTGTAGATTTAATCGTATTAACTGTTTATGGAAAACTTCCTCCAACGGGTGCAAATGCTTGGGTAGGTTTCTTTGCAGCAGTAGCATTTATACTACTATTTGTTCTACTTCCAGTTATTACAAAACTTGATCAAAAAAGAAGAGGGTAAAAGATGAGAGAATTAAAAATTTTAGCAGTAGTAGTAGTATTAACTCTTATTACTTACTGGGGAGTTGAGCCTTTTGCTCACTCACAAATGCATCCGCATGTTGATCCTGTAAACTATAACTTTGAAGAATCTGATAGAACTACTTCAAAAGAAGCAGTTGAAAAAGCACAAAAAGCTTTAGCTGAAGCTGAGAAAAAAGCAGATGAAAAAGCTATTAAAGGAGCAAAAGCTGATTTAGAAGCAGCTTTAACTTTTGAAAAAACTATCAATGCTTTTTGGGATGCTAATAAAGCTGCAATAACTGCAACTCCTAATGTTGCAAATGGTGAAGCTTTAGTAACGGCAAACTGTACAGCTTGTCATAGTATTGAATCAAAAGGTTTTCCAAAATTAATGGATGATGCATCTACAGCTGGTGCTTACGGTGTTGCAACTCCTGATTTAGGAAGTGCAGGTAAGCTTTATTCTAAAGATTATTTAATTGCTTTTATTAATAATCCAGCACTTGGGTCAAAAGTTTCTCATAAATTTACAGATGGAAGAGCTCATCCAATGCCTAGCTATGAGCTAATGAATACTCCACAAGAAATTGCTGATATGGTTGCATATTTACAATCAATTGCTCCAAAAGAGATGACAAATAAAGAGGTTTTCCATGATGCTTGTCAAAGATGTCATGGTTTAAAATATGCTGATATGCAAAAAGGAACTATGGGTGCATTCTCACCTGATGCTGATATTACAAAATATATGGGAAAACTTCCTCCAGATTTATCTCAATATATTATTAGTAGAGGTCCTGACTATTTAGGTAAATTTATAAATGACCCTCAAAAACTACTTGAAGGTACTGCAATGCCTAGAGTTGGTTTAAATCAAGAGTCACAAGAACAAGTTATAAAATACCTTGAAGAAGTAGGTGCTTCTAAAAAAGCGGAAAGAGAAGAGTTAGGTCCTAAATTCCTAATCTATCTAGTAATTTTCGCAATCTTTGCATTCCTATGGAAAGCAAGTAAATGGAGAGATGTTCACTAAGAACATCTATTCAAAATTAAAAAGCTAGGAGTTACTACTTCTAGCTTTTTTTATTTCTATTTTATAATATTATTTTAGAAGTAGCAGATATTATAGCTGTTTGTGATTTTAAAATAAGATTTGAACTAAAGCCAACAACAAAATTCTTATTAAAAAGTTCTCTCTCTCTTTTTGAAAATCCACCTTCTGTTCCGATCATTAAAGTTTTAATATCTAATACTTTACTATCTATAGAAGTTTGAGAAAAATCTAAAAAATATGTATCTGGATTATCTTTTATAAAAGTATCAATATTTTTATAAATATCAAGTTTTATAATGCTACTTCTTCCACATTGAGATGAAGAATTTATCAATATTTTTTCTAATTTTTCAAAATTTATTTTAAAATTCTTTTGTGAAAAATCACTATAAACAAAAGTAATTTTATCAACTCCTAACTCATTTAAGCTAGCTATATTTTCATAAATAGTTTTTGGATCAACAACACACCAAGCAAGATGAATTTTTTTACTATTTTCAATAATTTTTTCTTCTTTTTTTAGAAGATTTAAAAATAAACTCTTTTTATCGATTTGAGATATTTTATATGAATACAAAAAATCATCTTCTAAGTTTCTAAAATCTAAAATATCATAAAGCTTATGTCGTCTTGCTTTTACTATATAGTTATAATTCTCATCTTCAATTTTTAGAAGCTCATTTTTGGCATTTTTATCATATATAAACTGCATTAGAATACTTTGCTAATAATATAAACAGCTAATAAAACTGCAATTTCAATAATATAAATCTTCTTTGCATAAATATAAAAATCTTCTTGAAGTTTTATGTCAGCAACTTTTATAACTCTTTGTTTTTTATATCTTTTTATCTCAATTACAAGTAAAAATATTGAAGCTGGTATCATTAATGCTATTGTAAAACTAAATTGTTGAGCATAAAAAGCAACTATTGTTCCCGTATAAATTACTACAGCATTACTCAAATGATATATTGGTGTCATAAATTTTAATCTTTTTGCCAAAGATATAAAATCTTTTTTTGTCACAACAGAGTATAAATTAAATAACATTATTCCTAAAAAAATATATATCGCATAAATATGAGTTGTTATCGCACTTTGCATTAGTTCCATATTAAGTTTATCTCACTTTTAAAAATTTTTGCTATTATATCCAACTTATAATAAGTTTATATTTTTCAATATTTTCATACATTTTTATACAATATAAGGATTTTTTAGCTTATGAATCAAAATTTTAATAAAAAAGCAGTTGTAATATTAAGTGGTGGAATGGATTCCACTTTAAGCTCTTATATTGCAAAAAATAGTGGTTATGAATTAATAGCAATTCACTTTAACTATGGTCAAAGAACTCAAGATAGAGAATTAAAGGCATTTAGAGATATTTGTAAAGAGTTAAATGTTTTAAATAAATATGAGATTGATATTCCATTTTTTTCTCAAATTGGAGCTAGTGCTTTAACTGATAAAAATATAGATGTTCCAGTAGATGGGATTGAAAAAGGTGTTGTTCCAATTACTTATGTTCCATTTAGAAATGGAATATTTTTAAGTATCGCAAGTGCTATTGCGGAAAAAGAGAATGCAAGTGCAATCTATATTGGTGTAGTAGAAGAGGATAGTTCAGGTTATCCAGATTGTAGTGATAGCTTTATACAAAAAATGCAAAATGCTATAAATGAAGGTACAAAAGAGGATACAAAAATAGAGATAATAACTCCTCTTGTTCATTTAAGTAAAGCTGAAATTGTAAAAGAAGCAATAAAATTAAATGCTCCACTAGAACTTACTTGGTCTTGCTACAAAGAAGAGGAAAAAGCTTGTGGAGTTTGTGACTCTTGCAGACTTCGATTAAATGGATTTAAAGAGGCAAATCAAAAAGATTTAATACCTTATAAGGAGAGTTAAAATGTGGGAAATTTCAAAAGAGTTTGACTTTTGTTATGGACATAGAGTTTGGTCACAATCATTAAATGTTGAGTTCTCACTTGATAGCTGTCTTATGTGTAGGCATCTTCATGGGCACCAAGGTAAGGTAATTGTATATCTAAAGTCTGATACTCTAAAAAGTGGAATGGTTACAGATTTTAAACATTTAAATTGGTTTAAAAAATTTTTAGATGATGTTATTGATCATAAGTTTATAATAGATATAAATGATCCACTATTTTCAACTTTACTACCAAATATAGATAAAAATGATTTAATAAGTTTTAAAGAAGGCTACAAAACAGTAGATTTAATAAATTTTAAAAATGAGCTATTAGAACTTTATGAAAGTTATATTATTGTAGATTTTGTTCCAACAAGTGAGAATATTTCAGCATGGTTGTTAAAAATTGTTCAGAATAAAATGGATAAATTAAATATAAAAGTATCAAAAGTTGAATTTTTAGAGACTCCAAAAAGTAAAAGTACTTTTTATGCTAGAAGTTAATGAAATTTTTGGACCAACAATTCAAGGAGAAGGGAAATTAGTAGGAAATCTCTCAATTTTCATTCGATTTGGTAAATGTAATTTTAAATGTGTTGGATTTAATGTAGAGTATGAAACTCCAAGTGGAGTTAAAAAGTGTGCTTGTGACTCATATTACGCTGTTGATATGGAGTTTAAAAATAGTTGGAAAAGCTATGAAAATTATCTTGATATAGTAAATGAAGTTGATAAACTTCTTGAAAATTATAATTATAAAAACAGAGTTGATATTGTAATAACAGGTGGCGAACCACTTTTATATTGGAATAATCAAGAGTTTCAAAATTTAATAAAACATTATATTAATAAAAATCATAAGCTAACAATCGAAACAAATGCCTCTTTAAATATAGATTTTCAAGAGGAGTATCAAAAAAATATTCTATTTTCAATGAGTGTAAAACTAAGCAACTCTTTAGAGCCTTTAAAAAAAAGAGTTAATAAATCTACATTAACAAAAATTTTGGAAAATACAAAAGAGTCTTATCTTAAATTTGTAATTGGTAATGATTTTTTAGAAAATGCAATCGTTGAAATTGAAGATATATTAAAGAATATTCCACAATGTGAGGTTTATTTAATGCCACTTGGTGATAGTTCTGAAGCTATTGATATAAACTCTGAAAAAGTTGTAAATCTAGCAATTAAATATGGATTTAAATACTCTGATAGATTGCATATTAGAATTTGGAATAATAAAAGAGGAGTTTAATATAATCAAAATATTGATATAATAAATCTTTATGCAAAAAAATAAAAGGATAAAAATATGAAATTTAGTGGAAAAAATGTTTTAATAACAGGTGCAAGCAAAGGTATAGGTGCCCAAATTGCAAAGAATTTAGCAAGCTATGGTTTAAAAGTTTGGATAAATTATAGAAGTAAGATTGAAGAAGCAGAAGCTATAAAAGAACAAATTGAAAAAGCTGGAGGAACAGCAGCAATTATAAAAGCTGATGTATCAATAGAAGAACAGTTCGTAGCTGCTATTAAAACAATTATTGAAAGTGATGGAGAGTTGGCATATTTGGTAAATAATGCTGGAATAACAAAAGATAAACTAGCTCTTAAAATGAGTGTTGAAGATTTTACATCTGTGATTGATGCAAATCTTACTTCAGCATTTATAGGTTGTAGAGAGTTTTTCAAACAAAGAGGTAAAAAAGGTTTTGGAGCTGTTGTAAATATATCTTCGATTGTTGGAGAGATGGGAAATCCTGGTCAAGCAAACTATTCAGCTTCAAAAGGTGGATTAAATGCTATGACAAAATCATTTGCAAAAGAAGCCGCTAGTAGAAATATTAGATACAATGCAATAACTCCAGGATTTATTCAAACAGATATGACAGATTTATTAAAAGCTGAAGTAAAAGCTGATTATGAAAAAAATATTCCTCTTTCAAGATTTGGAAATCCAAGTGAAATTGCAGATGCAGTAGCATTTTTACTAAGCGATCACTCATCATATATCACAGGTGAGATTCTAAAAGTGAATGGTGGATTATACGTTTAAAGTTTATCTTTAAACTATAATTTATTTAAATTAAAAAGTTTTTAAAACTTTTTTGCTATAATTTTGGGACAATTTTATTAAAGGAATTAAAATGGCATTATTAGATGATGTAAAAGCTGTTGTTGTTGATCAATTAGATTGCGATCCAGCTGAAGTAAAAGAAGATTCAAAGTTCATTGAAGACTTAGGAGCAGATTCACTAGATGTTGTGGAGCTTGTAATGGCTTTAGAAGAGAAATTTGATATCGAAATCCCTGATGAAGAAGCTGAAAAAATATTAACTGTTGGTGATGCAATATCATACATTGAAAACAACAAATAGTTTTTTCTTTTTTTAGATAAAAGAGTTACTCTTTTATCTATTGTTTTTATTATTGAGTTTTTTAATTTAAAAATTGAATAGTTTAAATAAAATATTGGAGCATTATTAGATGAAAAGAGTTGTTATTACAGGATTAGGTACTATAAATTCTACTGGACATAGTGTAAACGAATCTTTTGATGCCGTTGTAAACGGTGTTTGCGGAATTGATAAAATTACACTGTTTGATACAACTGATTTTTCAGTTCAAATTGCAGGTGAAGTAAAAAATTTTGATCCTGAAACTGTAATGGATAAAAAAGAGGTTAAAAAAGCTGATAGATTTATTCAATTAGGTATAAAAGCAGCTTTAGAAGCTATGATTGATAGTGGTTTTGTTACAAGTGAAAATAAAAAAGTAGATGATTCAATAGCAAATAGATTTGGAATAATTTCAGGTTCTGGAATTGGTGGATTAAGTACAATTCAAAAAAATTCTACAATTTGTGACACAAAAGGTTCAAGAAAAATATCTCCATTTTTTATACCATCATCTTTAGCAAATATGCTAAGTGGGTTTATCTCTATTGAACATAATTTAAAAGGTCCATCTTTAAGCCATGTTACTGCTTGTGCTGCTTCAACTCATGCATTGAATGATGCTATGAAAACAATTGTTTTAGGTGGAGCTGATAGAATTTTAGTTGTTGGGGCTGAAAGTGCTATTTGTGGAGCTGGTGTTGGTGGTTTTGCTGCTATGAAAGCATTATCTACTAGAAATGATGACCCTAAAAAATCTTCAAGACCTTTTGATATAGATAGAGATGGATTTGTAATGGGTGAAGGAGCTGGTGCTTTAGTTCTTGAAACTCTTGATAGTGCAATAGCTAGAAATGCAAAAATATATTGTGAAATTATTGGTTTTGGAGAGAGTGGTGATGCAAATCATATCACTTCACCTGTAATAGATGGTCCTTTAAGAGCTATGAGAGCTGCATTTGAAATGGCAAAAGAGTTAACTGGAGAGTATCCAAAAATTGACTATATAAATACTCATGGAACTTCAACTCCAGTTGGAGATAAAAATGAGACAGCTGCTATTAAAGAACTTTTTAATGGAAAAGATAACTGCCCTCCTGTATCATCTACAAAGGGTCAAATTGGTCACTGTTTAGGTGCTGCTGGAGCTATTGAAGCTATTATGGCTATTAAAGCTTTAAATGAAGGTGTTATTCCTCCTACAATAAATGTTGAAAACCAAGATCCAGAATGTGATTTGGATGTTGTTCCAAATGTTGCTAGAAAAGTTGATTTAACAACTGTTATGTCAAATAACTTTGGTTTTGGTGGAACAAACGGTTCAGTAATTTTTAAAAAATTTACAAAATAAATCTAAACCTTAAAGGGTATTGCTACCCTTTTTATTAAGGAAAAATATTGGCTACTTACTTAGAATTTGAAGAAAAAATAAAGAAAATTGAAGAAGATATAATAATTGCAAAAACAAAATCGGATGAAGCTGCTGTTGAAATATTAAATAAAAAACTTGAAAAAGAGGTTGAAAAAACTTTTAAAAATTTAAATGATTATCAAAAGCTTCAACTTGCACGTCATCCAGACAGACCTTATGCACTTGATTATATAAATGCTATTTTATCAAATGCTTACGAAATTCATGGAGATAGACACTTTGTAGATGATAATGCAATTGTTTGTTATTTAGGTTTTATTGGAACTCAAAAAACTTTAGTAATTGGTGAGCAAAAGGGTCGGGGAACAAAAGAGAAACTAAAAAGAAACTTTGGAATGCCTAGTCCTGAAGGTTATAGAAAAGCTTTAAGAGCTGCACAAATAGCAGAAAAATTTCAAATTCCGATTCTTATGTTAGTTGATACTCCAGGTGCATATCCAGGGCTTGGAGCTGAAGAGAGAAATCAAAGTGAAGCAATTGCAAAAAATCTTTATGAATTTGCAAATTTTACAACTCCAACAGTTTCAGTTGTAATTGGAGAAGGTGGTAGTGGTGGAGCTTTAGCTATATCTGTTGCTGATAAGCTTGCTATGATGAGATATTCTGTATATGCTGTTATATCACCTGAGGGTTGTAGTGCTATTTTATGGAATGACCCATCAAAAGTTGAAACAGCAGCACAAGCACTTAAAATTACAGCTGAAAATCTAAAGCAACAAAATCTAATAGATGATGTTATAAATGAGCCTCTAATTGGTGCTCATAGAAATAAAGATGAAGCTTATATGGCTTTAAAAGAGTATTTTTTAAACTCGGTTGAAGAGCTTAAAAAACTAACTCCACAAGAGAGACAAGAGAAAAAATATCAAAAAATTATGAATTTGGGATCTTTTTCTGAGTAATAAATAAGATAAACTTTTTAGTTTATCTTATAAATCGTTTTTGTCCCTAACTAATCTTCCAACTTTTTCACCACCAATTAAATGAAAATGTAAGTGTGGTACCTCTTGCCCACCATCATTTCCAATATTTGTAATCATTCTATATCCACTTTTATCTATTCTTAACTCTTTTGTAACTTTTTTTATAAAACTACTTAAATCAGACATAATATCAGATGGAGTATCTTCAAATGAATCATAATGAGACTTTGGAATCACTAAAACATGAATCTTTCTTGTAGGATTTATATCATGAAAAGCTAAAAAATTATCATCTTCTAATACAATATTGCTGGGTATCTCTTTATTTACAATTTTGCAAAAAATGCACATATTTTCTCCTTGATTTTTTATAATAAATTATAACCAAACTCTAATAAAAAATTAGGTATAATCGCAACTTTGAGAGATTATAAATAAATATTTTGTAAAAAATAAATTAGAGATTAGGAATAAAAATTGGAACTTTGGATAAAGAAAATCGAATCTGCTTCAACACTTGAAGAACTGGAGAGTTTAAGAGTTGATACCCTTGGTAAGAAGGGAGTTTTGACTATAGAATTTGCAAAAATGAAGGATATTCCAGCTGATGATAAAAAATCATTTGCAGAAAATCTAAATAGACAAAAAGATGAAATAACAAGAGCTTTAGATAGCAAAAAAGTAGAACTAGAAGTAATTGCTTTAGACAAAAAATTACAATCTGAAAAAATTGATGTTACAAAGTTTAATAACGAACTTAGTTGTGGTGCTGCTCACCCAGTTGCAGAGACAATGAATAGAATTATTAACTACTTTTTAAACCTTAATTTTACGGTTGAAGAAGGTCCACTAGTAGAAGATGATTTTCATAATTTTCAAGCACTAAACCTACCTGAATATCATCCAGCGCGAGATATGGCAGATACTTTTTACAACAAAGATTATACACTTTTAAGAACACATACTTCTCCTGTTCAAATAAGAACAATGCTAAGTCAAAAAGCTCCTATAAGAATGATCGCTCCAGGAACTGTTTTTAGAAGAGATTTTGATATCACTCACACTCCAATGTTTCATCAAATTGAAGCTTTAGTTGTAGATGAAGCAGATAAAATCTCATTTGCAAATTTAAAACATGTTTTAGTTGAATTTTTACAACACATGTTTGGAGAAGTTGAAGTTAGATTTAGACCTTCATATTTCCCATTTACAGAACCTTCTGCTGAAGTTGATATTTCATGTGTTTTTTGCAAAGGAAGTGGTTGCCGTGTATGTTCACAAACAGGATGGCTTGAAGTTTTAGGATGTGGTGTTGTAGATCAAAATGTTTTTGATGCTGTTGGATATAAAGATAAATCAGGTTATGCATTTGGTTTAGGAATAGAAAGATTTGCTATGCTAATTCATAGTATTGGGGATTTAAGATCTCTATTTGAGAGTGATACAAGACTATTAGGACAATTTAAATGATAATTACAAGAAGATGGCTAGAAGAGTTTATAAATATATCAAATATAAGCACAGATGAAATTTGCAAAACATTAAATAGCATTGGTTTAGAAGTTGATAGTGTAGAAAAAAAGAGTATTGCTTCAAAAGTTGTTGTTGCAAAAGTTTTAAGTAAAGAAAAACATCCAGATGCGGACAAATTAAATGTTTGTCAAGTTGATTTAGGGGATGAAGTTACTCAAATTGTTTGTGGAGCTTCAAACGTAGAAGCTGGACAAACTGTTGCAGTTGCTACTATTGGAGCTATTTTAGGAAATGATTTTAAAATCAAAGCGGCAAAACTAAGAGGAGTAGAATCAAATGGAATGATTTGCTCATCAACAGAATTAGGACTTCCAAAATTAAATGATGGAATTATGGTTTTAGATAACTCTATAGGTGAGCTCATCTTAGGAAAAGAGTTAAAAAATTACCCTAGTTTAAATGATGACATTATAGAAATTGGTCTTACTCCAAACAGAGGTGACTGCTTAAGTATTTTAGGAGTTGCTAGAGAGTTAGCAGCTTTTTATGATTTACCTTTAATAGAATTAGATAAAAATATAAATAGTCACGAGCTTAGTATTGGTCAAATATTTGAGATAAATAGTTCAAATATAGATACTTTTTTAGCATATAAGGCAATAGATTTTTCTGGTTTCAAACTAGATTTGATAACAAATCTAAGAGTTGCTTTAATTGGTAAATTTAAAGAAAATCACAATATTAAAAACTCACTTATTTATGCAACTCACTGTGTTGGTGTTATTTTAAATGCCTATCCTAGAGAAGATTTTGTTTTAAAAAATGAACTTAGTGTTTTAGATTTAAGAAAAAATGAAAAAGGTTTTGATTGCTCTTATTCTAGTACAAATTGTCTAAGTCAAATATGTGTAGATCAAAAAGATTTTAGTGAAAATTCAAATGATTTTCTGCTTGAAGCATCTTATATAAACCCTGAAATTATATCAAAAAGAGTTTTTGACGCAAAGATAAAAACAGGAGATATATTCTACAAAGCATCAAGAGGTAGTAATCCTGATTTAAGCTATGGCGTTAATTATTTTTCTAGTTTTGCTTCTAAAATGGGGGCAACTATATACTCAGGAGCAAAAGAGTTTTTGGAAGATATTGAAAAAATAACTCTTAGTATTAGTGTAAAAAATATAAACTCTATTATTGGACAAGATATAGAAAAAATTGAGATAGAGAGAATTTTGACTTCTTTAGAGTTTGAAATAAAAGAGTCTGTGGATGATATTTTATTGATTAAAGTTCCACACTATAGACATGATATTAAAAATATCGCTGATATTGCTGAAGAAGTTATAAGAATGGTTGGAATTGATAATATTATTTCAAAACCTTTGGCTATCGATGAAGTAAATAGAGTAAATAAAACTAGTTTGGATTTACAAAAAAAGAATAAATTAAGATACAAAGCTATTGAAAATGGATTTTTTGAAACATTAACATATGTTTTTTCTTCAAAAGAAAATTTAGAAAAATATGGTTTTAAAACTGTAAAAGATGATTTAGATTTGATTAATCCAATTGTAAAAGAGTTAAATACTTATAGAACTACCCTACTTTTAAATCTTGTTGAAGCTTGTTCAAATAATTTTAAAACAGGTGCAAGAAGTGCTAGTTTTTTTGAAATTGGAACTATTTTTGATGAAAATAGAGTTGAAAGTAAAAAAATTGCGTTTGTTCATAGTGGAGCTTCATCTTTAGAAGATGTAAGCAATTCAGGAAAACCAAAAAATATAGACTTTTTCTCATTTGCAAAAAAAGTTTTAAATACTATTGGAGAGTTTGAACTTGAACCTATGACAAATATTGATAATAAATTTATTCATCCTTATCAAAGTGCAAATATTTTAATAGATGGAAAAATATCAGGATTTATATCTAAGCTTCATCCAAGTGTTGAATCTGATTTCGATTTAAGTGACACTTTTTTTGCGCAAATAGATTTTGATAGTTTAAAAAACAGTTTAGTAAAAGCTTCTTCTTACTCTAAGTTTCAAGCTTCTAGAAAAGATTTAAGCATAATTGCTCCAAAAACTTTAGAGTTTAAAGAGATTAAAAAGGTTATAAATTCGCTAAATAATAATCTAATTAAGCAATATAACTTAATTGATATATATAGTGATGAAAAATTAGGAGAAAATGAGAGTTTAACTATTAGATTTACTCTTCAAAGTGATGATAAAACACTTGAAGATGAAGATATAAATCAAGTTATAAACTCAATTTTAGATGCTTTAAAAGAGAAATTAAATATTACTTTAAGATAAGGGAAAAATATGTCAAGTTTTAATATAAAAAGATTAAATAAGCCTTTTGATGTTGTTATAGAAAATATTGCAAGCGATAAATCAATATCTCATAGATGTGCAATGTTTTCACTATTTTCAAATAAAACTTCGTATATTAAAAACTATTTAACTGCTGAAGATACTTTAAATACTCTAAAAATTGTAGAACAATTAGGAGCAAAAATAAAAAGAGACGGAAGCAGTGTTGAAATAACTCCTGTTGATAATTTAAGTGAACCTGATGATGTACTTGATTGTGGAAACTCTGGAACTGCTATGAGACTTTTTTGTGGATTATTAGCAAGTGTTGATGGCTCTTTTGTTTTAAGTGGAGATAAATATTTACGAAGTAGACCAATGAAAAGAGTTGCAGACCCTTTAAGAAATATCGGAGCAAATATTGATGGAAGAGAGAATGGGAACAAAGCACCCCTATTTATAAGAGGAGAAAAGTATTTAAAACCTTTTACTTACATCTCTCCTGTTGATTCAGCTCAAGTTAAATCAGCTATGATTTTAGCAGCTCTAAGAGCCACAAATGTTAGTAAATATAAAGAGAATGAGCTTACACGTGACCATACTGAGAGAATGTTAAAAGGTATGGGAGCAGAAATTTTTACAGATAATGAAGGTTTTATAAATATAAAACCTCTAACATCACATCTAAAACCTTTAAATATAACTGTTCCAGCAGATCCTTCTAGTGGATTTTTCTTTGCGGTTGCAGCTGCAATTTCAAAAGGCTCTAGAGTTGTAATAAAAAATGCATCTTTAAACCCTACAAGAGTTGAAGCATATGTGGTTTTAAAAAAAATGGGAGCCATAGTAAACTTTATTGAAAAAGAGAATGTTTATGAACCTATTGGTGATATTGAAATAATTGGAAATGAATTAAATGGTGTTGAAGTAAGCCAAAATATATCTTGGCTAATAGATGAACTTCCAGCTCTTAGTATTGCAATGAGTTTAGCAAAAGGAACATCAAAAGTAAAAAATGCAAAAGAGCTAAGAGTAAAAGAGAGCGATAGAATAAAAGCAGTTGTTGATAATTTAGCTCTTTGTGGTGTTGATTTCACAGAGTTTGAAGATGGATATGAGATAAGAGGTGGAGAGTTAAAAAGTGCAACTATAGACTCTTATGGAGATCACAGAATTGCCATGAGTTTTGCAATAGCTGGATTAAATTGTGATATGAAAATAGATGATGTAGAGTGTATAAACTCATCTTTTCCAAACTTTAAAGAGATTTTAGACTCTTTGTATTAAGGATAAATTTTGAAAATAGAACTAGCAAGTAGCTATGGTTTTTGTTTTGGTGTAAAAAGAGCCATAGAAATTGCACAAAAGTATGAAAATAGTGCAACTATGGGACCACTTATTCATAATGAAGATGAGATAAATAGATTAAAAAAAGATTTTAACGTAGGATTATATTCACAATTAAGTGATGTGAAACCAGATGATACTGTTATTATTAGAACTCATGGTATCCCTAAAAATGATTTAAAAGAGCTTAAAAAAAGTGTTAAAAAAGTTATAAATGCTACTTGTCCATTTGTAACAACTCCTCAAAATATAGTAAAAAATATGTCTAAAGAGGGTTACTCTATTCTTATTTTTGGAGACATTGAGCATCCTGAAGTAAAAGGTGTAAAATCTTATGCTGATGATTTAGATGATGTTCATATAATTTTATCTGTCCATGATTTAAAAAATATAAAATTTAAAAATAATAAAATTGCTTGTGTCGCACAAACTACAAAGAAAAATGAGACATATCTTGAGATTGTAAATGCTCTTATCTTAAAAAATAAAGAGGTTCGAGTTTTTAATACAATTTGTGATGCAACTTTTGAAAACCAAGATGCGGCTAGAGATATTTCAATAAAAGCTGATATTATGATTGTAATTGGTGGAAAAAGTTCATCAAATACAAAACAACTTCACTCTATTTGTCTTGAAAATTGTAAAGATTCATATTTAATTGAAAATGAACAAGAGCTTGAAATTTCTTGGTTTAAAGACAAGGAATTTTGTGGAATTACTGCTGGTGCGAGCACGCCTGACTGGGTTATTAAAAAAGTCTATGAAAAAATAAAGAGTTTTAAACCATAATTTAAGCGATTTTTTTGTACAATCTTGCTATTTTAAATAAACTGGTAAACAAAGAAGGTACAAAATGCGTATGGAAGATATAGATTTAGGTGAAGACTTTGACTTTGAGCAAATGTTAAATGAGTCTTTTGAGCAATCAGAGAATAACTCTGTGGTTGATGGTGTAATTGTTGATATAAATGCTGAAAGAGTTTTAGTTGATGTTGGACAAAAAATTGAAGGTTTATTGTCTCTATCAGAAATTACAACAAATGGTGAGATAAAGTACAAAGTTGGAGATACAATTCCTGTTATGCTTATGGGAAATAGAGGTGAAAGACCTAGTATTTCACATAAAAAAGTACTTCAAAAAGAGAAGTTTAATAACTTTATAGCTAAACATGGTGAAAACTTTGAAGATGTTACTATTGAAGCTAAAATAGTATCTGTTAAACAAAGAGGTGGTTTCACTCTTGAAGATGCAGATGGTTGTGAATACTTTATGCCTCTAGCTCAATCTTACATGAAAACTATTGGTGCTATTGGAAAAACAGTAAAAGCAAAAGTTATTAAAGTAAATAAAAATCAAAACTCAATTATTGTTTCAAGAAAAAAATTAATAGAAGAAGGTAAATCTGAAAAAGATAGCAAAATTGCTAAAATTTTAGAGAATAAAGAGCCAATAAATGGTGTTATTAAGAAAATTACTTCTTATGGAATGTTTGTAGATTTAGGTGGAATTGATGGTCTTGTAAACTACAATGAAATCTCTTACAAAGGTCCTGTAAATCCTGCAAATTACTACGCTGAGGGAGATACTGTTTCTGTTATCGTATTATCTTATGATAAAAACAAACAACATTTAAGCTTATCAATTAAAGCTGCTTTATCAAATCCATGGGAAGAGATAAAAGATAGATTAGAAGTTGGTGATACTATTACTGTAACTGTTTCAAATTTTGAATCTTATGGTGCTTTTGTTGATTTAGGAAATGACATAGAAGGACTTTTACATATTTCGGAACTTTCATGGAATAAAAATATTAAAAATCCAAAAGAGATTTTAAACATTGGTGATGAGATAAATGTTGAAGTAATTGAACTAAACTTTGAGCAAAAAAGATTAAGAGTTAGTTTAAAAAACCTTCAAGAAAAACCATTTAATAAATTTGTAAACTCTCACAAAGTTGGAGATGTTTTAAAAGGTAAAATTGCAACTTTAACTGAATTTGGAGCTTTTGTTACTATAGGTGATGTTGATGGATTGCTTCATAATGAGGAATCTAGTTGGGAACCAAATAGTAAATGTAAAAACCTTTTCAAGAAAGGTGATGAAGTTGAAGTTAAAATTATCAAAATTGATAGAGAAAAAGAGAATATTTCACTTTCAATCAAAGAGATAGCTACTTCTCCTGCAAAAGATTTTCAAGATAAATACAAAATTGGTGATATTGTAAAAGGTGCTGTAAAAGATAAAAAAGATTTTGGTCTATTTATAAAACTTGAAAATAACCTAGATGGACTTGTAAGAACTGAAGATTTTGGTCCATTAAATATTGATGAAGTATCAATTGGTGATGAAATTGAAGCTGTTGTTATAAATATTGACACTAAAAAAAATAGAGTTAGATTATCAATAAGAAGATTAGAGCAACAACAAGAAAGAGATATGTTAAAGTCTGTAAATGATGATATGTCTATGACTTTGGGTGATGCTATAAAAGATCAATTCAAAAAGTAGGAATATTTTAATGAGTAAAAAAACAATTGTAGTTTGTGATCATATTCACGAAGCTGGATTAAAAATTTTAGAAAAAACTGAAGATATAAATTATGTATTTGCAGCTGACGTTGATAAAGTAAAACTATTAGATATTATAAAAGATGCAGACGTTGCAATTACAAGATCTTCAACAGATGTTGATGAAAAATTTCTAAATGCAGCAGTTAATTTAAAAGCAATTATACGAGCTGGTGTTGGTTATGATAATGTTGATATTGAAGGTTGTAGTAAAAGAGGAATAATTGCTATGAATGTTCCAACTGCAAACACAATAGCAGCAGTTGAACTTACAATGGCACATATGCTATCTTGTATGAGAAAATTTCCATATGCTCATAATCAATTAAAAATTGATAGAGTTTGGAAAAGAGAAGATTGGTATGGAAATGAGCTTTATGGTAAAAAACTAGGTGTTATTGGTTTTGGAAATATTGGACATAGAGTTGCTCTTAGAGCAAAAGCATTTGAGATGGATGTTATTACTTATGACCCTTATATTCCAAGCACTAAAGCAACAGATTTAGGTATTACTTATACTACAAATTTTGATGATATTTTGGCTTGTGATATTATTACAATTCACACTCCAAAAAACAAAGAGACTATCGATATGATTAGTTTTGATGAGATTCAAAAAATGAAAGATGGAGTTGTATTAATAAACTGTGCTAGAGGTGGATTATATAATGAAGAAGCATTAGTAGAAAACCTAAAAAATGGAAAAATTGCAATGGCTGGAATTGATGTATTCAAAAAAGAGCCTGCAACTTCTCATCCACTATTAGATTTACCAAATGTTACAGTAACTGCTCACCTTGGAGCAAATACAAAAGAGAGTCAAAAAGAGATCTCTATTCAAAGTGCAAACAATGCAATAGAGAGTGCTAGAGGAATATCTTATCCAAACGCATTAAATCTTCCAATAGATGAGAGTAAAATACCTTCATTTGTAAAGCCATATATTGAATTAACACAAAAAATGGCATTTTTATTAGCACAAATTAGTAAAAGTGAAATTAGAGCTATTGAAGTAAGTGCTGAGGGTGAACTATCTGAATATGTTGACTCTTTACAAACTTTTGCAAGTGTTGGAGTGTTAAGTGTTAGTTCTGGAAGTAGCGTAAACTATGTAAGTGCAAACTTTATTGCAAAAGAGAAAGGTATTGAACTATCTACTAAAGCTTTAACAAATAGTAGCGGATATAAAAATAAAGTTACTATTAAAATAACTACATCAAAAGGTGTAAAAAATATATCTGGAACTGTATTTGGTGAAGATGTTCAAAGAGTTGTTGATCTTGATGGATTCAAAATTGATGTTGATCCAAAAGGTAAAATGATCATTATGAAAAACAAAGATATTCCAGGTGTTGTTGGAAAAGTTGGAAATATCTTAGGTGAAAATGGTATTAATATATCTGACTTTAGACTAAGCCGTGGAAAAGAGGGAACTGCTCTTGCAGTTATTTTAATAGATGAAAAAGCAAACTCAAAAGTAATTAGCGAACTTGATAATTTAGAAGCTAGCATTGCAGTTGCTTATGCTGAAATATAAGGAGTAAAAATGGCAATTGGAATGAGTGAATTAAAAAAAGGTTTAAAAATCGAAGTTGATGGAATTCCATATAAAATTGTTGAATACCAACATGTAAAACCTGGTAAAGGTGCTGCATTTGTAAGAGCAAAAATAAAATCTTTTTTAAATGGAAAAACTATTGAAAAAACTTTCCATGCTGGAGATAAGTGTGAAACTCCAAATTTACAACAAAAACAGATGCAATTTTTGTATGATGATGGTGAATTATTACAATTTATGGATACTGCAACTTATGAGCAAGAAGGATTAACTTATGAGCAAGTTGGAGATGCATTTGATTGGATAATAGATGGAATGCAAGTAGATATGATGTATTTCAATGGAAAAGCTATTACAGTTGAGCCTCCAATGGTTGTTGAACTTAAAATTATAGATACTCCACCAAACTTCAAAGGTGACTCTCAAGGTGGTAGAAAACCAGCTACTTTAGAATCAGGTGCTGTTGTTCAAATTCCTTTTCATATACTTGAAGGTGATGTTATAAGAGTAGATACTAGAACTGGTGAATACTTAGAAAAAGTAAAATAATTAAAAAGCTAGATTTATTCTAGCTTTTTATCAAATATTAATATATTAACTCTTCTTTTTTAAAAAAACTATCTTTTCATCTCCTAAATAGTTCTCATGCAATATTTCAAAATCTATATTTAGTTCATTTAAAGCATTTACCCCATTTCTGATTTTTGGGCTTATAATTAAAATAAAAAAGTCGATTTTATCCTTTAAAATATCAAGAAGATTATAAACACCTTCAACCATTACAAACTTATAATCAAGCAGTTTAAATAGATCATCACTAATGATTACTTTTCTATTTGGTACTTTAAAAAGTGGTATATTTTGAGAAAAAACCTTATTTTTACTATAAATAAAAATATCTGGTTCTCTTCCTTTTATATATCTTGTATCTAAAGTTGGTTTATCAGTTCTTATAGTGTTTCCACCAATTAAAAGAAGGTCTATTTTGTCTCTTAATGTGTGAACATATAGCTTTGCTCTTTGAGAGCTTATTTGTCCATCTATAGAGCCATTTAAAGTTTGTGCCATTTTGAAAAAAATAGATGTTTTATTTTGCCAAGATTTAAAAGGAATTAACAGATTTTCACACTCTTTTTCTAAAACCTTTGTTGTCACATTTATATTTTCATCTTCTAATGTTTTTATTCCACCACTTGCAATTTTATTTGTATCAATAGAGCCAATAATTACTCTTTGTGGTTTTAGAATGGATAAAAGTTTTGCACAAGATGGAGTTTTTCCTTCATGATTACAAGGTTCTAAAGTTGTATATATTTCACAATCATTAAAAAAGTTATTATGATTTTTAATTAAATACTCATGTATTTCAGAACTCTTTTCTAAAGCTCTTAATAAAGAGTTAGATTCTTTGCTAAGAAGTGCTGTTTTTAAAGCATTTATCTCAGCATGTGGCATTCCTGCTTCTTTGTGGGCTTCAATAGCCAAAAGCTTTCCAGCTTTTACAAGCACACAGCCAACAGCAGGATTTGGATAGGTCAAAAGTTGATATTTCCAAGCTTCATCAATGGCTAATTTCATATAGAAATTATCATCAATTTTCATTTTTATCTTCTTTTACCACTCAAAATATGTTGCAGCACTTAAGATATTATCATAAGTAAGCTCTTCTTCACCAAACTCTGTTTTTATTATGATTTTTTCATCATCTGCACTTAAAAGCTCACCACTATAAACCTCTGTTGCAAAGTTTTTAGCCTTTACAAGCTCACCAACACTTGCTATAAAATGTTCAGGTTTTTTTAATTTTCTCTCAATTCCAGGAGAGCTTACTTCAAGATTATACTTTCCACCCATTGGTTCATCAATATCTAAAATCGGAGATATTAATCTTGAGATTTCAGCACATTTATCTAAATTTACACCATCTTTTGATGTTACAATAACTCTAAAAATATTTCTCTCATGCTCTTTAGTTGTAACAATATCATAAAGTTTTAAACCACTATTTTCAACTATTAGTTTAATTTGTTCTTCTAAATTCATTCTTCTTCACTTTTTGTTTTATCTTTTTTAATTTTTGCAAATAGGTCTTCTATCTTTTTTGATTTCTCTAAAGATGTATCAAGTTCAAATTTAAAATTTGGACATTTATACCATCCCGTACTTGCCAATACATCACTTTTTATTCTTCCATTTGCTTTTTTTAGAGATTCAATTACCTCTTTTACCTCATCTTTATCAAAATCACTACCATCAAAATATACAATAGCATCATATTTTCCATTCTTACAGTTTACACCTGTTATTGGCAAAGAGTTTATTTTACTATTTTGTAGTTGTGATAGAGCCTGAGGTATAAGCTCCATCAATAATGATTCAGTTCTTTGAAGATTTATACTTTTCATTAATCGTCAATTTTTACTTTCTCTTCAATTTGAATAAATGTTTCAATATAATCTCCAACTTTTATATCATTGAATTTATCAAACATAATTCCACACTCATATCCACTTGCAACCTCTTTTGCATCATCTTTAAATCTTTTTAGTGATGAAATTTTTCCAGTATATGTAACAACACCATCTCTAATAATTCTAGCATGACCACCTCTTATTACTTTTCCATCCGTAACTAAACATCCAGCAACTGTTCCAACTTTTGGCACAACAAATGTATCTCTAACTTCTGCTTGTCCAGTATTCTCTTCTCTTATAATAGCACTCATCATTCCAGATAGAGCATTTTTAACATCATCAAGTAAATCATAAATAATTGAATATGTATTTATCTCAACTCCATCAGATTTTGCTTTTGCTTTTATAGCTCCTGTTGGTCGTACATTAAATCCTAAGATTATACAACCTTCACTAGCACTCGCTAAAACTATATCACTTTCAGTAATTCCACCAACAGCCGAATGAATAACTTTTACTTTTACTTCATCATTTGCAATTTTTTCTAAAGAGCCTTTAATTGCCTCTAAAGAACCACCAACATCTGCTTTAATGATTACTGGTAACTGTTTAATTTTTCCTTCTGCTATTAATCCACTCATCTCTTCAAGTGATACTTTTGTAGATTTTGATAACTCTTTTGCTCTTGCATGCTCAGCTCTTGTTGTTGCAATATCTCTTACTTCTTTTTCACTATCCATTGCAACTAAGCTTGAACCAGTCGTTGGAACATCATTCAAACCTAAAACAGTTCCTGTTTCGCTAAGTCCCAGCTCTTTTACAATCTCTCCCATATCATTTGTAATAGCTTTTACTCTTCCAAATGTTGTATCACAAACTATATTGTCTCCAACTCTTAAAGTTCCATTTTGAACAATAATATTTGCAACAGGTCCTCTTCCTTTTTCTAAAGATGACTCAATAACAGTTGCTTTAGCTTTTGCAGTAGGATCAGCTTTTAGATCAAGAAGTTCAGCTTGAATTAAAATATTTTCAAGTAAATCTTCAACTCCTTCACCTGTTCTTGCAGATACTCCAATAAACTCTATATCCCCACCCCAATCAATAGGTGTTAAATTTTTTTCAGCCATTTGAGCTTTTACCATATCTGGGTTTGCACTCTCTTTATCCATTTTATTCATAGCTACTATAATTGGGCAACCACTTGCTTTCGCATGAGAAATTACCTCTTCTGTTTGAGCTTTTACTCCATCATCAGCAGCAACAACTATAATAATAATATCAGTAACATTTGCTCCTCTTGTTCTCATTGCACTAAATGCTTCGTGACCAGGAGTATCAACAAAAGTAATTTTTTGTCCATTTTTTGTAATTGTATATGAGTTTATATGTTGTGTAATTCCACCAGCTTCACCGCTAGCCACTTTTGAGCTTCTAATTTTATCTAATAAAGATGTTTTACCATGATCAACATGTCCCATGATTGTTACAACTGGAGGTCTAGTTACAAATGATTTAGTATCAATCTCCTCATCATAACTATCTTCATAATTTACATCTTCTAATGCATCTTTTACAGTTACTTCAATACCAAACTCTTCACCAAGTATTTCTAACTCATCTTGTTTTAAAAAGTCATTTTTTGTAACCATCATTCCTAAGTGAAATAGTACAGTAATAACTTCAGCTGGAGTTTTTCCACAAGCTTCTGCAAACTCATAAACTCTAATATCCTCAGGAATTACAATCGAAGTAATATCTTCTTTTTCTTGAGTTCTAACAACTCTTTTCTTTCTTTTTCCTCTTTTAAGTCCTGTTGGAGTATTTCCAAAAGCTGCAGGTTTTGAACTTCTAGAGTGATTTGCAGTATTTACTGGTTTTGGCTCATCAAAGATTTTAAAATTGTCTTGTAAATCCATATCAAGAAGAACAACTTCATCACCTAAAAGAGAATCATCACTACTTTTAAACTCTTCACTAGTATGTGAAACTTCTATTTTTCTTCCATGATCTTGAGCTTTTATAGGAGTTTTTTTCTTCTCTTTTTTTACTTTTTGATTTCTTTGATTATCTTCTCTTACTCTATTATTCTTTTCAAAGTTTTTCTCTTCATTTTCACTAAAAATATCACTTAAAGATTTTTGAGTTTTCTTAACTTCAAAATCTTCTTTTACAATTTTTACCTCTTGCTCTTCAGGTCTTTTTTTCTTAATAATTACAAGACCTTTTCTTTTTGGAACAACTTTTGTTGGATTTATCATATTATCTTCATCATTTAGACTAGTAACATTTTCTTCAGTTTTTAAAATAGGTTTTGAAATAGTTGGTTTTTTGATTTCAGTTTTTATTGAGTTGCCAATTACTTTATCTTGTTCATTTATTTTTGGAACTTTTACTTCCGATTCCTCTTTTACTTCTACCTCTTTTTTAGGTTTTGCAACTTTTTCTTCTACTGGCTCTTTAATTCTAGAACTCTTTCCAGTCATTATATATTGCGTAATCTCTTCTGCATCTTCATAAGAAACTGTAGCTTGTGCTGTTTTTAAATCTATCCCTAACTCTTTTGCTTTTTGCATAACCTCAGCACTTGTTGATGCGGCTTCTTCTGCAATTTCAAAAACTCTTACTTTATCTGACATCTAATAAAATCTCCTCAAGTTGTATAACATACTTATCTTTATTTTTACACTCTCTACAAAGTGCTTTTTCATATCTCTTAATCTCTTTCATATCTAGAAAATCAACTTTACATGGCTTGCAAATATAAAAGCTTCTTCCAATGTTATCATAAATAGATAACTGTTTATTTGAACATTTAAATCTTAAAAGCTCTTTTTGTTCAAGCTTTTTCCTACAAAATATGCAAGTTCTTAAGATTGTTTTCAAATTAGCCAACTATTATACCTAAATTTTTCTTAATAATATAAAATAATTAAATTTCAATTTTTACACCGTTGTTATCAAAATCTACACTCATTACTCTAAAGTGAGGAAATTTCTCTTTTAAAGCTAGTTCAAGCTTTTGACTATCTTCACTATATGCTATTGAGAAAAATGTTGAACCTGAACCTGAAAGTGTACTCATTAAAGCGCCATTTTTAAGAGCTGTTTTTTGTACTTCAAATAGCTCTGGCATATGTTTCATTCTAAATTGTTGATGAACCATATCAGCTGATGCATACTTTAACATCTCCCAATTTTCACTCATAAATGCAGCTGTTAAAAGTGATGAGTGAGATATATTAAAAATTGTATCCTCTTTTGAATATTTATATGGAAGTGTTTTTCTTGATAGTGTAGTTGAAATTGGTCTATTTGGTACAACAACAACTGCTTTTAAACTTCTAGGAATTGATTTATTTATAAATTTAACTTCATTTTCATGCACACTTGCTACATTAAATCCACCCATAACAGCTGGTGTTATATTATCAGGATGACTTTCATACGCCAACGATAGATTTAAAAGCCTCTCTTTTTCAACTTTTATTCCTTCAATTGCATAAGCACTAGCAATTGCAGAAACAATAACAGCCGAAGAGCTTCCTAAACCTCTTGAAAGTGGGATTTCATTAAAAAATTCAAATCTAAAATGTCTCTTTTTTTGCGTCAAATTGTAGTAAAAATCATTAAAAATAGATATAAACATATTATTGTCTTTTAATGCAGGATTATTTGAACCCTCACCTTTTAAAGATACACTATGAAATTTTGATGGTCTAATTATTACTTGATTTTTTAAATTTAAAGCTACTCCTAAACAGTCAAATCCAGGCCCTAAATTGGCACTAGTTGCTGGAACACTAATTCTCAAATACTCTCCTTTTTAAATGGTTCCCATTTAAAAAGGAACCTTATCTTTTATAACTACTTTTTATAGCGGAGATTAAAAATCTCCTAAAAAGTAGCCTGTTGTTAAACTCTCTGTGAGAAAAACCTAAAGTGCTTCAAGAATGAAGCCTTTATACAGCCGGTAAATTATATATTGGCAAAGTATCTTTAGAAAAATCTATATTTTCTAAACTCTTTGGTAATTCAAAATCCGAAATTTTACACATATTTGGCAAAAAATCTACTTTAATCTCTTCATTTTCATTTATAAAATATTTTTTTCCTAATGCTTTTATTGGAGAATTTTGATTAAAAAGAAAGCCATTAGCTGCTAAAAACTCAATACCTTTTATCATAGTTATAGTTTTTAAAAAAATATAAGCAATTTTTATAGACATAAATGAACCAGGTGTATTTACATAAATTATAGTTTTTACATCAAACTCTTCTAATAAATCTTTAAATAAAATTGGCAACTCATCAGATGTTAAACCATTTTGTTCTATTTTTCTTAAAAGTTGTTTATCTTTATAAACACCAATTAAGAGTGGTTTTGAAATAGTTATAACTAAAATTTCTATCAAATTTTTACTCTGCACTCAACTGTTTTGCAAATGCAAGTTCAAAAACTTCAGCTTCACTACTTGCCTCTTCTAAATCAATTATTTCATAATTTTCTTTATCTTCATAAAGTTTTTTTGTCAAAAGATGATTTAAATGGTGACTTCCAGCAACAGCCTCATACTCACCAATCATTGTATACTCTAAAAGCGCCATATCTCCAATTGCATCAAGGATTTTATGTCTTACAAACTCATCTTCATATCTTAAACCCTCTGGATTTAGAATTTTTGTTTCATCCAAAACTATAGCATTTTCCATACTTCCACCAAGTGCTAAACCAATACTTCTTAAATATTGAACTTCATGTAAAAACCCAAATGTTCTAGCTTTTGCAATACTCTCTTTATACTCCTCTATTGAGTAATCAAAATGAAATTTTTGTTGTCCAATTGCAGGATGATTAAATTTAATCTCAAAGTCATACACAATTCTATTTGATGGTTTTAAACTTACTCTTTTTCCATCTTCTGTTGTAACAACAACCTCTTTTTTAATTTTTATTGCTTTTTTTGACTCTTCTTGCTCTTGTATTCCAGCCTCTTCAATTAGCATACAATATCCAGAAGCACTTCCATCTAAAATTGGAATTTCGTCATTATCTAAAACAACTCTTAAATTATCAATTCCATAAGCATAAATTGCAGATAAAAGATGTTCAATAGTAGAAACTACTACTCCATCTTTTCCTAAAACTGTTGCCATTTTTGTATCAACAACATACTCTTTTTTTAAAGGAATAGTAACAGCAGCATCGCTTCTATATATTACTATTCCACTATTTGATGGTAGGGGTTCTAATCTCATTTTTACAGGAACCCCTTTATGAAGTCCTATTCCAACAATTTCGATATCACTCTTTATTGTTCTTTGTTTCATTTTTTATTTCCATCTATAATTTTTATTGCACTATTTATTGTATTTGTAAGATTTAATTTCATCCAATTTGAATCTAACCACTCATTTGGATTTGCTTCAATTCCTTGAATTAAAATTCCAAAGTGTAAATGATCTCCAAATACAGCTCCAGTAGATCCTGTATTTCCAATTTCTTGTCCAGCAACAACCATATCTCCAACATCAACACTTTGAGAACTTGTATGTGCATAAAGAGATGCTATTCCTAAACCATGGTCAATAATAATACTCTCACCATAAATTCCTAAATAACCTCTAAATATAACCTTCCCAGGATTAGTTGTAACAATACTTGCTCTTTTTACACTAGCCCAATCCATTCCTAAATGCCATGCTTCATCTATTTTTTCATTATTATAAAAATAGTGTCTTCGCTCTCCAAACATTGCAAATGTTTTTGCATTTGTCATCCTTATAAAAGTCTTAACATCAAAAGGCATATTTTGACTATCTGCAAAATTCTTGATTACAACATTTCTCATAGTTGCTAGATTTTTTGCTCTTAAATCTTTATTTGCTTTTACAAAGATCTCAGCAGGATTTGTAGGAACCTCCATATTACTAAGTTCTAAAACATTTTTACTAACACTATAAATAAAATCATCACTAATATTTAAATTATCAACTTTTTCTTTAAATCTATCATAATAAAAAGGAACTTTAGCAGAAGCTTTGTTTCCTGCCATATCAATTGCAACAACCTTAACACCTTTAAACTCTGTTAAATCTATTGGCCATGTAATAATAGAGATATAAAAATTCTTTTTGTGAAATGGAAAAAGTTCAAAAATAACTTCATCATTGAATGTAACATAATAATCTTTTAGATTTTCATCATTTATTTCAACAATTAAAATTCCACTACCACCTTGTTTTATCATATATGAATTTGAAATAACACTAGCTTGTGGAGATCTTCTATCAATTATTAAATTTGTATCTTTAATAGCTTCATTTCCATCAAAAAAATTCCAACTACTACTATCTTTAGCTTTTACTCTTAAAATTGCATTTGTAGCTTTAAAACCATCTGTTGCTTTAAAAGGTTTTATTTCAAAAGTCAAAATTCCACTATTTTGATCTTCATTTACTAATTCATTTTCTAAAACATACTCTTTTTGATCAGCTATTAAGATTGTTTCAAAAGATTTTAATTTACTTTTATCTGCAACTTCAACTCTTATTGGAGTTTGTAAATTCCAATAAATATCTTTTTGATTAACTTCTGTTTGAACATAAATATTTGGTTCTTCTCTATCCAGAGTTAAAATAACACCTAGAACAATAACCACAACAACCATAACTGAAATACTTATATATAATAATCCACTTTTTTTATCCATAATATTTTATAACTTCCTTTAATACTAAATTTTTTGCAACTTCAACATCTTTTGTATCTATTGTACATCCTGATGCATTAAAATGCCCACCACCATCAAAAATAGAAGCTATTTTTGAGACATCAAGTTCATTTTTAGACCTCAAAGATACTCTACAAACTCCATTTGTAAATCGTATAAAAAATGCGACTTGTACTATTTGCATACTCATAATCATATCAAGAGCATCTTCACAATCTCTAGCGTGTGCACCAGTAGTTTTAAACCACTCTTCAAGAGCATAAATAGTAGCTATTTCTCCATCTTTGTGAAGTTCTAAACTATCTAAAACTTTTGGAATGATTCTGTATTTTGCCAAACTATCTCTTCTTAAAAGCTTATTTGCAATAAATGATGGACTAGCACCACACTCAACCAAAAAGTTAACTTTTTTAAAAGTCTCTTCATCACATCTTCCTAAAGAAAATGCTAAGGTATCATCATATATACCACAATAAAGTGACTGCGCACTATATTTTGATATGTTTAATCCATTATGTTTAAAAAACTCAAAAACAATCTCTGCTGTACTACTTTTATATGGATCTACTATATTTATTGTGCCAAAATTATTATTTGAAGCATGATGGTCAAAATTTATAAGTGGTACATCTTTTGGTAAATCAAATCCAAGCCTTTTGTAAGTTCCACAATCAACGCAAATTGCCAAGTCATAAAAAGGTGGTACAATATTCGTAATTTTATCAAATCTATTTAAAAAATCTAAATTTTTTGGTAAATCAGAACTAATATTAAAAACTTTATGTTTTATTTTGTTCTCTGCAAATAAATTTGATAAAGCCAAAGCACTGCCTATAGAATCAGGATCTGGATTTACATGAGTTATTATTAAAATGTATCTACTTTTTTCTATTAATTCTAAAGCTTTTGAATACAAACTCATATCTATTTTATTGCTCAAAATAAAATCTTTTTTCAAAATCAATCAACTCTCATTGAAAAGTCAAGCCAAGTTGCTTGATGAATTATACTTCCACTACTAACAGCATCAACACCAGTTTTTGCATATTCTTGAATAGTATCAAGATTTATATTTCCACTAGCTTCTATTAAAATATGAGGATATTTTTCATCTCTAAATTTTACAACTTCTTTTATTTGTTGGAATGTCATATTATCACACATTATAATATCAGCTCCAGCTTCCATAGCTGTTTCAACTTGAGAAAAAGTTTCACACTCAATTTCTATTTTTGTAACCCAAGATATTCTTTTTCTTGCTATTTTTACAAATTCTGCTAGATTTTCAATAGTTCTAAGGTGAGTATCTTTAAGCATCAAACAATCATCAAGACCCAACCTATGGTTTATAGCTCCACCAACTCTTGAGGCATATTTTTCAAAATCTCTCAAATGTGGTCGTGTTTTTCTAGTATCTAGTAAAACAACATCAAAACCATCTAGTTTTTCAACAAATTTGCTAGCCATTGTAGCTATTCCACTTGCGTGTTGAAGCATATTCAAAAAAGTTCTCTCACTTGAAAGTAGTTTTGAAGCTTTTCCCTCTAGTTTTGCTAAAATATCTCCAGCTTGTATTTTATCACCATCTTTTTTTAGAAAATCAACTTTTATTTTCTCTGTTTGAGCCAAAGTTTCAGCATATTTAACACCAGCTAATATTCCATTACTTTTTGAAACGATTTTTGCTGTAAATTTTCCATCAGGAGCAATATCGTAGAATAAATCTCCTCTTCCGTTGTCTTCTGTTATTGCTTGCTTTACAAACCTTTTAATATGAATCATATTTCAAACATCCTTTCAAGAGCTATTTTTGCCCAATATCTTGTCTTTTCATCTACTTTTATCTCTGATAATTCGCTTATTTTATTCTCTTTTATAGATTTTAAAGTTAAATAAACATGCTCTAAAGTTGTCTCATTCATCGTAGGACACTCTGGTTTTGTTGAGCTTAAAATATATGTATTTTTCTCTCTTAATCTATTAACCATATTAAACTCTGTTCCAACAACAACTTTTTGATCCTCTGGTAGCTCTTTTATAAATTTTATTAATTGTGAAGTTGAACCAACAAAATCAGCTTTATCGCAAACAGATGGATCACACTCTGGATGAACAGCTACAATAATACCTGGATATTTTTCTCTATAAAAATCTATATCATCAATATTAAATTGTTGATGAACACTACAAAAACCGTTATAGCAAATAATATCAGCTTCTTTTAAATTTGTTCCATCTCCAATAACTGCTGATTTTAATCCTAAGCTTTTTGCAAAATTTTGTCCTAAACATCTATCAGGTACAAAAAATATTTTTTTACCAGATTTCAGACCTTTTTCAATTATTTTGTAAGCATTTGAAGATGTACATACCATTCCACCCATCTCTCCCACTCTTGCTTTTACACTTGCACTTGAATTGATATAAGTAATTGGTAAAATATCATCATTTGATATTCCAGCTTCATTCATCTTTTTTAAATTTTCTAAAAAATAACCTTCATCAATCATTCTAGCCATTGCACAACAAGCAATTCTAGGCATTAGAACTCTTTTTTGTGGATTTAAAATTTTTGCACTCTCTCCCATAAATCCAACTCCACAAAATACAACAAACTCTTTGTCGCTTTCCATAACTTTTTTTGCTAATTCAAGGCTATCACCAGTTATATCTGCTAATTCAAATACTTCATCTCTTTGATAAAAGTGAGCTACAAGTACAACATCTAGCTCTTTTTTTAGTTTTAAAATCTCTTCTTTATAATTCAATAATATTACCTTTTAAAAATTTTATTAAGTGAGAATATATCAAAAATTTAGTTATAATCTCATTTAATTTTAAAAACAACAAAGGTTATTGATGGATTTTTTTACAAATGAAAATATAATTTTTTATCTTTTAGCATATTTAATAGGTTCTATTCCTTTTGGTTTAATACTAGCAAAAACTTTCGCTGGTGTTGATATAAAAAATGATGGTAGTAGAAGTATTGGTGCAACAAATGTTTTAAGAGTAGTAAAAAAAACAAACCCTAGTTTAGCAAAAAAATTGGGCATTGCAACAGTAATTTTAGATGCTTTAAAAGGTACAATTTTACTTTTAGTTGGTATGTTTATCTTTAATTTAAGTGAGCAAACTCTTTGGGCAATGGCAGTATTAAGTGTTTTGGGACACTGCTACTCTATATATTTAGGGCTTGAAGGTGGAAAAGGTGTTGCAACAGGACTTGGAGTTTATATTGTTTTAATTCCAATTTCTACACTAATTGGTGCAATTGTTTGGTTTATTTGTGCAAAAGTTTTAAAAATATCATCTTTATCTTCACTTTTGGCATTAATTGCAGTAATTATTAGCTCTATTTTTATAAACAATGGCTTAAATATAGGTTCGAATGCTCCTATGTATTTGATTGCATTTATTATTATATACAAACATATTCCAAATATTATAAGACTTTTAAAAGGTGAAGAGAAAAAAGTGATATGAAAATAGAGATTGAACAACTTACTTTTAAATGTATTATTGGAATTCTTGATTTTGAAAGAGTAAAAAAACAAAAAGTTATAATCAACCTTAGCTTTGATTATGATTTTAGTAAAGATAATTTTATAGACTATTCAGAAGTTGCAAATCTTGTAAAAAAAAGTATGAAAAAGAATAAATTTAAACTTCTAGAAGATGCAGTAAAAACAATAAAAAAAGTTCTAGAAGATAGTTACACAATTAAAAATCTCAAATTAAAAATCTCAAAACCAAATATTTTAAAAGATTGTATAGTAAGTATCTCTTCTTAAAAAAATTTAGTAAAATTATGGTAAAATCTTGCATTTTTAAAAAAAGGATTTTATCTTGAAAAAAATTATTGCTTCTTGCGCGCTTTTGTGTGGAGCTTCTCTTTTAGCTGACACTACTATGTGTTTTAAAGAAAACCACCCATCTATGGCAACTATTGAAACTGTTCCTCTAAATGGTGGAGCTTGTGGAGGAAAATACTCTATTAATGATATGAAAAAGAAGGGTTGGATAGTTGATGATATTAAAATAAATGGTTCTAGTTATATTTATATCTTAAAAACTCAAGATCATGGAAAAACTATGGCTGGTGTTGCACCATCTGGAATTAGCCAAGAACAAATGGAAGCAAATATTCTTGCTAAGCTTGAAGCTAAACAAGAAGCTGAAGAGCAAGCTGCTATTGAAAAAGCCAATGAAACTATGTTAGCTGATGCAAAAGTTTTATACATAAATCAATGTCAAAGCTGTCATGGAGAAAAAGGTGATAAAACAAAAGGTAATTCAAAACTTAAAAATATAAGCCAAAAAGATATGGAACAAGCTTTAAAAGATTATGAATTAGGAATTAGTGAAGAGAAAAGAAGTTCTATTTATGGACCTGCTCATATTAATTTCTTAAATAACTCAAGCATAAAAGGTATAAAAGCTTATTTAGATAGTATTCAATAATTTTAAAGAGCTTATTGCTCTTTAAATGATATTTTATTTACTCACAACATATTTTAAAAACCTCAAAATAGAAAAACTAAAGGATAAAGCTGTATGGATGCCTATGAATATTCAGAACTTCTAAAACTACTAAATACAAAACTAAACAATATAAAAGGGATTTTGAAGCCTGACTTACTAAATCAAAGATTACAAGAGATTATCGAACTTGAATCAAATCAAGATTTTTGGAATGATATTGAAAATGCCACAAAAATTGGAATAGAAAAAAATAGAATTTTAGGAAAATTAAATAAATTTAATAAAGCTTATGAGTCATTAAATGGTACAAATGAACTTTATGAGATGGCAAATAGTGAAAAAGATGAAGATACTTTAGAACTTTTATATGAAGAAGCTAATGATTTAGAAGATTTAATAAAATCAACTGAAATATCTGTAATGCTTTCAAATCCAGATGATACACTAAATGCGATTGTTACAATTCATCCAGGAGCTGGTGGAACAGAGTCTCAAGATTGGGCAAGTATATTGTATAGAATGTATCTTAGATGGGCTGAAAGAAATGATTTTAAAGTTGAAGTACTTGATTATCAAGCTGGTGATGAAGCTGGAATAAAAGATGTAAGTTTTGTAATACGTGGTGAAAACGCTTATGGTTATATGAAAACAGAAAATGGAATTCATAGGTTAGTGCGAATATCTCCTTTTGACTCAAATGCAAAAAGACATACATCTTTCTCATCTGTTATGGTGAGCCCTGAAATAGATGACAATATTGATATTGTAATAGAAGATAAAGATATTAGAATTGATACATATAGAGCAAGTGGTGCTGGTGGTCAGCACGTAAACAAGACTGAAAGTGCTATTAGAATTACTCATATTGCTACAAATATTGTTGTTCAATGTCAAAATGATAGAAGTCAACATAAAAATAAAGCAAGTGCTATGAAAATGCTTAAATCAAGACTTTATGAACTTGAGCTTGAAAAACAAAGAGCATCAAAAGATACTGGTGATAAGAGCGAAAATGGTTGGGGACATCAAATTAGATCATATGTTTTACAACCTTATCAACAAGTAAAAGATAGTAGAAGTAATATTGGATATTCAAATGTAGAAGCAATTTTAGATGGAGATATTACAAAAATTATGGAAGATGTTTTAATAGCAACAAATACAAACTAAATATAGTTTGATAACTCTATTAAATTCAAATCAGGGTCTCTTAAATAGATAGATTTTATCTTTCCATTTGCCCCTGTTCTTTCAACAATTCCTTCTTCAATTTTAATTCCTTCTTTTTGCAAATATAAAACAATCTCTTCTAAATTTTGTTCTACAATAAAACATAAATCAGCGCTTCCTTCTTTCACATTTTTTGCTTTTGGCTCAAATTCACTACCTAATTTATGAAGATTTATTTTTTGATTTGAATATTTAAGTGCAACTCTATTTTTACCAAAAATCTCTTTTTTCATTCCTAATTTTTCATAAAATTTAACTGTTTCTTCTATATCTTTTACAGTCAACACTAAATGATCTAGATTTAAAATATTTATCATATTTCTCCTTGTCGCAAATAATTAATCTTTTATAAAAAGTTAAAACAAATAAAAAAGGCTAGAAGATTTTCTTCTAGCCTTTTTATATTTTTAAAACAAAATCTTATAAAAATGATTTTGAATATGCACTGTCAGATACATTTTGAGTATCTACGATATATGGAACAAGTGCCATATGTCTTGCTCTTTTGATTGCTTTTTCTACCATCTCTTGAGAATTTTTAGAATTTCCTGTAAGTCTTCTAGGCATAATTTTACCTCTTTCACTCATAGAAATTTTTAAAAGCTCAATATTTTTATAATCAATAAAATCTACTTTCATTTCAGTATATTTACAAGATTTTTTTCCGTATTTTCTTCTTTCAGCCATTGTTAACTCCTTATTTTCTAAAACGGTATTTCGTCGTCGATATCGATTTCAGGAATATTTTGCTCAACTCTTGATTGAGCTACTCTTCCTGCGCCTTGATTCGGATTGTATGAAGGTTCATTATATTGCTCTTTTGGAACTTGATTATAAGAGTTATTTCCGTAAGAACTACCCTCATTTGAACCTTTACTATCCAACATTTTCATCTCTTCAACTCTTAAAGAGTGTCTGCTTCTAGAACTTCCATCTTGTGCAGTCCACTGTTCAAGAACCAATCTTCCTTCTAATAAAACTTTAGAACCTTTTTTTAAGTATTGGTTAGCAACTTCAGCACTTCTTCCAAACATATTAAACTCTAGAAAACAAACTTCTTCTTTTTGCTCTCCTGTTTGAGATTTATATCTGTAAGATGAAGCAATTGAACTTTTAGCAACTGCTGAACCACTAGGTAGATATTTTAATTCAATATCTCTAGTTAGATTCCCAACCATAATTGTCTTATTATACATAAAAGGCTCCTTATTTTAAAGCGTTACTTTGAAGCTCTTTTTATAGCTTCTTCACTCATTTTAGTCCATGAAGAAATCTCTTTTTTAGTTTCATATTTAATAAACATAAATCTAATAAGCTCTTCATTGTTTCTATAATTTCTTTCAATCTCTGCGATTGAATTTGCTGGCGCTTTAAAATAGATTACATAATAGTAACCTCTTTTACATTTTTCGATTTCGTATGCTAACTCTTTAATACCAATATTTTCAGTTGCAACTATCTCTGCACCATTTTTTTCAAATAGAGCTTTAACTCCATCAAGTTGTGCTACTGTCTCTTCTTCAGTTAAAGTAGGCTTTAAAATAAACATTGTTTCATAATGTTTTAATTTTGACATTCGTTCTCCTTATAGATTGTGCCGATTTTCTTTACATTCCCATTTCATCAGCAAGGATATTTTTTTGTAAAGTTTTGGATTTTATCTAAACAAAACTATAAATTTTCTTAAACTTGCTTGTAAATATAAATTTATATTATCAATTTTCTCTGTTTTTATACTCAATTCCAAATTTAAAATATAATCTAACATCTCTAAAAATTGTTTGGGTTTTATATTTATTGCTAGTTTTGATTTTTTTTCCCAAATATTTTTTGGGGGATTATAACCCAAAACTTCAATAGGATTTACAACTGCATAAATTCTAGCATGTGAACTAATCATAAAAAGTTGTTGAATAAATGAACTAATTTGATTTAGAATAAAAACCTCATTTAACCCCTCTTCTAAAAGAAGTGATAAATCATTTGATATATCTTTTGAAGCTATCAAATCGTGTAAAAAATCATCAAAATTTACACTTCCTACACCAAAACAGTGTAAATCTACTAACTTTGTAGTTACTCTTTCATTTAGAAGTGCTAATTTACTTAAATCATTTGTACTAAGACTAATATTTTGTCTGTGCATAAAATATAGATGGCTCAAAGCATTTTCATCATAATCGATTTTTAATCTTTTTGCCTCATTTTGTAAAAAACCTATAGCTTCATTTGGCATTAATGCAAAAAATCTAACTGCGCAAGCATTTTGTTTAGCAGTAAAACTACTCTCCATAGATTTAAAATCAGCATCTCCAATACAAGCTAATATAAGTGTGCTATCTTTGTTTATATTTGCAGATTCAACAAGAGCATCTAACTCTTTTTTTGGAATTTTTTTATCTATTTTTATCAAAACTACATTGTTTGATGAAAACAAAGATGACTGAAGAAGTCTATCTTTGGCATATTTAAAATTATACTCTTCAAAATATAGTTTCTCTATCTCTTCATCTTTTGCTATTATTTTTGAGACTAAATAGGCATATTGCTCAACCAAAAACGTTGATTGACCATAAAACATATAAGAACTAAATCTTTTGTTTGCTTTTAAATATTTATCAAATTCACTTTTATACATAGTTAAAATATTACCCTAAGTTTACTTTTATTATAATTTTTCTTATTTTAATTACATAAGGGGTTTATCATGTATAAAGTTGTTCTTCCTATCTTAGGATTTGAAAGTTTTTCAAAAATAGATATAGAGAAATTAGACGAGTTCGTTTCTTTTTTAAAGTTTGAAGATGGTTCTAAAATATCTATCATAAACATAAATGTTTTAAACAAAGTTTCATTTGATTTTAAAATTGATGATAAAGCTTTAGAAGCTTTAAAAATAAAATCAAAAGATGACTTCTCTACTTATTTCATTTTAGTTTCTCAAGAGCCAGTTGAACACTCAATCATTAACTTAGTTGCCCCAATTTTCATAAATGAAAAAGAGAAACTAGTTGGTCAATATGTTACAAGCGAAAATGTTGAACCATATTTAGCATCTTTAAATAAGTGTATAAACTTATAATAATTTAGCAACTATTAATTTAGTTGCTAAGTTGCTAGAAACTATTTTTACTTTATGTTTTGAAAATAGTTTCTGTCCTTTATAGTTTTCTATAGTTAATTTTAATCCGATCATATTTTCATAACAAACACCCTTTGCTCTTTCCATATCAACTATTTTTACTTTTATTTCACCACCAATATTATCTTTTGCCCATCTAGCATATTTTCTATCTTCAAAATCCCAAACAAGTTTATCTATTTTTCTCTCTTGTTCTGAAATATGAGTACAAATATCATCTATATTTTTTGGTAATTTTTTGGTCTTTAAAATTCTATGAAGAACTAAATCAGAGTATCTTCTTATAGGACTTGTAAAGTGTGAATATGATTTAAACCCCAAACCAAAGTGCCCTAAATTTTTTGAACTATATTTTGCTTGAGTTAAACTTTGAATAACAAGTTCATCTATCTCATCTCTTAAAAATAGTTTATTTGATTCTTCTTGAATATGAGAAATTGTTTCATGTACATTATCTTTTAATTTTGCCTTTACTCCCAAAATATTAACATCATCAATTAATTTTGATATAGCCTTAAAATTTGGCTCTTCATGAATTCTAAAAATTCCCAAAGCTCCAACTTTTTTACTAGCTTCAATATTTGCCAAAAGCATACACTCTTCTATTAATTGATGAGAAGCTGTTGATTTTTCTACTTCAATATTTTCTAATAAACTATTTTTTAATTTAAGTCTATTCTCAGATGTTCTAAAGTCATAACCTTTTTTTAATCTATCTTCTCTAAATTTTTTTGTAATTTCATAAAGAGGAAGAAGATAATCAAAAATTCTCTTTTCATTTTCATTATATTGGTCAAGTTTATTTTCCAAAACTCTATCAATTCTTCCATATGAAAAATTTCTATGATTTTTTATAGTTGCACAAAATAGTTCACTATGTTGCACTTTTAGGTTTTTTATGTCTAACTTTAGCTTAAAAACATAAGCATATCTATCTTCATTCTCTTTAAGTGAACACAAATTTTCACTTAAAATTGAAGGAAGCATCGGCAAAGTTCTACTTGGTAAATATATTGTTGAAGATTTTTTAAAAGCCAAAATATCAAGTTTACTTCCCTCTTTTACAAAATGAGAAACATCTGCAATTGCTACAAAAAGAGTGCTATTTTCTTTGTCAAAAAAGATAGCATCATCATGGTCTTTTGCACTATTTGGATCAATCGTACAAAATGGTAAATCTCTTAGATCAACTCTTGTCTCTTTTTTAGACTCATCTTCAACAAACTCATCTACTTCAATTTTCTCTTCATCCCTATAAAGCTCTTCATAAATATACAAACTTATAAATTCATCTATTTTTGCATCATTCAAATTTCCAATAAAATTAATCTCTTTAAACTCTTTGTTATCTATGATTAAAACATCTCCATTTTCATAAGTTTTTGTATTTTTACTAGGTAATTCTATATTCTCTTTTAATGTAAAAAAAGAGCCATCTTCAACATATACTAAGATTTCAGCTTTTTTTCCTTCAAGTACTTTTATAACTTTTGCTTTGATTTTACTTCTTGGATTAAAAACTCTTTTTGCCAAAATTAAATCATTATTAAATGCTCCATTTAATGCATCTAATTCTAATTTAATATTTTTTATTGGGTTTACTAAATCTTCTAAAATAGCAAAATTCTTCTCTATTTTTAAAACTCCAATTTTATATTTTGAATTTATCTCAAAATCTTCACCATTTTTTACTATTATCTCATCTTTTATATAATCTTCTATTATATTTTTTTCATCTTGCGAAAAATTAAATATCTTGTTTTCAATTTTTGTAAATATATTTTTTAGCAATTCTTATCCTTTTATTTGCACTATTATATAGTTTTTCTTTTAAATCTAATATTTATCTATATTTTTGTATAATCTTGCTAAATTTTTAAAAAATAGAGGGTAGATAAATGGCAATAAATGTATTCTATGACAAAGATTGTAATATAGAGTTAATAAAATCAAAAAAAGTTGCAATGATTGGATTTGGTTCACAAGGACATGCACACGCTGAAAATTTAAGAGATAGCGGTGTAGAAGTTGTTGTTGGATTAAGAAAAGATGGTAGTTCTTGGAAAAAGGCTGAAGCTAAAGGTTTCAAAGTTTTAACAGTTGCTGAAGCTACAAAAATTGCTGATGTTGTTATGATACTTTTACCAGATGAGAGTCAATCTGAAATTTATGAAAAAGAGATTAAACCAAATCTAAAAGATGGTGCTTATTTAGCATTTGGGCATGGATTTAATATTCACTATAAAAGAATTATTCCTTGTAAAAAAATGAATGTTATGATGGTTGCTCCAAAAGCTCCAGGTCATACAGTTAGAAGCGAATTTACAAAAGGTGGAGGAATTCCAGATTTAATTGCAGTTCATCAAGATGCATCTGGTGATACAAAACAAGTTGCTCTTGCTTATGCTAGCGCAATTGGTGGAGGAAGAACTGGAATTATTGAAACTACTTTCAAAGATGAGACTGAAACAGACCTATTTGGTGAACAAGCAGTTCTTTGTGGAGGAGCAACTGCTTTAGTTCAAGCTGGATTTGAAGTATTAACAGAAGCTGGTTATGAACCAGAAATGGCATACTTTGAGTGTTTACATGAGTTAAAACTAATCGTTGACTTAATGTATGAAGGTGGAATTGCTGATATGAGATACTCTATTTCAAATACAGCTGAATATGGAGATTATGTTTCTGGACCTAGAGTTATCAATGATGAGTCTAAAAAAGCTATGAGACAAATTCTTAAAGAGATTCAAAATGGTGTATTTGCTAAAGATTTCATACTTGAAGGTCAAGCTGGGTATCCAAGAATGAATGCTGAAAGAGCATATACAAGAGCTTCTTTACTTGAGCAAACAGGTGTTAAATTAAGAAATATGATGCCTTGGATTGCTTCTAAAAAAATAGTAAATCAAGAGACTAACTAATTATTTTAAGAGGTTTTCCTCTTAAAATAAAAATATCTTATGGCAAAAAGAACAAGAAAAAAAAGAAAAATTTCACCTATAAAAAAAACCTTAAGGAAAAGAAATCTTGCAAGAAATTTTATAGTACTTTTATCTCTTATTTTTATACTTCTACTATTTGCTTATTTTTTCTTGAGTAAAAATAATCAAGCAGTAAACTCTTCTTCTAACAATAACATCTTAGAATCTCAAAAACTATATACAAATGATGAAATTATGGAAGAAATTATTCAAAATCTAAATCCTGATATAAAAAATAATATTTTAGAAAAAGATTTAGAAGAAGAAAAAACAAAAAAAGAGAGTTTTGAAGAAGAGCTAAAAAAAGATATTTTCAAAGAGGTTTTTGAAAGACAAAAAGAGATTGAAAAATCAAAAATTGAACAAAAAATCGAAACAAAACAGTCAAAAGAGATAGAAGATGAGATAATTGAAGAAAAATCTCAAATAGAAAAGCCTATAACAAAACAAAAAAAAGATTTAATAACAAAAAAAGATAACTACAAATATGATTTAAAAACTAAACCAAAACTAGTGATTATAATCGATGATGTTGTATCAAAAACACAAAAAGATAAAATCTTAAATATTGGATATCCTATAACTATGGCATTTTTACCACCTAAGAGTGGTCATAAAGAGTCTGCAATTATTGCCCAAAATTTACCTTTTCATATGATACACTTTCCAATGCAAGCTTCTAAGAACTTTAAGAATATTGAAATTAATACTTTAAATATATCTGATAGTTATGAAACAATAGAAGCAAGAGTAAAACAACTTAGAGTTTTATATCCAAATGCTACTTATACAAATAATCACACTGGTTCAGTTTTTACAGAAAATTATGAAGCTATGGACAAACTTTTTCGTGCATTAAAAAAATATAATTTTATATTTGTAGATAGTAAAACAACTCCAAACTCTGTAGCAAAAGAGTTATCTATAAAGTACCAAATGCCTTATATTGTAAGAGATACTTTTTTGGACAATGATAGAAGCTTTACAGCTATTCAAAATCAGCTAAAAGATGCGATAAGAGTTGCCAAAAAACAAGGTTTTGCAATAGCTATTGGACACCCTTATGAAGTTACTTTCCAAGTTTTAAAAGAGTCAAAACATCTTTTAAATGATGTTGAGCCAATATTTTTAAACAAACTTCCATATTTATAAAAATTTAGTTAAAATAAATATAAAAATTATCAAGGGGTGATTATGATAAATCAATTTGATTTTAAAATCAAAGAGCTTGAAAATATGAAAAAATACCCGAAAGAACTATATTTTATAGGAAATACTCAACTTTTAAAAAGAAAAAAAATCTCTATCGTAGGTACAAGAAGACCTTCAAATTATACAAAAGAGTTTACATATAAACTAGCTTCAAAACTATCTCAAAATGGAATTTGTATAGTAAGTGGTGCTGCCATGGGAGTTGACAGCATTGCACATAGTGGGGCTGGATTAAACAACACAATAGCGGTTGTAGCAAATGGTTTGGATATAAGATATCCTAGTGTAAATAAAAATCAAATTATTGAGATTGAAAAAAATGGCTTAATTATCTCAAGTTTTAAAGAGGGTGAAAAAGCAAGATTATATAGCTTTGTACAAAGAAATGAGATAGTTGTAGCTTTAGGTGATAAATTAATAGTTACTCAAGCTGATTTAAACTCTGGAAGTATGACATCTGTAGAGTTTGCAATTAAACAAAACAAAGAGATTTTTGTTTTACCACATAGAATAAATGAGAGTTTAGCCACAAACGAACTAATCAAAAAAGGTTTAGCAAAAGCAATTTACGATATCGATGAGTTTATAGAAGATATTGTTGGAGTTGGGCTTTTTGGATTTGAAAATAGTTTTGATGAGATTTTAGAGTATTGTAAAAGTAACCCAATTTATGATGAAGTACTTCTAAAATATCCAGATAAAATATTAGAGTATGAGTTAGATGGTAAAATAGCTATCAAAGATGGAAAAGTTTTTGTGCTTTAGTATAAATATTAATAGATATAAATCTATCTATTAATATCTTAATTGATAAGTTATATCTCCAGCTCCAACACCTAAAAATATACCTTCATCATAAGTTTTTATGATTTTATCATCTTTTATAAGCTCTATTTTGCCTTTGTATGAAACTACTCTATCAGCAAAAATTGGATTATAAGAGGCAAACTCTTTTTCAAAATCAATATCTATTTTTTTCTCACCTGCAACTGTCCAAAGTGGAAGAATAATTAACTCATCACATCTTCTAAAACACTTTTTAAAACCTTCAAGATTATCACTAGTTCTACTATATTTATGTGGTTGCCAAAGAACTATTCTATTGTTAAAGTTTGTAAGATTATCATATAACTCAACTGATTTCATAGTTGCTTCAATCTCTGTTGGATGATGTGCATAATCATCAATTACCACAAATTTTTCATTTGATTGAACAATATCAAATCTCTTTTTAATACCTTTATAGTTTAAAAGGTTTTTTCTAATAGTCTCAATATCTAGTTCGTTTAAAGCGGCCATTATTGCCAAAGAGGCATTTGATGCTATATGAAAACCAAATCCCCAAACTTCAAAAGTACCATAATCTTTTAAATCAAATTTTGTACAAGGCTGCCCATCTTTTAGAGTGTAACAAAGATTTTTTATATCTTTTGATGGATACAGATATGTTGCATCCTCAATTTTTAATTTTTGAATATCTTTATCTTCACCATTTACAACTCTCTTTTTTGCCAAACTTAAAAAAGTTTCATACGACTCATAAAATTTATCATAATCATAGTGATAATACTCCATATGCTCAGGCTCAGCATTTGTAACTATTGCACAATATGGATTTGAAAGTAAAAAAGATGCATCACTTTCATCAGCTTCAAAGGCAACTGTTTTATCTACATATCTAAAATTACTTCCAAACTCTTTTGAAATAGCACCAATTAATGCACTACTTTGTAAAATAGTTGCTAATATTGCTGTTGTAGTAGATTTTCCGTGAGCACCTGCAACACAATAATTTTTCTTATCTCCTAAAATTATAGGTAGTGCCTCTTTTCTTGAAAGAGTTCTGATTTGTTTAAGTCTTGCTTCTATTAACTCAGGATTCTCATCTGTAACTGCTGCTGAATAAATTACTAAATCTAAATCATCACTTATATTTTTTGCCTCTTGCGGACAAGATACTTTTATTCCCTCTTTTTCTAACTCTTTTGTAATTGAAGAACTTTTCATATCGCTTCCACTTACGCTATGCCCATCAAAATTCAAAAATCTAGCTAGTGCAGAAAGCCCTATTCCTCCAATTCCTATAAAATGAACTCTCAAATTATTTCCTTTTTTCGATTAAATGTTTTAAATTTTCATACTCTTTTTGTAAAAACTCTTGGTGATTTTCCAAAAAATCATCTACATCAAAATTAAAAGTTGTAATAAAATACCCATACTCTTCTTTAGATTCAAGCTCATCTTTATCAACAAACTCTTCATAAAAATCTTCAAAATCAAGCTCTTTTGATAAATTTACAATTAAAACTTCCATATTTTTTTTCAAAAAATCATCATTAATACTATTTGCAAGAGTAAAAAAAAGTGCTTTTGCTAATTCAAAATCACTATTTGACCATTTCTCAATAGCAAGTTCATAAAAAGCTCTGATAGTTAAAAAATCAATATTTTCTAGTTTTAATAACTCATTTTTTTCTAATTTTTCTTCAAGATTAAGAGTAGCAACTTTTAAAATCTCTTCATAAATTTTGTTTGTTTTTTCTTCTTCTAAATCTAAAACTAGCATAGTGTCTAAAATTTCATACATCATCTCTATGTTTTGATTTTTTATTGAATTTTGCATTGCTGCTTCTAAATATATTAAAAAATCTGGGTTTGTTCTAGCTTCGTTTAAATCATCTTTGTTCATTTTTGTACCTGTTCTTCAGAAATTGGGATTAAGATTTGATTAAATTTATTCATATCAAAAGCAACTAAATCACTATTTGTATAGAAAAATTTGATAAATGACCTTTTTTTAAACATTTTTTGTTTTAAAGGTAATATTTGCAACATCTCTTTTTGTTTTTTTAACTCTCGTATTGGATTTTCAACACCTTTTATAATCTCTAGTTTTTCATTAAAAATTTTTGCCAAATTTTCATAGTGGTCTAGTAAACTTACTTGATTATCTTTTTGTCCTATTGGATCATAATCAAATATTTTTGTTTTTAATTTTAACTGAGTAGCAACATCAAAAACTATTGGAGAAATCTGTTCATAACTTCCACTATCATTTAGAACAACTCCAACATTTTTTGAAGCTTTTAAACTCTCTTCTCCCATTTTAAAAATTGGAATTTTTAGCTCTAAAAGAAAATTTAATTTATATAAATCTTTGAACATAGATTTTGTCAAAATAAGCAAACCAATATTGTATTTTCTGCTATCTTCTTTAATTATCTCTTTAAATCCTAAATTCGCATAATCTATTTGCAAAATTATTGTAGGAAAATATTTTAATTCATTTTTGATAAGTTCCATAATTGCTACAGTTGTAGGTCTTGTAACTTTTACAATAAGTAAAGAGTTTTTTAATTTTTCATTTAGATATTTTGCTTCATCAAGAGCTTTTTTTACACTCTTTTCATCTTCTAAATATAGATCCAAATATAAGTAAATTTTACTTCCAAATGGCATAGGAAATTGACCTTGAGTTTTTCCTATAACATTATAAATATTCATCAAAACAGTTGGTTTTCCAATAACCAAAATCAAATCATTTGGTTTTAAAACTAAAGATGATTTTAGATTCATTAATTTTTGATTTCTATAAAGACCAAAAATTCTCCAATCTTTTTGTTCAATTGAGTCAATAGAACGATAAGCATAAGAGCTTCCAAATGGAATTTTTATCTCCATTATTTCACCTTGCTTTAATCCAATATTTTGAGCTAAAACAGGTACATTTGGTAATCTTTCAACCATTCCATTTGCTAAAACATCAATTCCTTTATAGATACTAACCATTGGGTCTTTTATATTTATTCCCCAATAATCTAAAATAGTAATTTGAAGATTTTTTTTGTATTCTCTAATATTTTTAATAACACTCATCATCTCATCTTTTGAACTAAGTGCCATTAAAACTTCACTATGGATATTTTTGTCAAGAACCATTGATAGTTTTGAATTTGAAGTAGGATCAAATTTATAGAATGTAAAATTTGACGGTTTTTGAATAGGTAAAATCACATCATTCATATATACAACATCATAGTTGTTATCACCTGTATTTGACTCTACAATTCTTTGCAAAAGCTTCTTTGCAACTATTCCATCAAGTATAATTAATATCTTTTTCATGGGCGAAATTATATCTTAAAAAGTTTAATAGTAGATTTTAGATAGAATATAATCTTAATTAAAAAAAGGTTTATAATATTTATGGAATTTCAAATTAACGCAACTTCACAAGGGGCTAGAGCCTGTACAATTAAAACAGCACATAGCACTATTTTAACTCCTGTTTTTATGCCTGTTGGTACTCAAGGAACAGTAAAAGCTCTTGATGCAAACGATATGTTAGAAATGGGCGCAAAGATTATTTTAGGAAATACTTATCACTTATATTTAAGACCAGGAAGCAAACTAATAAAAAAGTTTGGTGGACTTCATGGTTTTTCAAAATTTCCAAACTCATTTTTAACAGATAGTGGAGGTTTTCAAGCCTTTTCACTAAGTGATAATAGTAAACCAGATGAAAATGGGATTATGTTTAAATCTCATATAGATGGAAGCAAACACTACTTTACACCAAAAAGTGTTTTAGATACTCAATATGATTTGGGTAGTGATATTATGATGATTTTGGATGATTTAGTTGCCTTGCCAAATACAAAAGAGAGAATTGCTAAATCAATAGAACGAACAACAAAATGGGCAAAAGAAGCAATTGATTACCATATGGAACAAAAATCAAAAGGTATTGGGGTAAATCAAAATATCTTTGCAATTATACAAGGTGGAACGGATAAAGAGTTTAGAAAACTAAGTGCCGAACAACTTTGTGCGATGAGTGATTATGATGGTTTTGCAATTGGTGGATTAAGTGTTGGTGAACCAAATGCTCTAATGTACGAAACTGTAGAGTGGACTACACAATTTATGCCAAAAGATAAACCTAGATATTTAATGGGTGTTGGAACACCTGAAGATTTGATAGAAAATATTGAACGTGGTGTTGATATGTTTGATTGTGTAATGCCTACAAGAAATGCAAGAAATGGAACACTATTTACATCTTTTGGAAGATTGAATATCAAAAAAGCCGAATTTAAAGAAGATATTAAACCAATAGATGAAACTTGCTCTTGTTATACTTGTAAAAATTTCACACGAGCTTACTTAAATCATCTTTTAAGAGCTGGTGAGATAACTTATTTTAGATTGGCTTCTATACACAATATCTATTACTATTTAGATTTAATGAAACAAGCTAGAGAGGCTATTTTAAAAGATAATTGGATTGAGTTTAAAAAAGATTTTTATGCTAAAAGAGGCAAATAAATCTTTTTTTTGATAAAATAGGCAAAAAAATTTAAGAGCAACTCGTTGCTTTCTTTAGGATTTTGCTACTTTTAGTTAAATTTATTTAACGCTAAAAAGTAGTATTTAAATATTTTGGTTACCTTTAAAAGGGTAACCTTTTAAAGGAAAAATTTATGATAACTGTAGATGATAATTTAATAGCAAAATTAGAAAAACTTTCAAGTTTGAAAATAGAAGATGATAAAAAAGAGAAAATAAAAAGTGATATTTCTCAAATGCTTGAGTTTGTAAACAACTTAAATGAAGTTGATGTTTCAAATGTTGAAGCAATAGCAAGTACAGTAAAAGGTGGTACTCCTTTTAGAGAAGATATTGCCGTTTCAAGCAAAGAGATTTCTGATGCAATTTTAAAAAATGCACCAAAGAGTGAAGATAACTACTTTGTAGTTCCAAAAATTATAGAGTAAAAATATGATAAAAGTTTACGGAATAAAAACTTGTGGAAGTGTACGAAATGCTTTGAAGTTTTTCAAAGACCACAATATAGAAGTTGATTTTGTAGATTTTAAAACTACAAAAGTAGATTTAGAAACTGTTAAAAAATGGTCACAAAAAGTTGATATAAATATACTTTTTAACTCAAAAGGTACTAAATATAAAACTATGAATTTAAAAGAGTTAAATCTTGATGAACAATGTAAAAAAGAGTATCTTGCAAATGAACCTATGCTTTTTAAAAGACCAGTTATAGAGTATGATGATAATTTAATAGTTGCTTGGGATGAAGAAGAGTATAAGAAGATTTTTTTATAAATCTTCTTATATTAATTTAAACCTAAAAAATTATCTATACTCCCAAACAACTCCCAAAGCTGTATCCATAATTGATATATTCATAGCAGATAACTCATCTCTTATACTATCTGCTTTTGCAAAATCTTTATTTTTTTTCGCCTCTGCTCTTTTTGAAATTAACTCTTCTATCTCTTTTTTTAGCTCTAAACTAACTCCAAATTGGAAATAAGAGAAAGCATCACTTCCACCAAAACCTAGAACTTTTTCAATAAACTCAATATTTGCAACTATCTCTTGTTTTAGACTCTTATCTTTTGGATTTTTATCCAAACTATCATTTGAACTATTTATAAACTCATCAATAAAGCTAAGTGCCAATGATGTATTTAAATCATCATTTAGTGCTTCTAAAAGAGTGTTTTCAAACTTTTCATTCACTTTTGAAGCAGTTACTTCATAAACTCTTTTTTTAACTCTATAAAGTTTATCAAGTCTTTTTTTACTTGCAAGTAAATCCTCTTCATTAAAGTTTATATTTGCTCTATATGAAGAGCTTAGAAGATAAAATCTTACAACTTCTCCACTATATGATTTCAAAACATCTTTTAAGAAAAATGAGTTCCCTAAAGATTTACTCATCTTTTCTCCATTTATATTTACGAAACCGTTGTGCATCCAATATTTTGCAAGATTTTGACCACTTGCACATCTTGTTTGACTAGCTTCATTTTCATGATGAGGAAAAAGTAAATCAGCTCCACCACAATGAATATCAATTTGAAAAGGCTCATCTTTATATGCTAAATGTTTTTCAATCATAGCACTACACTCAATATGCCATCCAGGACGACCTGCTCCAAAATTTGAAGCAAAAGATACATCACTAGCTTTTTCAAATTTCCAAAGAGCAAAATCTGAGTTATTTCTTTTTTGATTGTTTATTTCAACTCTTGCTTGTGAGTTTTCATCACTTGCTTGATTGGATAATGAACCATAATTTTTATCTTTTGAAACATCAAAATATACGCTATCATCTGTTTTGTATGCAATATCTTTTGAAAGTAAATTTTCTATCATCTCTTTCATAGCATCAAGATTTTCAGTAGCTTTTGGTTCAAAACTATTTGGTAAAATATTTAAAATTTCCATATCATTTTTATAATTTTTTATATAAAAAGTTGTAATCTCTTCTAAAGATTTACCCTCTTCTTTCATCTTTTTGATAATCTTATCATCAATATCAGTAAAATTTTTTGCAAAAACTACTTCATAACCATTTGCTTTTAAAACTCTATGAAGTAAATCGAAAGCAATAGCACTTCTTGCATGTCCCAAGTGAGAATTATCATAAACAGTTGGTCCACATACATATATTTTTGCAATATTTGGTTTTAAAGATACAAATTCTACTTTTGTTTTTTTTGATGTATCATAAAAATATATCTTTTTCATACTATTTAAATAGTGCCTCTAGGCTTGATGCATCACTTATCTTTTCATCTTTTTTAGTTTCAAGATTTGAAGTTGTTACACCTGTTTCAATCTCAACAATCTCTATATCATATTTTGTAAGCATAGAAGCTAATCTTATATTTAATCCAGCTTTCCCTATTGCTTTACTTTTTTGCTCACTATTAATTGTAACAACTGCTTTACCTTTTTCACCATTTTTTGGATGTTCTTCTATTTTTACACTATTTACTAAAGCAGGACTTAAAGCACGAGCAATAAACATCTCTGGAACACTTGAATACTCTATACAATCTATATTTTCTCCATTTAGCTCTTTTGAAACTGCATTTATTCTAACACCTTTTACACCAACAATTGCTCCAATTGCATCTATTTGTGGGCTTGTAGATATAAGTGCTATTTTTGATCTGCTTCCAGGAATTCTAGCACTTGATTCTATAATAATTTTTTCATCTTTAAGCTCTGGAACTTCTAAAGTAAGTAGATTTTCCAAAAACTTAGGACTTGTTCTTGATAACTCTACCATTAATCCCAAATTTTTATCAATATTTACAGATTTAACAACAGCTTTAAGTGTATCTCCTACTTTAAAATACTCACCTTTTATTCTATTTTTTCTTTGAAGAATACCTTTAATTTCACCTATTTCAATAAAAGTACTATCATTTTTGTCAACTCTTGTAACAACAGCAGATACAATTTTTCCAACTTTTTCTTTGTATTTTGCCATTATATTTTCTTCTACAAATCTTTGAAGCTTATACTCAAAATTACTTGAAAGAATTGTTGCAGCATTTCTTCCCATATTTTCAAATTCTAACTCATAACTCAAATGATCCCCAAGTTCTAAATCACTATTGATAGCTTTTGCTTCATCTATTGCTATAAAATTCTCTTTATTTATAGGAGTTCCGTCTTCATTTACTAAATCTTCAAATAATCTTTTATCATCATTTGCTACAACTTCTATCTTTTGAAAAAGTGTTAATTTTTTAGCTGCTCTATCTACTTTTGCATCAAAAATCAAAGTGTAATCAACCATTTTTTGAGCAGTCTTAATCAAAGCCTCTTTTAGAGCATTTTCTACATCAGTAATTTTAAGACCCTTTTCATAAGCTATTGAGTCTAAAATATCTATTATTTTATCCATAATTATTTCCTATAGTTTTTTTAACATTGAAATGGTAAGTTTGATTTTCAATGCAAGTTTTAGGGCAATAGTATATCAAAACTACCTTTTATAGAAATTAAAGCAATTTTTGACTAAAATATACGATTATTTGAAAAAAAAGGTTTAATGAAATGGAATTATTAATTGCTAGAAATGAATTAAATGAAAAGCCAAAAAAAGTACAGTTGGAAAAGATTAAAGATGAGCTAAAAAAAGAGGGTCAAAAAATATTTTACTTTGATAGAGATAACTCTCACAAAGATATGATGGCTCTAGTTGAAGCTTTAGAAAAAGAGGGATTTAATATCTATTTTAGAGAGATTAAATTTGGATTAGCTGATGATGAGTATATGTATGAGGTTCATGCACTTTAATATTTTATAGTGATAAAAAATATGAGCAAAAAACTATTTATACAAACTTTAGGTTGTCAAATGAATGACACCGATAGTAAACATATTCAAGCAGAACTTGAAAAACACAAAGGTTATAGTGCTACACAAAATATTGAAGATGCTGATTTAATTATTATAAACACTTGTTCTGTTCGAGAAAAACCAGTTCAAAAACTATTTTCTGAAATTGGACAATTTAATAAGAAAAAAAAAGATGGTGCAAAAATTGGTGTTTGTGGATGCACAGCATCTCATTTAGGTGAAGATATTATAAAAAGAGCTCCTTATGTTGATTTTGTACTGGGAGCTAGAAATATTTCAAAAATAAAAGATGTTGTTGATAAAAAAGGCTCTGTTGAAATAAGTATTGATAATGACGACTCACAATATGAGTTTGCAATAGCAAATAACAACAATTTTAGAACGAGTGTAAATATTTCTGTTGGTTGTGATAAAGAGTGTACATATTGTATAGTTCCTAGTACAAGAGGTGATGAGATATCTATTCCACCAGAAATGATAGTTTCACAAATACAAAAAGCTGTTGATAATGGTGTTGTTGAAGTTGCTCTTTTGGGACAAAATGTAAACTCTTATGGAAAAAGATTTAGTAATAATAGAGATAAATATAGTTTCACACAACTTCTTCAAGATATCTCAAAAATTGATGGTCTAAAGAGAATTAGATTTACATCTCCACATCCACTTCATATGGATGATGAGTTCATAGAAGAGTTTGCAAGAAATCCAAAAATCTCAAAATGTATTCATATGCCTCTTCAAAGTGGTTCTACAAAGATTTTAAAAGCTATGAAAAGAGGATACACAAAAGAGTGGTTTTTAAACAGAGCTTTAAAAATGAGAGAGTTAATTCCTGATTTAAGAATTACTACAGATATTATTGTAGCTTTTCCAGGAGAGACACATGAGGACTTTTTAGACACTTTAGATGTTGTAAATCAAGTAAAATTTGATCAAATTTTCAATTTTAAATACTCTCCTAGACCAAATACCAAAGCACTTGAATTAAAAGATTTAGAAATAGAAGATAGTATTGGAAGTGCAAGGCTTGATGAGCTAATAGAACTTCATAAAAGATATTTGGAGAACTCTATGCCTAATATGATTGGAAAAATAGTAAATGTTTTAGTTGAGAGTTTAAAACCAAATGGTGAAGTAAGTGGATACACAGATAACTACTTTTTAGTATTTACAAAAGGAAGTGATGAATTACTTGGGAAATTTGTAAATGTAAAAATTACAAGTGCAACAAGAACATCATTAAAAGGCGAAATAGTAGAGTAATGTGGAAAAAATTTAAGAGAGATTTTGCACCATATATTTTATATTTTATAGTAAAATTTATATATTTTACTAATAAAAAAGTTTATCACCATCCAAAAAATGATGATAAACAACCTTTTATAGTTTGTATGTGGCATGGGGATTTAATTTCTCAAATTTATAATTATTTTGGATTTAGAAAAAATGGTGTTGTTAAAGCTATGGTTAGTGAAAATAGAGATGGTGAAACTATCACAAAACTAGCGGCTATGTTCAAAATTTGGGCAATTAGAGGTTCTAGCTCAAAAGGTGGTGCTAAAGTAATTATAAGTGCATTAAAAGAGTTAAAAGTTGGAAATGATGTTGCAATTACTCCTGATGGTCCTAGAGGTCCACGATATAGCATTGCAGATGGAGTTGTAATAATTTCACAAAAAAGTGGAAAAAATATTAGATGTTTTAATGCGATACCTTCTAAATATTGGCAGTTTAACTCGTGGGATAAATTTGTATTACCAAAACCTTTTGGTAAAATAGATTTTTACATAAGCGAACCTTTTAGTGTAAAAGATATGGAACTAGAAGATGCAAAATCTTTAATAAAAACAAAGATGTTACAACACTCTTTAATATAAATTAGGAAAAAAAATGTTTAAAAAAGAGACTATGTTTATAAATGTTGTAAAACAAAACAACAACCTAAAAGTTGAATATAAAAAATATATAAATAACAAAGAAATAAGTGAAGACAACTCAACATTTCTACTAGATGGGGATATTCTTCCAGATAATATTGTTCAAAAATTAAACAATCTACAAAATGAGAATGATTTAAGTTATATATCAACTCTACTTTTAAGTGATACTACAAAATTAATTCCAAAATCAATATCACCAAAAGTAAAAGATTGTGAAATTATTAATTTCAATGATATTTACGATATTGTTGTATTAAAAACAACGCTATTTGAAACACAAAATTATTTTGGAAAAACTGGAATTGATTATATATATTCAGCTTTTCATATAATGAATGCTCATATTCAAAAACAAAGCTCAAAAAATGAACTTCTATTTTTTATATACAATGACCGAGCTTATATTTTAATAGTGGATAAAAATAGTAAGATTGTTTACAATGAAGTTGTAGATTTACTAACTTTTGATGCTGTAAAAAGAACACATTTTTATGAAGACAATTTGGAGGGTCAAAAACTTTTTGATGAACTTTATTATCTTGAACTTAGTGAACTTTTACAAAAAATTCTAAAAAATTTTCATGAGTCACAAAAAGAGATTTTTATACAAAAAATATCTTTTTTGTTCGCTTTAAGAAATCTTACAAAAGAGCAATTAACAAATCTAAGTCTGGAATTAATGCTTAAAGTAGATGACTACAGCGTTGATATTCATGATGAACTTTTTAGCTTATCACGAAATCCAAATGTTTTAAAAAGTTTTGTAGTCCCAAGAAAAAAGAAGAAAAAAAAGGACTCTAGATATATTTTTGTATTTATTCTTTTTGCTATGATGTTTTATGGTGGGTACAAAATATACAATATGATAGATTTTAGAAAAATTGCAATAAACTTAAATTTAATAGAAGCAACTAAAACTATAAATCTTGAAAAACTTCCTGATCATATTTTAAATAATAGTAAAATCGAGCATAGAATAAAAGCTATTTTTAATACTACTCCACAAAATGTAATGATAAATGAGCTTATTTTAAAAAATAAAGTATTAGAACTAAAAATTACTGCAAAAGATAATGAGAATCTAGATTTACTTAAACAATCTCTAAATAAAATATATCAAACTGTTGAAACAAAAAAATTAGATGAAAAACAAGAGAGTAATTTTGAGGCAATAGTTGTAGCAAAAGATGAATTAGAGATTAAAGATGTTGTATATGGAATATTTACTCAAGAATATTTACAAGATGAACTTTTTGATAAAGAGAGTATAAATGAACAGTTAAAAATTCTCTTACCAGAACACTCTATCATAAAGTATATAGAAACACTTAATGCAAACAAAGTTGAGATTTTCAGTTTTAGTGTAAATACTATTGTAAAAGAACCTAAAGATTTATTTAATATATTTACAAATATAAATAGTGAGTTATACTCAATAAATATTTCAAAACCTATTTTGATGAAAAATACAAATTTAGGAATAGAAGTTGATTTTATTATAGAGTTTAATCAACTAAAAAATTAAAAGATATATTTATTTTAAGCTAAGTTGTTGTTCTTTTAGTACTTTGGCTTTAGAACATACAACTTACCTTTCTCTTTCATTCTTCCAGCATAATTTAAAGCTTCAGGACCAAAACCCCAGAAAAAGTCAGCTCTTATTTCTCCTTTAATTGCACCACCAACATCTGCTGCGACTGTGAGTTTATTTATAGGTTCTTTTGAAATAGGATTTTGTGTATTTAAAAAAACAGGCATTCCTAATGGAATATATGTTCTATCAACTGCTATATTTCGTTTTGGAGTTAAAACAGTATTTAAAGCTCCTGTAGCTCCTTGATCTGCAACTTTAAAAAAAACATAACTCTCATTTATATTTAAAATGTCATCTATTTTTGAAGGATTTTTTAATAAGGCTTCTTTTATTGCTTGAACACTTATATCTTCTTTTGAAATTATCTCATTATCTATAAAATATCTTCCAATACTTTTATATTCCCTTCCATTTTGTCCAGCATATCCAACATTTAAAATCTCTCCAGTATCAAGTTGTATTTTCCCACTTCCTTGAACTTGTAAAAAGAATAGGTCTATTTTATCATCTACATAAGCTATTGCTTCAAGATTTTTATTGTTTGGATTTTTTTCTATAGAAGCTCTTGTATCATAAGGAACAATTTTTTTACCAACTTTTTTGCCAATATTTTTATACCCTTGTAAACTATTTGTATTTGAAAGAACTAAATCTTTTGGAATTTTATAAACTGGATATTTATACCTTTGAGTTTTTTTTAAACTTCCATATAACAGTGGTTCATAATAACCTGTTATCATTCCCTCATCATTTGAATTATTATCATAAAGTTTATATGCTTGGAAGTTTGATATAAAAAACATAGCTCCATCATTTGTGTGTTGTGCTTTTTGGCAAACATTTTTTAACTCTTCATACCTTTGTGATTTTTGGCAATCTTTTTTAAAAACTTCTAATGCATGATTTAAATCATCATCAAAAAAACCTTTTATTTGAGAAAAAGGAACTTTTTCCATTTTATTTAAAATCTCTTTTTCATATTTTGATTCAAGACTATTTTGTGAATATTTTTTTTCTATACTTATATTTTCATCTTTTTTCGAACAAGCTGTTATTAAAAAAATAAGTGAACTTAAAAATATTAAATTCTTCATATATTGCACTCCATTTGAGAATTTATTGAATGTATCTCTTTTAAACCACAACTTGTACATAAGAACTCTACATCTTTTATACCAGAACAACCATGATATTTTAAAACAGTTGTTTTGATTACATCTTGTGTAAAATTTGTATTACTATTTTTATCAAAAAAAACTTTTCTTGTCTCTAAACAACTAGGACAACTACCACTTAATAGTGAAAAAAGATGATTTTGTTTTGATTTAAAAAAGATATATATTAGGAGTAATACTACTATAAAAAGAATAAAAATATAAATAAGTGTTTGCATAAGGTAGAGTTTTACTCTACCTCAGCATCGATAACATCGTCATCTTTTTTTGCTTGTTGGTTTGCTTGTCCACCTTGTCCTTGCTCACCATCTTTTTTATACATAGCTTCTGCTAATTTATGAGATTTTTCAGTTAAAACTTTTAACTTCTCTTCAATTTGCTCTTTTGTAGCATTATCATCTTTTAAAGTCTCTTCAAGAGATGCTGCTGCATCAATAATTCCTTTTTTATCTTCTTCACTAATAGAACTTTCATTCTCTTCTAAAGTTTTTCTTGTAGAGTGAAGCATTGCATCTGCTTGGTTTCTTGTCTCAATTAGAGCTTTTCTTTTAGCATCTACATCTTTATTTGCTTCAGCTTCTGCAACCATTTTTGCAATCTCATCATCACTTAATCCAGAGCTTCCAGAGATTGTAATTTTGTTCTCTTTTCCAGTACCTTTATCTTTTGCACTTACATTTAAAACTCCATTTGCATCTATATCAAATGTTACTTCAATTTGAGGAACACCTCTTGGAGCTGGTGGAATATCTGAAAGTTCAAACATACCTAAAGATTTGTTATCTCTTGCGAACTCCCTTTCACCTTGAGAAACATGGATAGAAACAGCTGGTTGGTTATCATCTGCTGTACTAAATACTTGAGATTTTTTAACTGGAATTGTTGTTCCTTTTTCAATAAGTTTTGTCATAACTCCACCTAAAGTCTCAATTCCTAAAGATAGTGGTGTAACATCAAGTAATAAAACATCTTTAACATCACCTCTTAAAACTCCAGCTTGAACAGCAGCTCCAGCAGCTACAACCTCATCAGGGTTTACACCTTTATTTAAATCTTTTCCAAAGAACTCTCTTACAACTTGGTTTGCTTTTGGTAATCTAGTACTTCCACCAACCATAATAATCTCATCAATATCACTTTTACTTAAATTTGCATCTTTTAAAGCAACTTTTATATGCTCTAAAGTTTCATCTATTAACTTCTCAGTCATAGATTCAAATTTAGCTCTTGTTAAAGATTTTACTAAGTGAATTGGTCCTGCATTTCCCATTGAAATAAATGGTAGATTAATCTCTGTTGATTCAGCTGATGATAACTCTTTTTTAGCATTTTCAGCAGCATCTTTTAATCTTTGAAGTGCCATTTTGTCATTTTTAACATCAAAACCATTTTCAGCTTTAAACTCATCTGCTAACCAATCAATAATTTTATTATCAAAATCATCTCCACCTAGGAAAGCATTTCCATCTGTACTTAAAACTTCAAAAGTTCCATCTCCAATCTCTAGAACTGTAACGTCAAATGTTCCTCCACCTAAATCGTAAACTAGAACTTTCTCTTCACCTTTTTTATCAAGTCCGTATGCTAATGATGCTGCTGTTGGCTCATTTATAATTCTTAAAACATTAAGACCTGCAATTGTTCCAGCTTCTTGAGTTGCTTTTCTTTGTGCATCATTAAAATATGCAGGAACTGTAATAACAGCATCTGTAACACTACTTCCTAAATACTCTTCAGCATCTGCTTTTAATTTTCCTAAAATTTTTGCTGAAATTTCTTGAGGAGTATAAACTTTTCCAGCAATTTCAACAGCAGCTGCACCATTTCTATCAACTATTTTATATCCAACTTTACTTTGAGCCTCTTTAGCATTTGGCTCATTCATCATAAGTCCCATAATTCTTTTTATAGAATATATAGTTTTTTCAGGATTTGTAATAGCTTGTCTTTTTGCAGGATCTCCTACAAGTACTTCACCTTTATCCGTAAAAGCAACAATAGAAGGAGTTGTATTTTTCCCTTCTTTATTTGGAATAATTTTTGCTTCACCATTTTCATAAACTGCAACACAAGAGTTTGTTGTTCCTAAATCTATACCAATAACTTTACTCATTTTTTCTTCCTTTTATTAAATTTTCTTTTTAATTTGTAAATAATCTTAAATTCTATAGTTTAATGACATTTCGGTCAAATTTTAGTTTGCTATGCTAACCATTGAAGGTCTAAGCAATCTATCTTTTAACATATACCCTTTTTGTAACTCACTTACAATTTGTCCAGTTTCATGATCAGGACTATCAACTTGCATAACTGCATTATGAACATTTGGATCAAACTCACAATTTGTATCAACTTTTGTGATATTGTGCTTTTCAAATGTTGTAATAAAACTTTTAATTGTAAGCTCTATTCCCTCTTTTAGTTTTGGAAGTAACTCTTCAGCACTCAAATTCGCATTTGCTGAATTTAAAGCCATTTCCAAAGTATCAAGAGGAGTTAATAGATCTTTTGCAAACTTCTCACTTGCATAATCTATTGCTTGATATTTTTCTCTCTCTAATCTTTTTTTAATATTTTCAAAATCAGCATGAACTCTTAAAAATTTATCTTCACTCTGTTTTAATTCATCTTCAAGTCTAGCAATAACATCTTCTAAACTCTCCTCTTTTTGTTCCTCTTTTCCTTCACAACACTCTTTTGAACTTTCGCAACAACTTTCCGTTTTTTCTATCTCTTCATTTAAAACTTCATCTTGTTTTAATTCACTCATTTTATCTCCTTAAAAATTTATAATTTGTTCAAAAAAATATTCATAATCTTTTGATAATTCACCAACAACAAACATTTTATAATCTTCGTTATTGATTTTGCAGAATTTACAAACTCCTATATAACTTTGTGGTAAAAAACCATCAAAATATAGACCCTCTTTTAGCTCATCTAAAATTGTGCCTTTTAGAAATTTATTAATTGTAAACTCATCAAAATCAAAATTTAATGCCAAAGATAAAAACTCTTTGTAATTAAAAATATCAAAATCACTACTTTGTAAAGTATAGTTTATAGAGCTATAAAGCTCGTAAGCACCAACATCTTTTGAAATTTTTAAAATATCTTTTAAAGAACTTTGTAAAAAATCACTCAAAAACTTATATAAAGCCGGATTAAACTTTATATTTACGACAAAAGTTGTAAACTCTAGAATTATATACCTGTTTTCTACATTTATTATATTTTGTAAAATATCACTTTTCTCTTTTTTTAAAAAAACTGTTACTCCAATTTTATTAGCCAAAAACTCAATAGCTTTTATATTCACACCAGAAATAGAGAAATTTAATTTTCCTATCCAATACTGTTTTAAAGCTTCATTTGTGGGTGTTCTTCCACTACTTATATGCTCTTGAGCTAAAAAACCTTCATCTCCTAGTTTTTTAAAATATCCACGAATTGTTGCAGGAGAATAATCTAACTCATACATAGATTTAAGCTCTTTTGAACCTATTGGTTCTAAATGTTCTATATATGCTTTAATAATAGATTGTAATAAAAACTCTTTTTTATCTATCATAAAATCCTGCTTTTTCTAAACTTTAGCACTCTATCATATAAACTGCTAAAGAATTATATCTTATTGAGTCAATGTTTGTCAAGTATTTATTCTACAAATTATAAATATAGATATTTTCACTCATTTAATTTATAAACTCTATTTAATACTCTATCCCATTTATTGTTATTTTGCCAATCAATAGTTACAAGTTGTGTAAATTTATCTTTTGTAAATTCATATGCATTTAACTCATTGAAAGCTACAACAGGAATTAAATCATCTCTTTTTGAAAAAGGAAGAACTCTAAAACTAAGATTATCTAAAACTAGTGGGGAAGAGTTTTTATTTTCAACATATAATAAAACCATATGTGTTCCAGCACTAGCTTTCACATTTACAACAGCTAAATACAAACTCTCTTTTCTTACTCCAAGTTCCAAAAGTGTAAAATATTTTGCTATTGCATAATCTTCACAATCTCCAAACCCTTTAATAAAGAACTCTTTTGGTGTCATCCAATAATCATCTATTCCAACACTTTGAGTATCAAATTCAGGCAAAGTTTTATTTATAAAAAAATTGACTTTCCCTAGTTTTTTATCAATATCAAGATTTTTTGTCTCATTTTTAAATTCACTATATTTTTCTAATCTTTTTAAAATAGCACTTTTTTGTTTTGAGTTATTTATTAAATTTTTATCTTTTGAATTTAGTGCAAATTGATATGCAAAGCTATTTGTAAAAAATAGAGAGCTTAATATAGTTAAAAAAATCAATTTTCTCATTTATAAAAAATCCTAGCTAGATATAAACCATTTGGTGCAATTGGTGTTTTAAATATATTTTTTTCACAATTTAACTGTTTTTTTAAATCTTCTATTGTTAGCTTTTTATCATTAATTGCTATTAAAAATCCTACCATAAGTCGTATTTGAGTTCTTAAATAAGAGTTTGCACAAAATTTAAAAACATAAATATCTTTATATTTATAGAATTTTGTATCAAAAATCTCTCTTTTGGTATTATCTTTTTCACTTCCTGTTTTATGAAAATATTTAAAATCATAAACTCCAACAAACTCTTTTATGGCACTTTTTAAAAGTTCTTCATCTATATTTTTTACATAAGTTACAAATTTATCATTAAAAGGAGTTGTTGGTTTTGAAGTTATTATATATCTATAAAATCTCTTTTTTGCACTAAATCTTGCATGAAAATTATCATTAACTTCTGATATTCTTTTTATTTGAACTGCTTTTGAAAGTTTATTATTTAAAATCTCTTTTAGTTTTTCTAAATCTTCCCAGTAATCTGGAATAAAAGAGTTAAAAACTTGACCAGTAGCATGAACATCTCTATCTGTTCTTCCACTTAAAACTATCTTTGTATCAATATTTATATTTTTAAAAGCTTTTAAAAGTTCATCTTCAACTGTGTTTTTATTTGGTTGCTTTTGACTTCCAAAAAAAGAGCTTCCATCATAAGCAATTTCAAACTTTAAATTCAAATTTAATACTCTTTTTTAATAGTTTTAGAATATAAAATATAACTTGCAATTATCCAAATAGTTGGAATTATATACAAAGAATGAAGTAATAATCTATCTCCTATATATTTTATAAGTACATAATATAAAATAACAGCACCAATAGAATATGCAACTGCCCTATTTTTTTCATATCTTGGATTAAAATATCCAAAAGTTATAACTAGAAATAGTGAAATTAAAGGAAATATAGATGTTAAAATGAAAAATACAAAAGAGTCATTATCTAAATTATATTCTAAACTTAATATCCAATAATTAAGGCTTGTACTAAATACTAAAATCTGCTGATTATTAACTATTTCATTAATATACATTGTTTCAAAATCTATTTCATTTAACTCGCTATCATCTATTATAAATATCTTCCCATTAAACAACTTAAATGTTAAGTTTCCTTTTTTATTCTCTAGTATTGCTGTTTCACTAACTATTAATTCTTCTTTGTTATTCTCTTTTTTAAAAAGTTTAACATTTTTGTAAATATTATCTTCTTTCTTTTCTATAAAAATTAACCAATCTCCAAATTTTTGACCAAACTCACTCTCTTTTATATTAAAATTCGCTTCATTTTTTTTATAATCTATAAAACTATTCATTAAATATTTTGCTTTTGGAATTAGCCCTAATGTTATAACCAATAGTGCTATTGAAATTAATAAAGTAATAGGTAATAATTTTTTAACTATATTTAATGGACCGACTCCAAATGAAGTGATAACTGTCATTTCATATTCACTTGATAATTTTGAAATACTTATAACTAATGATAAAAAATATGATATTGGCAAAGTAAATAATAAAATTTGTGGTACAGTATATAAATATAAGCTAAATAGTTCAATAAAATTCATTTTAATAACTGAAGTTAAAGATACTATTTTAACCAAAAAAACAACAGAGGTTATAAAAAAAAGTCCTAAAAATATAGGAAAAAAGCTAATAGCTAATTGTGAGTGTAAATAGTTACTTAATCTCAATAAAAATCCTTAAAAATATTTGATAAATTAAAAAAATACTCCAATAAAAAACCAAAAACTAGAAATGGAATAAAAGGTATTTCAATTTCATTTTTTCTATTTTTTAAATAGATTGCATAAAACATAGCTACAATTGCACTTAAAAATATTGCAATAAATGTATTATAAACTCCTAAAATAACACCAAAAGATGCAATCAAAGGAATATCTCCCTCTCCTAGTGCTGTTTGAGTCTTTAAACTCTCATCTTTTAAAAATCTTGATTTTATATTTTGTATATAAAAAGTAACCAAAAAATTTAATATTACAAAAGCTCCAGAAATTATAAATGCACTTTGCAATGCTTCAAAAATATCAAACTTTGTAATAAAAAAAGATGAAAAAAATGCAAATAACAGAAGATAATCAGGAACAGCTTTATATTTAAAATCATACAATGATAAAACCACTAAATTTATCAAAAATAGTGTAAAGAGAACATTTTGAAAAATACTAAACTCCACCAAATCTTCTTTGCCTTTTATTAAAATCTTCTATTATATCATCTAGCTCTTTAACACTAAAATCTGGCCAGAGTGTTTGTGTAAAAAACATCTCTGCATATGCATTTTGCCACAATAAATAGTTTGAAAGTCTAATCTCTCCACTTGTTCGTATGAGCAAATCAACATCTCCAAATTCTGCTGTATCAAGACATGATTCAAAGTTTTTTTCATTTATTTCAAGATTTTTCTCATTTAATTTTTTTATAGCTCTAATTATCTCATCTTTTGAACCATAATTAAGTGCTAAAACTTGAGTAAGTCCTAAGTTTTTTGATGTTTTTTCTTCAATATCTTTTATAGTTTTTTGCAAACTCTTTGAAAACTTACTTAAATCACCAATAGCTTTAAACCTAATACTATTTTGCATAAATGTTTCTAGCTCATTTTTTAAATATTTTTCTAAAAGTTTCATAAGATATTCAACTTCAAGTTTTGGTCTTGTCCAGTTTTCAGTAGAAAAAGCATATAAAGTAAGGTATTTAACCCCTATTTTTGCACAATGTTTTGTAATATTTCGAACAACTCTAGCACCTTCCTCATGACCAGCTGTTCTTTTAAGACCTCTTTGTTTTGCCCATCTTCCATTTCCATCCATAATGATTGCAATATGAGATGGGGGATTTGAACTACTCATTTGTAAACTCTTTTTCAAATCTATTTAAAATTTCTAAAGAGATATTTAGTTTATTTCCAGAAAAATCAAAACTTTTATCTTTTAAAATAAGCTCTATTTTGTTTGTATCACTTCCAAAAGCATTAGACTCATCTAAAATATTTAAGCAAACTGCATCAAGATTTTTATTTTTTAGCATATTTTGTGCATTTGATTTTGCCTCTTTTTTATCCATCTCTGCTTTAAAACCAATAGAAAAAATATCTTTTTTATCTAAATTTGCCAATATATCAATATTTTTACCAAGCTCTAAACTCCAAGTTTCTCCAAGTTTCTCTTTTTTTAATTTTCCATCAACTTTTTGCTTTGGAATATAATCACTAACTGCTGCTACCATAAATAAAAAACTCTTTTTATCTAATTTTTTATCTAAAGCTAATTTCAAATTTTCAAACATCTGTTGTGAACTATGTGAAACTCTCAAATCTATCTCATAAGGTATATTTTCAAAACCTCTACTTGATACTAAAGTTACATCAGCACCCAAATAGTAAAGAGCTGTTGCTAAATTTGATGCCATTTTCCCACTTGAAAAATTTGAGATATATCTTACATCATCAATTTTTTCCAAAGTTCCACCACCACTTAAAACAGCTCTTCTATTTTCCCAATATGAAGTTTTTAAAAGTTCTTTGCAAGTTTTATGAAAAATATCTATTGGCTCAAGCATTGCACCATTTCCAACATCTTTACAAGCTAACTCTTTTGTTTGAGTTTGTAAAACTTCAAATCCTAAATTTTTTAAGTTATTTACACTTTTAGTAGTAATAGGATTCTCAATCATATTTGTATTTGCAGCAGGTGCAATAATAATTTTCTTTTTACAAGCAAGAACTGTTTGAAGTAGTAAATTATCAGCAATACCACAAGATATTTTATTTATAGTGTTTGCAGTTGCTGGAGCGATTATTAAAATATCAGCCCATTTTGTTATATCTATGTGATTATAGTTTTGGCTTTTATCCCAGCTTTCACTACTCTCATCTAAGACTTTGTTTTGTGAAATTGCTTCAAAAGTTATTGGATTTATAAATTTTTTTGCACCATCACTTAAAATTACTTTTACATTTGCACCAGTTTTTATAAAAAGTCTTATTAACTCTAGACTTTTATAAATAGCAATTGAGCCAGTAACTCCTATAAGAATTTTTTTATCTTTTAAAATCACTATTTATTTCTCTTCTTTTGCTTTTTTGGCTTTATCAAAATGTTTGTAAAAATAACCATCTATAGTTTTTGCTTTTGCTCTTGTTAAATATAATTCACCTTTTTTTACATCACCAGTAACTGTTGAACCAGCACCAATTAATACATCATCTTCTATCTTTACAGGTGAAACAAATTGTGTATCACTTCCAACAAAAACATTTTTTCCAATAATTGTTTGATGTTTATTTACCCCATCATAATTACAAGTTATTGTTCCACAACCGATATTTGTGCCCTCATCAATCGTACAATCTCCAAGATATGATAGATGCCCTGCTTTTACACCATTTAATTTAGCTTTTTTTGTCTCTACAAAGTTTCCAATATGTGTCTTATTTAATTCGCTATCTGGTCGTATTCTTGCCATTGGTCCAACATCACTATCTTTTATAATTGAGTCTTCAACTACACTATTTGTTTTTATATGTGAGTTTATAATTTTTGAGTTTCCAAGCAGACTTACACCATTTTCAATGATACTTTCACCTTCAATAGTAACTCCCTCTTCTATATAAATAGTATCAGGTAATCGAAGAATTACTCCAGCTTTCATAAACTCTTTTTTAATTCTATTTTGATGAATTACTTCAGCATCTGCAAGTTCTACTTTTGAATTTACACCTTTAAAATTCTCTTCATTTACAACCAAAGGTTTTAACACTTTTCCTTGACTTATAGCCATTTCTACTAAATCTGTTATGTAGTACTCTTTTTGTGCATTATTGTTATTTAGTTTTGGTAAGTTTTCAAGTAAGAACTTTGTTTCAAATTGATAAATCCCTGCATTTGCTGTTGTGATTTTCAGTTCATTCTCTGTTGCATCTTTTTGTTCAACTATTTTTTTAACATCTCCATTTTCAATTATTACTCTTCCATAACCATCTGCACTTTGGAGCTTCAAAACAGACATTACAATTGTTGCATTTGGAATATCAAATTTTTCTAGTTCACTTGCTTGAATAAGTGGCATATCTCCATTTAAAACTAAAGTTTTTTCATATTTTGGAGCTATTCCCATAACAGCCCCACCAGTTCCAGGGTAGTTTTTATGGTCTTGAATTACAAAATTTATATTTGAAAAATATTTTTCAATTTCAGTTTTAACTTTTTCAAACTGATGATATAAAACAACTGTTATATCATCACTCAATTTTAAACCCTCTTTTATAGAGTAGTAAAGCATAGGTTTACCAGAAATCTTATGTAATACTTTTGGAGTATCAGATTTCATTCTTGTTCCTTGACCTGCTGCAAGGATTATTATAGATTTTTGATTCAAAAAAATTCCTTATTATTTTTTAAGTAAAGCTTCATTTATCTCTTTTTTAAAGTTTGTAACAACTTCAATAAGAGCATTTTTCATCTTACTATCACTAATATCTTCTGCTGCAACTAATTTATCAAGTATCTTCTCTTTACTTTTGAAAAATTCAGCTACTTTTTTATTTTTTGGATTGTTATTGTACATCAAAACTCCAGAAGAGATAAGAGTTATTACAAGTCTAGTATGTCCCAAAATTGCGGCATAGTTTAATATATTAAATCCACTATTATCAGGTTCATTCATATTTGCACCTGCTAAAATCAACCATCTTGCTATCTCATAGTTTCCTTTCCATTGAGTGTGATGAAGAGCAGTTCTTCCGTGATTATCTTTTATATCAAGATTTGCTTTTTTTATCATTAATTTTTCAACTACAAGCAAATCATCTGCTATTACAGCTTTATGAATAACTGTTCTTCCATCTTTATCTTGTATATCCATATTTATTCTATATTTTAGAAAATTTTGTAACCTTTTTATAAAATATGCTTTTAAAGTTCTATCTTCTATTCTTAAACCTTCATCAACCATATACATTAAAGGAGTATTTCCATCAAAATCTCTATGATTTAAATCTACTTTATGCTCAACCAAAATATCAATAATATCGAAGCTATCATAAGGAACTAAATCAAAAACTATATTCTTCCCATCGACTCTTGTATAACTTATATCAGCTTCATAAACTAATAATTTTTTTAATAAAATATCAAATCCACCATCTTCTTGCACATATTCATCTAAACTTGGATTTCTTGGTTTCTCACCTTTTGAGATTAAAATAAGTTCTATAAGATTGTCTATTATTGTTCTAAAATATTTATCTCTTTGATTTAAGTTTGCACCTTTTTGGATTAAAAAATCTATTATTTTATTGTTTGAATAACCCTTTAAAACCTCTATATGAAACAAACTTCTATGGTGTTCATCAAAAATATTTAAACTAGCTCCACAATTTAATAAAAACTCTGCATTTACAAAATTTTTTCTCTCTAACTCTTTTTGTAAAGCAGTTTTTCCATATTTATCCAAAGTATCAACTTTAAATCCTAGCTCAACAATTTGAAGAGCCAAAGATAAGTAATCATCTTTTGGATTTATAAGCATATATCTTTTATCTTCAATATCTTTATCATATTTTTGTAAAACCATTATGTAAAAAATTTCATCTAAAATAGATTTATCTCTACTATCAACGACATTAAGATTTATTCCTCTTTTTGCTAAATGTTTTAAAAGTATCTCATTTTTCATACCTTGTAAAATTGTGTTATAGAGTACATTTTGACCATTTTTATCTAAAATATTTAGATTTATTCCTATATTTATCAAAGTCAAAGCAAGTCTTAAATCATCTTTTAAAACAGCTTCAAAAAGTGCTGTTTGTCCATTTTTATCTACTGCATTTATATCTTTTACATTGTCAATAACTTTTTTCAAAGTCTCTAAATTTCCATTTTCTATGGCATCAAAAACTACAGTTCTTCCATTGTTATCTTTTATATCAAAATCCAAATTGTAGTTTAAAAGTATTTGAAAAACTTTATCATTTCCTAAAAGGACGGTATCTTGCAATACTGTTCTACCAGCAGAGTTTTTTCTATTTCCATCAAAACCATTATCTAGTAAAAACTTTATCATCATAAAATCATATTTTTCACAAGCCTCGCTTAGTACTGTTTTACCAAGCTTATCCTCTTTGTACATATCTATACCAAGGCTTATTAAAACTCTCATTGCATTAAAATTTTTTTTAGAAGCAAAGAAAAAAAGATAATTTCTTCCCTTTTCATCTACTCCATTTATATTTACGCCATTTGCAATATATTTTTTGAGTTTATCAATATTGATATTTGAAGACATCAACTCTTTTAAAAATGCATTTTCATCGGCCCTAAAAAAACCTAGCACCATACTTTCCTTATTCTAAATATTCATCTTTACATTCATCTTAACTATGCATATATTCTATCAAAAAATATATTAAACTCTTTTTCTTCTTCTAGAATAAAAATTATTTTTTCTATCTTCTTTTACTCTATCTTTATAAAAAGGTTTTTCATCTCTTTTTTCATCTATCAAAACACCTTTTAAAGATTTCTCAATAAATCTATTAAAAGATTCCCTCAAAATAAAAGCCTTATCATGGTCAGGAAAAAGATTGGGCAACTTATATGAAAGCCAAAGATATAAAGATATTTTTTTTACCTCATCTTCAACCAAAAGCAAATCTTTTTGTGTAATTGCTTTTTTTGGTAAAGTAATTGATGGTTTATAGTGATTTGGTCGTTTTTTTATAACACTTGCAATATATGAGTTAAATGCTTGAACTATAATAGTCGATTTTGTAGTAATTGGAGCTTGAGCCAAAAGATATTTCTCTTCCAAACTCAAACCATCTTTGTTATCAACAATTCTTGAAGCTTCAAGCATACTTGAGAGATTTGCAGCTTCAAAAGGACCAGCAAATTTCATATTTAAAGCAAAAAAGTTTAAAACTTTTGCTAAGGATTTTGTCTTTAAATGCATTGAAAGATTTTCTAGCTGAGAGTTATTTATCTTTACTTTAAATGGAGGTTTTATAGTTTTTATTGGTGCTTCAAACTCATCTTTGATATACTCTAAAACATCTCTTCTTGTAGCTCCCAAATATCCTGCTTCAAAAAGTCCAAATCTTCCAGCACGACCTGCTATTTGAACTATCTCATTTACATTTATTTTTCTTTTTGAAATACCATCAAATTTTGTATCAGTTGTAAAAAGTATTGTTTTAATTGGAAGATTTAACCCCATACTTATAGCATCTGTTGCAATTAAAATTTGAGTTTGCCCATCTCTAAATCTTCTTGCTTCATCTCGTCTAACTTCAGGTGATAAATTTCCATAAATTACAGATACGGAATATTTTTTTTGCAGTTTTTGTTTTAGTTTTAAAACTTCTGCTCTTGAAAAAGCTATTAAAGCAGTTCCATTTTCAAGTTTTTCAAGTGGAGTCCATTTTTCCAAAACCAATAAAGGATTTTTTCTTTTATGTCTTACAACTTCTAACTCTTCATCTAAATATTGAACTATCTTTTTTACAGCTTCAAGAGCATTTACACTTCCAGTCATAATAACTTTTTTTGCAGGAACACCAATAATAGCGTTTACCCAAGCCCAGCCTCTATCAATATCTTCTAGCATTTGAACCTCATCGATAATGGCAACATCAACTTCAAGGTCAAAATCTATCATCTCAATTGTTGAGCAAATATGAGCTGCATCTTCATTTAAAATCTGCTCTTCACCTGTGATTAATGAAGCATCAATATTTGACTCTTTTAAATCTTCATAACCTTCAAGTGCCAAAAGCCTTAAAGGTGCAAGATATAATCCACTATTTGCCTCTTTTAATTTTTTCATAGCATTATAAGTTTTTCCACTATTTGTTGGTCCAACATAAAATTCTAATTTTCGATTCATACTTCTTGCTAGTGGATATAGTGTTTTTAAATCACAATTTAATAAATCTTTTAGTTGCTCTTGCCAATTTTCTTTCATAAGTACCTTTGAATATCTAAAGAGCCATGAAAGACTCCTAGTATATCTATATTATTTTCATCTATTATCAAATAAGCTATTCGATAATGCCCATAAAGAAGTATTCTAAGATTTTCATCATCTTCATAATATTTGTAACCAAGCTTTGGAAACATTTGAAGAACTTGAACCTTTTCAAATATCTCTTTTACTACTTTTTTTGCAATTTTTTTACTATCTTCAGAAATAAAATTAAAAATATCTTCTAACAAAACTTCAGCTTCATTGGTCCAATTTATATTTACCACGATTGAATTCTTTTTTTCATCTCTTTATTTGAAATTACCTTACCCTCTTTTGAATCTTTTAAACCTTTTTGTATCATTTTATTAAATGCCAATTCCTTTAAAATCTCATCATAAGAAGTATCTTCAGGTAAAGAATCTACGATTTTTTTTACTAATTGTTTTGGGGCAGTCATTTGTAGCTCCTTTTTTAAAATTCTTAAATTATATCTACTTTTACCAATATTTACATATAATACGAACTTTAAAAAAAGGATAAAATCTTATGAACTGTAAATATTTTGGGCTTTGTGCCTCTTGTACACTTTATGATAAAAATTATGATGAACAACTAAACTATAAAATCCAAAGAGAAAAAAATAGATTTTTAAATATTGTAAATTGCGATTTTGATATTATAAAAAGTACTCCAAAAAACTTTAGATATAGAGCTGAATTTAGAGTTTGGTGGGAAAAAGATGAGCAGAACAACAAAGATATTTTAACTTACGCTATGAACGATTTTAATAAAGAGATTCTAAAAATCGATTCATGTGAGATAGTAAACGAAGATATAAAAAATCTTATGCCAAAACTATTAACTGAGCTTGAAAAATCTATGATTTTATCTTTTAGACTTTTTGCTATTGAGTTTTTGGTTAGTTCAACTTCTGATATGCTTGTAACTTTGATTTATCATAAAAAACTTGAAGATGATTGGATAAATTTAGCAAAGCAAATTGAGCAAAAATTCAATATAAAAATAATTGGAAGAAGCAGAAAACAAAAAATAGTTTTAAGTAGCGATTTTATAAACGAGAGCTTAAATATAAACAATCAAGAGTTCAAATTTGCCTATGAAGAGAATGGTTTTACTCAACCAAATACTTCTGTAAATATACAGATGATTGAGTGGGTTTTAAATAATACAAAAGATTCAAATAAAGATTTATGCGAACTTTATTGTGGTGGTGGAAATTTTACAATTCCTCTTTCAAAAAAATTTAGTAAAGTATTAGCAACAGAGATTTCAAAAACATCTATAAAATCAGCTTTGAGAAATTGTAGTTTAAATGGTATAAACAATATTGAATTTATAAGAATGAGCTCTGAAGAGTTTGTTGAGGCTTTAAATGAAGTTAGAGTTTTTAATAGATTAAAAAATATAGATTTAAAATCTTATGATTTTGATACTATTTTTATGGATCCACCAAGAAGTGGACTTGATGATACAACAAGAACTTTAGCAAAAAAATTTGAAAATATTATCTATATATCTTGCAATCCTGAAACTTTACATAGAGACTTAGAAGAGCTTTTAAAAACCCATAAAATAGTAAGATTTTCCCTATTTGACCAATTTGCATATAGTGAGCATATAGAGTGTGGTGTGATTTTGGAAAAATATAGTTTTGTAGTATAATCAAAAATCAAAAATCAAAATAAAAGGAGAACTTATGAGTATATCTTCAACTTTACGACTAAATGCAAATGAATTAGATAATAATTTCGTTGAATCTATTAAAACTCTTTTTAAAGGAAAAGATATAGAAATAGTTACAAAAGTTATTGATAAAGAATTTGAAAAAGAAAAACTAGAATATCAACAAGCTTTAAAAGATGTTGAAGCTGGAATAGTACTTGAATTAGATGAAGATTATTGGAAAAATATTGATAAGTATATAGAAAAATGAAAATACTATATTCAGAAAAATTCAATATGGATTTAAAATCTATTTTAGATTTCATATATGAAGATAGCAAGAAAAATGCAAAACAGTTTGCTAAAGATTTAAGAGAAATTATAAATCAAATTCCACCATTTTTATATAAATATAGACAATCTATCTATTTTGATAATATTTCAATTAGAGATTGTATGTTTAAAGGATATGTAATACCTTACAAAATATCTAAAAACTCAATTACTCTTTTAGGAATTACAAAATATAAAGAAAACTTGTAAAAGCAAAATTAATTTAAACTAATTTTAAGAAAAGTTATATAATACTTCGTTTATAAATTTAGGGTTGGATTCAATCCGAAGAGAGTAAAAGAAATTTTACAATCTATGCTAGATAAAACTAGAATGTTTTTAGGCTTGGATATTTTTTAAATATTCATAAAATATTTTACAAATTCACAAAGGATTTATTATGAGAATTAATACAAACATATCTTCTCTAGGAGCTCAAGAAGCTGCTAAAAACACAAACAACAGCATAGCTAACTCTTTAGAAAAACTTTCTACAGGTTTAAAAATCAACAAAGCTTCTGATGATGCTTCTGGTCTTGCTATTGCTGATAAACTTAGAACTCAAGTTACATCTATAAACCAAGGTATCTCAAATGGTAATTCAGCTGTTGCTCTTTTGCAAATTGCTGATAAATCTATGGCTGAGCAATCAAAAATTCTAGATACTGTAAAGTCGAAACTAATTCAAGCCAATACTGATACAACTTCAACTGCTGGTAGAGTTGCTATTGCAAAAGATGTTAGTAAATTATTACAACAATTAAATAATATAGCTAGCCAAACAAACTATAATGGTACAAATCTATTACAAAAGAGTAATGTTACTGCAGGTGCTGCTGCTGCAACGCTAAGAGGTGCTGGTATAAGTGCGAAAGGTCAATTATCTTTCCAAATAGGTGAAAGTAAAAATGATTTAATTAAAACAAAAACTATTCAGTCAAATGTTACAGGTCTTGGTTTAGCGTCTTTAGGTAAGTATGCACTATCTGCTGCAAATTTTGGAGCAGCTAGTGTTGGGAAGGCTGGAAGTTTATTTAGTAGAAGTATAGCTTCTAAACAACAAAAAACTATAGATGATGCTATCACAAAGCTAAATGGATATAGAGGAGATATAGGTTCTACTCAAAACCAAGTTGAAAGTGCGGTTAGAAACCTTATGACTCAATCTACAAATATCAAAGCAGCTGAATCTGTGATTAGAGATATTGATTATGCTGAAGAGAGTGCAACATTTAATAAGTTAAATATCATATCTCAAGCTGGGTCGTATGCGATTAGCCAATCAAATGCAACTCAACAAAATGTTCTTAGACTACTTCAATAGTTAAATAGTCTTAAGTTCTCTTTTTATTAAGAAGTGGAGATTTTTCTCCACTTTTACTATTTTTAATTTTCGTTTAAACTAATTTTATGAATTAGTTTGCAATAATTATGTCATTAAGTTTTATTTACACTGTGAAATAAACCAAAACTAAGGACAAACTTATGAAAATTAACACAAACATATCTTCACTTACAGCTCAAGAAGCTTCTACAAATACAAATAGAAGTATAGCTAGTTCTTTAGAAAAACTAAGTACAGGTTTAAAAATTAACAAAGCTAGCGATGATGCTTCTGGTCTTGCTATTGCTGATAAACTTAGAACTCAAGTTACATCTATAAACCAAGGTATCTCAAATGGTAATTCAGCTATTGCTCTTTTGCAAATTGCTGATAAATCTATGGCTGAGCAATCAAAAATTCTAGATACTGTAAAGTCAAAACTAATTCAAGCAAATACTGATACAACTTCAACTGCTGGTAGAGTTGCTATTTCAAAAGATGTTGCTAAATTATTACAACAGTTAAATAATATAGCTAGTCAAACAAACTATAATGGTACAAATCTATTACAAAAAAGTGCTGCAAGTGCTACTGGTGCACAATCTACACTACGAGCACCTAGTATAGCTCCTAAAGGTGAATTATCTTTCCAAATAGGTGAAAGTAAAAATGATTTAATTAAAACAAAAACTATCCAGTCAAATGTTTATGGTCTTGGATTAGCTAGCTTAGCTACTAAGGTTGCGCAAGCTGGAAGTTTAAATGTAACTAGTATAGGAAAAGCTGGGTCTGTATTTAGTAGAGCCATAGCTTCTAGCCAACAAAAAAATGTAGATAGCGCAATTACAAGATTAAATACTTATAGAGGAGATATAGGTTCTACTCAAAATCAAATTGAGTCGGCTGTGCGAAACCTTATGACTCAATCTACAAATATCAAAAATGCTGAATCAGTTATTAGAGATGTTGATTATGCTGAAGAGAGTGCAAACTTTAATAAGTTAAATATTATATCTCAAGCTGGTTCATATGCGATTAGTCAATCAAACACAGTATCGCAAAATGTTCTTAGACTACTTCAATAGTATTTTTTAGAGCAAAGCTTTTAGCTTTGCTTTGGTATAAATTAAATTACTCTTTCTAAACAAATTTTAAAGTCATTGCAGATTTTTTCTGTTTGTGTTATGAATATATCTTTAACTTTTTTAACTTTTTTATCTTCTTCTTTAACTTTTAAATCATTAAAATAGTAAAATAGATATGGAAAAATCATTGAGCAATACTCTAAAAAAAGTTTATAAAAAACAATATGGTTATCATTTAATATTTTTGTTAGAAGTTGATAAATTTCTTCTTGTAATTTATCAAAACCTTCAAGGTTTTTAGTTCTTAATTTCTCTAAAAATTGTTTCATATCTTTTTCTACAAATTCATGCTCCTTTTTAAGAAATTTAATAGAGTTTTTATCTAATATTTTCTTCGAATTATCTTTTATATAAATATATAAATTATTTTTTATAATATCTATCTCTTCTAAATCTTCTAGTTTTACCTCATTTGTCTTTTTTGGTGTAGAGTTATTGAAATATGCCCCATGGCTAGATAGATTATAAATCTTTAATTTCTTAGATTTATTTTCTAATAAGAAATTTACAGATTTTACAGAAGAATAAAATATAGTATTTGTTAATACTTCTTTTTTCTGATTTCCTTGTATTTTTATTAAACTTATTTGGTCACTAAAAGTATCTCTTGTTTGTTCATCATCTAAATTTACTTTTAATACAGCAGAGTTTGAACCTGTACTATGACTAGCTCCAGTTTTTTGATTTAGTGCCAAATCAAGACCTAATAGATATATTGACTTTGGATTTAATTTTATAATAATATTTAATGCCACTTCACCCACACTAAATCCATTAAAAGCACAATTTTCAGAATAAAAAGGTAGAAAAATTTCAAATAAAAATAGATTTTCTTTATTTAGTTTCTTTAGAATATCCTCATTTGTTAAATTACTCATGAGAGCGATAGTTTTGCTATCAAGTTTAGATAATATTTCATCATTAAACTGCAAAGTTTCGATTATATCACTTTCATCAACAGATACAACCATATCTACTCTAATATTATTATCTAAAAGTTTTTTAAGAGCAGCACCTACTGTTACAATATAAAATTTATTTTGATTTAATTTAATCCATTCAAGATTTTCTTCAAGAGATGGACCTGGAGCTAGATATAAAACTGGAATATCTTTTAAAATATTACACTCTTTTTTTATTTTTGGAAACATTGGAAAATTATAATTTTTTATATATTTAGTAGCTCTATTTATATGCATATAAAGCTGTCTATTATAATCATAGGTTTCTGGATTTAAACTTGAAATAGATGTAAGTATAGTATCTATATAGCTATCTATATTTATACTAGTTGTCGAGAATTTAATAAGATAGTTGTCAAATTGTGAAGTATTAAAAAATCTAGCTATTTTTTTTGTTTCATCTGTATGACTATCCATAATAGAAAATATAACTCCATTTTTAGCAAGAATAGTATAGTCAACTGTAAATAGAGATAATCTAAATATTTCTAAATTTCTTTCTACTACTAAATACATTTGTGCATCTATCTTTTCTGCAATTTTTGGGATATGTCTTCCCAAAAGTGTTCCTAAAAAGATAAATTTATCTATCTTTTTTATTCTCTTTTTTTTATTTCCTTGATAAGCTTTTAAATAATTTGAGTATTCAAGAGTATCATTTAGTGTTAAATTCGCAAGTTCAAATCTTGTTTTTAAATTAAATCTATCTTCTAAATCTACACCTTCATTTTTTTGTTTAAATATAAAATATGTAGGGAGATTAAGAATAGAAAATTTATTATCAAACTCTACTTTTCTTACTAAATCAGAATTAAATTTTTTTGGTTTTTTATTATAAAGATATTTATCATTTACAATATCATAAATATCAAAATCACCATCTTGCATATTAAATTCTAGTGCATACTTTTCTTTGTAAGTTCCTTGTTCTATCATTCTTGATAATTCATCTATTCTGTGATAAAGCTCATTATCATATTCACTTAAGAATGCTAAATTTGCTAAAAAAGTTGTCGTAAGTGCATTTTGTAATTGTATTTGTGCTTCTGTCATATTTTTCCTTTCAATCTCTTGGAATTGCATATAGTACTGTATCCATTAATGCTCCAGAGTATAATCTTATTTTAAAATCATAATCTTGTAATTCATTCATCAAGTAATATGGTATATCAAAGAAGTCATTTAATGAATGATAAATCGATATTGCAAGCTTCGGTCTATATTTTTTAATAGACTCTATTGCCCCATATAAAACATTCAATTCTGCACCTTCAACATCTAATTTAAGAAAATCAAATTTAGTAAATTCATTATCCTTTATAAAGTTATCTACTGTCTGAGATTTTATTTTAATATATTTTTGTGAAGATGGAATATTAGTATAATTTTCAGATACATAAGAGCCTGCACCACAATTTACAAAATACAAATCTTTAGTATTATTCCATAATGCTTCTTTTATTATAGTTATTTTTTTATTAGTGAACAATTCATTTTTTTCATTATCTATTAGTGGATCAAAAGCATATAACTTACCAGAATTTAGATATTCAGCAATTTTTAAAGAAGTTATTCCATCAAATACGCCTCCTTCAATAACAATATCATCTTCATTTATATCAATACAATCCAAATATTGCTGATTACCGTATAAATAGTAATTCTCAAAAAGAGGAAGGTTATTTATATTATTTTTAAGAGCATCAATAACTGAACTCCATGTTCTCTTATCAATATCATTTGAAAATACTTTTTTTATATACTCTATTTTTTCATTAAATAAATAATAATTATCTTTTGTTAAAATATATTCACTATCCAATATAATCATATTTATAAAATAATTATTAAATCCATTCTTACTCAATAAATTTACAATTTCATCAATCCACTCTTCGTAATAAGTGCAAATTATAATTGTCTTATCAAAATGTTTAAAATCTTTAATATTATAAATTTTTAGATTATCTATAATTGTTGTCTTTTTATAAGAATCTACAAACCCTAATATTTTTATATCTATACTATTTCTTTTAATTAATTCTTTTAACTTTTGAGAGCTAATCCCTGTTCCGTAAATATATACTTCTTTTAATTTACTTAAATCATTTATATTTAAAATATATTTATCTTTTGGATATTTCATTTTTTATTTCCTGTATTTCATTTTTTATTCCTGTAATCAAACTATTTTTCTGTTTCCAACCTAATCTTTTTATTTTTATATTATCAAAATCGACCATTCGAAATTCTCTTTTATCTATAGATAATTTATCAAAATTTAAATCACTTTTTGAATTAGTTAATACCTTTATCAAATTTGCTAATTCTTTGATGCTCAAATTATCATTTGAAGTAATATCAATATTTGAATTATATTCAAGTTGTTTAATATTTTTTATACATATTATAATAGCCGAAATTAAATCATCTATATATAAAAAATTTCTAATTTGTTCACCATTTGATAAATCTATATGATTATTCTTAAGCATATTCTCTATAAGAAAAGATGTTAGATTATAAGAAGGATAGTACCCATATATATGTTCTATTCTTAAATTTATAAATTTATATTGACTGATTTTTAATAATTCTTTAAAAACTTTTTTTGAGTGAGAATAAGGATTATCTCTATACTCATATGAAGTAGTATCAATATTTATAAAAATAAAATTACTATTTAATTTTTCTATCAATTTTAATGGATAAACTATATTAGCCTCATAAATTTGACTATTAGATCCTTTTTTTAAAGTACTTAAATGAAGTACAATATCAATATCGAGTGATTCTATAGGATAATAATTAAAATTTAAATCATACACATAATCTATGGTATGTTTTTTTAAAAAAATATGCATGTTGTTTTCCAATCCTAAACTAGCTACGAGTTTATTTGATATTATAGAATTTGTACCTATAATTAGAATATTCAATTTGTCCATACTATATTTTTACCTACTGCCTCTTTGATATAATTCTCTAAATCTTCTGAAGTTAAAACTTTATTATTTTCATAATAAGCTTTGTACCATTTAACAGTTTTTTCAAATGTTGTCTCACTATCCCAAACATCTTTCCATTTTAAAATAGTATTTGCTTTAGTACAATCAAGTTTTAATAAATTTGCTTCATGTAGCTGATTTGGAGCTTGATTTATTTCATAATCTATTTTATCCCAATGTTTTTTTACATTCTGTACAACTTCCTCAACTGTAATACTTCCTTCATCTGATGGACCAAAATTCCAAGCTTCTGCAAACTCTACTTTTTCTTCAAGTAGCTTTTGTCCTATTTGTAAATATCCACTTAATGGTTCAAGTACATGTTGCCAAGGTCTTGTTGCTTTTGGATTTCTTATACTTACTTTTTTACCAATTGAAACTGAAATCATAATATCACTAATAAGTCTATCCTTTGCCCAATCACCACCACCTATTACATTTCCAGCTCTACAAGTTGCAATTAAAGTATTGTGAGTTTTTTTGTAATCTTTTATATTAAAAAAAGAGTTTCGATAAGAGTTTGTCAAAATATCAGCACAACCTTTAGATGAACTATAAGGATCATATCCACCCATTGGGTCATTTTCTCTATACCCCCAAATCCATTCTCTGTTTTCATAGGCTTTATCACTTGTAATATTTACTATTGCTTTGACATTATTAATTCTGCTAGCTTCAAAAACTTTCAAAGTACCCATTACATTTGTTTCATAAGTTTCAATTGGATTTTCATAAGAGTATTTTACCAAAGCTTGAGCAGCAAGATGAAAAACAATATCAGGTTTATAAGTTTGAAATACTGTATTTAAATGTTCAAGGTCTTTTATATTTCCTTTAATTGAAGTTATATCAAGATTTAAAAGCTCAAAATGATTTGGATTTGTAGGAGCTTCAAGTGAATACCCTACAACTTTTGCACCCATTTGTTTTAACCAAAAACATAACCAAGAACCTTTAAATCCAGTATGTCCTGTAACAAGTACAGTTTTATCTTTATAGATTCCAGAAAATAAACTTTGCATTACCAAACTTTCCAAGGTGCTTTATTTTTTTCCCATAAATCATTCAAATATATCTTATCTCTTAAGGTATCCATACATTGCCAAAATCCATTGTGCTTGTAAGCACTAAGTTGTCCAGTTTTTGCTAAAGTTTGAAGAGGGTATTGCTCGAATACTGTTTCATCTGATTCTATTAAATCTAATATTTCTGGTTCACATATCATAAAACCACCATTTATCCAATTTCCATCACCAGCTGGTTTTTCTACAAATTGATTTACTAAGTTTGAGTTTATATCTAATGCTCCAAATCTACCAGCTGGTTGAATAGCTGTAATTGTAGATTTTGTTTTATTTAATTTATGAAATTCTACAAGTTCTTTAATATTTACATCACTTACTCCATCACCATAAGTAAGCATAAAAGGTTCATTTCCTATAAACTCTTTTGCTCTTCGAATTCTTCCACCCGTCATACTATCAAGTCCTGTATCAAGAAGTGTAACTTTCCATGGTTCACTTGTGTTGTTATGTACACACATTTTTCCTGTAGTCATATCGAAAGTCACATCACTTTGATGTAAATAATAGTTTGCAAAATACTCTTTAATATAATAACCTTTGTAGCCCAATAAAATCACAAAATCATTAAAACCATAATGGCTGTATATTTTCATAATATGCCAAAGAATCGGTTTTCCACCAATCTCTATCATTGGTTTTGGTCGAATATCTGTCTCTTCAGATAGTCTTGTTCCATAACCTCCTGCTAGCAATAGTACTTTCATAGAAATCCTTTTACCTAAGATTTATAGTCTTTCAATTATAATATAATTATATTAAATAGGAGTTTTTATGTATTTTGATATAGCGATATGTATAATAACATACAATAGGGGTAAGCGTGCACTTGAGAATGTGGAAAATATTTTAAAAAATATTAAAAAAAACTTCTGTGTATTAGTTTTAAATAATGGTTCAAATTTAGGGGTCAAAGAGTATAAAAGAATTGAGGATTTATCAAAAGAAAATAGTCAATTATTCTATAAAAGACATAAAACAAATCTTCAAGTTCATGGTAATTTTAGAGCTTGTTTTGATTTTAATCATTCAAAATATATAATGATTTTAAGTGATGAAGATTTTGTTAATATTGATGGATTAGATGATATATTAAATGATTTAAAAAATTATAATAATGTTGCTGCATGCAGAACATCTATTGAACCACATAAAGATTTAATAACGCCTGGTAATAGTTATATTTATCCTAATGAATATTTTATGGCTGGTGTTTCTGCATTAAATGGATTTAGTTTTTTTGGAAATTATATCTCAGGAATAATATATAATTTAGAACTTATTAAAAAGACTGATTTACTAAATATTTTAGATAGACATATTAATTCTCATCAGTCATATCCACATTTGTATTTTGATTTATTAGTTGCTTCAATATTTGACATAATACTTACTTCAAAAGTTGCAGTTATTGAACGGCATGCAGAACAAACTTTAATAGAAAATGGGACTTCTAAAATTTCATCGGCTCATATTGGCTTATATGGGTATCCTGAGCGAACAAAACAATTTTTAGCTTTCAGAGATGCTATTCAACAATCCGTAGAATTGGTTGGATTAAAAACAGATGGAGAAAAAATAAATTTATTTATAAATTTATTTTTTAAATTAGTATATAAATATTTCTTTTTAATCTTTGAAGCAAATATAAATAATTATACGAGCAACTATATGGAAAAAACATTATTAATGGAATCATTTTTTTATCTAATAAGCTCTTCAGTTGTAGAACACCCTTATATAGGTTCAAATCAAGCAATTGTTACAGATTATCTAATTAAAATTTATCAGGAGCATAAAGAAAGATTATTAAATTAATTCTATAACTCTTTGTGCAAAAAGAAAATCTATCTCTTCATCTATATCAATAGAGCTTTTTCTATCCATAATATATGCAAATATATTATCTTTTAGAAAAAAGCTTTTATTTTCAAGAAGTTTATCAGTTTTGCATATATATACAGCACCATTAACTCTATAATACTTTTCTAAATCTTGACTTCGTTTATTTAAAACTTCGTCTCTTAAAAAATTATTCATATTTCCATCTTTTGGCAAAGTATTACTCCAAAGTGGACTATGATCCATTTCACAAACACTTACTATTGCATCTGCTTGTTTTTCTTCTAAAAGTTCTATTGCTTCATCTATATGTTTTACATTTCGAAGTGGGCTTGTAGGTTGAAGTAAAACTATATAATCATAATTTTCAAAATTATCAATAGTATGTTTTATAGCATCAATGGTTGTAGCTGTATCATTTGCTAATTCATATGGTCTTTTTATTATATCTGCTCCAAAATTTGATGAAATATTTAAAATCTCTTCATCATCACTGCTTACAACTACTTTAGAAATATATTTACTTTTTAATGCAGCTTCAATACTCCAAGATATTAAAGGTTTTCCACACAAATCTAATATATTTTTTCTTGGAAGTCTCTTGCTTCCACCACGAGCAGGAATTATTGCTAAAAATGTTTTATTCATTAAATATCCTAAAATATTCACTTTGAGCTTGTTCAAAATCACCAATTCGACCAATATCAAGCCAATATTCATGAATAGGAAAAGATAAAATTTTTTTTTCTTTTTCTATTAAAATATTAAAAAGTGTTGGCATATCAAAAAACTCATTGCTTGGAATAAATTCAAAAATATTTGGAGATAAAACATAAATTCCTGCATTTACAAAAAACTTTTTTACAGGTTTTTCTATAATTGAAGTTATCTTATCATCAACTGTTTCTACTACTCCATAAGGAATTTGATATTCATACTCTCGTACACACATAGTAGCATTTGCATTTGCGAAAGAGTGAAAATCTAATAAATTTGAAAAATTTACATCTGTCAACAAATCTCCATTCATTACAAAAAAAGGTTCATTTGGTTTATCTTTTAGAAGGCTCAAAGCTCCAGCTGTTCCCAATTTACTATTCTCTTCAATATAATCTATATTTACTCCAAAATCACTTCCATCTTTGAAATAATCTTTTATAATATCGCCTTTGTAGTTTAAACTAATAGTAATATTTACAAATCCATGACTTGCAAAATTTTTAATAATTGTTTCTAAAATAGGCTTATTCCCGACTTTTAACATAGGCTTTGGAGTATCTTCTGTAAGAGGTCTTAATCTTGTTCCTAGTCCTCCAGCCATTAAAATCACTCTATTTCGTTTATTTGTAGTTTTAAGTAAAGTTGCTAAATTAACTATATCAACTAAAATATTATTTTCATCTACAATTGGAATTTGATAAATCTGATTTTTTATAGCTTTTTGTATTATCTTTTCTTTTGACTCACTATTTAAAGATGTAATAGGCTTTTTAAAATATAAATCATTTATACTATCATTTAAAGTATAATTTTTTAAAAGTCCTCTTCTTATGTCACCATCTGTTAGAGTTCCTAGTAATCTATCCTTATCATCTACTACTAAAGCTATTTGAATAGCTCCTTGATTTATTATTTGTAATGCCTCTTTTATTGTTGAATTTTCTCTTAATTTTATATTTTCTATGTTTTTCATTTTAGCCCCTTAAATCATAAAAAGATTTTTTAAGTATATTTTTTAAATCTACATTTTTTAAAATTTCAACTATTTTTTTACTTGCACATCCATCACCATATGGATTTTTAACATTTATCAAACTATTTTGAAACTCTTTTGAATATAGTTTTTCAAAAGATTTTAAAATAGAGTCTTTATTTGGCTCACAATCAATCACGCTAGAGGCTTTAATTCTTCCTTTTTGTCTATCTCCAATATTTATAGTCCCTATTCTAAAACTTGGTGCTTCTGCTAAACCACTTGAACTATTTCCTACAACTGCATCAACATATTGTAAAGCACTTAAATATCTCAATTGCCCTAAAGAAGTAAATTGTACTGATTTCTGAAAATTTTTAGTTACATACTCATCAATCATTTGATTTATAACTCTTCCATCTGTATCGCTATTTGCTTTTGTAAAAATTATATTTGTATCTTCTAGTTCATCAATTGCATCTAGTAGTTGTTGGAATTGTTCTTTTGCTGTGCTATTTTCTAAAGTTACAGGATGAAAAGTAACTAATATATTTTTAATATTAAGTTTAAACTCTATTAATTTTTCAAACTCATCTTTGGATAATAGTTTGAATCTTTTTATATTTTCAATTCCCATACCACCAACATTAAAAACCCTAGAGGGATGTTCTCCAAGCTGAATAACTCTATTTTTGTATTCATTTGTAGCTGTAAAGTGAAGATGACTCATTTTTGTAATACTATGTCTTATTGATTCATCAAACGCACCCTCAGTTTTTTCTCCACCATGAATATGAGCAATAGGAATTCTTGCTATCATAGCTGCACTTGTTGCACTAAATATCTCATATCTATCTCCAAGAACTATAACAATATCAGGCTTTAGTTCATCATAGCTTTCTGCAAAACTTATTTGTGCTAATCCCATTGATTTTGAAATACCTACCGAAGTATCAGAAGATAAAAGCATCTCAATTTTTTTGTTTATTTTAAACTCTTTTTCTATCTCTTTATAAGTTAATCCAAATTCAGGGCTTAGATGCATTCCTGTAACTATAACTTGAAGTTGAAGTTCTTTATCTGATTCAATTTCTTTAAGAAACCAATAAAGAAGCCCATATTCAGCTCTTGTACCAGTTACAACGCATATTTTTTTCATATCAACTCATCTTCTTTATAATCTTTAGTAGCGATTGTTCCAACAATTTCATCCCATCTCATAGGACTTATTCCATTTCCTGGTCTTTTTATTGCAAGATTATTTTCAGATAAAATCTCACCTTTTTTAATATCTATTTTTGCAACTATAGATTTTCTAGCTATTGATTTATTTTTTAACTCACTATTTGATGGTTTTTTTATAACACTTCCTAAAGCTAACTCTATATTTCGAATAGCTTTTACCATCGCTTTTAGTTCGTCTGGTTCTAAAGAAGCTTTATGGTCTGGTCCTTCCATAGTACAATCAAGTGTAAAATGCTTTTCTATACAAGAGGCACCCAAAGCAACAGCAGCTATATCAACTTCTATTCCCAAAGTATGGTCACTATATCCAAAAGCTATATCAAAAGTATTTCCTATTGTTACCATTGCTTTTAAATTTACATCTTCCATAGGTGTTGGGTATTCTGTATTTGCATGTAAAACTGTGATATTCTCTTTTTTTGTTCCAACATTTATTAATATATTCAAAGCATCTTCAATCTCTCCAATATTTGCCATTCCAGTTGAAAGTATAACTTTTTTATCTAATCTTCCAATATGTCTAAGATATGGTAAATTTGTAATCTCTCCACTTGGTATTTTAAATATTTCAAGTCCTAAATCATTTAAAAGTTCAATGCTATCATGGTCAAATGGAGTAGATAAAAACATAATATTTTTACTTCTACAATAAGATATAAGCTCTTTATGAGTATTTACATCTAGCTCAAGCTTTTTTATCATATCAAACTGTGATTCTTCTTCGTTTGTGGTTTCTTTTTGATAATCAGCTTTTTGTGCATTTTTTGAAACTAAATTTTCAGCTTTAAATGTTTGAAATTTTACAGCATCTACTTTTGCTTCAACTGCTACATCTATAAGCTTTTTTGCTAATTCAATACTTCCATTATGATTAACACCAGCTTCTGCTATTATAAATACTTTATTCATTTAGCCAAACTCCCTGCTTTTATAAATCCATCTATTTCTATTGCTTGTTTTGAAGTGGAATTACTTCCAACAAAACTATCGTTTTTTACAATTACTCCACCGTTTATAATACTTGCGGTTGAAATATGACAATTGTCTTCAACTATACAATCATGTTCTATCAAAGCTTTTGTATTTATTATACAATTTTTTCCTATTTTTGTATTTGCATTTACAAGTGCATGGTGCATAACAACTGTTCCTTCATCTATAAATGTATGTTTTGAAACATAAGCAAGTGGTGAAATGATAGTTGGAAAATCAAATCCTATATTTTTTGCTTTTCCAAATAATTTTTTTCTTAATTCATTTGTTTTTATATGCCCTATTGTAATAACTGCTTTTCTACAAGTTTTAAAAAGTTCTTCTAAATCATCATCACAAGCAATAATTTCATAATCTAAAACTTTTTTACCAATATTTTCTTTAGTATCAACTATACCAATAATCTCATATTTATTTGTTTGTTCAATTACATCAATAACACTATGACAATGCCCACCACCGCCAATAAGAACTATTTTTTCTTTCATTATATCTTCTCAATCTTTTTAACTGAATAGTTTAAAAGTAGTTGTAGCTGTTCAATAGCTATGTTATTTAGTTTTAAGAGTCTATCTTCTGCTTCTAATCCATCTTTTATAAACTGAGCATTCAGACTCTCTAAATTTGCCAAAACTACAAGTTGTTCAGTCGTAGCATAATCTCTCATATTTCCTTCAAGTTTTGGGTTTTGTTCACTCCATTGTTTTGCTGTTTTTCCAAAAAGTGCAATATTTAAAAGGTCAGCTTCAGAAGCATATATAAAATGTATTTTATTTTTAGCTATATTTGGTGGTATGAGATTATTTTTTATAGCATCTGTGTGTATATGATAGTTCATCTTTACCAAAGTTCTTTTTATATCCCATCCAAGTTTATGTTTTTCTATTTCATCATTTTTTAATCTTTGAAACTCTTTTATAAGATAAAGTTTAAACTTTGGACTTATCCAACTAGCAAATTCAAAAGCAATATCTTTATGAGCATAAGTACCCCCGTATCTTCCAGCTTTTGCAACTATTCCTATGGCATTTGTTTTATTTATCCACATTTTAACAGATAGAGAAAAACGATTTAATCCAGCTTCATTTTTAATTCCCTCGAATTCGGGGGAATTAAAATTTGTATTATAAATCTCTTCCCAAATACCTAAAAACTCTATAGTATTTTTATTTCTTAACCATTTTTCTATAAGAACTAATCCATTTTCAATATTTCTAACCATATCTGTAAGTGAAATATAATCATCTTCTATTATTGTAATTATCTGCTCTTGAACTATGATTTTATTTTTCATCTCAAACTCTTACGCTACTAGGAATATTTACAACTCTCTCTTCAAGATATTTTGCATTTTTTAAATCTGTTTTTTGGCAATCTTTAAACATCTCAAGTTCATTCATAAGTTTCCAAATAGGTCTTGTCATTACGCCATTTTTATTTGTAAACTCTAAAAAATCATCTCTTTGTTTTACATTTTCCAATAAAACTGCTTGAAGCCAATAGTTTGATTTACTATTTTCTGGTTCTTCTATAAACTTTATACTATTTTGCAAAAAAAACTCTTTATATATTTTTGCTAACTCTCTTTTTGAATCTAAAAATTTATTTAACTGTTCAAGTTGAGCCACAAGCAAAGCTGCATTTATATTTGGAAGTCTATAATTATACGCGGTTTCATCATGTACATACTCATATGGATGAGGAATTTTTGCAGTTGTTGTGATATGTTTTGCTCTTTTTGCTAAAGATTCATCATCAGTTACAATAACTCCTCCACCACCTGAAGTTATGATTTTATTTCCATTAAAAGAAAAAGCTCCAACTTTTCCAAAAGTTCCTGTATGTCTGTTTTTATAAAAAGAGCCTAAACTTTCAGCTGCATCTTCAACTAAAGTAATATTCCAAATATCACAAATATCTTTTATCTCTTCAATTCTACAAGGATGTCCAAAAGTGTGCATAGGAACACAAGCTTTGATTTGTCTATTTGTAGTTTTATTTATGCAAATATTTTCTACTACTTCACAATTTGTTTCCAAAAAGTTTCTTAAAGAATCTGGACTTAAACCCATAGTATCTAAATCAACATCTACAAAAATTGGTTTTGCTCCAATATACGAAATAGCATTGCAAGTAGCTATGAAAGTAAGTGGTTGAGTTATAACTTCATCATCTTTTTTTACATCTGCTAAAATAAGCGAGATATGTAATGCAGCTGTTCCATTTACAGTTGCTATCGCAAATTTACTTCCTACAGTTTTTGCAAACTCTTTTTCAAAAGTATCAACATATTTTCCAACACTTGATACAAATGTAGAATCTATACAATCATTTAAATACTTCTTTTCATTTCCAATAAATCGTGGTTCGTGTAAAGGAATAAATTCTTGTGTTTTAAAAGTTTCTTTTATAAAATCAACTATTTTTTGCATATTACATCTTCCCATCAAGATATTTACCTGTTTCTTTATGACCAAAGTCTGGAATTAGTCTGAAAAACTCTTTTACAATATCATCTTTGCTCCATTGTAAATTTTGTTTATATTTTTTAATATTAGCTTCAAACTCATTTAAGAGTTTTTCATCATAAATTGCTTCATTTTTTATAATTCCTAAATTCTCAAATCTATTCATATCTAAAACTTCTTTATGGGTAAAAAACTCTTCAAAATCTTTTTCGCCTGTTGTATCACTAGCAGTAAATAGACATGGCCATTTTCCTTCTTGTGGTAGAGTTTTTGCTAGTTCTCTAGCTTCATCTTCATCTTTACATAAATATGGCTCATATCCTAAATTTTTTAGATATTTCACTGCGATATCTGCAAAAGTGATTAAGTGTAAATTAACACTAAGTTTTGGGAAAAAAATATCTCTATTTTCACCAAAAATACAAGACATTAAGCATAATTCTCCACTTTCTTGTGGAGTTACAAAATATCTTTTTATATCATTTGGAGCAACTATTGGTTGATTTTTTTGAATTCTTTGATTAAATCCATGAAGAAGTGAGCCATCACTAAATGCTACATTTGCAAATCTTGCCATTGAAACATCTATTTGTTTTGATTTTCTATTTACAAACATCTCCATAATTCTTTTACTTGCACCCATCATATTTACAGGATTTGCAGCTTTATCTGTACTTACACAAAAATATTTTTTTGTTCCATTTTCAATTGATTGTTGAAGCGTTTTATCCGTATTGAAAATATTTGTTTCTATCATTCGCATAAGAGTAAATCGGTCTTTTTCACTTCTTACATGTTTAAGTGCTGATAAATTTAATACATAATCATATTTTCCATCAGATTTTATAAATGCATCATATTCGATACTTCCAATATCAAGTGCAAATGTTTGAAAATCTCCATTTATATATCCAAAACTACTTCTTATATCTCGAACTAGTTCAACCATATTATTTTCACTAATATCAACAACATGAAGTTTTTTAGGATTTCTTTTAAATATCTCTTTAGTTACTGCTTGACCAATACTTCCCGCTCCACCAATAACCAGAAATGTAGAGTTTGACACTATTTTTGAAAGTTCTTTTTCATGAGCTTGTATATCTTCTTGAAAAAGTTCTTTGGTTCTACCGATTAGTTCCAATATCTTAACCATTTTCAAATATACTCTCCTACAAAAGATTAATAATTTTTTATATTGTATTGTAACACATACTTTATTTATAATATATACAAATATTGCTAAAATCTTACACAAAAACTTGAAAGAAAAAAATGGATAAACAAAAACAACTAGAAGAGTTACAAAAAACTTTAAGCCAAATATATCTTAAAAATATAGAGTTTTTTAAAAAGAATCATATAAATATTTATGAAAAAGTAGTTTTTTTTGAAAAACAAAATATCCAAAACTACTCTTTGGAGTTTATAAACGATGAATTTAAACTATTAGATTTAAAAACAAAACAAGATTTATACAAAAAAGAGCCTTTTAGCGACTCTTTAGATAGAGTAAATAACTTTTCTCTTTCAAACGCTTTTAATCTTATAAAAATGGAGCAATTGATCAAAAAAAATCATTATGAAGGTGAAATAAATAGTTATATATATTTAAATGAATATATAAAAAAGTTTGAAAATATAGAGATAAAAATCAATAAATTTATATTTATAGGAACTTTGCTTGGAGTTCATTTAAATGATTTTCACAATAGTTTAAATGCTAAAAGTTATTTAATAATCGAACCAAATATTGAAATTTTTAGATTATCTTTGTTTTTGTGTGACTATGAATCTTTAAGTAAAAATTCCAAACTCTTTTTTGCAATAAATGAAGATAGTTTTGGTTTAGAAAATATCACAAAAAAGTTTTTAGAAGATAGATATGAATTAAATCATCTAATTCATTTTGAATTATCAGATGAAAACAACTCATATTTAATAGAAGAGTTACAAAATATTTTTATTCATAGTTCTCAAATGCGTTATCCTTTTAGTGATTTTATAATTAGCCTAAAAAGAGGATATAACTACTTTTTTGAAGAGAAAAAGAGTATTATAAATCTATCACAAAATCAAAACTTATTTGAAAATAAAAAAATTCTTTTTTTAGGTGCTGGAGTATCTTTGGCAAAAAATCTAGAGTGGGTTTATCTAAATCAAGATAAATTTATAATAGTAGCTTCAAGTGCTGTTTTAAAACACCTTAGAATTTTAGAGATTATTCCAGATATTATTTTAGCTGTTGATGGTCAAAAAGAACCAATGCTTGAGCAGTTTAATACAGATTCTAAAATGTATAAAGACTCTATAATTTTAGCTTCAATCAAACTTGATACCAAGCTATTTTTAAAACTAAAACATACAAAAATATTTTTTATGCAAAATGCTTTGGAGCTATTTTCAAACTATGGTTTTTTAAGTGGCGTTACTGTTGGAGATATTGGTATTGATATAATTGCTAGGCTTGGAGCTAAAGAGATTTATCTTTTAGGAGTTGATGCTAGTATTGATAGTAAAAATGGGAAAACTCATGTAGGAACTCATAAATCAAGTAGAAAACTAAATCTAAATGTGAAAAATAGTGGAGATTTTAGAGAAGATATTGTTTATGTCAAAGGAAATTTTGAAGAAGAAGTACCTACTTTTAGAGAGTATTTAGAGATGATAGAGAGTGCTGAAGATATAATATTTAAACACTCCGAATTTGTAAAGGTTTATAATTTAGGAAGTGGTGCATATTTTAAAGGTGCTACTCCTTTAAAAATAGAAGAATTAAAAAGTAATTTAGAGCAAATAGATAAAGAAATTTTAGATATAAAACTTTTTGAGAGTTTTAAAAAAATTTCTAAACAAAACTTAGAAGAGATTGATACAAAAGAGATAATAAAAGAGAAAAAAGTACTTAAAAAACTAAATACCATAAAAATAGAAAAATTTCATCAAGAGTTTAAAATATTTTTTGAAAAATATCCAAACTCTATGATTTGTAATATTTTTGATAGATTTTTTAAGCTTATATTACCTTATAATAAAATTTTAGAAAACAAAGAAGTAAATAAGATTTTAGAAAAACAAATTTACGAAGTTTTGAGTAGTTTTAATAGCATATTTGATAGAATTGATATCAAATCTCAAAAGGTAAGAAATGACTAGACCTATACAAACTGGTAAAACTTATGGTGCTCTTCATACGGAGAACTTTTTCTCATTTATAGGTTTTGCAAAAAAAATAGGAAGTGATGAAACACAAAAAATAGATGTTTTTTTAGATGACAAACTAATTGATACAATTATAGCAAATGAGTTTATACAAAAAATCGATGATATGTATGATGTTGAAAGCAAAGCTTTCACATACAATCTACCAGTGCAATATATAGGTAAAAAAGCTATTATATCTTTTAAAAATCATGACTCTGGTGAGGAACTTGTAAACTCTCCATATACCTTGATTGATAAAAATCATGAAAAATTTAATGAAGCTAAATTTTTACATAGTCTATCTGAACCATTAAGTGAAGAGTTAAAAAATATGTATAAACCAAATTGTGTGGGATTTTTAGCTACTAAAGAGAATTTGGAAGATGAAGAGTTTGTAGAGTATGTAAATGAAATAATAAAAGATTTTCCAGAGTATGATTTTAAGGCTTTATATTTTGATAAGAATTCAATAAAAGAGATAAAAAATAAGTTTGGGAAAAATAGTAATTTAGAGTTGATAGAGCTGAAAGATATAAAAGATATTTTTGAGAATATTGAAGTACATATTTCAAATCATCAAAAAAATTATCAAAATATAGAAAATAAATTAGTCAATAAATTAAGATTGAATTCAAATGAAATTGCTACTATAAATATAGTTTCCTCTGTAAATACAAAAATGACATTACATACATTGGAAAATAATTATAAATCTTATTATCAAATATTTTTTAAAAATATAGAAAAACTTGGATTTGATGAAAACGATATAAATATATATGGAAAATCTTTCCATAAAATATTTTTTAATAAGCAAGCTAAAAAATATAATATTGATATAAATTTTAATATAAATGAAACTGTAGTTAAATCTTATATTTATTACAATCTAAAAATTGGTTTTAAAAATCATGGTTTTTTTCAGTTTCTTATTAGTTTTTCAAAAAATATGTTAGAATTACAAAAATGAACATTTATAAAAATAGTGCAAGATATAAGGATAGAAAAATTCTTGCTATTATAATGTATCCTATTATTTTACCACTAATTATGCTTAAACATACTACGATATCAGTTTATAATATAAGTATCTCTTTATTAAAGTATGATTGGAAATATCTAAATGGAAATGGGCAAAGAAATGCTTATAATAATTTTTTTTATTACACACAAGATTTTAATATTCAAAAATTTGGTAGATATGGAGAAAGTTATCTTCTAGGCGGAGGAAATTTTTGCTTAAAAAAATTATTTCATGTTATGCCATTTAGTTTAAAATTACAATCTAGTCTTGGTACAACATTTATAATGTTTTTTGCAATGTGTTTTTGGATACTATCTTTTATTATTATTTATCAGGAAAATCCGAATATATGGATTTTATTTTTTGTATTTTATAGCACGCTTTTTTTTTCAACGTTTATAGAAATTCAAAATTACAATATATTAGGAGGTATGCTCTATCCAATCCTGATATATTATATAATTAGTTCTAATTATTTAGTACTTTCTATAATTCTTTTTTGTATTGCTATTACATCATTCACAGTTTTTTTTATTGCAACTATTTTTATAATTGTGGCTTCAATATATTTATCAGATTACATACTTATTATTATACTTATTCCTGCTGGATTAAAGTTGTTTATACCAATAGTTATATCAAAAATAGATTCTATAGTGTATATTATTCAATCTATAGGTACAAGTAATAAAGTAAAATATAAAAGAAAAAAATATAGGAAATTAACGTTTAAAACAGTGTATTTATTTATTACTCAAGTACAATTTATATTATTAATATATTTTTGTTTTGATATAAATCTTATTTATTATTTCTTGTTTACTATTGTATTCTTATTTATTAATAATGAATTGTTATTTAGATTTGCAGATCAACAAAGTTTTTATTTAGCTTATCTAAGTACCTCTTTTTCGTATATGTTAAATATAGATTTCAATTTAATTTTATTCTTTTCTTTCATTATTTCAATATATCCTATTTATGGAAGTTTAATAAATGTAATTCCCCGGGGGAAAAATTACATTGCACCAGGAATTAACTCTCCGTATAATACAAGAATTGATATTGAAAAATTATATAGATTTTTTTTAGAAATTCCAGAAAGAAGTAAAATATTAATAGCTTATAAGAACCCACAAAATGATTATAATAAAATTTTTTCAGGTTATAGATATTATAATGAACCAATTCAATATGTAGCATCTCTAAGAGATATTTGTTTGTTTCCAGATTGGTATATTATTTCTGAAAATAATAAAGAAGAAGATGATGAATCATTTTGGATAGATAGTGAAGAAGAGCTATATTCATATATGGTAAAAGAGCATATTGAGTATGTCATTATTCCTGATTTTTATGATTTTGAATTAGAAAAATTTGTAAAAATAGATACTTTTATTTTTAATATAATAAGTACTATTGGAAAAAATAAAACCTACAAAATTGAGTTATTTAAGTTAAAGGGTTAGATTGAAAAAGTTTTTAAAGATAAATATAAATTATGAAGATATGGTGAAAGATTTCTTTATAAAACATCCAAATTTGTATAAAAAAAGTTATCAAGAAATTATTAATTTATATTATAGCGAATTTTATTGGCCAGGAGATGCATTAGAAAAAAATCTAGAAGAGTTATATAATTGGCAATGTAATAATATTATTTTTTTTCAAAAAGAGAATCTAGACTCATCTATATTTTATCAGAAGTGGTGTGAAGCAAATGGTATTAATAATAATATTATTTCAAAATATGATATATTAATATTTCAGATACAATATTATAATCCTGATATAGTATATTTTCATGAAATATGGTTAATACCAGAAAATATTTTAGAGGAAATTAAACTTATACTTCCAAATATTAAAATTATTGGTTGGAATTGTGCGATATCTTCGCTAGAAAATTTAACTGGACAAAAATACATAGACGCTTTATTTACTTGTTCTGATAATATAAAAAATTCTTTAATTAAAAATAACTTTTGTAAAGTAATAAAAGTAAATCATATGTTTGAACCTAAAATACTAAAAATAATTAAAAATAGTGATAAAAAGAAATATGATATTATATTTTTTGGTAAATTACTTAGAAATTGGTATCAAGAAAGAATTGATTTTTTTAAATACTTAATACAAAATAATATTAATATTACTATATTTGGTGATACAGATGATGAAGAATTGAAACTATATTGTCATTCTGCAATATATGGAAAAGAAGTTTATAATGTGTTGGCAAATTCAAAAATTGTTTTAAATATTCATCCTAAATTTCTTTTAGATGCTGCAAATATTAGACTTTTTGAAGTTACGGGTATGGGAAGTTTACTTTTAACAGATTATAAACCTAATATGAATGAACTTTTTGAAGAGAAAGTCGAAGCTGTTACCTTTAAAACATATGCACAAGCAAAAGAATTAATAAAATATTATTTAGAACATGAAGAAGAAAGAAAAAAAATAGCTATAAGAGGTCAAAAAAAAACTCTTAAAGATTATACATATAAAGTTTTAGCAAAAGAAGTTTATGAATTCTCAAAAAAAGAAATTTCTGTTAAAGAGAGATATAAATATATTTTATCAATTAGAAGGTTAGATAGCCAAAAGAAAAAAGAGCTAAGGAATAATTTAAATAACATAATAAAACAAATAAAAGAGTTGTCTTTAAAATATAAAAAAATTGCTATTTATGGAAATGGAAATATATCAAAATTAATTCAAGAATATATACCAAATATAGTAGTTATTTTTGATCAATTAGCTTCTAAAGATAGTAATTCTTTGAATATTTATAACCCAGATGATATAAATATTTTTGAGTTTGATATTATAATAATTTCAGTTATTGGATATGAAAAGGAGATAGAAGAAATTTTAATTTTAAAGTATAAAATAGAATCATCAAAAATTTATATATTTAATATATAAATTTTAAAGTTAAATAATGAAAATAAAAGTAAGCATAATAATCCCTATATACAATACAGAAAAATATTTAGAAAGATGTTTAGATTCAGCTATAAATCAAACATTTAAAGATATAGAGATAATTTTGATAAATGACGGTTCAATAGATAATAGTTATAAAATATGTCAAAAATATCAAAAAAAAGATTCTCGAATTAGACTTTTTAATCAAAAAAATAAAGGACAAAGTTTCTGTAGAAATTTTGGGATAATGAACTCTGAAACAGATTTTATATTTTTCTTAGATTCAGATGATTACATACAGCTTAATACCTTGGAATCGCTATATAATAAAATAATAAAAGATAAAAGCGACATTGCTATAGGTGGATGGGAAAGAGTCAATCAAATTGGTGATATATTAGATAGATTTCCAAAAATAAATGAAAATATAATTAATAGTAGCTCAAAGAATTCTTATATTTTTTCAGGTAAAATCAGCCTCATTTCTTGTGGTATTTTATTTAAAAAAAATATATTTATTGAAAATTTATTATTTTTCCCAAATTATGCGTACGAAGATGTATGTTTATTACCTAAGGTGTATTACTATGCAAATAAAATTTCTGTTGTAAATGAATGTTTATATAAGTGGCTAGATAGAGAAAATTCAACTTCAAACCAATTTACAATGTATCATGCAAATTCAATAAATTCTATTTATAATGAGTGGTTAAACTTTTTATTAACAAATAAAGAGTTTGATGTTATAAAATTTGATTTGCATAGAGGAGTAACGAAATATTTAAACTTTGCAAAACAAAAAGCAAATCTAGTTACCAATAATAAAGATATTATAAATTATCTTTATTGCGTAGAGCTAATAATTAATAATACAATATCTAAATACGAACTTAATCAATCTGAAAAAAGATATATATTTTCAAGAGAAATAAATATTTTATTCTCTCACATTAAATTATTAAAAAATGATAATAAAAAAATTATAATTTATGGAAATGGAATAATTGGAAATATCTATGCAAATGAACTTATAAATCAACTTGTTGCAATAGTTGATTTGAATACTAATAGCACTTCTAAATACTCTGAAATTTATCATCCAGAGAAACTAAATAATATGGATTTTGATAAAATAATTATTTCTGTTTTTGGAAGGGAAAATGATATAAAAGACTATCTCATTAATGAATTAAATATAGATGAATCAAAAATTATAGTATTTGATATGTTATTTTAATAATCCTTTTATCTCTTCTAAAATAAGTTTAGATGCAGATTGAGTTTTATTTTCAAACATTTGATCAAATACTCTTTTTCTATCACCTATATATTTATCTTCTTTTAAATTAGTTAAAATAGAGTTTAAAAGTTCTATAAATGTATAGCATTTATCTCCAGGTGAGTAAGAGAAATAATCAAGCACTACACTCCCCTCACTCTCTACCCACTCTTTGTAATCATAACAAAAAAATATTATTGGTTTATTTGTATATAAAAAATCAAAATAAACAGATGAATAATCAGATATTAAAATATCACTATATTTTAATATCGGGTATATATCCATAAAAGATGGATATATCACTAAATTTGAGAAATCACAAATTTCTTGATAAAGAGCTAAATCTTCTCTTGCTTTTTCTGCTACAAGTGGGTGCATTTTTATTATAAACTTAATACTATTTCTTACTCCAAAATCATTTAGCTCTTTATAGTTTATTGGATTACTTTCAAAACTATGAAGCCTATGAGTTGGCATATATACTACATATTTCAACTCTTTACTATTTTTAATCTCATCTAAAAGTTCTAAATCCACATTTATAAGCTCTATATTATCATTATACAAAATATCATTTCTAGGGTAACCACAATTTATAAGCTTATCATATAGATATATTTTACTAAAAGAGTAATCACTCACAAAATTTGAAGTAGATAAAACAACATCATATTTAAGCAGTTTATAATTTGCCAAAACTCCTAACTGCTCAATAGTAATTCCATGCCAAAGCTGGATAGATTTTCCAATATTTAAACATTTTATCAGTAACTCATCTGTTGGAGTTTGATCAACTATTTTTATCTTTGTTCTAAAAACTAAATCAAAAAACTCTTCACTAAAAAAAGGAACTACATCTATATTGTACTTTTTAAAAATATCTATATCTCTTTGATTGTTTGTTGATATATATACTTTTAAATTGGTATGTTTTTTTAGAAATAGATACAAATATTTTATATTTAAATCCAAAAATCCTATCCCTATAAAAAGTACTTCATCTTTTAGAGTGTAGTTTTTAATTTTTGTTTCAAAATATTTCTCATATTTCTCTTTACTATCTATGGTTGATAATGCTTCTATATCTTTTGTAAAAAGATATTCTTTATTATTATTTCCAAAATATACAAATATTACTTTCTCTTTTGAAATAGAGTTAATAGTTTGCTCATAAATCGCTCTATAGTGATTTGGAGAGAAGATTAAAATATAGTCAAAATCTTTTGATGAAATATCATCTAAATAAAAAGTATTCTCTTTTTTTTGATTATCAATAAAATCTTTTACAAAAACACCATTTACATCTAAATACTTTTTAAAAGTCTCTGTAATTGGTGATTTTGGAAAAATATAACAGTTTTTACCTCTTAAATCTTCTATTTTCAACTCTTTACCTTATGCAAGAAAAAATGTGCTGATTTTAGTTTTGGGTCTATAAATTTTGGCACAATTTCATCAAGTAAAAATGGATTTTTTGCTACTTCATCTCTTTTTTCTCTATTTACATTAAAATATTTATTTGTATAGTATAAGCTATACCCATATATTTGATATGAAGATTTAAAAGTTTGTTTGAAGATACTCTCTTCATAGAATTTTGTATTTCTATAATATGCTACATATCCTTTAGATCTCCAAGCACTACTTCCATGGTTTTGTGTACTTTCTCTCATAATCAAAAATCCATCATCAGCAACCAGCTCTAAAAGCTTTTCAAATATTGGCTCTATCTCTTTGTCTGGAGTATAAGTAAAAACATCACTAGCAAATACAAAATCAAATTTTCCCAAACTTCCTTTTTCTACTTTTAGAAAGTTTTCATTTATATATTTTATTTTTGGATTACTATTTTCACTATTGTTTCTATCAACTCTGTCTTGCGATAAGTCAAGTCCTGTAACACTATCAAAAATCTTTGCAAACTCCTTTGTATATCTTCCCTCTCCACAACCTATATCAAGAGCAGTTTTTCTATTTTTTATATTTTCATTTATAATTTTTTCTAACTGTTTTGTCTCATAATCAAATCTTACTTTTGAGATATATTCATCATTTGTAATATATCCACCATCTTTATATAGCATATATGCTTTTGACCAAAAATCACCTATTATAAACTTCTCTGCTTCATCAGTATTGTGAACTTCACTATCAAAATACATATGAATCTTATCTTGAAGATATTTAAACTCTTCATCTAGCTCTAGCTTAATCTTCTCTATCTCATTTAACCTTTTTTTTGCCTCTATTAGATCTTGATTTAGCTTATCCAACTTAAACTCCTTTTTCCAAATATTTTTTAATTCTCTCATAATCTTCTATATAATCAACCTCAGCCCAGAAGTAGCCTTTTATATCTTTTATATAGACATCTTTTTTTTCTATGTTTCTATAAAATATATCTTCCCACCAATAGCCATGCTTTTGAAAAGATATTAGCTCTTCTAGTTTTTGTTTCATAAAATCTATATCCTCTTTTTTTATCTTTGCAATTCCTACATACTCTCCAGTAGTCTCCTCAACACTTATATCTTTTCCATATTTTACTAGCTTATTATCTTTGTAGTTAAACCTATAATCAGCATCTTCTACTCTTGTACTATCAGCCAAAAAAAGTGGAGATCTGCTATTTTCAAGAAGAGTATCTAATATATTCTCTTCTATAAAAACATCTCCATTCATAATAATATAATCATCACTGTTTTGTAAAAAATATTTTGCAAACCATGTTGAAGCTATTGAATTTGTAACATCAAAAAATGGATTATAGTAGTGTTTATACTCTAAACCTTTTAAAGCATCAATAATAAAATCTTGAGCATACCCTGTAACAATTGCTATATCTTTTATCCCTTTTTTGTTTAAAAGCTCTACAGTATATCTAATAAGAGGAGTATCTTTTATCTTAACACAACACTTTGGTTGCCCTTGCAAGTGCCTACTTATTCTACTTCCTACTCCTGCTGCCATTATTAAAACTCTCAAGATTTAATCCTTTTTATAAATATAATAATAACTTGTAGTAGTATCTCTACTAATATTATTTTTTACTATATCATCAAGTAATTTTATATCTCTCTCTACTTCTGCTTTTTTCTCTGGAAAAAGAGAAAAATATTTTCTATTTAATTCATTTATATGTATACTAGTGTCTTTAAAACTATCTATATAGTAGTTTTTATATATTCCATTTTTATAATAATTTATACTCTTATAATAAGCTACATATCTATGAGATTTATGCTCTTTATATTCATCTTCTTTATATACACTCTCTCTCATTAAAAGTACCCCCTCATCATCCAATAAATCAAGATATGAATTAAAAATTTGCTCATAATCTTTTTCACTTGAATACATATTTATATCACTTGCAAAAATGAAATCAAATTTTCCTAGTTTAGATTTATCACAAGTTACAAAATTATCTGACAAATATTTTACATTTTCTAGCTTATTATTCTTATTATTTTCACCAACTCTAAACTCACTTAAATCTAACCCTATACTCTCTTTAAATCTTGATGCCATAAACTCTGTAAAAAGTCCATACCCACACCCTATATCTAATGCTCTATTATAATTTGTAACATACTTTTTAATAGTTTTTTCTAAACTATTTTTTGTATAATTAACTCTTATTGGGTCTATTCTTATTTCGCTACCATAACAATTTTGCCAATACCAATCAACAATAAAAGCTTCAGCTTTACTAGTTTCAAATTGCTCCCCATCAAAATATAGATGAATTTTATTTTTTAAAAACTCTTGTTCATTTTGTAACTCTTTTTGAATATTTTCAATCTCTATTAGTCTTTTTTTTATATTAATCGCTTCATCATTTACATCTATCATTTTTTATCCCTTCTTATAATAATCTTTTAAAGCTCTTAAAAGAACATCGATATATCTCTTATTCATATCTCCCATATGTGATACTCTAATTACTTTATCTTTTAACTCTCCTCCACTTGGAGTTAATGTAATATTATATTTTATTTTAAAATCTTCTATTATCTTACTTGCAAATTTACCATCTTTTGGAGTTAAAGTTGTCATTGCATTTGGCATATCTTTTACATAAAACTCAAAAGGTAAATCCCTTATATTTTCTCTAAAATATTTAGCCAATTTTTCTACTCTTTTATTCTCTTTTTTTATACCTCTTTTTTTTAACTCTTTTAGCCTTTTTTGTAGTTGAAGTATTATAGAAATTGCTGGTGTAAAAGGAGTTTGTCCTCTTTTTATGTCTTTTAGATAAGAGCTAAAATCAAAATAATATGAGCTTGATTTTTCTATTTTTTTAAGAGCATTTGGATTTAATACCACAATACCTAAAGCTGGTGGTAGAGCTAAACCCTTGTTTGAGCTAGTTATTAAAACGTCTATATTTTGCTCTTGCATATCTATTTTGTCACTTACAAAAGTACTAATAGCATCTACAATATTTAAAAGATTATTTTCTTTGCAAAAATCTCCAATTTTCTTCAAATTATACAATCTTCCAATAGTTGTCTCATGAGCATTTACTAAAAAACTATTTGCTTCTAGCTTTTTTAATGCTTCAAAATTTATATCTTCATCTTTTTCTATTTTTATATTATGATTAAAAATATTATGAAAATTACATATCTCTACAAATCTCTCTCCAAAGCCACCACCATTTATAACTATTGCTTTATCTTTGTTTGATAAAAGATTTATAATAGATGCTTCCATAGCTCCTGTTCCTGAACTTGTCATAAAAACAACTTCACTATGTTTTGGTGCATTAACAAGTTCTAGCAAATCTTTTTTACACTCGAAAACTACTTTAGAAAACTCATCTGTTCTAAAATATGGTAACTGTTTTGAGCCAATTTTTAGAATTTTTTCTGATATTGGTACAGGTCCTGGAGTAAAGATATACTCTTTATTTCTCATTTTCTACCCTTTTTGATAAATTTCATTAATTCACTATTGCTTAAAAGAAGATTTTTATAATCCATATAAGACCACTTTTTTGCTGGTATTCGCCAATTTTTACCATAAGCTTGTTCTACATATTTTTCAGCATATAGAGGAATTTGTAGCTTCATATCTTTATACTCTATCTGCCTTCCTTGCTCTATAAACTCTTTACTATAATAGTGATACGACTCACTTTCATAATCAAGGATATAAAAATCCCCTACATCATATGCTAAGTTTATATCAAAATTTGTTGGTTCTGTATCATAAGATTGATTTTTACTTTTTACAATAATTTTATCTATCTCATCTTTTTTACTAAGAATTTTATCTTTTTCATATACTATTTTTTTTAGTTCTTGATTTAAAAAAATTGTACTTTTATTTAGAGCTTCCCAAATCTTTTCTATATCTTCTTTTGAAGTAACCAATATATCCACATCTGAAACATCTGATAAATTTTGTCCTCTTAAAAGGCAAAGCAATGAAGAGCCCTCTATAAAATATGAAATATTTTCATTTCTCATAAGTCTTGAAAACTCTTTTATTAAGCTATCTGTTGTTCTTTCCCTATCTAAGCTTGAAAACTTTAAACTACTATCATCTACTAGCCAAATTTTATCTTCTTGTACCCCTAAATCCAAAAGTTGTTTTTTCATCTCTTCTATCCAAACCCCAGAAATAGCAATTTTGTCAAACTCTATCTCTTTTATAAAATCTACTGGCTTTATTAAAATATCATCATAAAAAGTATCATATAAACTACTATTATTCTCAATAAAAGCAATTATTTGATTATCATCTTTAAGTGTCCTGTATATTGCTCTTCCTGCTCCACCTATACCAAAAATTACTATTTTCAATTAATATCCTTAAGTCTAATTTTCTTAAATCTATCACTAAAATTTGTTTTATCAACTACATTTACCTTTGTAGGTATTTTATAAGTATCTAATCTATCTTTACAAAAACCTCTTACTCTTTTTTTGATATTTTCTATATTCTTATTTAAAACCACATCACAAACAACTGTTTGTCCTGTAATTGCATTTTGCTCTGCATAAACCATACAATCGCTAATCTCTTCCATCTCTAAAATAATAGATTCCACCTCAGCAGGAAGAACTTTTTGACCACCTACATTTATAACCTCTTTAGCTCTTCCAATAATTTTTATATACTCTCCATCAACCTCAACTAAATCACCAGTTTTAAACCAACCATCACTTGTAAAACTATCCATTGAAGCATTTAAATACCCTAAAACTTGAGTTTTACTTCTAAGCCAAAGTTCATTTTCAACTATCTTATACTCACCATTTATATCTTCAAGTTTCATAAATAAAGAGTTTGATGATTTTGAACTAGTAGTACTAATTCCTGTTTCACTTGTTCCAAATGTTTGTAAAAATTTAACCTTTGGAAAAACTTCTTTTAATTTTAAAAGAAGTGATTGTGGCATTGTTTCAGTACCGTAAGTAATCATTCGCAAGCTACTTAAATCATAATTTTTATACTCTTCAGAGATTAAAATAAGATTTAAAAAAGTTGGACTACTTGGAAGAACCATAATTTTATATTTTTCTATAAGTTCACAAATAGTTTTTGCATCTTTAATTTTTGGAATAATCAAACAAGCTCCCATGCATAAAGCATTAAAAACTGTATTTAATCCACCAATATGATCAAACATCAAAAAAACCAACATATTCATAGATTTCTCTTTTTTATCCTTGAAAGAGTCTATTAGAGTATCAAGATTATGTATCATAGCCTTTGGTTTTCCTGTACTTCCACTTGAAAAAAGAATAAGACCAGAACTATTTTTTTCTCTTAAATTATCTATCATATTATGAGAAGATGCATTTTTTAAATCTTGTATTAAAAGATTTTTTTCATCAGTTTTTATAATAGTTTGACAAAATGACTCTTCTATAAAATCATCTTGAACTTTTTTTATATTTGAAGTAATTGGTACAATTATATTTTTATTTTCATATAGAGCAAAAAATAGCGCTAGATTATAAAAAGAGTAATCACCCAAAATTACAACAACTTTTGAAGATATATTGTGCTTATCTAAAATATTTTTATAATCTTTTATTTGCTTAATAAACTCTTCATAAGAATATATTCTATCTTCAAAAACTATTGCATTTTTAGAGTTAAAACTTTTAAATTTTTCTAGTATAAAACTCATTAGTTATTAACTCCACCAAGATAAATTATCTGACCAGTTATAAAACTACTTCTATCATCAATAAAAAAATCAATTACATTTATAATATCTTCAACTGTTCCAAATCGCTTAATTGTCTGTTTATTTAACAAATCTTCAATTTTCTCTTTTGGAACAGCTTTTATTAAATCAGTCTTGATTGGAGTTGGACCAATAGCATTTACTGTTATATTAAAAGCGTTTAACTCCTTTGAAGAAGTTTGAGTAAAACTCTCAATTGCAGCTTTACTTGCAGCATAAACAGCTTCACCTTCAAGTCTAAGAGGTTTTGCAATAGTTGAAAAGTTTATTACTCTTCCATATTTTTCTTTCATCATAACTTTTGCTACTTCTCTAGTAAATAAAAAAGTTCCTAAAAAATTTGTATTAAAAAGTTTTGATATTGACTCATTTGAAGTTGTAAGAATATGATTCATAGATGCAATTCCTGCATTGTTTATAAGAATATCTATTTTTTTAAACTCTTTTTTTATAGCTCTTATCATACTTACAACAGCTTTTTCATCTGTAATATCTAATTCAAAGTGTCTATAATTTTGATGTTCTATTGAACTACTACTTCTACTACAACCAGCAACTACAAAATTTTTATTTAGATAGTATAAAGCCATTGCTTTTCCTATACCTTTTGAAGTTCCAGTTATAACAACTACTTTATTCATATTTTTATCTTTTTTATAAATTTTATAAATAGTGAAATCTGCACTGTGCAATAATTATCAAATCATCTACTATTTTGTAAACCAATCTATGCTCACTTGTAATTCTTCTTGAAAAATATCCACTATAATTTTCCTTTAATCTTTCAGGTTTTCCAATACCATTTGAATCATATGGATTTCTTTTTATATCTTCTAATAATAAATTTATTCTTTTTACTATTTGCTTATCATTTTGTACCCAATATTTATAATCTTCCCAAGCTTTTGTGGAAAAACCAACTATCATAAGCTAATATCTTTTTTTATAAATTTTAAATTTTCTATCTCATCTATAGCTTCATTTAATCTATCTCTATTAGCTTTTGATGATAATAAATACATAGTCTCTTTCATAGAGTTGTACTCTTCTTGAGATATTAAAACTGCTTGCTTATTATCTTTTGTACTAATAATATACTCTTCAAAGTTATCACATACTTTATTTATTATCTCTCGTAAATTATTTCTTGCTTGTGAATATTGAACTACTTGCATTTTATCTCCTTTTGACAATATCTTGTCATTTTATCCTATTCTAAAATAGATGTCAATTTTCCAATAAACTTTTTATATAAGAAGTTAAACTCTCAATATTTCTAAAAGGTGAAGTTTTTGCACTCATAGCTTTTTCATCTGCTAAAATAATATCTTTTTCAAACTCATCTGAAATTTTATCTTCTAAATCAGCTATAAAACTAACAAGCGCTAAAGAGTCCATAGCTCCATCTGTACCATAAAGCTTTGTTTTAGAATTTAGATTTATAAAATAATCATTTTCTAACTCTTCATTTAGCTCTTTTAATGTATCTATTATAATTTTTTCAATTTTTTCTTGCATCTCGTCCCCATTATTCAAAGTAATACTCAATTTTATCTAAATATCTTTTAATTGGTTTTAGTAATCTTGATTTTTTACTATTTTCCCAAACCTCTTTTGATAGTTTCAAATAAAAATACTCTTCATCCTCTTTAAATATTTCAAATCCAAAATTTTTGTTAAAATTTAATGCTTGAATATTTTTTATTTTAACAAAGGAGTTTACATCTTCACTGAATTTAGAAAAAATAAAATCTAAAAAAAGATAAGTTACACAAGATTTTATAATAGGATTTGCTTCTTCTTTAAAATATAATCCCCAAATTAGCTCTTCATTTTTTATAATATTTAAAGAACCAATTAATTTATTATCAAAAAATATAGCAAAATATGTTTTGTTCTTATTTTTTAATGACTCTATAAATAAAATATGATTCTCTAAACTTATTGGCTCACTATTAATCATATTTTCTCTTACATACTCTTTATTTCTAAGCTCTAAAATATCTTTTTTCTCTATATCGTTTAAAAAGATAAAATTCTTAAAAACTATTTTCAACTCTACTTCCAAATTTATAATCTTTTTTTGCCTTTTTACCTAAAATATTTTTTAAATATTTTGGATGCAGTCCATAAAAAGGTCTTACACTTTTAATATTCTCCTCACTAAAAACTTCGCCCTCTTTTATATCTTTTGATACATACAAACTTCTTGCAAAACGACGCTGTTTTTCTCTTTTTTCATTTAAACTATAATCAACTCTTCCAATTAACTTTTCACTATCTCTAACAGCTTTTATCATCTCTTCAAACTCTTTTTTATCTAAAGAAAATGCACTATCTGCTCCACCTATATTTTTATCCAAAATAAAGTGCTTCTCTATTACTTTTGCACCCAAAGTAACTGCAACAACAGGGGCAATATGCCCCATAGTATGATCAGAAAATCCAACCTCAACACCAAAAGTATCTCTCATATTTGGAATGGTTTTTAAATTTGCTTCTTCTAGTTTTGCTGGATATTCACTAGTGCATTTTAGAAGAATAATATTTTCATTTCCAACACTTCTACAAATATCTACAACATCTTGTATCTCATCAATAGTTGCAACACCTGTACTTATAATAATAGGTTTACCTTTTGAAGCTGTATATCTTACAAGCTCATAATCAGTTATTTCAAAAGAGGCGATTTTATATGCACTTGGATTAAATTGCTCCAGAAAATCAACTGCACTTTTATCAAAAGGTGTTGAAAAAATATCAATATTTATGCTTCTAGCATAATCAAACAGCTCTTTGTGCCACTCCCATGGAGTATATGCCTCTTCGTAAAGTTCATAAAGATTTTTTCCATCCCAAAGTGTTCCACCATCTATCATAAAATCAGGATTTTTACTATTTAATGTGATTGTATCTGCACGATAAGTTTGAAGTTTTATTGCATTTGTGCCTATCTCTTTTGCAGCTTTTATTGTATCAAGTGCCGTTTGTAAACTTCCATTATGATTTGCACTAAGTTCTGCAATTATATAAACTCCATCTTTATTTAAATCAAAATTACCTATTTTCATATTTACCTCTTTAAAAATAGTTTTAAATATTTATTTAACTTTTGTTTATCAAACTTTTTCATTGTAAAATACCCTTTTTTCTTTAAATATTTATGCATTTGATTTTGATTTTTAGCTGTTTTTATAGTAATCATAGGTAAATCTAAATAAAAAATCTCATTAGCTGTTACACTAGGAGTTACAATTGCAAAATCACTCTTGCTCATAAGTTTTGCAACTTCATTTGAATTTATTTGTAGATTTATCCACTTTTTATCTTTACAATACTTTTTTAGCTCTTCTAAATTTTTATTTGTTGTTGTAGTTACTAAATTTATTTTCAAAGATTTTTTAAACTTTTCTAATACTTTTAAAATTTTTATATTTAAGTTTTTATGGTCAGCTCCACCTAAGCCCAAAAATATTATTTTATTTTTTTTCTTTACTCTCTTTTTGGCTTTTTTAGCTTCCAAAAACTCATCTCTTAAAAGTATATATCTACTTCCGCATCTTAATTCACAATTTTCTGGTACTTTATTCTTATAATTTTTTTTATTTGCATAAATATTGTGATTTAATAAAATATCACAAAAATGTTTTTCATAAGTATCATCTAAAACAAATATTTTTAAACTTGAGTTATCTTCTTTTAATTTTTTTCAAAATTATAATCTATATCATAATTATCAATTATTATCATATCAATTTCGAATTTTTTTACAAGCTTATTTAACTCTTCAAAATCATTTGATTTTAAAAGTTCTATTTTGTAGTTTTCTTCTTCTATTTTGTGATTTATATTTCCAACTAAATCTTGTGTAGCAAAAATAATATTTTCATTTTTATATTGTTTAGCCAAAACTAAATCTCTCATAATATGACCAGTTCCAATATATGAAGATGAATCAGCTCTTACTAAAATATTCATTTTAACTCTTTTTGTATAGCTTCGTACATAAATTCAGCTCTAGTCCAATCCTCAAGTGTATCAATATCTTGCACCAAATATCTAGGAAGTATTATAGGGATACTATCTTTACCAAATATAATATCATCTGATTTTACATTTAAATTTGTCCAATAAAATTGTCCAGCATCTTGGTAGGCTTCTTCTAAATCTTGACTTCGTTTAGAAAAATTCTCTGGCCAAAACATTTCACATCTTTCATCTTTTGTTATTTTAAAAGTTCTTTGAATTGGAAATGGCATCGAAGTACAAGAAAAAGCATTTCTTTCATTTGAATTTTTTAATTTTTCGTAAGCTTCAATTAGATATTTCTCTTGCAAAAATGGAGCGGTTGCATAGATTGTACATACGAAATCTATTTTTTCACCTTGAGCTTTTAAAAATTCTATAGCATGATTTACAACAGCACCTGTTCCTGTAAAATCATCACTTAGCTCTTTTGGTCTTATAAATGGAACATCTGCTCCATAACTTCTAGCAATTTTTGCTATCTCTTCATCATCTGTTGAAACAATAACTTTAGAAAAAAGTTTTGATTTTATAGCAACCTCAATACTATAAGCAATAAGTGGTTTTCCATGAAATAGTTTTATGTTTTTTTTAGGAATTCTTTTGCTTCCACCTCTTGCTGGAATTATTGCTACACAGTTAAACATTTAAAATCTCAAACAAAGTTTTAATAACATACTCTTGCTCTTCATTGCTTAAACTTGAATACATAGGAAGCGAAAAGCACTCGTCATAGTATCTATTCATAATAGGTGTTGGTTCTTTTCCATATCCTAAATTTTTATAAAAAGGTTGTTTATTTATAGGAATATAGTGAAGTTGAAGCCCTATATTTTTCTCTCTCATTTTGTTAAATAGTTCTACTTTTGAGATATTTAATTTTGAAAAATCAACTTTTACAACAAAAAGATGATAAGATGAGTTCTGATTAAAACTACAAAGTGGTTTTACAAAACTATTTAAAAAAGCTTTATCATACTTTAAAGCTATCTCTTTTCTTCTTTTTACAAAACTATCTAATTTTTTTAATTGACTAATTCCCAAAGCACACTGCATATCTGTGATTCTATAATTAAATCCTAAAGAGTGCATCTCATAGTACCAAGGTGCAAACTCTTGCAATCTTTTTATTCCATGAGCTCTTAGCTCTAGTAATTTTTCATAAATCTCTTTAGAGTTTGTAGTAACGGCTCCACCCTCTCCTGTTGTTATATGTTTTACTGGATGAAAAGATAAGATACTGCAATCACTATTTTCACAGCTTCCAGCTTTTATATTTCCAAAACTTGCCCCTAAAGAGTGAGCACAATCTTCTAATATTTTTATATTGTAAGTTTCTTTCAAATATTTTAGCTTTTCTTGCTCTATTGGATTTCCACTAAAATGAACTACATATAAGGCTTTTATTGAACTATCTTTTTTTAGCTCCTCTTCACACAAATCTAAATCTATATTTCCATCTTCTTGTATATCTACAAAAATAGGAATTGCTTCAACATATAAAATACTATTTGATGTTGCTACAAAAGAGTTTGGAGTGGTTATTACTTTATCGCCTTTGTTTAATAAAACTAAAGAAGCTAAGTGAAGTGCAGCTGTTCCATTTGCTACAGCCACACAATATTTTGCATTTGTATATTTACAAAGTTCATCTTCAAACTCTTTTATTTTTGGACCAGTTGTCAAAAAATCTGATTTTAAAACTTCAACAACACTATTTATATCATCTTCATCAATACTTTGTTTTCCATATGGAATAAAATTTATCATGATTTATCTACTATTTTCAAAAACTCTTCACTACTTAACCACTGCTTATTATTCCCAGAATTATACTCAAATCCTTGCTCTACAGGAACTCCTACTTCACCCAAAAGATTTTTTGAAAAATCTGCCCCACTTGTAAATTTAATAGTTGGTTTTATTACATAGTGATCATTAAACTCCAAAGTTAGATGACTATCATCTGCTGGACACATAATCTCATGAAGTTTTTCACCTGCTCTTATTCCAATAATTTTATGACTTAGATTTGGAGCTAATGCCTTTGCCATATCAACTATTTTCATAGATGGAATTTTTGGTACAAAAATCTCTCCACCTTGCATTCTTTCGAAATTTTTTAAAACAAAATTTACACCATCTTCAAGTGTTATAAAAAATCTTGTCATCCTCTCATCTGTTATTGGAATCTCTTTTGCCCCATCTATTATTAATTTTTTAAAGAAAGGAACAACCGAACCCCTACTTCCTACAACATTTCCATATCTTACAACTGAAAATTTTATATCATTTTTTCCAACCAAATTATTTGCAGCAACAAAAAGTTTATCACTTGCTAACTTTGTTGCACCATATAGATTTACAGGATTTGCAGCTTTATCAGTTGAAAGGGCTATTACTCTTTTTACACCGTTTTCTAAGGCTGCTTCAATTACATTTTGAGCACCATCAATATTTGTTTTAATACACTCCATAGGATTATATTCAGCTATTGGAACATGTTTTAGTGCAGCTGAATGAATTATAAAATCAACATCTTTAGTAGCTTGTTTTAATCTTTGATTATCTCTTACATCTCCAATAAAATATCTCATACATTTTTCATTGAACTCTTGAGCCATCTCATACTGTTTTAACTCATCTCTACTAAAAATAATTAACTTATTTGGTCTATATTTTTTTAATAAAATTTCTGTATATTTTTTACCAAAACTACCAGTTCCACCAGTTATAAGTATATTTTTCCCGTTGAACATATTTTTGCCTCAAATGTAAATTAGTCTCTATTTTATCGAAAATTGGATTTATTTAATATTTTATTAAATTATGCAATAATAGATTTATATTTTTAGAGGAAAAAAAATGAGTGAAGTTATCCCTGATGACATTTTAAAAATACAAAAAAAACTTGCATCTTTTGAAAAAGACTCAAGGAATTACAAAAAATATACAAAAATATTAGCAAAACATATAAAAACACACACTATGAGAAAAAGAGTAAACTCCCATATAAAAGTGATTGAAACAGTAAAAACTTTAAATCAAGAGTAAAATATTACAAATTGACATATTTCTAATAACTTTTAAAAAATTGTGCTAAGATTTCAAAATAAACAAACAAAGAAAACTAAAAAAGGAAATAATATGGATGAAAATCAAAAAAAATCACTTGAACTTGCAATTAAACAAATAGACAAAGCTTTTGGAAAAGGTACTCTTATTAGATTAGGAGATAAAGAGGTAATTCCAACTGAAGCTATTAGCACTGGTTCACTTGGTCTTGACTTAGCTCTTGGAGTTGGTGGTTTACCAAAAGGTAGAGTTATTGAAATTTATGGACCTGAAAGTTCTGGTAAAACAACTTTAACACTTCACGCAATTGCTGAAGCTCAAAAAGCTGGTGGAGTTTGTGCATTTATAGATGCAGAACACGCACTTGATGTAAAATATGCAAAAGATATTGGTGTAGATATTGACAATTTACTAGTTTCTCAACCAGATTTTGGTGAGCAAGCTTTAGAGATACTTGAAACTGTTATTAGAAGTGGTGCTGTTGATTTAGTTGTTGTGGATTCTGTTGCAGCCTTAACACCTAAAGTAGAAATTGATGGTGATATGGATGATCAACAAGTTGGAGTTCAAGCTAGACTTATGAGTAAAGCTTTAAGAAAAATAACTGGACTTTTAAGCAAAATGAACTGTACAGTTATATTTATCAACCAAATAAGAATGAAAATTGGAATGACAGGATATGGAAGTCCAGAGACAACAACAGGTGGGAATGCTTTAAAATTCTACTCATCAGTAAGACTAGATATTAGAAGAATTGCAACTTTAAAACAGGGTGAGAACTCAATTGGAAATAGAGTAAAAGTAAAAGTTGTTAAAAATAAAGTTGCTGCTCCATTTAAACAAGCTGAGTTTGATATTATGTTTGGTGAAGGAATTTCAAAAACTGGTGAGCTTGTTGATTATGGTGTTAAACTTGATATTATTGATAAAGCTGGAGCTTGGTTTAGTTATGGTGATACAAAAATTGGACAAGGAAGAGAGAACTCTAAAGTCTTCTTAAGAGATAATCCAGCTATTGCAAAAGAGATTGAAGATAAAATTTTAAACTCTATGGGAATAAATGATGCAATAATTGCAGGAAGTATAGATAGTGAAGATGAAACATCTTCTTTAGATGACTAATTTTAAAAAATAATAAAGGCTTTAAGCCTTTATTTATTGATGACATGCAAAAGCTATTTCATATCCTAAAGCCGTAACAGCTTTGATATCATCTTCAGCACTTGCCCCTCCAGTTGTCAAATAATCTCCAACAACTAAAGCATTTGCACCATGTTTAAATACATCATACTGATTTTCTCCAAACATCAACTCTCTACCACCTGCAATCATTAACATTTGATTTGGTAAATAGCTTCTTGCTAATTCAACCAACTTAAAAGCTTCCTCTTTTGATAAAGGATTGTTTACTAAAGGAAGTGCTTCATTTGGATGAAAAAAGTTAATTGGCACAGACATTGGCTCTAAAGAAGCAATTGATTCAAGCATAGAAACTCTATTAGCTTGTGTTTCTCCAAGACCAAAAATTCCACCCGTACATAAATAAAGTCCGGCTTTTTTTGCATCTAAACAAGTATTGTATCTATCATCCCATGAATGCGTTGTACAAATTTCACTATAAAACTCTCTTGCTGTCTCAAGATTGTGGTTATAGTTTTCAATTCCATGTTTTTTTAACTCTTTTAACTGCTCATAAGTTGCAATTCCATTGCAAGCGATTAATGAAATATCTGGAACCGCTTTATGTACAGCATCAGCTGCTCTACAAACATAATCTAATCTTTTATCATCAAGCCCTGTTCCAGCTGTTACAAGACAAAAACCAACAGCTTTATTTTCTCTAGCTCTTTTTGCTTCTAGAACTATCTCTTCAATCTCTTTTCTTCTATATCTTTGTATATCCGCTTTGTACTTTACACTTTGTGTACAAAATTTACAATCTTCGTTACAAGTTCCACTTTCAATATTTGAAATTGCACATAAATATATTTGATTACTGCTCATATCTAAACTCTTCTTTCATAAAATTATTTTCATTTGTATTTTTAAAATAGTGTGTGATTATATATTCATTTGTATTAATTTCAAGTTTTGCACATGAAATTATTGGCTTTTCTCTAGCACATACCTCTCCTGGATTTATAAAAAGTTTTTTATTTTTGTATTCACAATCAAATTTATGAGTATGACCAAAAATTATGATATCTGTATCTGGATGTAAATGAAAAGGTAAGTGCATAAGTTTAAAACTTTTATCTTCTATTTTAAAATAATATGGCTCTTTTTTTATATTATAATCTTCTGAAAATTGAAATAAATCTCTATCATTGTTTCCAAAAACTGCAATATATTTTAAATTTGAATTCTTTAAAATATCCAAACCATCTTTTGAGCAAATATCTCCAGCATGGATTAAATATTCACAATTTTCTTTTTTTAAAAACTCTATACACTCTTTTAAATATTCATTTTTATGATGACTATCTGATAAAATTCCTATCTTCATCTACTCTTTTTTTGCTTTTGCAGATACTTTTTTTGTTGTAGTTTTAGTAGCTGTTTTTCTAGCAGGTTTTTTAGTACCCTTACTATCTTTTTCAATTATTTCCAAACACTCTTCTAAAGTTAATTCTTCAGCAACCTTTGTTTTTGGAATTTTGAAATTTTTTCTACCTTGTTTTATATAAGCTCCATATTGTCCGTTTAAAATCTGGATTTTCTCTTTTTCAAAATCTTTTATTAAGGCTTTACTTTTTGCTTCATCAATTTCACTTATAATCTCTCTTGCCCTTTGCTCATCAACTGTATAAGGGTCATCAGTTTTTAGTGAGTAATATTTTGTTTTAACTTGTAAATATGGACCAAATCTTCCAATATTTGCTTTAATCTCATTTCCATTTTCATCAACTCCAACAACTCTTGGAAGTGTAAATAAGAACAAAGCTTCATCTAATGTAATTGTATCCATATTCAGTTTTTCAGGAATTGCCACAAATTTTGGTTTCTCTTCATCATCTTTTGTACCAATTTGAACAAATGGACCAAATCTTCCAACTCTAGCACTTACTGGTTTTCCAGATTTTGGGTCAATTCCAAGCTCTCTTACTTGAGAATAATCAGATTTACTAATATTCTCCTCTTTATCTTTTATAGTCTCTTTAAAATCGCCATAAAAGCTTTTCATTACATCAACCCAAGCTTTTTTCCCTTCTGCTATATCATCAAACTGCTCTTCAATACGCGCTGTAAATCCTAAATCAATAATATTTGAGAAGTGATCAGTTAAAAAACTATTTACAATCTCTCCTGTTGGTGTTGGAGCTAATTTTTTATCCTCTGTTTTTACTACATACTCACGTGCTTGAATAGTTGAAATTGTTGGAGCATAAGTTGAAGGACGTCCAATTCCTTCACTCTCAAGTTTTTTAACTAAACTAGCTTCAGTATATCTTGAAGGTGGTTTTGTAAAGTTTTGTTCACTACTTAAATTTTCTAGCTCTAAAACTGTACCAACTTTTATATTTGGTAATATTTTTTCAGCACTATCAAGTGCAGCTTCAGGATTATCACTACCTTCTGTGTAAGCTTTCATAAATCCAGCAAAAATAATTCTTTGACCCTTTGTTTGAAATTCAAACTCTTTATTTTTTCCTGCTTCTATCTTATATGTTGTATTTGCAATTTTTGCAGTAGCCATTTGAGTAGCTATTGTTCTCTTCCAAATTAAACTATAAAGTCTATATTGAGAAGGATCTAAATATGCTTTTACATCAGATGGTTTTAAACTCATATCAACAGGTCTTATAGCTTCGTGAGCCTCTTGAGCACCTTTTGCTGTTGATTTAAAAGCTCTTGGTTTTGCTAGTGAGTAATCTTTTCCATACTCATCTTCAATAACTTTTTTAGCAGAAGTTGTTGCAACAGTTGATAGGTTTAATGAGTCAGTTCTCATATAAGTAATCAAACCACCTGTATGATTTGGAATATTTGCAACATTTCCTTCATATAGCTGTTGAGCTATCATCATAGTTTGAGCAACACTAAGACCTATTTTTCTACTTGCTTCTTGTTGTAGTGTTGAAGTTGTAAATGGTGGGGCTGGATTTCTAGTGCTCTCTTTCTCTTCTATATCTACAAGTTTGTATGAACCACTATTCAAAGATTTTTCAATATCTCTTGCCTCTTTTTCATTTTTTACTTTTATATTTTTGCCATCTTTTTTTGCTAATTCACTTGAAAGTTCAGGGTTTATAAAATCTGCTTTTATTTTCCAATACTCTTCAGGAACAAAAGCTCTAATTTCATTCTCTCTATCTACAATTATTTTAACAGCAACACTTTGAACTCTTCCAGCACTAAGCCCATATCTCACTTTCTTCCATAATAGAGGAGATAATTCATATCCAACTGCACGATCTAGTATTCTTCTTGCTTGTTGAGCATCCACAAGATTTTGATCCACATCTCTTGGATTTTGTAAGGCTTTAAGTATTGCATCTTTTGTAATTTCGTGAAAAACTATTCTTTTTATTGGATTTTTTTCAATTTTAAGTGCGGGAATCAAATGCCATGCAATAGCCTCTCCCTCTCTATCCTCATCGGCCGCTAGGTAGATTGTTGTATCTTTTGAGATCTGTTTTTTTAAATCAGCTATGACCTTTTTTTTATCAGCACTTACTTGATAGTTTGGTTTAAAGTTATCATCTGGATCAAATCCTAAAGTAGATTTTGGTAAATCTCTTACATGCCCCATAGATGCCATAACTACATAATCAGAGCCTAAAAATTTTGATATTGTTTTTGCTTTTGCTGGTGATTCCACTATTACTAAATTTTTCACTTAAATTGCCTTTTATTTATAAAAGTTTGCATTCTAACATAAAAAATGTAAGATTTTCTTATATGATTTAAATATTTATGATTTATTAATTTTAATGATAGTTTTTAACTTAGTATATATCTACTCAAAAATTATAATCTCTGTTTCCAACTCTATATCAAACTGCTCTTTTACTTTTTGTTTTGCTAGATTTATCAAAGTTATCGCTTCATCAAATGTACCATTTTCGTGATTTACTAAAAAATTTGCATGAGTATTTGAAAACTCCATATCACCAACTCTATACCCTTTTAGCCCAACTGCTTCTATAAGTCGTCCTGCAAAATCACCTTTTGGATTTTTAAAACAGCTTCCAGCACTAGCAATTTGTGGTTGGTTATCTCTCATTTTTGTAAACTCATTTTGCATATCTTTTGAAAAACCTTTAGTTTTATGAAAAACTACTTCATAAACTATAGTGTCAATTTTTGTCTCTCTATATGAAAAATCTACATTCTCTTTTTTTATATATCCATCTTTAGTTTTTATTGAGTGAATATAGTTAAAAATCTCCCAAGATTTTAAACCTGCATTCATCTTTACAAGACCACCTAAATTACCAGGTAATTTTGCTAAAAACTCCAAAGAGGCAATATCATTTTTTCTTGTATATGTAAGAAGTTTACCACTACTTGTAGCACAACCTACATATAGCAAATCATCTTCATCTTTTATATAATCAAACTCTTCACCCAAAATTGCAAACTTTTTTTCACATTTTGGAGAGATAAGTAAATTATTTCCTCTTCCAATTATCTGAAAATCTGAATAATCACCTATTTCGTTTATAACCAAAACCTCTTTTATAGGACCAATATGTATAGAAGAGTATCTTTTAAAATCTACTGTTTTATAATAATTAGCTATTTTTTCACTCATCTAGCTCTTAACTCTTCATATTCACTTGGGATTAAAAAATCTTCTGCTTTTATTAAATTTTGGTAGTGTCCACTTTTATAACCTAGTTCAAAAAGTTTATTTAGAGCTTTATATTGAATTTGGCTCATTTTTACAGAGTTATCGTTTGCATATAGATCTAAATATTTATCTAAAGTTGTAGCATCTACACGAATTAAGCCTTTTTCTAAAAGCATAGGAGCTAAAGTTTTTCTATTTTTATTTGCTACATCAACAGCTTTTATAAGTGCATTTTCATATTTTATAGCTTCGTGAAGCGGAATTGAACGACGAAGACACATTCCACCAAGAGGAAGGGGCAACTCTTCACCTTCGCATAATTCTACCCAAATATCCCAAATCTCTCTTTCAACTTCAAGAACACTGCTATAAGTTAAAATAGACTCGTGGATTAAAACTCCAGCATCAACCGTTCCCTCTATTACAGCATTTTCAATATCTAAAAAATTCATATATGAAATTTTGGCTTCTGGATAAGCTATTTTAAATACAAGAGCATTTGTAGTAAACTCTCCACTAAGAGCCACTTTAAAGTTTTTCTTTAGTTTAGTTCCTTTTTTCTTAATCAACTTTGGTCCGTACCCTTCCCCAAATGAAACAGCTGTTTTAAGTAAGGCAAAATCATCTTTAACAAAAGGATACAAAGCAAAAGAGATAGCACAAATATCATAAATCCCTTTTAGTGTTGCTTGATTTAAAGTCTCTATATCAAGTGCAATATTTTCAAATTTTGTATTCTCTATACCAACCCATCCAAACTTGATTGCATAATACATAAATATATCATCTGCATCAGGAGAGTGCCCTACACTAATAGTTCTCAATTTTGCTCCTTATTTAAAACAATTTTTGCAAATCTATAATTTGATGTTGGATTTGATATTAAAGCAATAGTTCCTAAAAGGTTTTTATCTAAAACTACCTCTTTTTTATATATTTTATCATCTATTTTAAAACTAGCCATATCCCCACTTTTTAATTTTGCAATATTTAAAAAAGTTTGACTTGCAATTAACTTTTCATTATTTTCAATATTGATAAAATAAACTAAAGTTCCATTAAATGTTTGCAAATCATCAATTTCATCTAAATATAAATTAGAACAAGAATTTACTTTTTCTTCAAAAGTTTTATCACTAAATAAAAGTTCAAAATCTGTATATTTTTTAATATTTGCTAGAAGTTTTACAATATTTTCAACTCTTTCGTGATTTATTAAATCATCACCAACAAAAAGAGCTCTTTTTGAAGCTTCTTCAAATTTTACAAAAGCCTCTTCAAACTCCTCTTCTCCTGCACTACTTTCAGCTGATAAATATCCAATATCAAGATTTTCTAAAAAATCTTTTTGCTCTTTTGGTAAATTTTTTGCAAAAAAATTAAAAATCAAAGCCAAAATAGCCTCTTCACTTGCTACTTCATATTTTATAAATTGATCATAAAAATCTTTTAATTCAAAATTATCAATTGGGTGCATATATATAAAAGTAGCACTATTTTTAATAGCTTTTTTTAAACTATTTCTAAACTCCTCATCTTCAAAAAATGCCCCAACACTTAAAATATAATCATAATTTTCTATAATTTTCACTAATCTTCCTTTTAAAAAAATCCAACTTTTGTTTCACTATCAAATTGACCTTTTTTCTCTTTACTTATTTGCTCTTCAAAATCTTTTAGAGTAAAAACTGCATCTTCTAAAACAGCTAGTTTATAAGCTGTATTTTTAATAACCAACTCTATTTGACCACCTGTAAGCTCATGTTTTGCAATTTTTTCAAAATCAAAACCATTTTCTAGTGGTAAAGCTGCAGGAATAAGTTTTTTCCAAAGCTCTACTCTTTGCTCATGATTTGGTTTGACAAATTCTATTTTATAATTAAATCTTCTTGAAAATGCTTTATCAAGATTTTCAAGCAAATTTGTTGTTGCTATTAAAATCCCATCAAATCTCTCTATTTGTTCCAAAAATATATTTTGCATTTGATTATGCATCTTATCAGCACTACTTCCAGTGCCACTGCTTCTTGAACTTAAAAATTGATCTGCTTCATTTAAAAGTAAAATAGGCTCTGTTTTTGTTTGCTCTTTTATCTCATTATATTTATCAAAAATATTTCGTACATTTTTTTCACTTTCCCCTATATACATTGATAAAATTTTAGAGCAATCAAAACTTAAAACCTCTTTTTTTAATGACTTTGCAAGAGCTAAAGCTGTTATTGTTTTTCCAGTTCCTGCAACTCCATAAAAAATTATTTTTGCGTCTATTCCTCTTTTTTTATCCTTAATTCCCCAAGCTTTTAGTCTATTTATAACACTTTTATCAACTTGTTTTAAAAGATTATTTAAAGTCTCTTTTGTTTTTGGATTTAAAACAACATCTTCTAAACTTTTTTGTGCAGAAATTAACTCAAACATCTCTTGATCTTTTATAATCGTTTCAAGTTTTATTTTTGAAACTGTTGAGCCTTTTTTATTTGGATGAGATATTTTATACAAAACTTCATCTGGAATATAAAAGTTTCTATTTATTCCACCAAATGGTGTTAAAACCTCATCATAATCAACCAAATTTTTTGAAATCAAAGTTGAACTCTCTTCAAGAAGACTTCTATATTTTATCTTCTCATAATCATCATTTGATATTAACTCAAGTAGATAGTTCATCTCTCTTAATGTTCCATCTCCTCCACTATACTCCTCTTTTAAAAGAGCCAAAAATAGTATTTTCTCTTGCTCATCCAAGCCTTGTTCTTTAAAAAATTCTTCTATTAAAATCTTGTTTGTAGTTGCATTTATTCTATCTTTTATTCTATTTTCTACAAGTAAAAGTTTATTTTTTAATCTATTTGAACTAGGAGAATTTATATCAAAATTTCTTTTTACAATATTTAGTTGTTGTGTAATATCAATTTTTAAAAATTGGTCTTGAAGATACTCTAAGTGGTCACTATAATTTTTTATTTCAGGTAATACAAACTCACTATTTCCACTTTCAAGCATTTTTAAATATGCACTAGAAAGTGCTACACTTGAGTTTATAAGTTCTAATTTTGAAGCTTCATTTAATTTTACTTGATCAAAAGCAACTTGAATCAACCATCCATACTCAAGCAAAGATTTTATCAAACTTAGTTTTTCTAAATGTTCATATTTTTCAATACTATAAAATTGTCCTAAAATATCAATTGTACTTAGTACATCTCTTCCATTTATATACTCTTTTGAGAGGTACTGCAAAATTTTTGCTTCTTCTAAACTACATTTTAGCTGATTAAAAAATTTCGTTTTTTCAACATTTTTTGCCTTTAAAAAATCTATTACCTCTTGCATAAAACCCTTACAAATATTAATTTAATTAAGCATATATATTATCTTAAATCGTCTTAACTACAAATGAATAAAAAAATGATAAAATACAAACATTTATTTTTAAAGGAGACTTTTATTATGCTAAAAGTTATTAAGTTCTCTTCTATTTTTATAGTTTTATCTATTTTTACTGCTTGTGCTGGTCATAAAAAAGCTATGGAAGTTTTGCCAAACGAATTGGAGCAGTTAAATCAAGATTGCAAAAGAGATAGCTTGGCTTTTGAGTTAGATTGTTATGATTTTATAGCTACTAAAAATAGTTTTGCAATGCTAAGACTTGGAATTGATGCTCAAAATAAGGGAAGACCTGCTGAAGCCTTTGAAAGATATACAAAAGCACAAAAAGCTGGTAATTTCTATGCAAATGCACTTTTATCAACTCTTTATGGTAATGGTTTAGGTGTAGAATTTGATGAAAAAAAATCTATAAATCTTTTAAAAGATGTTGAAGATGTTGATCCAATTGCAGCTTATAGATTATCTTACTACTATTTTTCAAATGGAAATCCACAAAAAGCTATAGAACTTCTTGAATATGCTGCTACAAATGAAGTAAAAGATGCTCAAAAAGATTTAGTTTTAGTTTATACAAATGGTCAATATATAGAACCAAACGATGAAAAAGCTCTTTTTTATGATAATTTATATCAAGATGGAAAAGAAGATTTTACAAAAAAAATTTATGGTAGATAATAGATGAGAAATTATATTTTATTACCAATTTTTACTATTTTTCTTTTTAGTGCTTGTTCTTTTAAAATGCCTGAATTTCTAACTTTTTCGGATATAAATTATGATGAACTTCTAAAAGAAGCAAATATTTGTCAAGATTTAGATACTCAAAAAGAGAAACTAGAGTGTTATAAAAAAATTGAAAATAGTAACTCTTTTGCTCAAATTAGGCTAGGAACTTATTATTCAACAAAAAACGACTATAAAGAGAGTTTAAAATACCTAAATATGGCTGATGAGAATAAAAATCTCTATGCAAAATTGCCATTAGCTCTTTTATACTACAAAGGAGAAGGAGTTAAAAAAGATATAAATAAATCTTTTGAACTTCTAAAAGAGTCTAGCGATATTGACCCTATTGCAGCATTTCAGTTATCAAGATTTTATCTTCAAGGGATAAATACAAAAATAGATAACGAAAAAGGTATAGATTTACTTGAGTTTTCTGCTCAAAATGGAGTATTACAAGCTCAAGAGTTATTGACAAATGTCTATAAACAAGGACTTTATGGAGTTGCAAAAGACCAGATAAAATATGAGTATTGGTTAAACAAAGCAACTTCTAACAAAGAGGATAAAAACTCAAATATTTATATCTTCTAGATTTTTTTAAAAAGGTCGCAAATCCTATTTTAAAGAATAAAAGATGATAAAAAGTAATATCTTTTCAGGGCTTACTGTTGGAATTATTGCCTTGCCTTTATCTATGGCACTTGCAATTGCAACTGGAGTTCCACCTCAACTTGGTCTTTATACAGCAATTGTTGCAGGAATTTTAGCAGCTATTTTTGGAAGTAGTAAAGTAAATATTTCTGGACCAACTGCTGCTTTTATTGTTATTTTAATCCCTATAGTTCAACAATTTGGAATAACAGGGCTACTTTTGTGCGGATTTTTATCTGGTATTATTTTAGTTTTAGTTGGACTTTTTAAACTAGGAAATTTAATAGAACTAGTTCCTTATCCAGTAACAGTTGGTTTTACATCTGGAATTGCAGTTGTAATTGCAACTTTACAAATAAAAGATTTTTTTGGGCTTACTATAGAGAATTTTAGTGGAACTTATATAGATAAAATTGTTTTGCTTTTCAACTCTTTTTCTACATTTAACCTTTTTGAATTTTTAACTGCTAGTGTAACGCTATTTTTACTAATAATTTGGAGAAAAACAAAAAGTAAAATTCCAGCTGCTTTGGTTGCTTTAGGAGTTGTTTCAATTTTTGTAGCTTTTTTTAACTCTTTTTATGGTTTAAATATTTCAACAATCAACTCTACTTTTACTTATGTTATTGATGGAGTAACAGCAAATGGAATTCCTCCAATACCTCTACAATTTTCTCTTCCTTGGGAGTTTTTAAAACCTCATGAAATAAATATTGATTTACTAATAAAACTTCTTCCTCATGCAATTGCAATTGCAATTTTGGGAGCTTTGGAATCACTTTTATGTGCAGTTATAAGCGATGCTATGACTGGAAATAAAACAGACCCAAATAAAGAGTTAATAGGGCAAGGAATTGCAAATATGGTTGTGCCATTTTTTGGAGGAATTCCAGCAACTGCAGCAATTGCAAGAACAGTAGCAAATATAAATTCAGGAGGAACAGCAAAATTATCTTCAATAGTTCACTCCATTTTTATATTGATTTCGATTTTATTAATTGCTCCAATTATCTCATATCTTCCAATGGCTGCACTATCTGCTTTACTACTTATGGTTGCTTGGAATATGAGTGAAATTAAACACTTTGTAAATATTTTAAAAACTGCTCCAAAAGATGATATTTATGTACTTCTAACATGTTTTTCTTTAACTGTTTTAATAGATATGGAAGTTGCTGTTGCTGTTGGTATTAGTCTTGCATCTATTTTATTTATCAAACGAACTATTGATTTATACTCTATTGAGCTTGTAAGTGAAAATCTGGAAACACATAAAGATATGCCAAAAGATATTTTAATATATGATATCAATGGTCCTATGTTTTTTGGTGCTGCTCAAAAAGCTTTAAAAACTTTAGTAAATATAAATGAAGAAAAAAATATTGTAATACTAAATATGAAAAATGTATCAATGCTTGATATGACAGCAATGGTTGCGTTAAAATCAATAGTAGATAGCTTTGAAGCAAAAAATAAAAAGCTTATATTTGCAGGATTAAATCAAAATGTTTTAAAAAAACTAGAACGTGCAAAATTTGATTATGTTACAACTTTTTCAAATATAAATGATGCAATAGAGTATGCTATGCATAAAAAGAATTTTATTCACAATTAAGATTGATTTTAAACAATATCTACTAATTTCTTTTAAGATAGACTCCTTTTATTTAAATAAAAGGAGTTTTCTATGTCAAAAGTTGTTTTAATCACAGGTGCTACTTCAGGTATGGGAGAAGCTACGGCTAAGTTGCTTTCTGAAAATGGATACAAAGTTTATGCAGGTTGTAGAGATAAAAATATAGAAAAATGCGATGGAAATATAAATTATATATATCTTGATGTTACAAAAACTGACTCTATAAAAAATGCAGTAAAAAAAGTAATTGATACGGAGGGTAAAATTGATGTTTTACTAAATAATGCTGGCTATGGTCTTTTATCAACTTTAGAAGATGGTACAGATGAAGAGATTTTTAATCAATTTGATGTAAATGTTTTTGGACTTATAAAAACTATACGAGAAGTTTTACCATATATGAGAAAAGAAAATTATGGTGTTATTATAAATATTAGTTCATTTTTAGGAAAAATGGGGCTTCCTTTATTATCTCATTATAATGCATCAAAATATGCGGTTGAAGGTATAACAGACTCTTTAAGATTTGAAACTTTGCCTTTTAATATTAGAGTACACTCTATTGAAGCTGGACTTTTTGGAACAAATTTTGTTAAAAAAGGTTTAGTAATAAATGAAAAAACTATGAGAGAAGATTCACCTTATAAAAAATTAACTTCTCATTTGGTTCCAATTGTTGCAAAAGCAATAAATGAAGGACCAAACCCAATAGCAATAGCAAATGCTGTAAAAAATATTATTGAAGATGATAATTCTCCTATTGCTATACCAGTTGGAGCAGAAGCTACGACTTTTGTTCCTCTTAGAAAAGAGCTAAGCAATGAAGATTTTGAGAAAAAAATAATTGAAACTTTTGGATTGTGAAATTTTCAATTATTTAAAAAAAGTGAGTTTTAAATTCTCACTTTTTTATTTTATAGTTGAACTATCTTCTACAAAACTATATAAAGTCTCTATCTCTTTTGCCCAAATAGACTCATCAATAGTCTCTAAAATAAGTGGAATATCATCCATTCTTGAATCATTCATCAAAAATTTAAATGAATCCCAACCAATTTTTCCACAGCCTAAACTATCGTGTCTATCAACTCTACTTCCAAGCTCAGGTTTTGAGTCATTTATATGCATTCCACTTAAATATTTAAAGCCTACAATCTTTTCAAACTCATCCCAAGTTTTATCATAAGCTTCTCGTGTTCTTATATCATACCCAGCTGTAAACATATGACAAGTATCAATACATACACCAACTCTTGATTTATCCTCGATTTTATCTATAATATAAGCTAGGTGTTCAAATTTATATCCAAGATTACTTCCTTGACCTGCTGTGTTTTCAAGTACAAGTTTTACGCCACTTGTTTTATTCAAAACTATGTTCATAGACTCTGCGATATTATTCAAACACTCCTCTTCACTAATCTCTCTTAAATGGCTTCCTGGATGAAAATTTAGTCTATCAAGAGCTAAAATTTCACATCTTTGAACTTCATCTATAAAACTATTTAAAGATTTCTCTCTAGCATCACTATTGGGATGCCCTAAATTTATCAAATATGAGTCGTGAGGTAAAATATGCTTTGGTTCTATTTTTGATTTTTCTAACTCTTTAAACCATAAATCTATCGTTTTATTATCAAGTGCTTTTGCACTCCACTGTCTTTGATTTTTTGTAAAAAGAGCAAAAGCTTTTGCACCAATTTCAACAGCATTTTTAGGAGCATTAAAAACTCCACCACTTGCACTTACATGTGCTCCTACAAATTTCATTTTTTCTCCTAATTTATTTAAAAATACAATATTTAGATAGTATCTTATTATCAATTTTTAATGTACATATTATCACTATTTAATGTCCATTCTCATTTTTTAGTGTTTGTGACATATTCAAATTTAAATGTACAATATCCAAAGCCGCTGGTGTAATTCCCGATATTAAACTTGCATTATATAAAGTTGGTGGTCTATGCTTTTCAAGCTTCTCAACAACCTCATTTGAAAGCCCTGGAAGTCCTCTATAAGAGAAGTTTTCAGGTATATTTAGTTTTAGCATTTTCTTCATTTTTTCTATCTGTTTTTGTTGCTTTTGAATATATCTATAATATTTTGCTTCTATAATAATTTGCTCTTTGAAATAATCATCAAGCTCTTTTAAACTAGGTAATAAAACATCAAATTTCTCTTTATCAATAGTGTTTCTTCCTATTAAATCTATTAATAAAACTCTATCATTTATTTTATCTTCGCCAATACTTTCAAGAAGTTCCAAAGTCTCTTTTTTTGCAGTTATCCATGTATTTGCCATAAACTCTACAGCCTGTTGAAGAGTTTTTCTTTTCTCTTCTACCTTGTCTATTTGCTCTTTAGAGATAAGCCCTAATTCATATCCATAATGACTTAATCTCAAATCAGCATTCTCTTCTCTTAAAAGAAGTCTATACTCAGCCCTACTTGTAAACATTCTATATGGTTCGTGCGTTCCTTTTGTAACTAAATCATCGATTAAAACACCAATATATGCCTCATCTCGTCTTAAAATAAAAGGCTCTTTTCCATCTATTGCCAAAGATGCATTTATACTTGCCATCAATCCTTGAGCTGCTGCTTCTTCATATCCTGTTGTTGCATTTATCTGTCCAGCATGATAAAGATTTTTTATCTTTTTTGTTTCAAGTGTGTGTTTTAGCTCTGTTGGATCAACATAATCATACTCAATAGCATATCCATATCTAATAACTCTTGCATTCTCTAAACCTTTTACACTAGCTATCATCTTTTTTTGTATTTCAATAGGAAGTGAACTTGACATTCCATTTATGTAATACTCTGTACACTTAGAAGTTTGTGGCTCTAAAAATAGTTGATGTCTCTCTCTTTCACTAAATCTTTTAACTTTATCTTCAATACTAGGACAATATCTTGGACCTGAACCTTGAATTTGTCCTGTATAAATTGGAGCTCTATGAAAATTTTGTGAAATTATTTCGTGAGTATCAAGATTTGTATATGTTACATAACAAGGATATTGTGTTGGGTTAAAAGTTTTTCTAGGTGTTCTAAAAGAAAAAGGTGTTGGTTTTATATCTCCACCATGAGTCTCCATAACTGAAAAATCAATACTATTTGCATCAAGTCTTGAAGGTGTTCCAGTTTTAAGTCTTCCTACATTTAATCCAAGCTCTTTAAGTTGAATTGAAAGAGTAGTAGATGGCAACTCCCAAGCACGTCCTGCTTCATAAGTATTCTCTCCAATATGAATTAAACCTCGCATAAAAGTTCCTGTTGTAAGAATAGTTTTTTTAGATTTAAACTCTTCTCCAAGTTTTGTTTTTACTCCTAAGACTTCATCATTTTCAACGATTAAATAACTAACCTCATCTTGATAAATATCTAAATTAGCAGTATTGTGACAAACTTTTCGCATATACTCCTTGTATTCATCCATATCAATTTGAGCACGTGTACCTTGAACAGCTGCACCTTTTGAATCATTTAGTATTCTAAACTGAATTCCTGTAGCATCTGTACAAAGTCCCATCTCTCCACCAAGAGCATCTAGTTCTCTTACTAAATGACCTTTTGCTAAACCTCCAATAGCAGGGTTACAACTAGCAGCTCCTATTTGCTCAACAAGCATTGTGATTAATAAAGTTTTTTTTCCAAGTCTTGCACCTGCTAGTGCTGCTTCAATACCAGCATGTCCTGCACCAACAACGATAATATCGTATTGCATTAAATTTTCCTTTTTAAAGAGTATCAGATTTTTAAATATTAGTAAAAATTAGCTTCTTATGAATTTTTGGCTATTATAACCAAATTTTATCTAAAGGTTTTTTAAGTGTTTACAGGGCTTATAAGAGAATTAGCAAAAGTAGAAAGCTTTTCAAACAATATTTTAACTCTAAAATCAAACTATAAACCAAAAATTGGTGACTCTATTGCTGTAAATGGAGCTTGTTTAACTGTTATTAAAATTTCAAATAATAGTTTTAATGTAGAGTTATCTCCTGAAAGCACATCTCTTTTAGCTTTAGAAAACTACAAAAACGAAGTTCATATAGAACCAGCTATGCAAATGGGGGATAGATTTGAAGGTCATATTGTCCAAGGACATGTTGATTGTATTGGTGTAGTTGAAAAAATAGAGAAAAATGGAAACTCTACTGATTTTTATATATCTTTACCAAAAGAGTTTATTAAATTTGTTATTCCAAAAGGAAGTATTACTATTGATGGAGTTTCACTTACAGTTAATGATGTTTTTGAAACTTCTTTTAGATTAACAATAATTCCACATACTATACAAAATACAATTTTTAAAAATTATAAATCAGGAAGTAAAGTTAACATAGAAACAGATATGTTTGCAAGATATATCTATAATATGTTTAAAAAGGATAATAAATTATCTTGGGGAGATGTTGATAGAATAATGGCTAGATATTAATTTTATATATTAAAAATTACTATTTTTGCTCTTTATTCTCTACTTTTTTTGACTCATCTAAATTTTCTAAAATACTCTTCTCTTGATTGTCAATGTTGTTATTTGCTTCATAAGTGTAAAAGAATCTCTTTTTTAGAGGTTTTGCATATGGTTGTATTGTTGCAATTTTCATCTCTGGGAAATCTTTTATCTCTACAACTTTACCAACTCTAAGTCCCTCATAAAAAATATTATCCATTCCTGAAGTTATAACTTCATCTCCAACATTTATATCAGCCCAAACGGGAATAAATTTTACAGATAATAAATCTGATGATTCATCATTTGAAGTTGCAATTCCAGGATTTCTCTCATTTCCTATAAAAACAGCATAAGTACAATCTTTATTTCCATTTAGAAGTCCTATTCTTTTACCATTTTTAGTCATAGAGATTCCAGCAGCATAATTATCAGCTATTAATCCTAATATTTTATTATCAGTAGGAGCTTTATCTAACCAAACACTTGTGAAATCATCAAAATTTACATATGATAAAACTCTAATAACTTCAATTTTAGAGTTAATTTCTGGAATCTCAATATTTTGTATTAAATTTCTTAAATCTTCTATTGCTGACACTGTAGTATTGTATAATGCTTTATACTCTTTTAGTTCTAAATTCTCATTTTGAAGATCTCTTATTAGTCTTTCATGCTCAAAGTGGTTTGCAAACTTTTGGGATACACTTATGTATGTATTTATATATGACTCTTTTAAATTTCCAAATACTTTAAAGTGTTTTGCTAGAAACTCATCTAATTCAAATAGATAAGATAGTCCAGCAAATACAATTAGTAGTAAAAATAAAAATCTCTTCATTTTTTAAATAATTTAAGAGTTTTTCATATCTTCAATGATTTTTAAAAGTCCTGGCTCATCTAAAACTTGACTTGTTCCATAAGCAACAGATAAAAGTGGCTCATCTGCAATTCTTACAGGAATTTTTACAATTTCAGTTAGATATTTATCTAATCCTCTAATTAAAGCTCCTCCACCTGTTATTATAATTCCATTATCAACAACATCTCCTGCTAAATCTGGTGGCATATTTTCTAAAACGCTTCTAATTGCAGAAGCTATCTCTTTTAGAGGCTCTTTTATTGCAATTCTAATTCCTTCACTTCCAAGCTCAATTGTAGATAAGTATCCAGAGTGATCTTTACCTTTAATTTGTATTTTTAATTCAGGATCAAGTTTAATTGCAGCTCCAACCTCTATTTTTACAGTTTCAGCTGTTCTCTCTCCTATAAATAAATTATAGTTTTGTCTTACATATTCAATAATTGATCTATCAATTTTATCTCCACCAACTTTAACTGATTTACATAAAACTAAACCACCCAAAGATGTAACACCAATCTCTGTTGTACCTCCACCAATATCAACAACAACATGACCTTCTGGATCACTTACTGGAATACCAGCTCCAATTGCTGCTGCCATTGGCTCTTCCACAAGGAAAACTTCTCTAGCACCTGCACTTAAAGCTGACTCTTCAACTGCTTTTCTCTCAACTTGAGTTATACCATAAGGAATACAAATAATTACTCTAGGTCTTATAAATGATTTTCTTGAGTGTGCTTTTTCAATAAAATATCTAATCATTCTTTCAGTCATCTCAAAATCAGCAATAACTCCATCTTGCATAGGACGAACTGCTTGAATATTTATTGGAGTTTTTCCTAACATTCTTTTTGCTTCTTGACCAACTGCTAAAATTTTATCTTTACCTTGTCTATCTCTTTGTACTGCTACAACAGAAGGTTCATTTATAATAATACCTTTACCTTTTACAGATACGATTGTGTTTGCTGTACCTAAATCTATTGCCATATCGTTTGAAAAAACGCCTATAAATTTATCTAAAATCATATTATTTATCCTTTTATAACTTTTGGTTCTTCTGTTTTTAAAACTACATCTTTTGTAATCACTATTTTTTTACTCTTATATTTTGGAAGATCAAACATAATATCAAGCATAATATCTTCCAAAATCGACCTCAAACCTCTTGCCCCTGTTTTTCTAATAATTGCTAAATTTGCTAACTCTAAAAGGGCATCTTTTTCAAATTCTAAAGTTACATTATCCATCTCAAATAATTTTATATATTGTTTGATTAAGGCATTTTTTGGCTCTGTTAAAATATGAACCATATCTTCTTTTGTGATCTCATTTAAAGTTGCAATCATATGAAGCCTTCCAATAAGTTCAGGAATAAGCCCATATTTTACTAAATCATCTGTTTCTACATTTGAGATAATCTTATCTTGTTCAACTTTTGATTTTTTATCTTGATTAAATCCTAAAACATTCGAACCTTGTTTTCTTTTTATTATATCTTCAAGACCATCAAAAGCTCCACCACAAATAAATAAAATATTTGTAGTATCTACTTGTAAAGAGTCTTGACCAGGGTGTTTTCTTCCACCTTTTGGTGGAACATTTACAACAGCACCCTCTATAATTTTAAGAAGTGCTTGCTGAACTCCCTCTCCTGAAACATCTCTAGTTATGCTTCTATTTTCACTCATTCTTGCAATTTTATCAATCTCATCAATAAAAATTATTCCTCTTTGAGCTTTTTCAATATCTCCACCAGCAGCTTGAACAAGTCTTGTTACAACATTTTCAACATCATCTCCAACATATCCAGCTTCTGTTAAACTTGTTGCATCTGCAATAGCAAGAGGAACATCAAGATATTTTGATATTGTTTGAGCCAAAAGAGTTTTTCCACTTCCAGTTGGACCAATTAAAAGTACATTTGATTTATTTAATTCAATATCACCTTGTAATTCATCTTTTCTAAAAATTCTTTTATAATGGTTATAAACAGCAACAGAAAGAACCTTTTTAGCTCTTTCTTGACCTATAACATACTCATCTAAAATCTTTTTTAACTCAGCAGGAGTTTTTATTTTTATATTTTCTACTTTTTCAGGTTTAGATTTTGTTTCACCATCAACAAAATCTCCACTCATAATATCATACGCAGCACCAACGCAAGCTTTACATATACAAGCATTGTCTCCTGTTATTATAGGATTTGCTTTTGTGTCAGAAGCTCCACAAAAATCACATATTAATTTACTCATTTTCGCTCTTTATTTTTCTTTCAAAAGGGATACCTCTTTTTGTATTTAATACAAAATTTGCCATCTCTTTTACATAAGGATTCTTATCATTTTCATATAAATCAAGAGCAGCTTCTTGAAGAGGTCTTCTCATGTTAAATAGTTCTCTATATGCATGTTTTAAAGCATCTACATCTTCTCTATTTTCTAGTCTTCGTCTAAGACCTACAAGATTTAATCCTTTTACTAAAGCTTTATTCCCTTCAGCTAAACAAAATGGTGGAATATCTTGTGCAACTGCGCTAGCTCCTCCTACCATAACTCCCGTTCCAATTTTACAAAATTGGTGAATTGGAGTAAGACCTCCAATAACTACAAAATCTCCACACTCAACATGACCAGCCAAAGTTACACCATTTGCAAAAATTGAGTTATTCCCAATAACACAATCATGCGCCACATGAACATATCCCATAAATAAATTATTATTCCCAATAACTGTTTTAGAGTGTCCTGTTACAGTTCCTGGATTAAATAAAGTGTATTCTCTAATCTTATTATTATCACCAATAATTAATTCAACATCATCATTTGGATTAAACTTTAAATCTTGTGGAATTGTTCCAATTGAAGCATGTGAAAAAATATGATTATTTTTACCAATAGTTGTTTTTCCAGCTATTACTGTATGAGAGTCGATTACAGTTCCATCACCGATTTTTACATCTTTTCCTATAATAGTATATGCGCCAACCGTTACATTTTCCCCTAAAATTGCACCATCTTCAATAATGGCTGTTTTGTGAATATTACTCATTTTCGACCTTAATTATTTATCAACTATCATTGCTTTAAACTCTGCTTCAGCAGTTAGTTTACCATCAACATAAGCCTTTCCTTCAAGTACCATTAAAGTACTTTTCATTTTTATAGCCGTTAATTCATAGTCAAGTCTATCTCCTGGACGAACTGGATTTCTAAATTTTGCCTTGTCTATACTCATAAAATATATAACTTTATCTTTCATCTGCTCATCAGTTAAACCTGAACTCTTAAGAGCTAAAACTCCACCACATTGAGCCATTCCTTCAAGAATCATAACACCTGGATAAATTGGATGCCCAGGAAAATGTCCTTGAAATGCTGGTTCAGATATAGAGATATTTTTAAAACCTTTTATAGATTTTGCAACTTCCATATCTGTAATTCTATCTACTAGAAGAAGAGGGTATCTGTGAGGTAAAATCTCTTGAATTTGTATAATATCAAACATAATAATTCCTGAATTTAAAATTGCTAAAGTTGTGGATTATAACTAAAAGTAGTTTAGTTTTTTATAATGCTTGCAACATTTCTTGAGCTTCCATGTTTTAAATAGACTCTTAAAAGCTTTGAATTTTCAAAAAAAAGTTCTCTATCTAAATTTTTATAATCTTTTAAAAGATTTTCAACACTTACTTCATTTTGTAAAAATTCACTATGGAGTTTCTTATTTGTCATTTTTTCAAAAAAGATATTTGCAAGCCCTACATAATTTAATTTTACAAAAGTTTTTCCAATAAAAAAATCTAATTTTTTTGCTATATAAGATAAAGTAAAAGGAGTTCCTATAAGTGCAGCTTCTAAAGTTGCTGTTCCAGAGCAAATAAAAGCATATTCAGCTTCTAAAAGTGCTTCGTGTGCATTTTTAGATATTTTAAAATCGCCAATATCTCCATAAACTTTTTTTATATATTCATCACTAAATTTTGATGGAATTACCAAAATATAACCTTTATTCGGAATTTTTTTAATCAAATCTTTAAAAACAGGCATTAAGTTTTTTATCTCAGTTTTTCTACTGCCTGGCATAAAAACTATTTTACCTGAATTTGATAGCTCATTTTTAAATTTTGGTATCTCATCTAAAAGAGGATGCCCTACATAAGTTATTTTAGATTTATCATTATAAATATCACTTTCAAAAGGTAAAATTGAACATAATTTTGTACAATATTTCTCTAAAGCAATTACTCTTTTTCTCTTCCAAGCCCAAGCTTGAGGAAGAATATAATAAATAATCTCTTTATTTGGATATGTCTCTCTTAGTTTCTTTGCTAAAGGCAGATTAAATCCACTACTATCAAGAAGTAAAACCTTATCACAATCTTTTGCTAGCTCTACAAGTTCATCTCTAAGACGAAAAAAGAATTTTAATTTTTTGAGAGCATCAACAAATCCCATAATTGCTAAAGAGCTTAAATCATAAAGAGGATTTCCTAACTCCTTATCAAAAACTCCAACAAACTCAATATCATCATCTAAATATTTTTTTAACTCTTTTAGATGAATATTCGATGATGTCTCCATAGCACTTACTAAAACTTTCATACAATCTCCTCTTTTATATCTTCATATGTTACACTATTTATAAAAATTTCATATTTAGAATCAATAATCTCATCAATTACAATTAAAGCACTTAAATCAAAAGGATTTTTTAAAATATCTGATCTTAATTTTATCTCATCTTCAAAATTTATAGATTTAAACATCAATTCTTTCGTATTTTTATACTTAGTTTGTGCAAATTTGTTAAAAGTATTCAAAGAGATTATTTTTACTTCATCTTTTGCCAAATAGTTTATACCATCTTTTTCATACTCTATTTTTGAACTAGTTTGATTTTTATTTATAGTAGAGTAAGCAAAAATATAAGAGGGAATAACCTCTTTATTTACAACAACTTTTCCTCCTAGTAATCTATAATTTAAAAATCTTTGTTTAATTAATTTATACTCTTTTTTCTCATCTTCAAGAGTGTTTCTTTTTTTGTAAAGTTCTAATCTTTGCTCTATTGATTCAGGTAGGATTTGTTTTGAAATAGGATTAAACATCTCATCCATAATCTTTTTTTGATGTTCTCTTTGAGCCGTTAAACCAAATAAACAACCACAATAATTTTGTCTATAAAGACTATTCTCTTTTACACGAACTCCTTGAATTTCTGCACCATTACCACTTCTGTAATCTCTAAAAATAAACTCTACTCCAGTTTTTTTAAAAAGATTATTTCCAATAATCTCTAGTTTCTCTTGGGATTTTTTTGGAGAAATTAATAAAGTTGTAGTGAACTTATCATGACCTAATTCTATTGCTTTTTGAACACTATTATCAAGCCTATCATCATAACAAACTGTACATCTATCTCCTTTTTCAGGTAAATGCTCCATTCCTTTGACTTTTTTTAACCACTCTTCAAGATTATAAGGACCTTCAATAAGTGGAATTCCTAATTTATTGCAAGAGTATTCAACATCCAAATATCTAAGCCTATATTCACTATATGGATGAATATTTGGGTCATAAAAATAGCCTATAAGTTTTTCATCTGGATACTCTTCTTGAATTTTTTCTAAAAAATAGTGGCTATCAACAGCACAACAAATATGAACTAACAAAATATATAAACCTTTACAAACTAAAATAAGATACAATTATAGTTAAAAAATTTTAAATAAAGGATTTCCAATAAAAAATTTAGTTTACATAGTAGCTTTTCTTTTTTTACTTACAGGTTGTAGCCAAAAAGAGCTACAGTTAGAATCAAACAGTGCAACAATTTTAATAAAAACACCAAATATGAAATTTAATGACAAAGGATTTATTTTTAAATTCAAAGATTATACACAAGTTCAAATTTTTAGTGCAGGCGTTGCAATTTTAGATATGAAAATATATGAAGATAAAGTTTGCAAGAGTACCTTCAAATGTCAGGATTTAGATACTTTTAACAAAGAGAATCTAAGTTCTACTTACCCAAAAAATTTCTTAAAATCCCTCTTTGATAAAAAAGATAAAGAGATAGTTCATAAAGATATTAAAAATAACATCTTAATAAGAATAAAACGGGATTAGTAAGAGCCAATTGCTCTTACTAAGTAATAAAAAAGGGATTAATTGTCAGATTTAGAGTTTTTAGTTTTCTTTGACTCTTTGTTATCTTCAGCTTTTGATTTATTCTTTTCATCTTTTTTAGATGTATTAGATTTTACTTTTATATCCTTTTTTATATTGTCAATAATAGTATCCCCAAATCCTTTTATGTTTTTTAAGTCATCAGCAGAGTTTATAGTATTTGATTTTCTATACTCAATAATAGCATCTGCTTTTTTCTCACCAATACCTTTAATTTCCATTAAGTCACTTTTTGAAGCAGTTTGAAGATCAATAGCTCCTAAAAATAAAGCACTAAAAATAGCTAATATAGCAACAAATTTTTTCATGTTTCCTCCTTGAATGTAATGTAAAAAATTATATCATAAAAGAAACAAAAACATATATTAAATTATATTTAAAGAAATAATTATAAAAGTGTAGTAAAAGATTGTTAGTATAAATATAAAACCCGAATATTAAGTATAAAATGTAAAGATAAAAAAGCTTGTATAAACAAGAGGTAAAATAAAAAAGCTTACCTTGACCTACTAAAACTATAGTAAGACAAGATAAGCTCTTTGGATTTAATAAAAACTCAATGAGCTGGCAGCGACCTACGTTTCCACCGGGGGACCCAGCAGTATTATCGGCGATGAAGTGCTTGACTACCAGGTTCGGAATGGGGCTGGGTATTTCCACTTCTCTTTAACCACCAGCAAATTTGAGTATTAAAAGCTTTTGTAAACTCTTAATACTCAAATTGCGAGATTGAGAAATTTAATGCTAAAGTCTTTGTAGCTTTAAAAAGCTAATTTCATATTTGTATATCTATACATAATCAACACAAATTAAACATAAGAAATATGCTTAATAAGATAGTAAACCAAAGAAAATTGTTAAAAATAAGCCAAACGTTCTATTAGTACTGGTCAGCTAAAGGGCTTACACCCATTACACACCCAGCCTATCAACCAGCTAGTCTTGCTGGGAACTTCAGGGAAAGTTCATCTTAGAGTTGGCTTCGAGCTTAGATGCTTTCAGCTCTTATCACATCCCAACGTGGCTACCCAACGATGCTCTTGGCAGAACAATTGGTACACCAGTGGTTGGTTCATCCCGGTCCTCTCGTACTAGGGACAAATCTCTTCAACTTTCCTACGCCCACGGAAGATAGGGACCGAACTGTCTCACGACGTTCTGAACCCCAGCTCGCGTACCGCTTTAAATGGCGAACAGCCATACCCTTGGGACCGACTACAGCCCCAGGATGCGATGAGCCGACATCGAGGTGCCAAACCTCCCCGTCGATGTGAGCTCTTGGGGGAGATCAGCCTGTTATCCCCGGCGTACCTTTTATCCTTTGAGCGATGGCCCTTCCACGCAGAACCACCGGATCACTATGACCGACTTTCGTCTCTGTTCGACTTGTAGGTCTCACAGTCAAGCTAGTTTATGCCATTATACTCAACAAGCGATTTCCATCCGCTTTGAACTAACCTTTGTAAGCCTCCGTTACTATTTAGGAGGCGACCGCCCCAGTCAAACTACCCACCAGACATTGTCCTGAATGAGGATAACTCATCGCAGTTAGTAACTCAAATATTCAAGGGTGGTATCTCAAGGATGGCTCCGACTCTACTTGCGTCTAGTCATCATAGCCTCCCACCTATCCTGCACATGAATATCCAAGCTACAGTGTCAAGCTGTAGTAAAGGTGCACGGGGTCTTTCCGTCTTTCCGCGGGTAGGAGGAATTTTCACCTCCACTACAATTTCACTGGATCCTCTTTGAGACAGCTCCCATCTCGTTACGCCATTCATGCAGGTCAGTATTTAACTGACAAGGAATTTCGCTACCTTAGGACCGTTATAGTTACGGCCGCCGTTTACTCGGGCTTCGATCAAATGCTTCGCTTGCGCTGACATCATCAATTAACCTTCGAGCACCGGGCAGGCGTCACACCTTATACATCCACTTACGTGTTAGCAAAGTGCTGTGTTTTTGGTAAACAGTCGGGAGGGACTCTTTGTTGCAACCTCTCTAGCTTTTTGAAGCAAGTTCATATACCAAAGTAGGCACACCTTATACCGAAGATACGGTGCTATTTTGCAGAGTTCCTTAAAGAGGGTTCTTCCACGCGCCTTAGAATACTCATCCCACCCACCTGTGTCGGTTTACGGTACGGGCAACATATAATAAACTTAGTGGCTTTTCTTGGCACGACAGTATCATCGATTCTCCATCTCCTCCGAAGAGTGTCAAGAGCCTGTAAGATCTCGGTCTAACGTTAAGCGGATTTGCCTACTTAACAACCTACATCCTTCGACCCACTATTCCATCAGTGAGCTCGACTAACTCTATGCGTCCCCACATCGCGCTTATATGTTGGTATTGGAATATTAACCAATTTGCCATCGTCTACACTTTTCAGTCTCGACTTAGGACCCGACTAACCCTACGATGACGAGCATCGCGTAGGAAACCTTGGGTTTTCGGCGTTAAGGATTCTCACCTTAATTATCGCTACTCATGCCTGCATGCTCACTTCTATCCGCTCCAGCACTCCTTACCGGTATACCTTCAACGCTGAATAGAACGCTCTCCTACCACTCAATTAAAAATTGAATCTAAAGCTTCGGTGTACATCTTAGCCCCGTTATATTTTCCGCGCAGAATCACTAGACCAGTGAGCTGTTACGCTTTCTTTAAAGGATGGCTGCTTCTAAGCCAACCTCCTGGTTGTCACAGTAACTCCACATCGTTTTCCACTTAGATGTAACTTAGGGACCTTAGCTGTTAGTCTGGGTTGTTCCCCTCTTGACGACGGATTTTATCACCCACCGCCTGACTCCTGTGATTCCACATATAGTATTCATAGTTTGATAGGGTTTGGTACCGCGGTAAGCAGCCCTAGCCCATTCAGTGCTCTACCCCTATATGCTACAACACAAGGCTATACCTAAATATATTTCGGAGAGAACCAGCTATCACGAAGTTTGATTGGCCTTTCACCCCTATCCACAAGTCATCCCAAGACTTTTCAACGTCAGCGGGTTCGGTCCTCCACTGGCTCTTACACCAGCTTCAACCTGCTCATGGATAGATCACTTCGTTTCGGGTCTGCAGCATCTGACTATGTCGCCCTATTAAGACTCGCTTTCGCTACGGCTTCGCACTTGGCTTAACCTTGCCAGACACCACAACTCGCAGGCTCATTATGCAAAAGGCAGTCCATCACCCTGATAAATCATAGGGCTCTGAATGATTGTAAGCTAATGGTTTCAGGTTCTATTTCACTCTGCTCGCTGCAGTACTTTTCACCTTTCCCTCACGGTACTTGTTCACTATCGATCTGTAAGTAGTATTTAGGATTGGAGGGTGGTCCCCCCAGCTTCAGTCAAAATATCACGTGTTCCGACCTACTCAGGATACTATTAGTATTATTGAGAATTTTAATTACAGGAGTATCACCTTCTATGCTCTAGTTTTCCAACTAATTCATCTATTCTCTTTAATTACACATTATAGTCCTACAACCCCCAATGCAAGCATTGGGTTTGTCCTAATCCCAGTTCGCTCGCCGCTACTATGGGAATCTCATTTGATTTCTCTTCCTCTGGCTACTGAGATGTTTCACTTCACCAGGTTCGCTCCCCGTAGGGTAACATATATCTCTATATGCTGGGTTGCCCCATTCGGAAATCCTCGGATCAAAGCTCTTTGGCAGCTCCCCGAGGCTTATCGCAGCCTAATACGTCCTTCATCGCCTCTTACAGTCAAGGCATCCACCATTAGCCCTTAATAGCTTATAATTGCCAGAATAATTATTTCTAATTATTCTAAATTTGATAATATTCTTTGGCTACTATCTTATTAAACATATATACAAGTACATACTATAATAAGTTAGTTGTGTTATCTATAGTTAAATTTAATTTTTACATTAAATTTTAGATATGAAATTTTTTTATTTAAAATTAAACATTACTATTTAATTTTACGAAAAAATTTTAAAGACTTTAACATTATATTTTTAAATATCATATTACTTAAAATAACTAAAGTTATTTCAAGGTAACGCTTCTGATTAAAACCAGATATAAACTCTTATATATAAAAGCTTATATCTAATTTTATTCTTATAGTATATATGGTGGAGAATAGCGGGATCGAACCGCTGACCTCCTGCGTGCAAAGCAGGCGCTCTCCCAGCTGAGCTAATTCCCCATGATGGTGGGCCTATCAGGACTTGAACCTGAGACCTCACGATTATCAGTCGAGCGCTCTAGCCAGCTGAGCTATAGGCCCATATTTACCTATAAATTATTTGTAGTTCTTCAAATAATCTTTACAAACTAAATATATGTTGTTAAAAGTAGTTTTTTTCTTTTTATTTATATATTAAGAAACAAATCTTAATAATATTTCTTTGAAAGGAGGTGATCCAACCGCAGGTTCTCCTACGGTTACCTTGTTACGACTTCACCCCAGTCGCCAAATCCACTGTGGAAGGTAGCTATTTTAGCATCCCCGCTTCGAATGAGTTCGACTCCCATGGTGTGACGGGCGGTGAGTACAAGACCCGGGAACGTATTCACCGTAGCATAGCTGATCTACGATTACTAGCGATTCCAACTTCATGTAGTCGAGTTGCAGACTACAATCCGAACTGGGAGATATTTTATAAGATTTGCTCCACGTCACCGTATTGCCGCTCTTTGTATATCCCATTGTAGCACGTGTGTAGCCCTGGACGTAAGGGCCATGATGACTTGACGTCGTCCTCACCTTCCTCCTACTTGCGTAGGCAGTCTGTTTAGAGTTCTCAGCCGAACTGTTAGCAACTAAACACGAGGGTTGCGCTCGTTGCGGGACTTAACCCAACATCTCACGACACGAGCTGACGACAGCCGTGCAGCACCTGTATATAAGTTTCTGCAAGCAGACACCAATCTATCTCTAGAAAGTTCTTACTATGTCAAGTCCAGGTAAGGTTCTTTCGTGTATCGTCGAATTAAACCACATGCTCCACCGCTTGTGCGGGTCCCCGTCTATTCCTTTGAGTTTTAATCTTGCGACCGTACTCCCCAGGCGGTACACTTAATGTGTTAACTGCATTACTGCAAGATCAAGTCTCACAACAACTAGTGTACATCGTTTAGGGCGTGGACTACCAGGGTATCTAATCCTGTTTGCTCCCCACGCTTTCGCATCTCAGCGTCAATAATGTTCCAGTAGATCGCCTTCGCAATCGGTATTCCTTCTGATCTCTACGGATTTTACCCCTACACCAGAAATTCCATCTACCTCTCCCACATTCTAGATTAACAGTTTTCAAAGCAGTTCTATAGTTAAGCTATAGGATTTCACTTCAAACTTATTAATCCGCCTACATGCTCTTTACGCCCAGTGATTCCGAGTAACGCTTGCACCCCCCGTATTACCGCGGCTGCTGGCACGGAGTTAGCCGGTGCTTATTCATATAATACCGTCATTATCTTCTCATATAAAAGGAGTTTACGCACCGAAATGTGTCATCCTCCACGCGGCGTTGCTGCATCAGACTTTCGTCCATTGTGCAATATTCCCCACTGCTGCCTCCCGTAGGAGTCTGGACCGTGTCTCAGTTCCAGTGTGACTGATCATCCTCTCAAACCAGTTATGTGTCATAGTCTTGGTAAGCCATTACCCCACCAACTAACTGATACAATACAGGCTAATCTCTTACCAATAAATCTTTCCCTTATTAACTTCTGTTAATAAGGAGTATAAGGTATTAAGCAAACGTTTCCATTTGTTATCCCTTAGTAAGAGGCATATTACCTATACATTACTCACCCGTGCGCCACTTAGCTGACAATTATAGCAAGCTATAACCCGTTCTCGTTCGACTTGCATGTGTTAAGCACGCCGCCAGCGTTCACTCTGAGCCAGGATCAAACTCTCCATAAATTATTGATTAAATCTTATTTAATCATTATGTAGTAGTTGAAACTGACATTTTTGTTTTTAATTACTTAATTACAAAATTATCACTCAAATTTATAGACAAGTTAATAAATATCTTTTACAATATTTATATCTTGTTCAATTTTTTTACTTTTAACAATCATTATATTTAGTTTACAAAGATTACTTATAAACTTCATACATATTTTAAAGAACTCTAATTTTAACCCTCTGGTCAAATTGGACGGGAATTATAGTGCCTTTTTTTTCTTTTGTCAAGGGGTTTTTATTAATGTTGGCTTAAATTTGGGAATTTGTAAAAAACTAATTATTTATCTTTTCTATATAGCCAGTTTTTGGGTAAATTTTTATATCTCTAAACTCTTTTGTTTTTGATACAAATCTAATAGTGCATGGTTTTTTAAGTTCAAGATTTTCACTTGTTAACTGCGTATATACTTTACCATCCGCACCAAAAGAGATTTGCCCTATAGAAGTTGTTGTATTACAAGATACTTGAACATCTTCTATATCATAATTTTTTAAAAGCACAAAAGGGCTATTTTCTGGATTCTTTTTACAATAATTTGAAGTGAAAATATATTTATTTGTAAGTGGGTCTTTTAGGCTCTCTTCTTGACCAGTATGTCCTTTGTCATTTGTTTCACTATAAATAGTAAAATAGATACCACCACCTTTATCTTCTCTACATCTCATAAACTTCATTGTCCATCTTCCCTTAAACCATTCGCTTACTTCAGTTTCAAACTTATCATCTATTAAAGCTTTGTATCTTACATAATTTAAATATATTAAAACTCTATTTGTGACCTCATCAAGCTTATAATTTGGTAACTTTGGTGTAAAAACTGTATATAAAATACCTAAAATTACAATTACAAAAACCAATTCTAGGATTAAAAATGTTTTTTTCATATTAGTTTTTTTATATAAATTGTAAATAACTCTTTTTCATAATAGTATATAGATATTTTATCATCGTAGTTATAAAACTCTTTTGTTGATAAATAGTAATCATTTCCATCTTCTATTTCATAAAATTTTAATCTCAACAACAAATCTTTATCATCTAATATTATATTATTTATAGCTCTATTTTTAAGCTCATTTGATAACTCCTTAGCAATATGATATTGATAAACAAAGTGTTTTTGAGGATTTTGAATTATTAAATAAAGAGGTTTGTTTACAAATGTAAAAACAACATTTATTCCCAACATTACCACAATTAAAATTGCTGCTATATTGTAATTTGTTCTAAACTCTTTTAATCTTACTCTATATGAGTGTAAAAACATTTTTACCATAGATGGTATAGCAATAACAACATAAGGGGCAAAATCTTCGATATATATTTTTTGTCTAAAAGATACTAATATGGATAAAATAAGTGCAGTTGCAGAGATATAAGTTGTTAAATCCGTCTGTTTTATTACTATTAATCTATAAATAACATATAAAAAATATAAAAATAGTATTGGAGAGAATATAGCTGCATAAATTCCAACTGTATCTATTAAAAAACCTCTTGGCTTTCCATCTGTTGATATTCCATAAATAAGCAGTGAAACTACAAATAAAATTGAAGAGATATACAACAACTTTCTATCTTTTGTTTTTAATGAAAAAAGAAATAGTGCTAAAAACAGTATCGCAAAAGAGTTATCAACAAGTAGTAAAAATGGTAATAAATAGTATAAATGTTTTTTATGTTTTTGATAAAAATAGATATACAAAAGAGTAAAGAAAGTGACAATAATAGCTGTGTTTACAAGCAATGAAGCACTCAAAACTCCAGGAAGAGACATAAAAATTAAAACAGAGATAAATCTATCTTTTTCATATTTAAAATAATCTTTTGTAATCAAAAACATTAAAATAGCACTTAAAAAATAAAAAACAATAAAAGGTGCTCTTAAAGCTAAATCATTATGTCCAAAAATATATGTAAAAGAGTTTGTGATAATAGACAAAATTGAACTGTTGTAATATAGATTTAAAGCCTCTTTATATGAGATACTTAAGGAGTAATTTGCTGTTATAAGCAACAAAGATACAATAAAAAATAAAATTAAATAAAAATAGATTGTATATTTGTTTTTTGTAAACATCTTATATCTTTAGAAAATTATCTATAATTTTGTGTCCATATTCACTCATAATTGATTCAGGATGAAACTGAACTCCATAAATATTTTTACCTTTTATCTCTAAAGACATAATTTCACCATCATCCATACTTTTTGAAGTTACTATAATATCTTCTGGCAAATTATCTTTTTGTACAATCAAAGAGTGGTATCTTGTTTGTGTAAACTCTTTTGGTAAACCATCAAATATCTTTGTATCTTCTAAAACTTCTATTTTTGAAGTTTTCCCATGCATCATATTTTTTGCTCTGACTACTTTTGCCCCAAAAACCTGAGCTATTGCTTGATGACCTAAGCAAATTCCAAATATTGGTTTCTTTCCTGCAAAATACTCTATAACTTCTAAACAAACTCCAGATTCATTTGGAGTAGCAGGTCCTGGAGAGATTATAATTTTACTTGGATTTAACTCTATAATCTGCTCTAAAGTTAACTCATCATTTCTTACTATTTTCAAATCAGCTCCTAGTTCTAGGCAATATTGAACAATATTGTATGTAAAACTATCGTAGTTATCAATCATTAAAATCATCTATTTATTCCCTTTAAAAAGTTTTTGATTATATCTAATTGTAATTAGTATTTTGTTTAATAGGATTTAAAATTGGTAGTTAAAGCTGGGACTTAAGCCCCAGCTTTAAAAGAGAGATTAATTTGTAATACCATCTGATATTGGTTGTTCAATTTTAAGTGTAACCGTACTATCAGAAATATTTGACCATTGTGTAAATGTTTTACCATTTTCAATAATTGTTGTTTCTGATTTTTGCCATTGAGATTTATCAGCAAAACTAACTTTATCTTGACTATCTCCTAGAATTGTAAGATTAATATTTCCACCATCTTTTTTACCCATATCTAATACATCTTGCAACGTAAGATTTAGAAGTTCATTTTTACCATTTCCAGCACCTAAATCAATTTTCTCAACATTTGTAAAACCTAATTTACCAATATTATTGAAATCAATATCCATATCTTTTGCTAAAGTAAATGAACCATTTGAAAATTTAGCATCAGCTTTATAACTTAAATCAAATGTACCTGAAACTGAAGGTGAAGTAGATACATTATCTCCATCAACCGTCGAGGCTTCTACTTTCACACCTGATACTGATTTATCATGTGATATTTCAATACTATTTATATCTTTAGCTTCAATTCCATTTATAGTCCATTTTCCATTTTCAAATTTAGATTGTGAACTTAAATCTGTAATATTTCCATCTTTATCCACGATTCTAAATTGTGCTGAACTATCTAGTCCTTCAAGAGTGAAATGCATTTTTTCACTACCATCTAAATCTTTCATATTTGCATTTAGATTTAAACTTGTCCATTCAAATGCATTTTTATCAATTCCTGTTTTTGTTGGGTCAATAGTAACACCGTCTGCAACTTCTTTAATATAAACCGAACTATCTTTTAGTTCAATTGTGCTTTTAGAGTTTCCATCTTTTACATTTATTATTGCATCAAATTTAATTTCTCCACCAAAGTGTTCATTTCCTTTGAAGAAAATTTGAGGTAGAGTGCCATCGCTATTTACAGGAACTAACCAAGAACCATCACCTAAATTCATAGCTAAAGATTTTCCTTCATTATAATAAATAGCTACTCCTGAAGCAACTTTTATTAAAACACTTTCAAATTTCTCAGAGGGGTCAGCTTTTACAACATTTAGTTTTGCACTTGCCATTTCTTTATCTTCAATACCGTCTTGTACTTTTTTCACTTCTATTTCAGAAGAAGCAACAGGTTTTACAATAATAGTTGTAGTTCCTGTTGAAGTCAATTCATTTGTTGCACCTGTTTCTTTATTTTGAGCAATTACTTTTATTTCAACTGCGCCATGTCTATCTTCACCCGATTTATAAGTAAGATTTAAACTATCACCTAACTTATAATCTGCTGGTAATTTATATTTTCCATCTACTAATTCTAGTTTAGTATTTCCTAAATATAACTCACCTTTTGAGCTTTCTCCAGCTTCAAAGTTTTCATTTACAACAACATAAAAATCATTTATATTTGTAAACTCTTTATCTGAATTATTCGTAAGTTTAATATCAAAATTAAACTCACCATTTTCATCTATAGTTGTACTATCATTTGCTGTTATTTCTACATTTAAACTATCTGTTACAGGAGTCACAGGAACTTTTATAGTAGATTCTTTTCCATTTGTTTCTACTTTAATAGATATTCCATCTGCATCTTGATTACTATTAAAATCTTTATTTGGAACTACTTTTAAATTTGCTAAAACAGACTCAATATCAGCTCTATTTCCTTTTATTGTATAACTTCCATCTGCATTTTTATAAGCATCTAAACCTTTTAATGTTGCATTTGAACCTACATCAATTTTGAAATTTAACTCTGTTCTTCCATCATTTGAATTATCTGCTACTGTAACTTTAAATACATCTAGGAAATTGAACTGTGTATCTTCTGTTGCATTAAAATCTTTTTTAACTTCATCAACTATAATGTCTAGTTTTGGACCTGTTCCAGTTCCTCCTCCATTTCCATTATGAGTTTTATCTAAAGTTATTTTTGTACTTGTTTGTTCTTCAATTGATCCTTGAGCATCTTTTGTATATGCAGTAATAGTAATATCTCTATATTCAAAATTTGCATTTCCATCTACTTTAAATACGATATCTTTAAAATTACTACTATTTAAATTATGTCCTGTAATCGTATAAATACCATTGTGCTCACTTACAGTTATTTTTCCATCTAATTCAGCAGAACCTGTGTCTATTGTAACACCTTTTGGAACACCACTAATCACTATTTTTGTGATATTTTCACTTCCATCTGTATCTTCTGAAGATACTTTTACAGGGATTTTTATCTCTGTATTTTCTCCTGCATTTACATTTATGTGTGTTTGTGTACCAGTTTCAACTGTTATAGTTGGAGTATCTGTAACTGGTGTAATAGTCAATTTATGAGTAAAATCTTTTGTCTCTTTTGTCTCATAATTTACATCTTTTCCTGCATATTGACTATCTTTTACTGTATAAGTACCTTTTATATCAAAGCTACCATGTTGATTCTCTTTTACTTCTACATAAACTTTGTTCAATTCAGTAGTTTTAAGAGTATAGTCACTTGTAATTTCTGTTTTTGTATTGCCATCTATTATGAATAATTTATATCCACTATTTGCTTCTGGAGCTTTTATAGTAACACTTTCTAAAGTTTCATCATTATCACCATTTTGGTGAGAAATTCCTAAATCCACTTTATAATAACTATTTCCACCATCTACAATTTCGCTATCTTCTGCTTTTGTAGTTTGAGAATCAAATTGTGCATCAATAGTAGGTTTTACAAAGATACTTATTTTATCAGTCTCTTGTTTACTATCGTGAGTTTTACTTGGATTATTAGCTTCACCTTTTTCTGTTGTTATGTATGTAACATCAAAGTTTAATTCTCCACTATAATTTGCTGGTGTTACAATCTTGATACCTGAAATATCATCAGCTTTAAAGATGTATTGACCATTTATTAAAGTTACATTTCCTTCTAACTCAACACCTTTTGGTAAAGATTTAAGAATGATAGTTAAATCTTCACTTTCTTTATCATAAGATGAAAGTTTTGTAGAATCTTTAAATACAGAATCTAGTTTTATTTGTGTATCTTCTTGTGTTACTAAGTTATAATCTTTGTTTGTACCATCTGCTAAAGATAAATTTTCTTTGTTATAATCATTTCCTACAACACTATCTGCAACATCTTTTACAACAACTAATATATCTTTATTAGTTGCTACATCTTGAACATTTGTTACTGGTTGCCCATTTATTATTACTGTATCAACTGTTTTTGCATCAACATTTAATTTAAAATCTCCATGAGAATTATGTGGTGGAATAAATTTTGGTGGATTTTCATTGTCAAATTTTTCAATAGTTATAGTTCCTTTATTCGCTGTTATAGTAGTTCCAGTATAATCTTCTAAAACACCGTTATTCCATACTTTTATTGTAGGTGTTCCATCTTCAGCATAAGTTACAAGAATATCTTTTCCTGTAAGTGGTTCTTTCACAAAAATAGCTCCACCATTTGGAATATCTTTAATAGTTACAGTAAATGTTTCACTTCCATCTTTATCTGTAGATGTAACTGTTATAGGCAATACTATACCTTTTGTAGGATTTGTAATAGCTCCTGATTTATCTTTTGTATTTCCACCTTCTCTTCCAGCATCTTCATATCCCATAGGCTGTCCTACTTTAACTGTAGCGTCATCTGCAACTGGGTTTACATTTACTTTGAAATCAACTTCAGCAGTTTTAATACCATTTGCACCATTTCCATAATCTGTTGCATCTCTTTGTCCAGATTCTACTCCATTATCATAAACACTTAAAGTAATTTTTCCTTCAACTGTTCCAGAGTAATTTTCAGGGAATTTCATAGAAAAATCTGGATCTGCATTTTTATTATTTGTATCATTAAATACTATAGTTGCAATACCTTTATCATTTGCAACAGCAGTTTGTCCACCTAAAGTTACAACTGTACCTTCTGGAATACCAGAAATCGTATATGTTCTTTTTTCACTTCCATCTAAATCAGCTTTATTTCCAGTTGTACCATCGTTTAGTTCTGTTCCACTTGTTTTAGTAAGAAGTGCTTTTAAATCAATAGTATCATTTCCTTCTTTTATATCATTAAATGTGTAAGTTTTTCCAGCATCAGATATTGTTCCTGCACTCTCATCATTCCATTTTAAACTAATATCATCAGTTACTGGTTTAATAACTACAGTCATATTTGAATTATTTGATTTTGAATTTACACCAGATAAAGGTTCTCCACTATCATTAACTTCATAACTTCTTGTTGAAATATTAATTACTATATCTGTATCATTATCTTCAGCATGTTGGATTTTTAATCCTTCATATTCCTCTTTTGTAAGATAAACTACTCCTGATTGTCCCAAAGTAATATTTGAGTGGTGGAAATCTGTGTCTACTATCATTTTTCCTGTTCCATCATCTTTAACAATAACTATTTTAACTGCATCAGTATTTTTAGTAATAGTTAAAATATCAGTACCATCAGCTTTTTCTAAAACGGCACCTTTTACAGAAGCTCCATTTGTAAATTTAAGTGTAATATAATCAACTCTTTCACCATGGTCACCTTTTGCAGTGTCATTTTTATCTGTATTATCCTTAATAGTTGGTTGTACTAATCCTAAAGATACAGAATTTTGTCCTTCTTGAGTATTTTTATTATCTTCATAAGTTGTTACATTTTCTACTTTAATAGTTGTACCATCAGCTACTGGTTTAACATGAATATTGATTTGTCCTTGCGCATAATCTCCATCAGTATCACTAACTCTATATTTGAAATTTGGTAAATAACCATTATCAGCTTCATATTTACTATAATCTTTATTAGGTGTAAAAGTCAAAGTTCCATTTGCATTGTTTTTCAATACACCAATAACTTCATTTCCATCATAAATATTAGCTGTTCCATTTTTAACTAGAGTTTGGTATCCATCTTTTCCATTATCTATTTCAATTTTTCCATCTTTAAATGATTCATCACTTAAAACAATAGTTAAAGTCCCATCTTCATTTACTGTTTCTGTTCTTGTTTCTGCATCTGGTGTAGAATCATTTACAGTTACTTTGAACTCTTGTGTAGGACTTGTTGTAGTAGGCTCACCATTTTTAGGTGTTGTAGTAATATTAAATTTAAAATTTAAATCAATATTGTCATTTGTATTAACATTTTCATAATCTGTATTTGTATTTCCTGCTTTTGGATGGTCAATATTTGCATATTGTTTATATGTGTACGTTCCATTCTTACTTAAAACAATATCAAAAACTTTTGTACTTCCTGCGTTTGCAGTAATTGTATTTCCATTAACTGTATAAGTAACAGCTACCCCATTTGAAGTTAATGCATAATTATTTCCATCAACTGTAACTGTTGGTGCACTTACAAAATTAACACTAAAAGTTCCAACTTCTGTTTCATAATTTGTTGGAATTGTAAATCCTAAGCTTTTTGTATCATTTATATTACTATTTTTAGTTGTTGAATTTGTTCCATCATTTTTATTTGTATAGAAGTTGTCTTCATCAACATAAGCATTTTGAGGGTTTGTTAATGTAATACCATCAAGGATTGTATCTGTTACTTTATTTGCAGTAGAATCAATAGCAACATTTTCAAAAGCACCACTTTGTTCAACTTTTGATATTGTGATTTCATAAACTTCTTTGCCTTCAGTTACAAAATCTACTTTTGTAATATTTTCAAAAGTTGTTGAAGATGTTCCACCTTTTATTGTAATAGTTTCTGTTTTAGTAACATAATCATCTGCATTTGGATTTTTATCATTTGCTGGTTCTTTGTAAGTTAATGTTACTGTTACACTTTCTCCAACTGGAATAGTTACAGCTTTTCCATCTTTATCTACAAGTGTTACAGTATGTGATAATTTTCCACCTTCAACTACAGTTGGATTACCTTCAATTTTTACATATACTGTATCTTCTTTTCCATAACTTCCATTTATTGGATCATCATTTCCTGTTCCAGTATCTGGTTGTTCAACTTTTGATGGATTATCTTTAATCGTTGTAGTAACATTATTTGATGGGTTATTTGGAATAGTATTTGGATAACTATCAAATTTTACATTTTCAAATTCACCCGTATTTTGTACATTTGTAATTTTTACATTATAGTTTTCATCAGCTTCTGCATAATAATCATCTTTTGTTTCTACAGTAAATGTTCCTTTCCCTGAAGCATCTATTTTTACAGCTATTTCTTGATTATTTGTTTTATTTGTATCATCTGTTGATGTTGTTCCAATATTTGTATAAGTTACAGTAACTGTTGTTTCTTTTGTTGGAATTACAGTATTACCATCTTTATCAACTAGTTTAACTGTATATGTAACAACGCCTCCTTCATTTACTGTTGTTTCTCCAGTAATGATTGCATATACTGTATCTTCTGCTCCATAAGTATTACCATCTGTATCTTCACCACCTGAAACAACTGTTCCATTTATTTTTGGTGCATTGTCTTTTATTGTTGAAGTTACAGTATCTTTTGTTGTATCAATAGATGGTGTTTCATATGGTGAATTTTTTAAATCTGTAATTTTTACAGTAAAGTTTTCATCTCCTTCAGCATAATAATCATCTTTTGTTTTTACTTCAAATACAACTCCAACTTTTGTATTTACTTTTATAGTATTATCATAATCTACACCAGCTGTTGCATCTTTATCTGAAATATTTGATGTAGTTCCGTAATTTATTGTAACATCTCCACCTTGAGTAGCTAAAGGTTTTCCATCTTTATCAACTGCTACTGCAATATAATATAATTTCCCACCTTCTGGGGTTTCATTTGTATTTGTAACTTTTAGTGTTCCATCTGAGTTTGTAATATCAGCAATTGTAGTTGTAGCAGATGATACAGCTACAAGTACAATTTTTACATCTTCTACATTTGTTTCTGTATTTGGTGTTGTGTTATCTTTTATTGTTGTTGTTACTGGATCAGTGTTTGTAACCACATTTTCATAAACTGGTGTGCTTGGGTGTTGATATGATTTATCTGTAATTTTGATTTCAAACTGCTCATTATTATCAGATTTCCAATCATCTAATGTTTCTACAGATATTACTTTCCCTAATTCAACTTTTTGAGTTTTTGAAATATAATCTTGTGTTCCATCTTCTTTTGTTTGTGTTGTTGTTCCAGTTGCATTTTTATCAAATGTTTGTACTTCTACTGTTCCACTTTGAATATCTAATTTTGTATTATCATTAAATTTAGTTGTATTTGGTTCAAATGCCAATACTACATAATATGCATTATTTCCTTCTGGAACTTCATTTTGTGTTAAATAATCTCCATTAGCATCTTTGATTGGGTTCCCATCTTTATCTGCTGCTACTATTTTTAAAATTACATTTTCTTGATTACTTTCTACTGTACTATTTTCATTTGGTTTATCAGTTGTATTATCTAAGATTGTTGTGTCAACATTTGTTTTATCACCATTTATATCACCAATATTTACTTTCTCAAATTGTCCTTGATCATCAACATTTGTAATTTCTAAATTAAATTTTTCTCCATTATCTGCTAAATAATCATCAATTGTATCAACATCAAATTTATCTGATGAATTTTCACCAGCTTTAATAGTAATTTTTATTGTATCGTTGTTATTATATTCCGTATCACCATCTTGAGTTGTTTTGTTTGTATATTTTATAGTTACTTCTGTATCTTTTGTTACAGTTACAGGATTTCCATCTTTATCTACTAATTTTACAACATATTGAGCTGTGTCACCTTCATTTACTGTTGTTGTTCCTTCTATTATTGCAAAAACTATATCTTCACTTCCATATCCACCATCTTCTCCACCTGGATTTAAAGGATTTGAATTATCCAAGATTGTTGTATCTACATTTGTTTTATTTCCAGCCACATCTCCTGTTCTCATATCGAACTCTGTAGAGTTGTTTCCAGTTATTGATACATTATAAATTTCACCATTATCAGCCAAATAATCATCATTTGTCTTAATTGTAAACTCAGTTTGACTAGTACCTGCTTTGATTACTACTTCTATAATATTTTCATTATTATATTGAGTATCTCCATCTTGAGTTGTTTTATTTGTATATCTTACATATATTATTGTATCTTGAGTTGCAATTACTGGATTTCCAGCAGCATCTTGAAGTTTTACAACATAATTTGCACTATCACCCTCATTTACAACATCAATACCCTCGATAATAGTATAAACTACAGGCAATGGTTGTTCCAAAAGCATATTTTCTGAATCTTCATTTGTTCTTTCTATTCCACCTGTCCATGAAGCCTCTCTTAAGTCACTTACTATATCAGTAGCATCACCATCTCTTGAGTTAAACTTACTTCTTAAAGCTCCTCCATCAGCAGCTCTTTCATCACCAGCATTTGTTGCTTGTTCTGTTACATCACCTGCTGCTGTCTCCATATCTGTTGCATCACCATCTTGTGCATTATTCCAAGCATTTAGTGTTTCATCTACTTCTTGTTTATCAAATGCCAACTCTTCATTTCCAAAAGTACTTGCTAGTAAAGTAGTATCTAAAAGTTGTTCACCTTGACTTAGTGTTATTAGTTCATTTGTATCAAAAAGTATTTCTATTTTTGACAAATCTGTATTTGAGCTTGCAGCAACTATTGTATCATTTAAAGATACAGTGTCACCTACTTTTAACTCAGTTAAATTTCCTAGAGAATCTTTTACAAAAAATTGTCCCTGTGCAATTGATTGTATTTGTGCTAAATTTGCCATAATTTTATCTCCAATATAATAATAAAGTTGAGTATTTTATCAAAATAAAAAAATAAAAACATCACCCATTGGGGTGATTTTTATAATATATTTATTCATAAAAATTATTTTTATTTATAAAATTCTATATTATTGATATTTCATGATTATTTATATATAAAAAATTTTATAAAATTTATAAAAATATTATACTTTTGATAATCATTCTTAATATTAAGAGTTATTAAAGCTTTCTTACTATACTATTTCCTTTTAAATTTAAAAATTAGATATTATAAAATAAAAAAGGATAGTTAGATGCTTAAAAAATCGCTACTTTGTTCGATACTATTTGCAAATATTTTGTTTGCAAGTGGTAGTGAAGTAAATGTATATTCACAAAGACACTATGACTCAGACAAAGCTCTGTTCAAAAAATTTGAGGAAAAAACAGGTATAAAAGTAAACCTTATAACTGCAAAAGCCGAAGAGCTTGTTTCAAGACTGTCAATAGAAGGTGCAAATAGTCCATCAGATATTCTTATAACAGCTGATATTGGAAATTTATATGAAGCTAAAGAGAGAGATTTGCTTCAAGGAGTTAGCTCAAAAGTATTGGAAAAAAATATTCCAGCTCACCTAAGAGATGAAGATGGAAAATGGTTTGCTATTACAAAAAGAGCTAGACTTTTCGTTTATAATCCAAAAACTATAAATCCAGCACACCTAGATGACTATTTTTCACTTACAAAACCTGAATTTAAAGGAAAAGTGATAACTAGAAGTTCAACAAATGCTTACAACAAGTCACTTCTTGCTTCTATAATTGCACATAACGGTGAAGAAAAATCTTTAGAGTTCGTAAAAGGTTTAGTAAATAATTTTGCAAGAGATCCAAAAGGTGCTGATAAAGATCAAATAAGAGCAGTAGCTTCTGGTGAAGCTGATATTGCTGTTGTAAACTCATATTATTTAGGAGTTATGGCAAATAGTGGTGATAAAGTTGATGAGGAAATAGCAAAAGAGGTAAAAGTATTTTTTCCTGCACAAAAAACTACAGGTGCTCATATAAATATCTCAGGTGCTGGTATTACAAAATTTGCTCCAAATAAAGAGAATGCAATAAAACTAATAGAGTTTTTAACAAGCGAAGAAGCACAAGGTGAACTAGCACAAGGAAACTATGAATATCCTGTTAATCCAAAAGTTAAACCAGCTGGAATAGTTGCTTCTTGGGGAGAGTTCAAAGAGGATACAATACCTTTAAATGAAGTTGGAAAACAGACACGAAAAGCTGTTGAAATAGCAACAAAAGGGAATTGGAAATAAAAAATCTAAAGCTTTTAGTAGCCCCTATTTTAGGGCTACTTATATCACTACCAATTTTAATACTAATAATATATTTTCTATTCAATGGCTCTTTTAATAAAGAGTTTTTAGAGAGTAGTTTTTTATTAGAATATTCATTAAATACTATCTATTTAATAATAGGTACTGCAATATTTGTAATAATATTTGGAGTAGTAACTTCCTACTTAAGTGCTAGATTTGAGTACTTTGGTAGTAAGTTCTTCTCTGTTTGTTTTATACTTCCTTTGGCTTATCCTGCATATATTTTTGGTTATACTTATGTTGGATTTTTTGAATTTCGTGGACTTTTATCACAAATTTTAAATGACACATCTATAAAATTTGATATTTTAAATATGAGTGGAGCTATTTTTATCTTTACAATTGCAATGTTTCCATATGTTTTTATACTAGCTCGTGTATCTTTTTCTATGGTATCAAAATCAGTTGTAGAACTTATATCTTTATATAAATTAAATCCGATAAAAGCTTTTTTCACTGTTTATCTTCCTTTATCATATCCAGCAATTTTTGCAGGAACAATACTAGCTATTATGGAAACTTTAAGCGATTATGGAACTGTTTTATACTTTGGAATAGAGACTTTTAGTGTTGGAATTTTTAAATCTTGGTTTGGTTATGGTGATTTAGGTGGAGCTATAAATATTGCAATTATTTTACTTGTTTTTGTATTTTTAATTCTTTTAGTTGAATATAATATTAGAAAAAAACTCAAGTTTTCTAGCTCAACAAACAGTAGCGAGAAGCCTTCTAAAATAAAATTAAAAGGAAAATATAACTTTTTTGCATTTTTAATATCTTTTATAATTGCTCTTTTTACACTTTTTATACCTACTGGGGTTTTGATTTATTGGACTCTTTTGGATATAAACACTCTTGATTTTACGGCATTTGAGTATCTATTTAATAGTTTAAAATTAAATATAATCTCTAGTAGTTTTATAATATCTTTGGCTTTTTTTATTGTATATTTTTTGAGATTTTTCTCTACAAAAGTATCAAGCTTTACTCACAAAGTTTCAATGCTAGGATACTCTATTCCTGGTGCTGTTGTAGCTGTTGGACTACTTTTGATAGCAAATTATTTAGACCGTGGATTGGGTTTTATGTTTTTTAGTGGTTCATTTATAATCTTAATTTTTGCATATACTACAAGATATTTTGCAGCTAGTATAGGAAGTGTTGAAAACGGTTTTAGTAAGATAAATAGCTCACTAGATGATACAAGCCGAATATTTTGCAAAAATGAAAAAGAGTCTATCTTTAAGATATATCTTCCTATTTTAAAACCTTATTTGCTTAGTGGTTTTTTAATTTTATATATCGATATTGCAAAAGAGCTTCCAGCAACTTTGATTTTAAGACCATTTAATTTTGATACACTAGCGGTTCGAATTTATGAGCTAGCAAGTAATGAGATGCTTTATAAAACTGGTTTTCCATCACTTCTTTTGGTTATTACAACTGCTAGTGCTGTATTACTTTTAAATTTTAAACCAAAAAGAAAGAAAAAATGAAAAAAATAGTTGAAATAAAAAATTTAAGAAAAATATTTTGTAAAGGCAATATTTGTGTTGCAAATAGTTTAAATCTTGATTTAATAAAAGGCGAAATTTTTACAATTTTAGGAACTAGCGGGAGTGGTAAAACTACATTTATAAGGATGCTTGCAGGACTTGAAAAACCTGATAGCGGAGAGATAAAAATAGATGATAATATAGTTTTTTCAAAAGATGTTGATATTGAGCCAAATAAAAGAGGTGTAGCTATTGTATTTCAAAACTATGCTCTACTTCCTCATCTAAATGTTGCTTCAAATATAACTTTTGGAAGCAATGCTAGCAAAGAAGAGTTAAAAGATATTTTAGAAAAAACAAAACTAAAAGGGCATGAGAATAAATACCCTCATGAACTAAGTGGTGGACAGCAGCAAAGAGTCGCTCTTGCAAGAGCTGTTATAAACAAACCAAAAATACTGCTACTTGATGAACCTTTAAGTAACATAGATACGGAACTAAGAAATATTTTGAGGTTTGAACTAAAAGAGATGATAAAAGAGTTTAATATAACTGCACTATTTATCACTCATGATAAAGAAGATGCTTTTTTCTTATCTGATAGAATTGCTATTATGAATGGTGGAGATATTTTGCAAGTTGGTACTTGTAAAGAGCTTTATAATAATCCAGAAGATTTATACTGTGCAAATTTTTTAGGAAAAATATCACAAATATCTGAAAATGAATACATAAGACCAGAAAATATAAAAATCTGCCCTAATGGAAATATTGAGGCTATTATAAAAGATATTATCTTTTATGGAAGTTTTTATGAAGTTACGGTTGTTGTAAACCACAAAGATTTGCTTGTTTATAGTGCTGATGATAGTTTAAAAATTGGGCAAAATGTAAAACTACATTTTGAAGATAGAGTTTTGAGGTTTTAGATTCTCTAAAATATCAATTAACTCCTACTTTCCAAAATCTTCTTCTTGTACTTTAAAATATCAGTTAAAATACTATCATCTGTAACACCTAAGATTTTATTTCTTAAAGTATTTGCTTCATCTTTAGATGCAATTTTCCCATGAACAACTTCATTTCTAATATCTTGCAAAAAGTTTATATAGTATGGAACTGTTTTTTTAATAAAGAAAAATATACTATTGTTTTCAAAGCTCTCTTTTATAGCATTTTCTACGATATTTGATTTTATAAGAAATTTATATGTCCCTAAATTTGGTTTATGCACTAATATATCAGACATTTTATAGTTTATACCAGTTACTGTATATTCAATATTTTCTACATCTTTACTATTTTTTATTAAGACTTTAAATAGCTCTTTCATAAACAAATAAATCTCTTTTTCCATAGTTTTACTATATTTTATAACTACACTTGTAAAATCATATGTAACATCTAATTTATTTTCATCAAACTCAATTTCTGCTGATATTATATTTGTCAAGCTTTCAGGGTGAATTGAGTATATATATTTAGAGCTAAAACAAAAGTCAATAAGGTTTTGTTTTATTGCTAAATATTTAGGTGATTTAAAAATATCAATATAGTATTTAAAACCATCTTCTAAATCTTCAAAAAAACTTCTATCCTCTTTTTGATTTACAATAAGTGGATAGATATAATTACTTCCATAAACTCCATATGTATGATTTCCAAAGTTAAGAGCTGTAAAATTTGCCAAAATTTCATCTCTTGTTTTTTCAAAATCATTTCTAACAATTTCACAAATATCTTCTATTAAAAACCAAGTTTCAACTTCAAGATTTTTCTCCTTATAGTAAGCTGGAGCTAAATCGTATAAATCTTCATTGGTTACTTTTGTTACTTTTGCTACATAAATACTTGAATAATCAGTTAAAAAAAGTTGTAGATAGTTTTCACTATCTACACTTTTATAAATATTTTCTAAGTCATCTTGAAAGTTATGTTCTATATTTTTTAGTTTTGATCTAACTTTTCCAAAGGCTACTTTTTGATTTTCAATCAAAACTTTTAGATGCTGTTCTATCACATCTTTTTCATAGTATGGGTTGTAGAGGATTATTAGGTTTTTTATTTTTGATTTCCTATTTTTTCTATTTTTTTAAGTACTGCTTTTTTTATCTCAAGAAAAGATAAATCTATTCTACTTTGTTCATCAAGATATACATTTTCATCATCTTTTTCCTCTTTTTTATCTAAAATAAATTTTATTAATTGCTCTTGTGAAGATATATTTTTAAGCTCTTTTGAAATTTGTAAAATATCTTCAAAAGAAACTATTTTGTTTTCCAAAATTTCTCCAAAATCAAATAAATCTCTAATTTTATCTCTTTGAAAAAATGCTATAACTTTCAGTTTGGCTATCTGTTTTAGATCCAAAATTTTTAGCCTTGAGTTATAATAAGTTACAAATTCTATCTGTTTTAAAATCTCTTTTTGTATGGGTCTATTTGCACAAAAAAACTCTATTTTTACATCATCAAGAATAAATTTTAAAATATACTCATCTGGAAACATTCCAGCTAAGCGAAGAGAAAAAGTATTTTCATCTTCTATTTTTTTTGCTCCTAAGTCTTGCATAATTGGAATTATATTCTTGTATTTAAGTATTTTTGGAGAAACAATATCAATATCTTCTGAAACTCTATGTTTTATAAAATAAGATAGTGCAGTTCCACCAACAAAATACAAATCATCTTCAAAAATATCCAAATTCTTTATTTTGTTTAAAACATTTATTACACTAGAAGTCATTTATTAAACCTAAAATCTCTTTATATATAGGATTTTCTTTATAATTTCCACCGAGTAAAATATCAATACCACTTGTTGAGATATAACCTTTTTTATAAAGTTTTTTATATTTATCTTCAAGCACAGCTCTAACCATATTTTTGCCAAACTTCCTACAAAGAGTATTTATATCTTCGCTATTTAAAGTTCCTAAATATTTTGAAATTATTGAGTAAACTTTTTGATGACTTTTTTGATTAGTTTGCCAAAAAAGATTTTGAGAAAACTCTTTTGGATTAAACTCAATAGTATCATCTAAATCTACAACATCTATTTTGCTTTTTGCTTCTTCATACTCTATATTTTCAAGCAGAGTATATAGTCTATTTCTTGATTTTTTCCAATCTCTTAAGGTTCTTTCTGGCAAATCTAATAATTTTATTATTTGTTGTTGAGTCATAAATACACCTAGTTTTTTTAAATTATAGGCGAATACCGCTTATATTTATCTTTATTGTTTTTACTTTTCCACTCACCATTTTCAACGCTTTTTAAAATATCTTTTTCAAATTCATCTAAATATTTCATCTTATTTTCTTTTGCAATAGTTTTTAATTAAATCATTGGGTCACAAAGTCCATCTTTTAAAACTTTTTTACTACTTTCTTTTGATGGATTAAATTCACCTATTTTTTTATTTTCATTATAAACTTCTATTTTTTGTGCATTTGTAATATTTGTAGAAAAATCATACCAATTGTTTCCACCATTTCGTGTATTTGTAGGCATTGATAGTGGATAATAAGCATTTCCATCCATAATAAAAGCCAAATCTTCCCCACTAAACTCTTTTGATGATGTTGAAAATACTATATTATGATCTGTTTCATCATCATAACCAACATTACAACTAATGATTAAAAATTGCTCTTTTTCATTTGAAATATTGTATTCTAGCCAACCTTGACCAAAACCTGTAGTCCATATATTTGGTAAATTTGCTCCAAACAACAAGCTAGAAAATAGTCCCAAAGTCAATATTTTTAAATATATTTTCATTTTTTTTCTTCCCAATCAGAATATTTTATTTCCATTCTTACTTCGCATTTCCAAAAGCTACTTTTTAATTTTTTATTATTAAAATTTAACTTTTATAAAGTGACTCAAATTGAATCACTTTATAATTTAATTACACTATTACTGTTAAGCATAAATTCATCAAATTCATCAAATGTTTGAAATTTTAAACTTTTACCATACATAGAATTTATATTTTGGAGTCCAAAAATTACACTTTCTACATCATTTGCAGTTATACCTTCTTTAAAATCTTCAAAAGATTTTTCAAAAGTTAATTTTCTCTCTTTATATGTAGTTTCAATTAATTTTTCTAACTCTTTTCTATCTTCTATTAAAGTTGGTAACATTTCCTCACACAGTGCTTTAATTTCCTCTGCTTTCATTTTTGCAATGTCTCTTTGTGTAAATGCTCCAAAAAGAGTATTTAAGGCTAAATCAATACTTTTTGTAAAAATTATAACTGCAATAGCACTAACTATTATAGCTAGTGTTGGAGCTAAAAATTTAGCAACGATAGGACTAACCAAAGGAGCTAACCAAAGTTCCAATTTAGTTTCAAGTGTTATTGCAAAAGCAACCATAATTGCTGAAAAAATAGCTTTAATAATAACAGATATTAACTCTTGATAACTTTTAACTTTTCCATTTAAATAATCCCAAATAGCATTAAAAACAGATTTTAAAGAGCTTCTTAACTCTTTCCAAATATATTTTAATTTACTAGAGATTGTTTGAAAAATTTGAGTTAAAATCCCAATTCCTACATCAATAGCACCAAAAGAAGCTCCTCTTTTAAAAGGTTCTTTAAATGCTTCTAAAACTTTTTTAATAAGCCTTTTTATTCTCTCATCAATAGGCGTGTTTGAACCATTTTCGCTAAAAGCATCTTTTATTTCATATATTGCACCATTTGCTAACATAGATAAGGATACAACAATGGCATCAGACATTCCTGCTTGTGCGATATGTCCAGAAGCTACCATAGATTGGGTAATCACTGCTGTTGTTTTTGGATTTTCACACATTAAACGATTTGTCACATTGTTTTTATTTAACATATCTAAAGCTTTTTGAGCTTTTTGTCTATCTTCTTGACTTTTTGGATTTTTAATCATATTTTCAAGATTTTCTTTATGTCTTTTATAATCATCAAAAGGTACGGTAAGAACATCATTGTTTTCTAAATATTTATATACAAAGTTTCCATCTTTATCTTTTTTATATAATATTTGCCCATTTTCATCTTTTAGTATTTTTCCAGACTTATCATAAAGTTTTTCTCTTTCAAAAAATCCTTCTGTTTCAGCTATTACTTTATGTTGAGATTTTTTTACTATATTTCCTTTTTCATCAAAAGTTATAGTATCTGTTGAAGGATCATGTTTTTTGGCATTATTCATCATATTTTTAGAAGAGTTTATTTTTAATACTTCTTCTTTATAGTTACTCATCACAAAATCAAACTTTTGTCTATCTTTAGAGTTTAATTTATCAATTTTCTTATTTGAAGCTATAATATCAGCAACTTTTTTAATATCTGCCAATTCATCTGTTGTATAAGTTTTTTGACCTTTATTTAAAAGTTCACTCATAATATTTTTTTGCCCAACATCTAAATCTTCAAAAACATATCCTCTTGAAGAAGCTATTCTTATATTTCTTTTTTCTAAAGTTTCATCTTTACTTTCTGATTTATTACGAATATCATAAGTTCTTGAAACAATATTTGTAGTAGTTACACTTGCACCGTAAGCTCCATAAGTATTAAGACTAAAAATATTTAATCCAAACCTTGCTAAGGTTTGAGTTCCTATTTCATCTATAACTTCTTCATATAAAGCTTTAGATTTAACCATTAAGTTTTTCTCCAAGTGTTTTTACAAACTCTTTTGTTTTTTCTAAAACTCTTTTTGATTTTCTTGTAATTTGACCATCTTCATCAATAATTGGTGTATCACAAAGATTTTTTAAAGTTGTAGCAATAGACAATGAAGTTAATACTAATTTTTTATGCTCTTCTGAATAAGTAGAATAATCTTGATTTTTTTCTACAATTTTTTCTAATTCATCTAAAATATTTTCAAATATTTCAGTTAAAGGAATAAGTGTTCGTTTAAATTCAATTACTCTAAGTCTAATGTGCTGTACAACAGCTCTAGCACTATTCATCTCTTCAGCTAAAACTTGTGATTTAGCAAGATTTTTTTCAGCTTCATATTTTGCTGTTTCAGCTTTTGCAGCAAATATTCCACCAGCAACTGCTAAAACTGGACCTGCTACAATTCCACCAAGAACTGCCATACCTCCAGCCATTCCTAATCCACCTGCTGCTAAAGAGCCTCCACCAAACCAAGCTAATGTTGCATTTGTTGCAGCTACTCCTGATAGACTACTTATAGCAGTTCCTGTTGATGCAGATGCTAACATACCAGCCCCACCAAAAGCACCAAATCCAGCTAATGCTCCACTTCCAAGTGCTGCAACAGTTCCACCTGCTAGCTCTTCAATTTTTAAAACTTGATTTTTTATTTCAAGTAAATCTTTAAATTCTAAATCACCTAATCCAAGTTCTTCTTCTAATTTACTATCAAAATCTATATTTTTTATTTTTGAAAAAGTTTTTACATAATCTTTTAAAACTTCTAAATAAAGTTCAGCTTTTAATTTACCTAAACTTTCTATTTTTAAATTTGTCTCTTCTCTAGCACTATTTAAAAGCTTTTGTGCTTTTTCATAAGTATCTGAAGCTTCTTCATTTAACTCATTTGCTTTACTATTGTCTTTATAAGCATCATAACCTTTTTTTGCTCCATAAGCTCCTGTTGCAAGAGCTGTTAATCCTAATCCGATTGGTACTAATAACGGTAATGGCATTTTATTCTCCTATATTTATTCTGTATTTTTTATCTAAATTAAATTTCTCTTGAAGTATATTACAAGTTTGAGCATTTAATCTATAAAACTCTTCTTTGTTATAGTATTTGTAATATTCCTTTTCAAACATCAAATCAACTCTACAAATATCTGGTCTAGTTTCATATATTTTACAAGTCAAATTTTGTTTATCAAAATATTTACAAATACCATCTCCTAAGTCAAAACCTTTTAACTTCTCAATTTGAGATATATTTTGACAACATAATCCACAGCTAGTACAAAGAAACACTTCACCTCCAAATTTAGATTTATATTAAAATTATATATTTAGCACTTAATGCATCACTTTTTAGTGCAACTACTTTACTAAAGCCACACTTTGGACATACAAGTTTATATGGATTTGGTTTTACAGCCACTATTAGCTCCTTTTATTATCACAAAGTAATTTACACAAGAAGCCATTTTGTAGAAGTTTATTAAGCAATTTATAGCCAAAATATATAGCTACAATCCAAAATATTAAAGTTAGTAAAATCCCCATTTTATTTCCTTGTGTGAAACAATTTATTATAGTCAAAACTACTATTAAATATATAAAAAAAGTAAAAAATAAAATAAGAAAATCTAATTTATTACTTTTCTATACACAAAAGCATCTTTAGTAAAAAGATATTTACTTTTATATTTTTATCTCATATGGTACATTGTCTTCATAAAGATTGTAAACAATTCTACATAAGATAAACTTACAAGCAATTTATCACTAATAGTAGGTTGTAAAAATCATATGAAAAACTTAACTCCTGATGAGCTTTATAAAATTATCGGTCAAAATGTTGCCAAATATAGAAAAGAAAAAGGCTTATCTCAGCTTGATTTATCTTTAGCTATGGGATACAAATCTGTTTCAGTAGTATCTGGTGCAGAGATATATTACAACGGCAAACATTTCAACCTAGAACATCTTTTAAAAATATCACAAATATTAAATATAGAAATATCAGAGTTTTTAAAACCCTGATACTTCTATTTATATTTATTATTAAAAACTCTCTTGTATATTTGAAATAATATTGTTGAATTTAACAACAACATCTTCAGCTAAATCATCACTAATACAAATTTTTTGAATAAACTTTGCAAGTAAAAAAGCTTCTTTTATAAGCTCTTGCTCTTTAATATCAAAGCTTTCATAATCAAACTTATCTTTTAAAGTTTCATTTAGATTTAAAACTATATCGCTTAGGATATTGTTTGCTTTAAATAGTAAATCTATAGTTACTTTTATATTTTGTTTTAGAGTTTCATCTATTATTTCTTCATCAAAATTTGAATTATCAAACTCCAACTGCATAAACTCAAGTTTTCCTAAATCTACATTGTCAAGTTTTTTATAAAAGTTTATAAAATCTACAAAAGAGTCATGATAAACCTTTTGTTTCATATCTTGAAGTTTTTTTAGACTATGTTCTTTGCTAGTTGAAGATATTCTATTTTCATCATCATTTAGATTTAAACTATCTTTATATTTATCCAAAGCTACAAGCTTTTCATCCAACCACTCTTCAATATCCATCAAACTATTTTCAAGCTTTTCATGAATTTCTATATCATTTTCATCATAATATTTTTTAAGTGCAACACCTGCAACAGCACCTAATGCTCCACCAATTATAAAAGGCAATACTGGTAACATCTTCTTAAACCTTTTGTCTCGTATTATTGTCACTATTTGTACAACACTTCTTATCACTATTTTTAACAGAATCATTATCTACTATTTCAACTATTTTTTTGAACTTTTTATCTACTTGTTCTTTGTTCTCATCATAATATTTTTTTGCAGCAAAACCAGCTACAACACCTAATAAAAATCTTAACATAACTAAACCTCCTGTTTTAAATTTATAAGGAAGTTTAACGATAGTGTTTGACAGGTTGTGTCGTAAAATTCTAAATTTTATAGTAAAATTTTTTAAATTCTAAATCTTCTTCAATACTTGAAATAATATTTTTAAACTCTAGTGCAATATATTTAGATAAATTATCATCATTGTTATTTTTTCCGTTATTTAGCTTCAGAAGAATATCTCTGAATTCAGTAAGCTCATCTCTTATAAAAATAAGCTTCATTCCTGTTAAAATATCTTTTAAAATATAGTGTGCTTCAAAAAGTAAATCAGTTACAACTTTTGCATCACCACTTTCTATTATAGTGTTAGAAAAATCAAATGGTAATGGCATATTATTGTCCCTCTTTTTTTGATAATGAAAAATCACTATTTATTGTAAATTACTAAATAAAAAATAAGTCCGATAAACTATGTATTAGTTTATCGGACTTCTAAAATGATTCTATTATTAAAAATCTTTATAAATTTTCTCTTTCTTTAATTTCTTCATCTTCTTTTGTATCAAATTCTGTAAAAAGAGTAGTATATGTGCTATCATCAGAAGTATTATCATCCGTACTATGAAAATCATCACTACTATCCATAATAGTTTTAGCAATAACTCCAGCTACTAATCCAACAACTCCACCAACAATAAAAGGCAATACTGGTAACATCTTAAACCCCTTGTTTTAAATTTATAAGGAAGTTTAACAATAGTGTTCGACAGGTTGTGTCGCAAAATTTATAAAATTGAGAGTTTTTTATTTTTGTCTATTTTGCCAAAATTATAGATATAAGAGTGTTTTTTAGCTCAGGTAGTTTTTCTCTTAGAATGTATTCAACAAGCCCTATATCCACTCACATATAGTCATGAGCTATGAAGTTTCTTACTTCATAAGCTCCTTTTATATCATCAATATTTAATGCTTCATAAGTATTTTGTAACTTATTTAAAGTTTCACCAATTTGTAAAAATGCCATCAAAATTGCTGGTCTTGCTTCAACTTTATCTTTTAAAGCATTTACAATTCCATCATGTCTTTTTATAATCTCTTCAATATTTGATATATTTTCTACAATAAAATTTAGCTTTTCAATATCTTTATTAAACATAGATTGTATTTCCTAAAATATATTTTTCACCTGTGTTACTTAAACCACTTTTTGCACACAAATCAATATCTCTTTTAAATATATTTTGAAGTTCCTCTTTTATCTCTTTTATTCTCAAAAAGGATTTAAATCCTTCATTTCTTTCATAGAATTTTTTTGTATCAAGCTCATATAAAATATCTATATCACTATTTTCGGTTGCACTATTTTTTGCAAATGAACCAAAAATCCCAATTAGCTTCATCCCCTCTTTTTCATAAATAGGTTTTATCTCTTTTAATTTTAAAATAATTTCGTTTGCATTAATCATTTTTACCTCTTATTTTAAATCTATTTGCGATTATATCATAAACATATTTTCTACTATTTGATATTTTTATCTAAATACTTTTTTAAAACATCTTCAAGTTTTTCTTGCAATTCAACAGGTTTTAAAATCTCTATATATGGAATCCATTGTTTTACAATATTTAGTATTTCATCATCAAAGCTTACATTTGTAGATACAACAAAGTATTCATCTGTATTATCTACTATTTTCATATTTGATAATACTTTTTTTCTTAAAAAATACTCTTTTGCACTATTTTGAATCTTTAGGTGTACTTCTTTTGACTCTTTAGATAAGAAGTTTATTTCACTTTTTTCAATCTCTTTTAAAATATTTTTATCAACTACAAATTTATCACTACTTATTTTTAGGCTTTTTATTTTAGAGAAAGTATAAGTTTTTATAGTATTGTTTTCTGTTGCACTTAAATACCAAATACCATTTGTATTTATTAGTTTGTATGGATTTACAACTCTTTTTTTATCATTGTAAAAAAAGCTAATAGTTTTTTCTTCTATTATTGCACTACTTAAGTTTTCAAATAGTTGTTGCTTTTCTTCTATATCTTCAAAACCACTATTTTGAACCATATAGGCTCTATTTATCTTTTCATTTAAAATATCTTTTAGAAACTGATTTGTCAAAGATGGAAACAAAGATTTAATACCACTAAATATAGCAAAGTTTTTAATATCATCAAAGTTTAGTTTTCCAACAGCAAGTTCATCCAAAAAGAACTCTTTGCCTTCTTTTTTTATATCAAAATAGGAAAATCTAGCAATATCTCGCTCTATTGTTCTTTTTGATACGCCAAACTCATTTGCTAAAGATTCAATAGTTAATCTCTCTCCTTGATTTAATTTATAAATGATAAGAGACAATCTAGTGGCTAATTTATCGTGTTCCAATTTGTGTTTCCTTCTATTTCAAAATCTACTTTTGAAAAGAAGCTGAAACTATACTCAAAAACTCATCTTTTGTTTTTTTATCACTTTTAAAAAGTCCTCTTAAAGAAGAAGTTATAGTTGTAGAACATATTTTTTGCACTCCTCGCATCTCCATACACATATGTCTTGCATCTACAATAACTGCAACACCTTTAGGCTTTAAATGTTCATTTAATGCATCACAAATTTGCTCAGTCATTTGTTCTTGAATTTGTAATCTTCTTGCAAAAACATCCACAACTCTAGGAATTTTTGAAAGTCCAACAACTTTTCCATTTGGAATATATGCAACATGTGCTTTTCCAATAATTGGCAACATATGATGCTCACAAAATGAGTAAAACTCAATATCTTTTACAACAACCATTTCATCATTTGTAGATGTAAAAAGTGCTTTTTGAATAATCTCTTTTGGGTCAAGTTTATATCCACTAAACATAAATTCATAAGCTTTTCGAACTCTTTTTGGAGTATCTAAAAGCCCTTCTCTTGTAACATCTTCATCAATATAATTTAAAATATTTTTTATTGAATTTTCAAACTCTAACTCTTTATTCATAATATATTATTCCTTTTAAAAATTTCATATCCAACCTTTTTTTCTAAAGATTATCAAAGGTGTAATAGCTGATAAAATCATAATACCAACTGAAAATAAATATCCATAATCCCAGCTAAGCTCAGGCATAATCTCAAAGTTCATACCATAAATACTCGCAACTAGCGTAGGAGGTAGGAAAATAACATTTACGATAGTAAAGATTTTTATAACCTTATTTTGCTCAACACTTAGAAGTCCCACAAAAATATTTTGCAAATAATCAAGTCTCTCAAAATTAAAATTAGTGTGATCAATCAAAGACCTAATATCCTTTAACATAATAGGAAGTTCACTTTTATCATCTGAAATCTTTTGTGATTTTAACAAAGAGTTTAGAATTCTTTGTTTATCTGTAAGATTTTCCCTAATTTTCATATTTAAGTTTTCAAATGCTGACATCTGTTCTAATAAATCTTCATTTTCTACATCATCATTAAATGCCTGTTTTCTAATAGCTGCAATATCTCTTCCTAAATTTTCTATAATATCAGCATCTGCATCAATTCTAATATCTATAATTTGTGAAAATATAGAGTATCCTGTTTTATACTCTCTTGGGCTTGCTAGAAGTTTTTTAATTGAAGCATCAAAACTTGCTAGTTTTTTATATCGAACAGATATTAAAAGTTCATCTTGTAAAATAAAAGAAACCGTCTCATTTACAGGCTCTTTTTTATCATTTATAAGAAAATAACTATTTATCTCTATTCTATTTCCTTCTTCCCAATACCTAGAACTAAGCTCAATCTCTTCACTCTCTTGTTTTGTAGGAAACTCAATATTAAAAATACCTTCAATAGCTTTTACCTCTTCCATAGTAGGGAAAAGCATATCAATCCAAATAACACTTTTTCTATCTTCTATATCATTTAGATATTCAACACCTTCAACTACAGTTAATCTGTGTTGTTTTTTTACGTAACAATTAATCAAGGTTCCTCCTTTATCTAATCATACTTCCCATATCCCAAATCGGCGTAAATATTGCAAGAACTATAAAAAGAGTTAAGCTTGCCATTAATAGAAGAAATATGGGCTGTATCAATAAAATTATAAAATTTATACTATCATCAAATCTATTTTTATATATCTTTTTAACTTCATAAATTGTAAGTTCCAAAGAGTTTGAAACTTCACCTGTATTTAAAAGGTTCAAAACTATATCATCAAAAATATCTACGTTTTTAAATGAGTAACTAATTGTTTTACCATTTTGTAATAAATTATCAATAATTTGTATTTTATCCAACAAATATTTGTTTTTTACTAAAAGCCTTGAAGTTTCAAATGCTTTATGAAACTCATACTTTGATTTTTGCATTATATCAATCATTAAAAATAGTTTATAAAATTCAAAATTTTGGTATATTTTACTACTTATTGGTAGAGTTTTAAACAAAAACTTATCTAAAAAAGAGCTAAAACTCTTGCTAATTTTATAGAAAATCCAAATAAAAAAAAGAACTAAAAAAGGCATAATGATTATAAAAAGTGTATGATTTACAAAAAAATCTTCCATAGCTAATAAAATTTTTGTAGCAATGGGCAGGTTATTTTGTGATTGTGCAAATATTGTTTTAAAATTTGGAACAACAAATAAAAATATTATGAAAATTGATATTAAAAAACTAATTAGTAAAAATATTGGGTAAGAAATAGCTTTATAAAAACTCTTTTTTATATCTTTTGTTTCATTCAAAAGAGTAGAAATTGCCTCAATATTCAAATCCAAATTTGCACTATTTTGAGAAATCTGTAAAAATGATTTAACAGTATCATCTATTTTAAACCTCTTTAACTCATCTTTTATTGGTTTAGAGTTTGAAAATGCATAGTTTATAGTTTTTAAAAACTCCACAATTTTTTTCTCTTTTCTATTTTTTATCAAAATCTGTAAAGCATCACTTATATTTATATTTGATTTTAACATCAAATTTAACTCATAAAATAGTTGTGCTAATTTTTTATTGTCAATTCTAATCTCTTTTTTGAATATATTAAATATCTTATTTATCTCTTTTATTTCTAAAATGTTTTTGGATTTTTTAATAAATAAAAGTTTATCATCATCGACAATATCTACCTTTATTTTCCCATTTTCCTGATATTTAACTCTATATTTTTTCATCAATAATTTACCACTTTATAAACCTCTTCTAAAGTGGTTAAACTATTTTTAACTTTTTGTTTCCCATCATCTAAAATTGTTTTAAAATTTATATTTTTTAAATACTCTTTTAACTCATTAAAACTAGCTTTGTTAAATATCAAAGAGGATATCTGCTCATCAATTTTTAAAATTTCAGCAATAGAAGTTCTATCATAAAATTTTGTAAAGTTACACTCTTTACAACCATTTTCACAACTCTTACAGTGAGCCAAAACCAATCTTTGTGCCATAACTGCTTTAAGAGTTGTTGAGATTAAAAATGGGTCAGCTTTTAAATCTATCAATCTTGTAATAGTTTCAACAGAACTTGAGGAGTGAATACTTGCAAGTACTAAATGTCCTGTTAATGATGCTTGAAGAGCAATATCAAGTGAAAATTTATCTCTTATTTCGCCAATAAAAATAATATCTGGGTCTTGTCTTAAAATATTTTTTAATACCAGTTCAAAACTAAGTCCTACTTTGTTATTTATAGGAACTTGATTTATACTATCAATTTTGTATTCAATAGGATCTTCAACTGTTATTATTTTTTTATCATCACAATTTAGCTCTTTTAAAATTGAATAAAGAGTTGTAGTTTTGCCACTTCCTGTTGGTCCACTAATTAAAATTAAACCTTGAGTGAATTTTAGTACATCTTTTAGATCTTCATAAATATTTTGACTAAGACCTAAATCATCTAATCTTTTATCTATATTTTTATTATCTAATATCCTTAAAACAATTGATTCTGCTTGAATTGTTGGCATTGTTGAAAGTCTAAAATCATACTTTTTATCATTTATATTTCTTGAGAATCTTCCATCTAGTGCCAAACGAATTTGTGTCATATCTAGATTTGAAATTAATTTTACAAAGGATGAAAAAACTCTAAACAACTCCTCATCAAAACTAAAAAAGATTCTTAATCTTCCATCAACTCTAAATTTAAACAAACACAAATCTTGATACTTTTCAATGTGAATATCACTTGCTCGTTGCTCAATTGAGTAAAGAATTAACTCATCTAAAAAATATGATGTAAATTTCTCATCATCATTTGAAGAGATAGATTTTAATGCAGATTTATGCAAGTTTACTCTTTTTTCAATATGAGCTAAAATAAAAAGAATATCATGCTCTTTTTCTTCTATAAAATTTATAATTTTTATAAAATTATCTTTTATTTTATCTATATTTGAACTAGGGCAAATAGCTATTTTTAAACTAATACTATCTTCATATATTGGAACAATTTTATTTTTGTTAAAACGCATTAGAAATGTTAATATTTTGCTTATAAAATGTATGTGTCTAAAGAAAATAGTACTTTTTGGGCTTTTTTACTTACATTTCACAAGCAAAATTAAATCTTATTAAGTACACCTTTTACTTTACCTATTACAACTAATTCATCTACTTTTACATTTATATCTTTATAATCACTATTAAAGCTTTTTAGAGTGAATGTATTATCTTGATAAATAATTTGTTTGATAAATAGTTCATCATTTACATTAACTACAAATATATCTTTATTGTTTATATCTTTGCTTGAAGTATCAACAAAGATCAAACTATCTTCATGAATAAAAGGATACATACTATCACCATGAGCTTTTATTAGTTCTGTATATTTATAGTTACTATTTATATAATCTAACACTTGAGTATCAATAATAAGTGGTTGTTGATCTAAGTGATAGTTTATAGTTCCAAGACCAGCTGATCCTGTTACATTATTATAATACTTCAATATAATGTAGTTAGATGTATTTTCTATAAGGCTTTCTGGAAGTTGATTAAAGAAGAACCAATTAATAGATATATTTTTTTTAGCTAGAAATTGCATTATCTCCCAATATGGAACTCTATTGTATTGTTTTGCTTTTCTAAACACATCATAGTTTATATTTATAGCTTGAGCAATATCTTTATCAAATACTTTTTTATTATCAAGTTCTTTGGAAAGTATATCTTTTAATTTTTCTAATATTTCGTTATAGTTTTGCATAAAAAAATTATACCTACATTTCACAAGCAAAAAATTAAATGTAGGTAATATACAAAGGATTAGCATGAAAAATAAAATATCTTCAAGATTTAAAGAATTACTAGAAGAAGTTAATAAAATTGAATCTTCAAAAAAGAAAATAAGTGGTGGTATTTATGGGACGGACTATCTAGAAATCAATAATGAATTACATAAAATATGGGAATTAAATTTAAAGAATTTAATTCTACTATTAACCTCTGATTCTAATTGTATGTATTATTCTGAACTTGTAAAAATTTCTGAACTTAAAAGTTATGAAGATTACTCAAATGTTTTTGATAGACAGAAAGCATTATTTTTAGCATTTAAAGATGATTACGAAAAAGGTCTTATATCTTCTATGAAATATTTAATTGAAGCAAATGTTTTTGATACTGAACTTGAACAAGCTAAAGAATTACTATCAAATAGATATAAGCTAGCTGCTGCTGTAATTGGAGGAGTAGTTTTAGAAACAGCTCTTAGAAGTCTATGTGATAAAGAGAAAATAGAACATGGAAAACTTGATAAAATGAATGCTGATTTAGCTAAAGCTGGTGTTTATAATAAGTTCCAACAAAAAAGTATTACTGCATTAGCAGATATTAGAAATAGTGCTGCTCATGGTAAAGATAGTGAATTTACTCATGAAAATGTTGAAAATATGATAAGAGATATTGAAAGCTTTTTAGCTAATTATTTAAACTAACTAAGAAACTCTTAGTTAGTTTATAAGTTAATCAATTGCATTATGATTTTGATAGTCTAGTTTAAAATCTTTCATAATTGCCATTGTTCTATCTGTAGGATAAGGAAAATATACTGGAGTCACTCCAGTACTTTGACAAAATCTCAAAACCTCGTGTCCCAATAATTCAATAGTTTTATCTTTTTGTTTCTCTGATATATTACCTTTTCTCCAATGATTAAAATAGATTCTATCTTCAAAATTTGAAACTGCACGACCAGAAACTTCTCTATATTTAGTAGTTGTTAATTCTGATATATTAACATTAGGAAGATTACTATTTAATACTTCATAAAAATCAATAGGATCCCAACGTCCATGATTTCTACATTGAGTTAATGCAACTAGTGCTTCTTTATGGTTAATATAAGCATTTGTATACGTACCATTTAAAGAGCATGTAAAACCAATATTTCTATCAACTATAGCAAATAAAAATTTTCTCATTACTTTTGAATATACACATTCAATAGTACACGCTCCATATCGAATAGTAAAAAAAGCAATTAAGACGCTTTGTCTATCCATTTTAGATTCTAAAATTGGTATATTTGTAAAATTCATTTTGACTCCTTTGAAATATAATAAATTATATCATCACTGTAAATAATAATTCTTTTATATTACTTAAAACTTTACATTTATTTTTTAATAATTAGTTATAAAAACTTCATTTACACTCTTTTTATTACCATGCATATTTGCTCCAAGAGTGTATCTTATCTCTTTTGTAGATCTAATATTAAAACCTTTATATAGCTCTCGAACTATTACACTATCGTTGTATGAGAGTAAAAATTTACCTTTAATATTTGATAATAAATCTGCTAACTCTTCATGCTCTTTTATACCAAATTCACCTATATTTTTATAATAACTTTCTGTACTTACATAAGGAGGGTCTACATAAAAGAAAGCATCATCTTTATCATATAAAGGTATAAGTTTATTAAAGCTCATATTCTCTATTGTAACACCTTTTAATCTTTCACTTATAGTTTTAAAGTTTCTATATATATTTTTAGGTTTTCGTCCTGACTTTGCAGCCATAGCAAAGTTATCACCTTTAGAACCAAAGCTTTGAGTTAATTGATAAAAATAAAAGGCTGCTTTTTCTATATTATTTCTACCTCTTAAATGTTTAGTTTTTATATCATTAAATATCTCTCTTGAGATAAGTAAATCATTTAAATAAATACTCAAGCTTTGTGGATTATTTCTAATAGCTCTATGAAGATTTATAAGCTCACTATTTATATCATTAAACACTTCTAGCTTACTTGGTTCTTTTTGATAAAGTACACTTCCAGCTCCTCCAAAAACTTCTATATAAGTTTTATGTTCTTGAGGAATAAGATCAATAATATCACGAGCAAGTTGAGTTTTACCACCTACCCAACCAAATGGGGCTTTTAACTTAGTTCTTTGCATAATTATCCTTTGTGAAAAAACATCACTTTTTTAAAGCTAATGTTCTTTTTTTTGTAAAATTTTTATGCAGCTATCAGGGGTGGTGGCTGTTGTTTATTGTGAGATTTAGTTTTCTATTTCAATAGATATTTTCCAACCAGCAGTTGTATCTATATCATGATTAACACTTTTAATATGATACTCTCCATCATCTTCTACTGTTCCAGATAGATTTAAAACTCCACCTGCATAACATATAAATCCAGCACAAGATATATTTCCAACTTTAGTTTGACTTGAAGCTTTTTGAAGTGCTGCTTGAGCTTTTGATTTTGCATCTGCTTCATTTTGATATGAACCTTTAATATGTTTAACTGGTTCACCATCACCAACAGTCACACTTTTTTGTTTATTCTCTTTTGTATCATGCCAAGAAGCTGTACAAGAGTTATACTTTTGTTTATTTGTATTTTCAATATCATACGAGCTAATATCTTTTATATTTAAACTATATCTAGGAAGTCCGTCTGACTTTTTATCACCTTTAACTTTTTGTTTAAAGATTAAAGTATTGTTTTTAATAGCAAATAAAGCGTTATATTCACTAGCTAACCTTTTTAAAAAATGAAGATCAGATTCATTTGATTGTTCAATATGAACTATAAATAAATCATCATAATCACACTCTACTTTTAACTCTTGTTTTTGTGCTATTTGAGTTACTACTTGTTTGATACTTAGATTCTCGTAGCTTTTATTTCTTTTTACTTTTGTTCCACTTGAGAAATCAACTCCAGTTGCACTTATCTCAATTTTACTTCCATTGCTTACACTTACTTTAGAGTTTTGAACAGCAAAAGTTCCACAAAACATCATGGCATTTTCATCACCAATCCAAAGCTTTATCTCATCACCATAAGCTGGTCTTCTAAAGCTTCCCTCAACACTCAATCTTATATCATCACTTGATGTTCCATCTTCGTCGTGAAAGCTTATTTTTGAAGCATTTTGGTTTATAGTTTCTGTTATATCTTTTCCATTTACAACTACTTTAAATCTAGGCTTCACCATAAACCTCCTACTTCACTAAATTCATCTTTTTTCTCTTCTAAATCTTCAATATCTGGAAGTTCTATAACATCACCTAAATCTAAAAAAACTTTAGTGATATTATTTAGTTCCAATACTTTTTGGAAGTGAGCTAGTGAACCATAATGAGAAAAAACTATCTCATCCAATCTTTTATTTTCTTGTGTAATAGTTAGTTTCATTTATACCATCTTTCAAGCTCTACACTAAAGCTTTGCTCCATGTATTCACCTGTTTTGATGAATCTGCTCATATCTTTTGTCAAACTTTTAATAACAACTAAAACTGGGTAAGTATCTACAAAATTTAAAAGTACAGGTTCTTGAAGTTCACCTAGTTTTTCTAAATTATCAAAAGTATAAATTGACTTCATGATTAAGTTCCCAGATATAGAGAAACTAATGGTTGGTTTTTTAGATACTTGATGTTTAACATGGTTAGCTATTCTATCTGAGCTAACCCATCCAAAATCTATTTGCTTTTTTACTTGATTAAACTCAGCTTCGTTCATCTTAAATTCAAAATCACCTAACATACCTAAAATCATCAGTCTAAATCCTCTAGCTGTTTATTTTTATTCTTTTGTTCTACTTTTTTCATCTCAGCTTCTATATCAAATCCATCTGCTGGATTATTTACAGTTATATGATAAGTTGGATTGTTGTGTACAGTTTTTACACCTGTTGTTTCATTTACTTTTGGAATATCTGGTAAAGATTTCTTTTTAGCTTCATCCAGTTCTTTTTGAGCTTCTTCTTTTTTAAAAGCTGCTAGTTCCTCTTTGCTCACCTTTCCAAATAAAGCACCAAGCTCCATTAAAATTGGTTTAGCCCAAGACATCTTTTCTTTTAAACCTTCCCAAAACTCATTTAATTTTTTCATAGGATTGTCCCAAAGCTCTGTAAAAAATGTTTTTATAGGATCCCAATATTCATATATTAAACTTGCACCTACAACTAAAAGCCCTATTCCCGTTGCTCCGATAAAAGCTCTAACTCCAATTTTTGCAAAATTTAAAGCAGCTGTAAGAAGTAATAATCCTTTTCTAGCAATTAGCAATCCTGATAATGCAAAACTTCCCATAAATCCTAAAGTAGAAAAAGCAATTCCAAGTCCAATAACTCCAAATGTTGCACCAAATACAACTTTTGTAAGAACTGGATATTGACTAGTTGCATCTGCTAAACTATTTGTCATACCTATTAATGGTTTTAATATAGAGTTAAAAGCAGGTAAAAGTACACTTCCAATATTTATACCTATTTCAGAGATACCATTTTTAAATAAAACCATATTATTTGATGTTGTTTTACTTCTAACTTCAAACTCTCTTGTCATACTTCCCGCATATTTAGTTTTATCTGCTAAATGACCTATTGCAGTTGTATAATTGTGTAATCCAACAGTAAGAAGTGCTACATCATCTGCATATTCAGCACCAAACATATCAGATAAAAGACCTAGTTTCTCATCATTATCTACATCTTTTATTCTTGTTAAAAAATCAACTACTGCTCCCTCTGCATTTTCACTAATATTCTCTTTTAGCTCCCTAGTACTAAGTCCTATTTTACTTAATGCACTTTGAAACTTTTTACCTTGTTTATCAGCAGTTCCAAGCTTTTGCAAAATTGCATTAATTGCCGTTCCTGCAACTTCAGCTGGTCTCCCCATTGATAAAAATGCACTTCCTAATGAAGCTGTTTGTTCTGCACTAAATCCAAAAACTTTCGCAGTTCCTCCAGCTCTACTTAAAACATCTATTAGTGCTGGAGCAGTTGCTGCACTATTATCAGATAAGTGATTTAAAGCATCTCCTAAACTTGAAACTCCATTTACATTTAAATCAAATATTTTCATAAGAGTAGCACTTGATTTACCAGCATCTGCTGTATTCATTTCAAAAGCAGTACTCATCTTTGCAGTAACTTGTGTAAAATCTAAAAGTTGATTTTTAGGAACATCAAGTTGACCACCAGCTGCTACAATTTCAGCTAGACCTGTTGCATATATTGGAATTGATCTAGTCATTTTTAATATAGAGTTTTCAAATGCTTTTGCTTCCTCAGTTGAAGTAAAATCAACTACTTTATTTACATCAGCCATTGAGCTCTCAAAATCTATTGCTAGTTTCATAGGTAAAGCAACACTTGTACCAAGAGCAACTTTATCCATGATAGAAGATTTAAAATCATTTCTATAATTTTTCAAAGAGTCTAATTTTAAATTAGTACTCTCCATCTTCTCTTTTATAGAATTAAATTTTTCTATATCTTTAGAAGTAAGTTTTACTTGAGAAGATAGTGCTTTGAAAGAATCTGTAATTCCTAGTTTTATTTTTCCCAAAGTTGATAATTTTGGATTTAGTTCATCAATAGATTTAGTAGTATCTTTAAAAGCACCAAGACCTTTAAAAACAGCTCCTATTTCTATACCTAAACCTATTTTCATTTATCAACCTTTGGGATATAATTTTTACTATCTTCTATAAAAAACATAAACTCACTAACTTTCATCTTCATACTTTCTTTAAAACTAAAGTGATAGATATATCCTATAAGACCTGCACCTTGTAGGATATATTCTTTAGTTAAACCTAACGCAAAAAAGGCTCTACCAAACCTTGTAATTTCATATAAATATGAGTTGGAAATTTTCTTATCTCTTCATAAGTAAAACCACTTTTATTTGCTATTAGCATTGCCGTTCTTTCTAAATCATTATGTATATGACTTACCGCTTCTAAATCTTCTAGTAGTGGTTCTTTTATTACAATTTCTTTAATCTCTTTTCCACCAACAATTAATGGAGTTGATAACTCCAATTTAGCATCTCCAAGATATGCAACCACTTTTGAATTATCTATTTTTTTTGCCATTTTATTTTTTTCCTTTTTTATTTATTTTAAGCTCTTAAAACTCTTCTAACATCACCCATTAAATCTTTACCATCTATCTCACAAATAAGATTGTCATGGTCGATTTTTACTTTAACTTTATTGTTAATTTCGTGGATGTATTTTTTTACACCTTTTTGAGATACTTTAATATCTAACATCTCACCTGGTTTACTATCTCCAAAACTTACACTAATAGCACCTTTTAAAACCCAAGTGTAACTATCTACTTTTGAGCCAGTTCTAATAGCTTTTTTAAAGATAAGCTCTGCTTCATCAAGTTTTGATAAAGCATTAAAAACTGCTTCAGGGAGTGCTGCACAAGAGAACTCACTATCTAGTGATTCAAATTGTCCTGTTGCATAAGATCTATCTCCAACTCCAGTTGTTCCATTTATAGATTTTTGTTTTAACTCAGGAGCTTTAAAAGAGACTGCTCTTCCTAGGTTCCCATACCCTTCAATAAAACAATTTACTTCCGTTATAACACTTCTCATAATTAAGCCTCCTCAATAAGTTTATAAATTCTCTCAGCACTTTGAGACACTTTGTTGTAGGTAACTTTGATTAATCTTGGAGATGGCATCTCATCACAATCAACCGTTAAATAAAACTCCCCATTGTCTATTGCAGTTTGAGTTGTTAGTTTTGTATCAAGATAAACTTTGAAACCATCAACCATAATATCTTGACCTACAAGATCATCCATGAAGTTTTCTAAAGCTCTTTTTGCTGCAAACAGTTCACTCATATCTTTATCAACACACTCAAATAAAGCATCTATTGTTGCTTGAGCTGCTAAATCGAAAATTCTTACTCTTCTTGCATCTTTCCAAATAGTATTTGTACAAGTTGCATATTCCCAAGTTCTAATACCTTTGTAAGATATAAAACTCATTATCTGATTATCTGTTAAAGAGTCTGTTTCATCTTTTTTACCAGCAATAAACTCAACAGGATATTTAACACTTGAAAAAGGCACTAATCTATTTGAGATAGATTTTGCATAACCAGTTGTGCTTTGTCCATCTGTATATACTCTTAAAAATGCAGCAATTGCACTTGCATCATAAAACTCTGATTGATTTGTTTCTGTATTCCATTTAGCTAACCCACATTTAATAGGTGTGATTCTATCTGTTGTAAAATTTGCTCTAAAAGCTAAAGCATCTGCGTTTAATTCTGCATCTAAATCAATAAATGTTCTTGCTCCTAAATACTCACAAACTGTGTTCATTGCATTACAAATATCTAAATTATTTACATGATAATCTGGAACACAAATAATATCTGGCTTATAAGATACAGGTGCATTTATTTTACTTGCTTTATTTACAGTACTTGAAGCTTTTTTTAGTTCATTAACTGCATTAATAATTGAGCTTTTCATTAAAGCTTGATCAACTTCATCATCTTCATCTAGTTTAATATTAACAACAGATACTATTATTGGTACAATAACTGGAAATTCATCAACACCTAATTTTAAATATTTTTTTAAATTTCCAGTTTTTACATCTTTAAAAGCTTCACTTTCTAATGCATCTTCTGGACTATCAAAACAATATATTCCCTCTGGACATTCAGCTGTTAAAACTAAAGTAAGTGGCAAATCAGAAGTAACTCTTATTTGATACGGATTTCTGGCTGTGTAACCTGCAACTATTCCACGATTTAAACTCATAACTTATCTCCTTTTTTAAATTTATTTACTCACCAATGCTTTTAGCACAGTGGTTATCTTCTAGTTTTTTAAGCAAGCAACAAAGCTTTTTATCAAACCATGTTGCTTTACCACTTTCAATTCTTCTATGTATATGGCTAGATATAGTTTCATCTTGGCTACCATTCCAAAATAAAACATTTCCTAACTGGTCAAGAGCTAAAAGAAATCTAAAGAATCTACTTCTTTTTTTTACATCATTTTCAAACTTTTTTATTAATTCTTGTGTCATATTTTTGAAGCCTCCATAAACATATTGTCAATTTGTTCATCATTTAAATTTAGAGTTTGTCCTAAGATTTTTACCAAAGGTGATTCTCTTTCTATTTGATTTGCATATTCCCATTCGATTTGATAGGCTCTATTTTGGCTTATGATATTTTCTAAATCATCAAGAAGTCCAATAGATAAAAGATACAATCTTGCTTGTCTTAGAGTTATAGTTTTTGGAATAAGGCTTTTTTCGTACTCTTTTTTAAGTTCTATATCTTCAATCCAATTTTTAGAGATTTCATCCCATTTATCAAATTGTTTAGGAACTAAAAGAGTATGTTCATCTTTAATTTTTCCTAAATAATCAACTTTTAACTCTTCTTTTGTGGCTTTTACATAAATAGTTTTATTTCGATTATCTTCTACAAGCTCCCATTTTGTACCATTAAAGCAAACTGAAAAACCACTTTTCTTAGTAAGAGGTTTAATTGTTGTAGTGAATGGTAGGTTAGTTCCATAAGCTTCATTTATTTCAAGCTCTTGTATAAACTCTTTTGTTTCAATATCGTATCTATAAATTTTAATCATATTTATTTCCTTACTTTGCCACTATCAATGGTAGAATTGCAATATTTTTTGGTCTATTTTCATTTGCTGTTGGAACTACTAAAGATGCATCAAAAAGCAAAGCACTACTTGCATATCCACCAGCTCCCATAAAATCTCTCAAATTTCTTGGGCCAGCTTTAAATGCTCCAGAAACAGAACCAGGTTCAGTAAAACCATATTGAGCCCAAAAAGAAGTTCCAATAATATTTCGAATAGCATCACTTTGATAACTCCCAACACCTCTACTTGAAGGTCTTAAGAAAGCTTCATCTATATTTGGCACTCTAAAAGTCGTTGTTCCATTACCACTTGAATAGAAACCACAAATTCCATCATTAGCTAAAGCTTCAGCTTGCCATTCGGTTTCGGTTTTTAAAAAACTTTTTCCTTGTAGCCATACCCAAAGCTTTGGATAATGAGCTCTGTTAAACTCACCACCAAAAGCGATAATATGATAAGGCTTTGCTTCATAGCCTACATCATATAGTCCGATTCTGTTTGTAGCTTCATTTAATTGTTTTTTATTTATTGCCTCATTTGGCTCAACTGCATCAGCTACTTTAAACCTCTTAGTTTCATCACCATTAATAAGTGCATATTTTTTTAGTTCGCTTAATACAAATTTTCTAGTTGCTAAAACTACACTATCATCTACTTTTAAAGTTACATTATCTGCATTTGTTACTTCTAAAAATATTTTTATAGTTAAATCTTTTGCACTTCCCTCTTCTAAAAGTGGTTTGTACGTTTTTGGTAAACTTCCAATAGCAAAAAGTGTATTTTGATCAGTATAAATTGCTACTTCACTTACATAAAATCCACCAACATTCGAAGGAATTACACCCTCTACTATTAGATAATTTGGATTATCTATATCCTGAATAATAGAGTTTATATTAAACCTATGCTTTTCACTTTTTAAAGCTGTCATATCTTGTGAAGGTATAATATCTCCATCACCAACTGCTATTTTTGTTAATTTAACTTCACTATTACTAGCACGTGCAGCGATAATTGCATTTATTCCTGTATTACTTAACAGAGTATAAAAGTTTTCCATTTTTTATAAATCTCCTATTACTAAATTCAAAGTGATACATTCACTCATTTTAATTGCAGTTGCATATATCTCTTTTTGTGAAAAGTTTAAATTTCTTACCGTATATGGTAAAACTTCTATATCTTCACCTGTAATTGTTGCCATTGCATATTTCTCTTTTAGATTTGTTTTTATATTTATGTTTATAAGCTCTAAAATACTTTTTGTGTTTTTATAGATTTCAATAAACTCTTCAATAATTTTTAAATCTTTATCTTCAATAGGTCTATTTAAAAAATCAACATCTACTTTAAAGTGATATGGTAGTCCTTGATATTCAAACCACTCATAAAACTTAACATCAATGTTTAATCTTTTTAAAACCTCTTTTAAAGCAAACAAAGTTCCTTTTTTTCTATGAAGATGAATACTAAAATCAATAATTGCTCTTTTTTCATCTAAAGTTAAATCATTGCTCCAAAAAGCAACTTGATGGCTATGTGCTAGATATGGCAAAAATCTTTCATCTGCTCTTTTTGGTTGAGCCAAAGTTGATATTACTTGCAGCTCTTGTTTTATTTTTGCAACTCTTATCTCATAAGCTAGATCAATAGCTTTTAATTTATCATCTTCAGATTGTGGCAGTAGAGATGTTGAACTCATCACACACTCCTATTTCATGAGATAAAACAGTTACATTTTCAGTTGGTTCTAAAATAACTACCTCTTTAACTCCACCAACTCTTAAAAAATCGTTGATTTCTGATAAAGTAATGCTCTCTCCAATTTTTCGCAACTTAATTAAATTCTTTGTTAAATTCTCTAAAGCTTGAGTTTGAATAAGTCCATACTCTTGATTTTTCTCACAATTTAAAACAGCTGTTATTTGAAATAGTTTTGGAGTAGCCTCAATAACTTTTACATAATCTGTCATAGGTCTAACTGTGTCACTATTTAAAATCTCTTCTATTCGTTGTTGCATTAAAGCATCTGCATTTTGAGAATAGTAATAAACAATTACAGTACAAAAATCAGCTATTAAATTTCTAATTCCATCAAGAATTTCAAGTTCATTTTTTCCTAAAAACAAAGGCAAATAAGTAGAAAAATCTTTTATTCCGTTTACAACTTTAATATCCTCTATTCTCTCATCAGCTTTATATGCATAAGACTTATACGTCGCACTTGATCCAGCTGTTGATTTATCACTCATACTTAAAAGAATTCTAAACCTATAATCATCATCACTTTCTACCTCAGCTCCAGCTTTAAAATCAGAGTTTGCTTTTGCTTCTAAAATGTAAGGAAGAGTTGTAGTTATATTATTTGTTTGAATATCACTACTTGATGTATAAAGTTGAAGTTCTACTTTTCCAACAGCTTCAAGTTCACCTTTTTTAATAACTACATCTTCAATCAATCTTGCTTCATATTTACTCTCATCATCAGTTAAAGTAAGACCTTTGTTAATAGTAATATCACTATTTCTTACTTCAGATAATGAAAAAGTATAATTAGCCCAAGGATGTGCTCCTTCTAATCTCAAACAGTCATAAGCAGCTCCCCAGTTATCTAGATCAGCTTTTGTTGCAGTTGCTAAAAAGAAAGCTAGAGCTAATTGATTAAACTCTTGTCTTAAATGCAACTCTCTATATGCATTTGCTTCTATATTTGGCATAAAATCATCTGATTCTATATGCTCCCAATCAGGATCAAGTTTTTTAAGCTCATCAATATTTGCTTGTTTGATTTTGTTATAATCAAGTTCTAGTAATACAGCTGGTTTTGGTAACGATGCAATGTTGATCATTTTTCACTTCCTACGCCATATGATAAAACTGTTCCATCTTGAAACTTTATCTCACAAGTAATAGCTGCTTCTTTTTCATCAAAGTAAGTCACAGTTACACCATCTGGAATTAATCTATCATCCCAAGGCTCCCAGTTCTCATCAAAAAAACATTCATAAAGATATTTTTGAAATAATAAAACCCACTTTTGATTCATTGTTTTATCTATTAGCTCATGAATTCTTGAACCAAAATGTGGAAGATAAACTCTAGTTCCTAAAGGAGTTTCTATTATTCGCTTAAAGCTTTTTTCTCTTGATATTCTTTTAGCCATATTAATCTCTACTTTTACCTTCGTTTGTGTGATTTGTTAAATCACCTCTACTATCAGTAATACTTCCAGAGACATCTGCATTTCCACCAATACTTGCATCTCCACCTGTAGATAAATTTTGAGTAATATCTAAAGTTCCATCTATGCTAAAAGTTCCTGCTCCACCATTTACACCTTGTGTAGTAATTCCACCTTGAATTAATGTATTTCCCAATAGATTTATTGATGTGCTTTTAATAGTTGTAGTAGTAGATTCAATATCAACAGTTGGTGCAACTATTTTTGCACTTTGTCCTACATTTATAACTACTGTTTGCCCTACTTCAACATTTACAGCTTCACCAACTTTTACATTTATAGTCTTTTGATTTAAAACCTCTAAAGTAGAACTTTTTGTGTCATAAGATAAAATTGCTCCATCTTCAAATTCTATTATTGTTTTAGTTTCACTTGCACCATCTGGCTCTTTACAAGATTTATTAAATATAGATCTAAGAATAAAACCTTTATTTGCATCACCAAAAAGGCTTATTACTAAAACCTGCTCTCCAGCTCTTAGTGGAAAAAACACTCTTGCAAAAGAGTTAGCAAAACCAATCACTGGCAAGAAATCAGTTACTCTTTTATCTTCACCAACATCATGCACAACTACTCTAGCAAGTGCTTTTCCATCTTGATTTTTTGTAGCACTAATTTGACCAACTTGAACAATGTTTTCTAATCTTCTTTTTAGTTCTACTAAATTTAACATCTAATCTTCTTTTTTGTAGTTTTGAATAAAATGTAATGCTCGACTTTGAGCTTCAAGTAATAATCTTGTACCAATCCATGCACAAAATGCACTAATTGCTAAACAAACTCTTTGATTTTGTAAAAAATAAAAACTTATCTCATAAACAATCAAACCAATTAAAACAGAGCTAACTCCACCAATCCATAAAAAGATGATTTTGTCTTTTAATTTTTCTTTGTTTATATGTTCAGCACGATTTATAAGACCAATTACACCAGCCACAAAAGAGATAACTGATAAAATACACATGAAAAGCAAATCATCTAATTTCATCTTATAACTCCAGTACTCACTAACATTTCATAAGCAAATAATCCACAAACAACTAAAACAACTACACAAAGGAATTCATCATAAAGTTTAAACTCTGATTTTGTTTTTGTTTTTTTACTAGTTACTCTCATCATTAACTCCTATACACTCTTTTAAAAGAGCTTCAGTTCTTAAAAAATAAAGCATTTTTTCTTTATGAGACTCAAAGCTTCCATTATTTGTTGGTTTTGTTGGCATTTTTGCATTACACTTAACTGGAACATACACATCTTTGTAGATATATTCTGTTTGTATCTTTGGAGTACATCCTGTAAATGCTAAAGCAAATAAAAATAAAAGTATTAAAACTTTACTCATTAAACAACTCCTTATAGGCTTTTAACTCAGACTCACAGGTCGAATCTTTTATAAATACATTTTTAATTTTTTCTATACTTTTTGGCTCTATATATGTAACTTTAACTTTCATATCTTCTATTTTTTGATTTTGTTCATTTACTTTAGCTTCACACTTTTTTAGCTCTTGCTCTGATTTAACAAGCTTTTCAAGAGTTGTTATTTTTTCATCTTTTAAAGTTTTAATTTCAGAACTTTGAGAAAAGCTAATTAAACTTAAAGCTGCTATTAAAAGTACAAATAAAACTGTTTTTAAATCGAAGAATTTTAAAAAGTCCATACACTCACCTTATATTTTTAATGAACCGAACTTTACATTCAAAGTACAAGTACTATAAAGAAATAGATTTTTTTAAACTACTTTTTTAAAGCATTTTTCTAAAAAATAAGGCTTTATAATCGTTGTTTTTGTCATTAAGATTTCACTTTAATTAAAATATATGAGGTGGAATATTGCAAGATTATGAAGAAGAGTTAAAAAAGATACTTCAAAAAATCACTCCAAATGTAGATACATATTATGGTGAGTTTAGTTCACTAAGTGATATAAAAATAGATCATAATAAAATGCCTGCAATATACGTTGATTTTTTAGGTGAAAATCCTATAAATGGTTATCAGCAAAAACTCACTTTTTCTTTATATCTTGTAGCTGCTAGTTTTAGTAAAAATGAAAAGACAAGAGATGAGAAAAGATATAGTATTTACTCTTTAATTCAAGAAGTAAATAAAGCTTTATATTTAAAGCCTATATTAGAATCAGAACCAATCGTTTTAAAATCTTCAAAAAAAATACTAGATGCAAAAGCACAAAATGCATACCTTGTTATATTTCAAAAAAACATAGAATTTAATATAGAAACATCATTTTCGCAAGGAGAGACATTTGAGTAAATATATAGTTTGCAATCTTCCTATTAATCAAAAAAGCAATGAACTTAAAATAGCTGTTACAGGTGAATGGAAAGGGCATAGTAATGGAGCTTTTTCTCTAAGTTTAGAAGATTTACAACAAATAAAAACAAACTTTGATAATGCCAAAGTTGATGGTGTTATAGATTTAGATCATGCAACAGTTTTTCAAGGAACTGGTGCAGCCTATGGTTGGATAAAAGAACTATTTTTTAAAGGAGATGAATTATGGGCAAAAATTGAATGGCTAGAAACTGGTTTAGAGCTTATAAAAAGTAGAAAATATAAATATATTAGTCCAGTGTTTTTACCAAATACAATTGAGCAGGTAACTGCTACAAATATTGGTTGGACATTACATAGTGCTGCTTTAACTAACCGACCTTTTATGGAAGAGCTAGGAGAGATTAAAGTTAATAATAAACAAGATCAAATTCAAAATAAGGAGGAGTCTATGACACCTGAAGAACAAAAAAAGATGGATGATTTGGAAGCTAAAGTTCAATCTTTAGAAGAAAAATTAAAAAATAAAGATGAAGAGATTGAAAAAGAAAAAGAGAAAAGTGTTGAAACTGAAGTTGATAATGCTATTGCATTAAACAAAGTAAGTGCTGCACAAAAAGAGTCACTTATTGCTTTAGGAAAAGCAAATCCTGATGAACTTAAAAAACTTTTATCAACAATGACTGCTATTACAGTTCCAAACAACAATATGTATGCAAACAGTAATAACCAACATAATCAACAAGAACAAAAGCTATCTGAAGCTGAGTTAAATGCATAAGGAGTCAATATGCCAGAAATTACAAAAAGACCTTTAGTTGTAGATGAAGTAATTATCAAAAAAATTCAAGTTGTATCTGGAAATATTGATATTACTGGAGATGGTTTTACTCTTGGAACAGTTGTAACAACAAAAGATGGTGGTTCTAATTGGAATATTCAAGATAAACCTATTTTTACTACAGGTACTTACAGCCAAGATGATGAAGTATTCCATAATGGAAGTACTTGGATTTCACTAGAAGACAACAATCAAACTGAGCCAAAAGATGATGCAATAAAATGGCAAGAAGTAGAAAAATTTGATGCAAATGGAATTCTTTTAGAAAATGTAACTGAAACTGGAAGTGTTACAGTTTTAATTACTGGAGAAGTTAGAGAAAAATATTTAGAACACTACGATAGTTCTATGAAAAAAGCTTTGTTTAAAAACAAAATCATTTTAAGATAAAGGAAAAAAATGTTTAAAACAGTAAATGAATTATTAAAAAATAAATGGACTTCTAAAGCTGCTAGTGAAAAATTAACTCACTTAAAACCTATTCAAACTATTTTATTTGATAGATATGTAAAAGACAGAAAAGGTCAAATTGGTGCAACTTTTACGGTTAAGATAAAAACTGGAGCTGGAGTTATTTTGGAATCTGTGACACCAGAAGCTGAACACTTGGTTCATGATAGAGGTGATGTTGTTGAGTTTGAAACAAAAACTGCTAGATATCCATTATCAAATCCTATAACTCCTGAAAAATTAAATCAAATTGAATCTTTTCAAGGGGAAGATAAATCTCTATCTTTAGCTGAAGAGATTGGTGATATTCAAAGAGAGCATAAAGAATCTTTTGACACTTCAATAGAATATCAAACAGCTGGTGCATTATTTAACAAAGTAATGGATGGAAAAGGAAAAGTTCTATTTGAATTAAACTATCAAGGTTTGATAATAGAATTTAAAGCAAATAAACCTTTAAGAAATTCTATATCTGAAGCAACAAGACATATTAAAAATATTCTAGGTCTTCAAAAAGTTAAAATCTCTTCATTAGCTGGTCCTACTTTTATGGATAAGCTAAATCAAAAATGTATAGATGAAGATTTATTTAAACAAAATCAAGCGAAGTGGATAGATAAAGATGGTGTATCTTCTTTAGAAGTTTATGGGCTTATTTTTGAAGAGTATGTTGCTACTTATAAAAATAGTGATGGAGAAGATAAAGATTTTATTCCTGCTGATTCTTGTGTATTTTTACCTGAAGATGGGAATATTTTTAAATTAAGATATTCAAGAGCAAATGATACAAAAGCTGCAAATATGAAACCAACATTATATTTTAGTGCTATTGAAGAATTACCAAAAGGTAGAGGATGGGAAGTAAGAAGTGAATGTAGACCTTTAGTTTACAATTCAAGACCTGCTGCAACTCCAAAAGGTAAATTTATTTAAAAAATTTAAAAAGCTCATATCTCAAAAATATGAGCTTTTTTATTAAAAACGATAAATATATCAAATGAAAAAAGATTTTAAGTTTTAAACGGGTTTTAAACGCCTTAAAAAGGATTTATAAAGTGATTACAAATGAAGATTTATTAAAAGAGATAAGTGAGCAAGAATTAAAAGAGTTATCAGATTTAAATGCAAATGGAAATTTAAATCAAAATGTAATTGATGATGCATTAAATGATTCAATCTCTTTTTGTGAGTCTTTTATAATTTTGCCAAACAATCCAACACCACTTCTTAAAAAAATTATTGTTGATTTTACAATCTATGAACTAAGAAGAAAAAATGGTTTAGTACAAGATAGTGACAAAGAGTTAAAAAAAGAGAATGAAGCTTACTTACTAAAAATGAGTACAGGAAGATTACTTACAAATATGGAAGAGAAAGAAAAAGCACAAGATAATCCAAAGAACTTTGCTTTTAAACACCAAAATAAAAAAAGAGTAGATTTTAAAGGGTTTAGATGACTAAATTATCAAATGCAGATAGAAATAGAATTTTAGCTAGAAGCTTATTTGTAGATGCAAATAAAAGCTATGCAGATATAGCTCTTGCTTTAGAAGTTAGTGATAAAACAGTTGCTAATTATCAAAGTAAAGATAAATCTGAAGGTTTTGATTGGCTTACATTAAGAGCTTCAAAGCATATCAAAGAGACTCAAGAAACAAAAGAAAATATGTACTCAATGTTTATTAATTACATGTATCAAACTCTAAAAGAGATTAGAGAAAATGAAGAAATGAGCGTTGAAAATAAAGCTCAAATGATTGTAAGTCTAGGTGATAGTTTTTCAAAAATGGGAAAAATTGCAAGACAAGAAGATCCTGAAGCTTATAAACTTGGAATTATAAAAGTAACTATTGAAAAAATATTAACTTCTTTAAAAAGAGAACTTAGTGTTGATTGCATGGAAAAAGTAATAGAGACAGTTTATGAAATTCAAGAGGAACTAGCAAATGTCACTATTTGAAAAATCTGAATTACTAGATTATTTAAACGATACTTATTCAACTGCTCTTGACAATGGCTTTACAAAAATTGGAGCTTTAAAGCTTACAAGAAAAGAGTATAAAACTTGGGTTAGTGATTTTGCAAGTGAACTAAAAGAGCAAATCAAAGTTTCAACTTTACTTGATCCAGCAAAAGCTAAAGAGAGAATTGAACAACAAAAGAGTGACTTCCATTATTTTAGAAGGACTTACTTTCCACACTACTACAGTTTAGAAGGTAAATCAAAACTTCAAGAAGAACTAGAAGCTATTTATTACAAAATCATAGATGATTTAAAACCTATGGGATTAAAGTTTGCAATAGCAGCTCCAAGAGGATTTGGAAAAAGTACTGATGTATCTATTGCTTTTCCTATTTGGTGTATTGTAAATAATTACAAACATTTTATAACTCTTTTCTCTGATGCAATAGAACTAGCTGAAACTTTAGTGGAAGCAATCAAGTGTGAACTAGAAGAGAATGATAGATTAAAACAAGATTTTCCAAATGCTTGTGGAATTGGTAAAGTTTGGAAAATTGGAGAGATAGTTACAAATAACAATATCAAAGTAAAAGCTTATGGTTCTGGAAAAAGAGTAAGGGGAGTTAAACATGGTACTTACAGACCAGACCTTGCAATTATTGATGATTTAGAAAATGATACAAATGTAAGAAGTAGAACTCAAAGAGATAAATTAGAAGATTGGCTCGATGAAGCTATTGATAACTTAGGGTCGGTTGATGGCTCAATGGATATTTTATACATAGGTACTATTTTACATAGAGATAGTGTATTAGCAAGAAAACTAAAACTAGCCTTTTGGCATCCTATAAAATTTAGAGCTTTAATTCAATATCCAAAAAATATAGATCTTTGGGATGAGTACTCTAAAATCTTTAAATATAGTGGAGTGGCTGAAGCTCACAATTTCTATTTAGAAAATAAAAAACTAATGGATGAAGGAGCTGTTTTACTTTGGGATGCTGTAAGCTTAGAGTATCTTATGCAAAAAAGAGCTGCTAATAACAAAGCCTTTCAAAAAGAGCAACAAAATAATCCAAATAGTGAAAACCAAAAATTTGACTCTAGCAAATTTCCAAAAATAAGTCATACTCAAATGCCAAAGCTTGATTATATTTATTATGTGGTTGATGCAAAAGGTGATAGTAATCAAGGTGACTTTTGTGGAAGAGTTGCAGCAGGTATAAATTTTACTACTCAAAAGCTATATGTCTTCTACTCAAAACAATCAAGAATAAAAGGTAAAGCTGTTGTTGATGAAGTTATAAAAGATTTACAAAAAATGAAAGTAGATATGCTAGGTGGCGATAAAAATGGTGGTTTTTTTATGCTGCGAGATTGGATAAAAGATGCTTGTTTTAGAGAAGGTGTAAGAGTACCTATTATGAAATTTACTCATCATACTCAAAATAAAGAGGACAGAATGGGAGAGCTAGAGTTCCCACTTGATGATGAAGATATTATCTTTGTTGGTGATCATCCTGAGTTATTTGCACAAATGGATGATTTTCCAGAAGCTGAAAATGATGACTTACATGATCCACTTCAGCAAATCTATGCAATGAGTAGATTAAGAAGATTAAAAAAAGATTCACAAAATGGTGGGAAAAGAACCAATACAAGAAGTACTAATACTAGACACAAAAGACCAAATAGGAGAGAAAGATAAATGTCTAAAAAAAATAAAAAAACATTTACAAACAATAAACAACAAACAGTAAAAGTAAGAGACCTTACAAGATACAAAAATATTTTAAAGCCACTTTTTGAGTTACCTGTTCATAACAGTTGGCTAGATGATGAGACAATAGATAAAATTATGAGAGATGGTACTGTGATTGCTGCTATTGGAAATAGAAAAGCTAGCACTTTGAAAAAAGAGATCTTAATTGAGTGTGAAAATAAAAGTTATAAAGAAGCTTTAGAAGATGCATTTAGCTTTAATGTAATAGATTCAATTTTAGATATTCCATATTATGGATTTGGAGTATATGAGATAAATTGGAGTGTAAATAATGGCATTATTATTCCAACTTTACATGAAAGAAACTATAAAAATTTTATTCTAGATAATGGAAAACTCAAATTTAATGGTTTGGGATATGCTGAAGATATACCTTTTGATAAAGCTATTGCTGCAACCTATAAAGCAAAACCAAATAAACCTTATGGACAACCTCTAATTCAAACTCTTTTTTGGTTAGTTGAGTTTAAAAATGCATCTTTACAATTTTGGGTGGAGTTACTTGAGAGATTTGGAACTCCTTGGGTGATTGGTAAAACTGAAGGTGATAAAAATGCTTTAGCAGATGAAATTTATAATATGCTTGGTGGTGATGGAGCTGTATTAGATACTGAAGATGATATAAAAATAGAGACTGTAAAAGATGGTGGAAATTTTAAAGAGCTAGTTGAATATATAGATAATCAAATAAGAGAAGTAATTTTAGGTGGAAATTTAACTGCAAATGTAAAAGGTGGAAGTTTAGCAGCTGCTAATGTTCATAATGAAGTGAGAGAAGATTTAGCTCAAGCTGATGAAAATATTGTAAATCAAATCATAAGAGAGCTTATTTGGACTTTTCAAAAAGTAAATAACACTCAGCATCAAATAAAAGGTAAATTAAAAGATAAAGATGATCCAAACAAAGAACTAGCAGATAGAGACAAAGTTATTCATGATATGGGATTCAAACCTACAAAAGAGTATATAGAGGCAACTTATAACATCAAAGTTATTGAAATAGAACAAAAGAATAATAGCTTAATAGCCAATAGTAACATTTCAGCTTCAGAGCGAAACCTTGCAGAGCAAGTGTTGAGAAAAGCAAATCCAATTATTCTAAATAAACTTCCACAAGATGAGCTAGATAGAAATTTAAACAATATAGATTTTTCAAACTTGGCACTTACATTTCACAAGCAAATTTTAGAAATAGTAAATAAAAGTGAAAGTTACGAAGAGATGCTGGATAATCTTTTTAAAGCTTACCCTACTTTTGATACAAAAGAGCTAGAAGATAGTTTAAATCAATATCTTGCTAATGCTTCACTTTTAGGAGTTGCTTCAATAGAGGATGAAAATCCAAATGGTTAAACTAGATTTTCAAAAAACTCCACAAAGCATTGTAGATTATCTAAAAAACAAACAACTAACTCTTACTTATAATCACTATGAGCTTTTAAAACAAGCTCATGATAAAGCCTTTACAGTTGCAAAAGTTACAAGAATGGATTTATTAAATGATATTCATAGTTCACTAATTGAAGCTATTAAAACTGGAAGGAATTTTGAAGCTTGGAAAAAAAGTATTATTCCAACACTAGAAAAGAAGGGTTGGTGGGGAACGCAAGAGATAGCTAATCCTAAAACTGGAGAGATAAAAAAAGTAATAATCAACTCAAATAGATTAAAAAAAATATATACAATCAACACAAGAGTAGCTTATCAAAAGCATAGATATGAAGAGATGATGAAGTTACCATTATCTACTTATTGGATGTATAGATGCTCTTTTTTAGAAAATTCAAGAGAGAGCCATAAAGCTATGCATGGAACTGTATTACATAGAGACCATGAGTTTTGGATAGAAAACTATCCCCCAAATGACTATATATGTTTTTGTGGTGTAACAGCTCATAGTGAAAGTGATTTAAAAAGAAGAGGATTAACTCCTACTCAAGGTAAAATACAAAGTATAGCAACAGAAGACTGGGCTTATAATGTAGGTAAAAATACAAATGTTGCAGCACTAAAAAAGATAAATTTAGATGATTCACTGCAATATCTTCCATTGCTTAACAGTGCTAAAAATGATGAATTAAAGAACTTGGATTATGATGGTTTAAAAAATAGATTTTATCAATCTATTGGAGTTAAAGAAGGTGAGACTTTTATTGATAAAACGAATGATCCAATATTAATATCAGATGATTTTTTCAAAACTTTAGAAAGAAGTAAAATAAATAGAAAAGATAGAAACTATTATATTTTAGAACTAGCAGATACTTTACAAAATCCAGATGAGATTTATCTTGAGTTTGAGAAATTAAAAAATACAAGTGATAAATACTTAGATAAAGATAGTAGAGTTGTAAAAAAGTACATGAGATATTATAAAACTGAGAAAGGTGCAAAAAGAGCCTTAATTGTTCTTGTAGAATATTTAAAAGATAAAACAGCAGGTGTGAGTGCTTATGTTATAGATAGTGCTGGAACTGTTGAAAATAAAAGAGTAGAGAAGTTAATTTACAAAAAGGATTAAAGCGAGATTAGAGTTAAGTTTTTGCAGGGCAGAGCTCGCATTGCCTCATTATCTTAACTCATCCTTTTAATGTGAAAATTATACCAAAGGAGTGTAAAAAATGCAAATAACACTAAAGCTTGAAAATATAGAAGCCGTAAAGAGAAAGCTTGAAGATATAGAAGGTAACATAACAGATACAGCTCCACTTATGGGTGAAATTGCAAACTATCTTTATAATATCTCAAAAGATAGCTTTGATGATGAAAAAGATACAAGAGGAAACAGCTGGAGTCCATTATCTGAAGTAACAAAAAAATATAAAGGTACATCAAAATTACTTTATAAAGCAGGTGATATGCAAAGAGGATTAATAAGTGAATCAAACAGCAACAGTGCTATAGTTGGAATAACTACTGTAAATGAAGATGATTACTTTTATCCTATGGTTCATCAATTTGGAACTAATAATGCTGGACGAAATAAAAAGGTTAAAATACCTCAAAGAGAATTTATGCCTATTACGATTGATGGTGAATTATATAGTGAAGTAAAAGATGAGATAGAAGGAATAACAGTTGAGTTTATAGAAAATATAGTTAAAACCTAAAAAACCTCCCTAAAGAGGCTTTGAGGAGGGCATGGGATTCGAACCCACGGAGGCTTAACACCTCACCTCTTTTTCAGGGAGGCACAATAAACCACTCTGTCAACCCTATAAAAATATCCATTAATACTTTTATAGGATTTACTAATTCAAATTGTATATTTTTTTGTCTTTAATTAAAATAAAGTTGGCTCACGAAGAGGTTTTGTGATAAGAAGTATCTGAGCTTCACTAAGTTCATACTTTTTTGAAAGTTTTTTAACTAATCTTTTTTCTCCCAATCTTTCTTTGTACTCTTCGCAAATTTCATTGTTTCTAAAAGTTGTTTTATAAGATGGAATATATAAACTAGAACCACCATGCTCTTTTATAACATCAGATATCTCAACATCTGGTTTTTTTATAAAATGAAATAAATCTTCAAATAAATCATAATTTGTAACTGTTGCCATATCCTCTCCTAGATTTTTAATGATAGTTTCTTTAATTAAGGCTTATTATAACCAATTATATTGCATTATGCAATAGTGTTGCATTTTGATATATATATTATTTTAAGATTATTAAAGTAGCATATTAGATTTTATTTTAGGGAGAATTAATATGAAATATAATGGTTTTAATAAATTATTACTATTAATTGTTACATTTGTAAGCCTATATGCAGCTTTCTTATTATATATCTGGTTTGATAATTTTGATTTTATATTTTCTAAAGAAAAACCAATTACACCAATTGCAATAGAGGAGCAAATTACAATAGGAAAACAAATTGACAAAATAGAAAAATTTGGACAGTTCGGTGACTATGTTGGTGGTACATTAAATCCTTTATTTGCTTTTTTTAGTTTTTTAATATTAGTTTTTACAATTCAACTTCAAAGAAAACAACTTAATGAATCAGCCATTACACAAAAAAAGCAATTAGATTTTATTGAAAAACAAAATTTTGAAACCACTTTTTTTAATATGATAAATCTAAATAATCAAATAGTAAATAATTTATCTCTTACAAAATCAAATAATTCAACAAACCCCATATTAACTGTTAAGGAATTTTATTCAATTGGTGGAACAAATGTGAATGTAGTGAATGATAATAATTATACAGGGAAAGAAGTATTGTCAAAATTATTTGAAATATTAAATGTATTTATAAAAGATAATTTAAAAAACAATAGCTATGATCCTACTAATTTATATAGGGCTTTCCTTTTAGAATATCAATTCCTAATTGATAACTATTTTAGAAATATATATAATATTTTAAAATTAATAGAACAAAATAAAAATATTGAAAATAAAAAAACTTATTCTAATATTCTAAGGGCCCAATTATCAAATGTTGAACTTGCTTTAATACTCATGAATGCTCTTTATTATCATGAAAACAAAAAATTATTCTATTTGCTTGTTAAATTTGAATTTATGAAGCCATTAAATATAGTAATAATATCAAATGAAGAAGACGAACAAAGAATCCCCTTCTCTAAAATATTTGATAAAAGCTATTATAGTATAGTAATTAGCCATTGCTTAGAGCAAACATCTAAAATGCGATTAGAAAAACAACATCCAGAAATAAAAGATTTTAATAATGACACTAAAATATTTGGCTCAAATGAATACATGAAAAGATATATGGATTTTATTAAATCATCTTCTCAAGAGCCACAATAACCTTTGTGGCTTCATCTTTTCTAAGCTCATTAATAAATCCAACTTGTCTTTTAGCTATCTTTGAAGTAAAAGAACACATAGCTTCTATACTTTTATTTTTAGCTTTATCTAGCCACAAGGTATTGATTTTATGAAGTTGAGCTTCAGTTGCTTTTGAAACTGGTATATCACTTACTTTTCTATTGCAAAAATCTAGAAGTAGTTTTAACTCATCAATACTAAGTTTAGTTGTACTATCAACTCCAAAACGAGAAAGCATAAACTCTTTTCTCTGTTCATCATCTATAAAAACATTATGTTTAACTATCTGTATTTTTTGAATAAGACTTTTTTTATAAGTTTGTTGTGATTGTGTCATAGGAATACCCTAACTATCTATAAAATCTAGTATTACATTAGCATGATAATTCTTTAATATATCTCTTAAACATTCAACTGCTTCAGATAAATTATAAAAGCTATCTGCTCTAACTTGCTCAAACAAAAAAAGTATATTGTCTTTTAATTCATCTTTATTGTCTGCTTCGTATTTCTCTTTATCCCAGCAGGCGTCTAAACTATCTTCATTGTCTCTTAATCTTGCCATCTTTCATCCTTTGATTAAATTTTTATCTCATTTTTACTACAACCGTTACCACCGTTACAACTGCCATTTATAGGGCTTATATTTAGGCGGTTGTAACGGTTGTAGCAGTTTCTAATGATTTGAATATTAGTTTTGATTTATTATTTATTACGACCGTTACGACTGCTACGACTGCCTATTCTAGGGCTTTATTTGTGGCGGTCGTAACGGTCGTAGCAGTCTTACTATAAAAGTGAGATATTATAAGGTTTACCTTTTTTTTCTTGTTTGCATTCCCAAAATTTACCATTATATTTATTGATAGTATCGTTTGCAGTATTATCATTTTTCTCATATCCTAGCATTTCTAGAAGCTCTTTTTTAGTAAGACCATTAGGGTTCTTTTCTAAAGTATCTTTTGCAGCTCTTACAAAGCTCTCTTCATACTCACTCATAGTTGCATATACTTCATCAAGCTTTTCAAGTTCTAGAGTCTTTGTTGAGACTGTAAGCCCTATGTCTTTAACTAGTGTTCTTGCATGTGTAACACTTAGCATGAAGTGTAATTTATCAGTCTCTTTTGCTTTTTGTTGCTCCAGCCGATTTATTCGGACAGTCTGCCGGAGTGATTCGGACAGTTTTAAAGTAGAAATTTTCTAAGTGTAAAATTATAACATAAGTGTCCGAATGTTTTTAAATTTTGTTGATTTTTGATCTTAATTTTCGCATAGATTCTCCTTCTAATTCAATTCTATGGGATGAGTGAATTATCCTATCTAAAATAGCATCAGCAACTGTGTCATTATTTAAATAGTTATACCAACTTGAAACAGGTAATTGAGAAGTAATTATTGTTGAATTTAATTCGGTTATATCTTCAATTATTTCAAATAAATTTGTTGCATCATCAGTTGTAATAGTTGAAGTTCCAAAGTCATCTAAAATTAGCAATTCAAACCTAGAGTATTTTTTTAATAAATTTGTATATGTTCCAGTTGCTCTTGAAATTTTTATCTCTTCAAGTAAAGTTGGAACCCTTGTATAATAAACTCTAAATCCATCTATTATTGCTCTATTGCCTAATGCTTGTGAAATATATGATTTTCCAGTACCCGTTTTACCCGTAATTATTATATTTTGATGATTTCTAATAAAGTTCATATTTGCTAAATCTTTTATTACTGATATATCAATTTTCCTTTTAATAGAGTAATCTATATCTTCTATTGCTGCTTGTTTATCTTTAATTTTTGAGAGTTTTAAATTCATTGATATTTTTTTGTTATGTAAAAATATCTCTTGAGATTCTAATAAGTTATATAATCTCTCTTCGAAGCTGAGTTTATTGTAACTTATATCCTCTATTTGTCTTAAATATGCCTGTTTTAATCCATCATATCTTAAATCATTTATTTTATTTATTATTGTAGTTTGGTTCATTTTTTGCCTTTTTATTTTAGATTTTTATTTATAATAATCAGATCCACGAATATTTTCATGGTTATTAAATAGTGTTGATGTTGTAGTATTAGCAACAACTAAGTATAGTTTTTTTGATAAAATTGATTCTATTGATTTAACACTTTTTGCATCAATTTTTATTGCATATGATAGTGCTAAATTTAACTCAATTTTTCCATATATTTTTGCTAAAGACAATATTGCAATTATCGTTCTATATGCTTTTACAGGGTATGGAGCTTCAGATAATCTTTTTTCAACAAACTCTTTAGTTTCATTTCCAATATTTTCACCCCAAGATATTAATCTTTGAGGATTCATCTTTTCACTTTGATACTGATGATTTAAAGGCATATGCTCTTTTATTGTTGAAGAATCATTTATTTTATATAATCTTGGATGAGTAGCAACTATTTTCGATTTATGATATATTTCAACTAATGTAGTTGAATATTTTATCTCTACTCTCTCTTTTAGATATTTAAATGGTACTGAGTAATAACATTTTAAAAGTTCAACATGATAATCTATATTTACAGTCGCAATTTTTAACTCTTTATAGATAAATCTATTTATTGGTAATTGTTGTAAATATGATTTTTCAAGTTCTATAAATAGTTCTGATCTACTTTTACCTATTTTTTTAATAATTTTATTATTATAAATATCAAGTAGTGGATTTATTGCTTGATTTATTTCATCAATATTAAAAAAGCTTCTATTTCTAAATCTTGCTATTATCCATCTTTGAATTGCTTGTACACCTTGTTCTACTTTTGCTTTATCTTGTGGTTTATATGGACGTGCTGCTTCTATTGCATAGTTATAATGTCTTGAAAGTTCTGCATAATTTTCATTAAACACTATGCCATTCTTATTATTTGAAATAATTGCACTTTTTAGATTATCAGGAACAATTACTTTAGGAACACCTTCATAAAAATTAAATGCTTCTACATGAGATTTTATAAAATCTTCAACTTTTTGAGAAGAAGTTGCATGAACAAAGGTATATCCACTTAATCCTAGTACACTTACAAATATTTGTGCTTTTTCAACTTCACCTGTTTTTAAATTTATTACAGGAACAGTTAATCCACTATAATCTACGAACATTTTTTCACCAGCAACATATGTTTGTCTCATTGTAGGATTTAATTTTCTTTTATATTTATAGTAATACTCTTTAAATTGGCTACAACCATATCCATCTGGATGCATCTCTTTATACTCTTGCCACAACAGTTCAAAGGTTACACCTTTTTTTGTTATCTCTTTATGAATATATTCAACATCTGGTATTGGTCTTGATTTATAGCTTTTTGGTAAGGATTTTTCAGGAAATAGAATTTGACTAATTTCATCATCATCAAGATTAAGAAATTCATCAATTTTTTTATCTATTATTTCAAATCTTTTACAATAATCCCCAACAGTTGATGAAGGTACATTTAAAGCTCTACTAATTTGACGGTACGATATATTGGTAATAAACTTTAATCTCAATATATCTTTTATTTTTTTCATAGAAAGTCTCCTCATTTTTACCCTTTGTTTTTTACAAAGTGTAATTAAATATTTAGAAAATTTCTACTTGATAAATTCCAGCCGGAATTCTTTAAAATTGTCCGAATATAAATCGGCTAGCTGTCCGAATCAACTCCGGCAGAGTGTCCGGATGTAAATCGGCTGGCTGTCCGAATTGTTCCGGCGTATGCATTTTGTATCATCTCATAAACATTATCTGGAGAGTTTATAAATACTTGAACTCCTGATATTGTTTTACCTGTTTTTGTTGCATGATGCATTATTATTACTGTAGCTCCTGCATCTCTCATTCTCATAACTATCTTCATAAAATCTTCAGATTGACTTTTACTATCTGTATCTATAAAATCTTTTGTTGTCTCAAGAACAAACACTACATCATGATAATTATTTCTCAAGGCTTCATCATCTATTCTTTTTAAATATTCAATTGGTGAGCAATCTATTTTGGCTCTACTTACATATCTAACTTTTGGAATAGGTATAAGCTTATTGTTAATAGATCTTTCATTTAATGAAGTTAATCCATTATCCATATCAACATAAATAATAGCTCTTATATCATCTCTTTTTGCTAATGTTGTTGTTATTCCATAACCAAGCCAAGTTTTACCTTGCTTTGGTGGTGAATAGATTAATGTTACACTATTTGAATATAGAAAATCTTTGATATAAGCCTTTCTATCTTCTAGTATAAAATCATCTTGATTTAAAATACTTCCACTTAAAAAATTAAACATTTTCGTAAACTCCTTTTTTGTTCAATTGTGTTTTAATCCAAGCTTCAAGCCTGATTTTTTCATCTTCACTACAAGCATTAAGTAAAACTTCCCAATCGCTTAAACCTTCTCTCCAAGAATTTGCTTCTCTTCCATATTTAAACTCCCAAAATAAAACTTTCAAGAGCCAGTTTAAAAGCTCATCTTCTTTTTTATCTTTTGTGATAGATTTAAAGTAGTTTATAAACTCATCTACTTTGTCATAAGTACAAATATGCACTTGTATTCTTTTATATGCTTCATCAAGCTTTGTATTGCCTGTATCAACTGTTAATATATTCATAAATTACCTTTTAAATTTTTGTAATCAAGGAAAGATTCAATATCTTTTTTTATAACCTTTACTGTTGTTATAGATATTTTTGTATTCATATTTTTTGTTTTCTCAAATTTTGTTTCAACTTTTCTCAAGAGATTATCTATATCTTCAAGAGAAATATAGCAACAGCTTTTTGTTATTTTTCTCATATCACATCTCTCTGTTATGGATATCTTTTTTGTAAATTTAAGCCCATATCTTTTAAACAAGCTGTTAATATTACATCTTTGAGTCTCTGTTAATACATCTCTTATACGAATTAATTTTGTTTTATTTTCCATACTTACTCCTATTAATAATCTCAATAGAACACTCAAAGAGTGCTCTATGAAACAATTTTTTAATCACCTCATTTTGACGAGTAATATTTCACTAAAGAAAAATAGCTATCTTGTGTTTAGGTGAGTTTTTTTATGTCTCGTTAATTTGGGGTGTTATCTTCTACGATAAATTCTCTTCCAGTTTTTTTGTATTTAATTGGTTGCTCAAAATCTTTAAGCCATATTGCTACTTCACTATCAGTCATAAGCCTACTAAGGATATGCCAATGTTGCTCATTGCCAACTTTATATATCCACTCATAAACTATCTTTTTGCCTTTCATCTTTTCAGCTTGAGCTTTCTCTCTAGCTTCTTTCTCTTCAAAATAGTAAGCTTCTTGTGGGTTCACCTATCCACCTCTTTTATTCTAAAATACGACTCTTCATCACTAGATCTTTTATCTAAACCATTTAAGAAATCAATAGCTTTATCTCTTGTATCAAAAGTAGCAACAACTCCTTTTTTTACAACTCCTAAACTAAGAAATCTCACTCTTTCAACTTGATATTTTTTCTCTTTAAACTTTGAAAAGTCTCCTTTTGTAAGTCTAGTTACTTCATTTAGCATTTAAACTCCTTACGCAATCATAAAGTTACTATTTTGATAAAGCTCGTTTGTTACATACCTAGCTCTATATATCCATCCATTTAGATTGTGAGCAATATGTGGTTTATTTATAGCAACTTGTTTGTAATACTCTATTTCATACTGATCAAACTCTCTATCAAAAGTATTTTCATTAAAACTATTTATTGCTGCCAATGTTTTCGGACCAATCACTCCATCAGCTTCAACACCTATTAATTTTTGAGATACTCTAATTGCTGTTTTATAAAATACATTTACACCAAATACAAATATCTCATTTGCTATGTGCTGACTATTTACTTCATCTAGTCTCATTTTGTCCCAAAACTCTCGTTTGTAAAAAATATTAACTTGATTTAAAAGCTCACTATCTTTCATTAAAATTGCACCAACTTTTTTAATATTTGGTTCAATTTTTAGAGCCTTATTTATTGTATTCCAAATACTCAAAGTTGGATGAGCTGACTGATATATTCCAAAAAAGGTAAGTCCTAGCTCACCTTTATTTTTATGTAATACTCTTTCGTTGTCATTACTATGTTCAACCCAAGAGATTATCTTCATAGCATCTTCAATCCTTGCCATTTACAATCTCCAAACCTGCAATATCTAAAACGATATTTTCCAAACTTCCATCAACTTCATCATTTTTTCTATGTTTAAATCTGATATATGACTTAGTTCCAACAATCTCAATAGCATCATCAATCATACTCATAGCTTCTTTCCAAAGCTCATGAGTTATTGGATATGCTTTAAGACTTAAAATTTGTTTTGCATCTACTTTTCCATTTTTAACATCAAAAGCTCTAGTAATCAAAGTTTGTATCTCAGCATCAGCTCCATCAGTTTTTAATGTCAAGTACTCATCAATCTTTTCTTTTGCTAAAGATAATTTCTGATCAAAAGATATAAGCTTTGCAACTTGTATCTCAACTACTTTTGTTCCATCAAAACTTTTTAATGTAACAGTTCCACTTTTAGATGTAATTCTTTCCATGTCATATCTTTGTCTAAGTAAATCAACAAATCCATAACACTCTTCAAAAGCTTTCACTTTAAAATCTATCATTTGGTTTTGCAACTTAACAGCTTCTATAATTAACTTTTCAACAGTCTCATCTTCTAGCTGCTTATCTGGTGTAATCATGTCAGGATGAACATAGTCACCTTCTTTGTTTCTCCACATTCCTTTTTCATTTGTTTTTGGCATAAATCTCCTTTATATATATTTTTTTTGAGCACTCAATAGAACCATCCAGCGATGGCTCTATGAATGTTCACACTCCAAGTGGTTTCTCTTTTGTGCTATTTTCATTTGCTTTTTTATCGCACTGTAGTTCATCATTAACATTCTTTATTCCACAAAATAGACCTAACATTTGAGTTATATACTTAGCCTCATCATTACTAAGTTGTACGCCAACAGAGCCTTTTTTAACCACAAGAACAATCTCACCATCACCATTTACACCTCTACATACAGTAGGCATATTTCTCTTACTCATATTCCCTCCTTAAATGGGATTTTTTTATCTTTTTTATCTATATTTCTTATTGTTGAACAAACCATATAACCACTCACAAAACCCATACAAACAGCTAATATAATTTCAATCATTGCTCACACTCCTTTAAAAGCTGGATTAAATCATTTGTTGTGCATTGCACACCTATTATTTCTATTGGTTGATATTTCTCTTTGATTTTTTGATATATTTTTTGGGGATTTGGATATTTTTTTCTAGCTACTAAACTCACTGTTGCTTTTGATAGTTTTAATTCAAGAGCAACTTTTCCTATGGACTTATTTTTAATCTCTTGCTTTAAGAGTTCGTAGGCTTGTTGTGTATCCATAAGCTTTTTAAATCTCTATTTATATAAGTGTATACTCCATCTTTTTCTATAGCTTTTTTTATTTCTTGTGCTCTAGATGGATTATATTTATATACAAATCCCTTTTCATTTTTTTTATACTTCTTTGAATAGTGTCTAACTGGATGTTTCTCGTTAATTTCAATAAGTCCTATAACACCCATTTTTACAAGTCTATTCCACCATTTATCTAATTGTGATTGTGATAAATGAGTTATTTCTAAAACTTCTTTCCTCGTTATTTCTACTTTATTAATTGAGTATAATATTTTTATTAGAGTTTCTGGAATTTCAATTTTTCTTGGTTTATCTGGACTGAAATCAAAACTTTCATTTATGTTATAGTCAAATAAAGAATTATTAACTGCTAATGGAGCTTTTAGTCCTGTATTTTTAATAAATCTATATTCTCTATCTAATAGAGGGTTCCTTTTCTTACTTATGCATTTTATATATCCTGCTTTTTCAAAGAACCTCAAATATTTTGACATATAAGTAAAATTAACTTCACATACCATAAGCAAATCACCTGCTCTAAATATTTTGTTTCTCCTCATATAGTTCCACATTTGTTGATTTTTTTTATTCTTTTTTGAATAAATAATCTTATTTTCCATGTTCCACACCACTTTCTCTAAATATTTTTAAATCTACACTCTCATAACCATTTAATTCACAATATTTCTCAAGCCTTATCAAAAGAACTCTAATATTCCTAAGATTTGGATATTTTGCATAAAAAAAGTCTATTAAGTCATCTTCTATTTTTACATCACTAAGTTCACAAAACTTTTTAATATCCTCTTTTACAATAGGTTTAAATTCAACTAATTCCACTATTCTTGAGTAGTAATGTCTATGCTTTTTAAATTTAGCATTTGACTCTTCCATACCTATGAAAAAAACTATTACTCCAGTTTCATCATGTATATCTCGAAATAGCTCTAATACTTCATTTTTTGTACTTTTTAATATTGCATCAACTTCATCAACTATTATAATTCTAGGTTCACTAATAAGTGATTCTATAACTCGTTTATAAAGATATGAAGCTTGTCCTTGACTATCAAGATTAAGCTCATTACAAATCTCTCTTAATACAGATGATTTAGTCCAAGTTTGAACAGCTCTAAAAAGAAGTGCATCCTCTTTTGCAGTTATTTTTTCTAAACTTATTGTTTTACCAAGTCCATAGTTACCATAACCTAAGCCCATTTTTGGAGCGGACATAGGAAGCTCTTTTAAACCTTGAAAAGCCTCTTCTAGTTTTATATAATTTTGCGTATGCAAGAATTCTTCTTTCATCTTAATCTCCTATTTTGTTTTATTTAAGTCTATTTGAAAGACTCGAACAGGAAGTGCCTTGCACTCCCTTATCCAACCTTTGCTTCTTTTTCTGCCATTTCCCAAATACTTGGATATTTTTCTGCTAGTTTTTTAGTTGTATGATCAACTCTATTATTTTTTAAATCCCAAACAAATCTGTCAAAGTAGCTTTCAAAAACTGGTCTTCCACTTGGAAGTATTTTTGTAGCTTTTCCATCTTCATCTTTATTTTTAAAATCGTATCTGTTTGATTTTTCTAGCTCTTTTTTATCAATTTGCTCTATTTGTATAGAATCTTTTAAAAGCCTATCAATAGTTTCAGTATGTTTTGCAACAACTATTGTATTTGTATCTATGACTTGCTCAACTGCTTCAATTCTATCAAGGATTGTTGTGTCTTTTATTTTTTGAGCCTCTTTGATTATCTTATCAATCTGTCTTAGAAGTTGTTGAGATTTTTTCTTAGCTCCTCTTACTTGATATCTATCTTTACCCATATTCTCTAAATCTTCAGCTATACAAATAAAATTCATATTTTCATCATAAACTAATATGTAGCCCATATCATGCCCAGCCATTATATAAACTTGATGTCCTGTAAACTCAACAAGATTTATATGTGCATAATTACACCCATCAAATGCAATACCTTTTTTACCAACTCTTCTAATCATGCTTTCACCAAGTAATAAATCAAGCATTCTTATATCTGGTATTGATTGCACAGCTGTTGGATCATCATTCCATTTTGATATTGGTTTTGCTTTTATTCCTTTATGCTCTCTTTGCTCATAAAGTTTATCGGTCCAGTTATCAATCCAGCTTTGTAATTCATCAGGATTTAAAAGAATTGTTAAATCAAGTCCTATATTCTCTTTTTTAATCTTCCAAGCATCTCTAAAAGCTTTTTTCTCTTCATCTGTTTTTAGTGCATGTTCTTTTCTCCATTTCTCTTGAGCTTTTATCTTATCAGCAAAAGATTTTCTAGCTTGTAATTCTTGCCTCTCTGCAACACTATGTCCTATATATCCTGGAATTTGTTCAAACAGCTCTCTAGCCATAGTTCCAAAAACTCTCTCAACATGAGGTTTACAATCTCCACTAAAAGGTGGTACTACATTCATATTGATTTTAAGATTGGTACATATAGATTCAAAATGATTTGATGTATAGTCCTTACCATTATCAACTACTACATTTTCAGGAATACCAAGTTTTAATATAGCTTTTCTAAGAAGTTGTGAAACACTATAAGAACTTGATGTTTCAGCTACATGAAATACAACCCTTCTACTAAATATATCAATAGCAGCTAGAACTGAATATCTTTTACCATCAGCACAAATAACATCAGCTGGAGTACTATCAAGTTCCCAAAACTGATTTTTATAATTTGCTTTTGCATCAGCACTACCATAAGCTGCTAAAAATTTATTTTTTGCACTATCTGGACTCTTAGCAAATTCATTTAAAAGTGGATTTTTTCTTTTCCACTCTTTATAAAAATTATTCAAAGCATCATAGCTAGGCATTAAATCTCCAAAGCTATGACACATATTTCTATATATTTCACTAATTCTTGGGCGACTTGCTCTTAAAAAATATCTTACAGCTGTATCTTGTTGAGTTTTATCTAAAGCTTTTACACCTTTACTAGCTCCTCTAGCATCTATAAAAGATTCAACTATATTTATCTGCTTATCTTCAGCCTCTTTATATTTTCTAATCCAATCATTTAATTGTTTTAAACTAACACTTCCTAAAATATCAAAGCTAATATCATTTTTAAGTGTTTGCTCTAGCCAATTTTTTTGATTTAAACTTGATGTTTTTTTTCTATAAAACTCAACTAACTTACATTTTGCAATAGCCTCTTTTTGTTTTGTTGGAGATGCTAAAAGATACTTCTTTGTAAAATTTGCTTTTGAAATGTTAGTAAGTTTACTATCGTCTTTTTTCTCTTCTTTTACAACTCCAAGCTCTACTAATTTATCTTTATATCTTTGAGGCAAATCATTATATAAATAATGTTTTACAGGTTTTGTGCTACCTTCTACTACTTTAAGTTCAAAATGTATATTTTTTAAAGCTTTTGATACTGCCATTTTTGTTAAATTTAATTTATCAATTAAATCTTTAGCTGTAAACTCCATACTATACCTCCCAAGGTAGTCTTCCTATCCAAACCTTATCTTTCTTTAGTTGCATAATTATTTTTCTAGTTGCTCCATTCTCAGGAGTATTTTTTCCACTGTACATTCCACTTAAAACACCACTTAATATTGGATGTGTTACTCCATAAGCTTTTGCATATTTATTAACTGCAAATCCTCTACTATCAAACCTCTCTTTTAAGGTCATATCTTTAATATTTCTGTTATTAATCAAATTAATCTCCTATATAATTTATAAATACTCACTTCAACTTTATTCAAGTCAATATTCACGGTTAAGCCCTTATTTGATACTATTTTGTTGAGTGCTCAAATACCAAAATAAGGACTTAATAATGAATATAATTTCAGAAAAAGATTTTGAAGATAGGTTGTCTTTTGAACAAAAAGTAACTGATGCAAAGATTTCAGCACTTTTAAATATATTAGAAAAAACCGACTCAAAGATATGGGAAAAATTCGCTGATGAACTTGACAAAGAACTTCTAAAAAGAGAAATTTCTCCAGGAGAAGATTGTCTAGGATATAGGTTTCAAGATTGAAACCTATGTTTTATCATTTCTTTGTTCTTCAATTTTTCATATTTTTCTAAAAAAGCAACAATCTCTTCTTTATCAGTCATATAAACAGGTACTTGTTTTTGATCTTCTTTTACATATTTATATATCGGTCTAGGATTATATCTGCCTAGTTCCTCTTGAATTTCTAAACATAGCAATTTATCTTTCTCTCTTAACATTTCTATTCTCCAATATTCAAAGTTAAGCTCACTAGAAAAATCTCATTTAAAATAGTGAGCTTAATAATAAATATAAAAAAGTCTATCTTTTACCGTGTATAAACCAAACACCCATCCGATACTGTCTTTTTATACTCCCCAGTCGGTCAATAGCTCTCGCTAATCAAGGAGTTCAAAAAAATAAAGTTTGTTTTCACTTTCTTTTTTGGTTATAATTACTTACTGTTTAGTAAGTGAATGGAAGTATAAACAATTTATTTACATTTGTCAAGGAATTTATCAATAAAATGTTTATATTTATTTTTAAACACCATTATTTAGGGGTATAACGTGTCAATAATTAGCGAAAGATTTGCACTGGCAATGAATAAAAAAGCTATAAATAATGCTTTTTTATCAAAAAAATATGAAATTTCAAGACAACTTGTAAACAATTTCTTTACAAATCAAAAGACTTTAACTGATAAATTAGCTGAAGTTTGTGATGGAGAAAATATCAATATGAATTGGTTATTAACAGGAAAAGGCGAAATGTTTATCTCTAATGACACTACGAAAAATTCAGATAACTATTTTATTGATCTTCTAAATGTACGAGCTGGAGCTGGTGAAGGTATATATAATTATGTTATAGAAACTGTAGATACTATATCTCTAGATAAAAGCTTCTTTAGAACTCCAATAAATACAAATAAAATAAAAGGTATTCAAGTAGATGGTGATAGTATGGAACCAACACTAAGAGATGGTGATTATGTTCTAATAGATGAAAATATAAACTTTGGTACAAATGGTATATATGCTATTCAATATGGTGGACAAATACTTATAAAGAGGCTTCAATTCAAAATGGATGGAACTATCCTTATTATTTCAGACAATGATAAATACGATAAAGAAGTATTTAATCCAAAAGAAAATCAACTACCTTTTCAAGTATTAGGTATAAAGATTTTAAGTATTCAAAAATAAAATTTAAACATATTAGTTAGGGGTAACAAATGAGAAAAAATATAGATATTGCAGGATTCACAGAAAAACAAAGATTAGATGAATTAGAAAGAGTAAAAGCAAAATACTCAAAGAAAGGTTATACTTTTGTTAACTACACAGATCACGGTATGACAAAATCTTTTGCAACATTTGAGATAGATGAAGCAAATATAAAACAAGGAAGTGGACTCTTTACAAAAATATTCATAATATTTTTTGTTGTAATAGTTGGTTGGTTCATACTATCTCCAGATGAGCCTCTTGAGAATAAAACTTTAAGAGATGCTACTAATTTATCATTAGATGAATTAAAAGATTTTTCTAATAATTATGCAAAATCTAAAGAAGTAAATCCAGAATATTACAATAAATTCTATACTTGTATAAGTGATCACTTATGGAACAAAAGTCCTGATTTACTATTAGGAAAAATATCTGAATGGTGCTATAACGATACAAAAAGAGAAGACTATAAAAATATCAATTATATTGATAGAGCATCTTTTATTCCACTATTTAGCAAATGGGATGGTAGTTACTCACCATTTATAGAATTCATAAAATCAGAAATGAAAAATCCTGCTTCATTTGAGCATGTAAAAACATTAACTAGTTACACAACAAATACTGAGAGTCCATACATGTTTATTAGATGCATATACAGAGGAACAAACTCTTTTGGTGCAGTAGTTGAACAATCAATATCAGCAAAAGTAGATGATAAAACAAAAAGAATATATGATGTAGTTTATGAATAATTATTATAAATTTTGCTTTTAAAATGTTAGTAATGTTTACTACTTTTAAAAGCAAGTTTAAAATATTAAAAAAATAGGTTGTATTGCTCAAAGTTGTAATGGTTGTATTGCTAGGTTGTATTGCTCCACTTTTACAATCGCTTTAAAATTAAAATTTAGGTTATATTGCTAGAGGTTATTTTGGTTATATTACTAGGTTATATTACTCTACTCTTAGAATTACTTTGTACTTAAAATAAGTTTACTTTGCTCTTTTTACTTTACTTTACTTTGCTCTACTTTTACAACTGCTTTAAAATTAAAATTAGGCTACATTGCTCTAAGTTACATTAGTTACATTGCTAGGTTACATTGCACTACTTTTAGAGTACTTTGTACTTAAAATAAGTTTACTTGCTCAAAGTTTACTTGGTTTACTTGCTAGGTTTACTTGCTCTACTTTTACAACCGCTTCAGAATTGATTTATACTAAATTCTTGCCCGTAAATTTCTTTTAATTTTTTATAGCCTTATAGCCTATATTATCGGCTTATTATTGATAGTTTTATAGTTGAATTTTCTTTGATTTTTTCTATTAAAATGAAGATACTGAAAGATAGGGAAAATAACACCTTACATACATTTCTACAACCGCCCTATAATTTACACACAAAGCCTTATAAAATCGAAGCTAAAATAAAAAAAGCCCTTTATTTTTATACATACATTTCTCTTACACCCTCACAATTTTCTATAAAATACTCTTTGTTATATTTTTCAAATAGAGTGTAATCAATTTTTGTTTTTAAAATACTCAATACTATTTACCTCCAATTTTATAATATCTTTATTATTTTTCAATATCACATAATCACTAGCAATAGTTTCTATCTTATAACCTAAAACTTCATCATTTAATTCAAACCAAGTACCATTTATAAAGGTATTATTCCCTACAATTGCATTTATTTTAAAATCTGGTCTTACAATAATTTCTTCTTTATGTTTATCTTCTTTTGTTCCATTTATCTCTTCTTGCTCTATATTTATTATATCTTTAACTTTTTTATTTTTTAAATAATATTTTGATACATCAACTCTTATATCTATTAAATAAATCTCATTTTCAAATTTTTTCAAACTCAAAAAATCAATTTTTGTAAAACTATTTATCTCTTCAACTTTTTCCAAAAATCTAAGTAAATCATCTCTTTTCCCTCTTAGTTGAACAATTATCTGCTCTTTTTGGCTTTGAGTTTTTTGAATAATTAATTTTTCACTTTTTGCAATATCTTCAATTTTATTTGATAGTTCCAAAATAGAATCTGTGAATTTTTTATTCTCTATATTTAGCAATTCACTATTTTGAATATTTTGATTCTCTTCAATTTTTTCATTATAAAATAGCACATATAATAAAAATAAGAGAAGAATAGGTAATAAATAAAGCTCTATTTTTGTTTTTAAAGAGCTATTTTCAAAACTATTTTTAAAGTTTGCCAACATCAATTGCAGCCTCAAAAATTTTACTCTCTTCATTAAAATGAGTAGAAGATGATATTACATTTTCACAACTTTCTAAAAATTTATCAATATTTTCTTTATTTGAAGAGCTTACAACAATTTTCGCAGTATCGTGTCTATAATCAAAAGAGTTCAAAACTAATCTATTTTTATCAATATTTTTTGATATAACATAGAATTTTTCTTCAAAACTATTAAAAGTAATTTTGGATTTTATTTCTTCAAAATCTATAATTTCCTCTTTTTTTCAATAATATTAAAATAAGTATTGTAAAAATAGTATCCAATAAATAAAATAGACAAAAGATAAAAGATATAGATGTAAAATGAGAAATTAGATTTTAAATCAATATATTTAAGTCCATCTTTGTTGATATTTTTTTTATGATTAATTTTTTGATTTTTTTGAATAAAATCTTTTTTTAACTTTTCAAATTCATCTTTTGAAACTAATTTTATGTTAGATATATTAATATTAAATTTCTTATTTAAAAATTTTATAAAATCATCTTGATTTAAATCCTGATTTATTTTTTGATAATAAAAAAATTTCTTATCTTTGAATATTAGAAAAAAATTACTATAAATTAAAAGTTCAAAACCTTCAAAATCTCTATTTTCATAATAAGAGTAAAATGCTTCAAAATCAAAAAAAATAAATTGTGAATTTACTACAAATACTTGATACTCCTTTGGATATTCAAGATAATTTACATATAATTTATTACAATTTTCTAAAGATATATTTTTTAATTTTAAGTTTGATAAAACAAAACTCTTTAAATATCTATCATCTATTTTTTCAGTAACTTCAATATCAACAACAATAATATCATTACTATTAGCAAAGAAAACCATATTTTCCCCTAAAAAATAGATTTTAAAACATTCTAAAACTAAATATCTATATCATACCCCATAGATTTTAAAGCATCTTTATTCTTTGTCCAATTCTTCTTTACACTAACAAATAGCTCAAGAAAACACTTTTTACCACTAAGTTTTTCTATCTTAATTCTTGCGGCTTTTCCAATTCTTTTAATCGCAGTAGCCTGCTGACCAATAATCATTCCTTTTTGGCTATCTTTTTGAACAATTATAGTAGCTCTTATTACATCAACATTTGGTTTCTCTTCTATCTTATTTATCATTACATCAGCTTCATAAGGTATCTCATCACTTATATTTTCAAAGATAGACTCTCTTATAAACTCTTTATATAGGTCTCTTAAATGTTCAGTTGTCATAATCTCAGGATCAAATAAATATGGATGCTCTGGTAAATATTTTACTACAACATCTAAAATATCAGATTTTTTTGTAGCTTTTTTTATAGATATTGGTATCATTGCCTCATATTTATCACTATACTTCTCGTACTCTTTTAATTTAAGCATCAACTCATCATTATTAACAAAATCAATTTTTGTAAGAAGTAAAATATGTTTTGTATTTTTTTTATTTTTTTCTAAAAAATCTTCATAATATTTTAAACTATCTGTAACTGGAGCCAAAAAAAGTATTAAATCACAATCTCCCATGGCTTTTAAAGCTTCATCTAACATAAATTGATTTAGCAATTTCTCTGTTTCATGAATTCCTGGTGTATCCACAAATACAATTTGATCTTCTTCATGCATTACTATAATATTTGATCTTCTTCTTGTTGCATTAGCTTTGTGTGAAACCATAGCTATTTTTTCACCAACAAGCCAATTTAATAGTGAGCTTTTACCTGCATTTGGACGACCAACAACTGAAACATATCCACATTTTGTCATTATTTTATTTGCCTTTTTCTATAAGTTTATAATAGTAGCATAAATTTTATCTTTTTCTAGTTTATTTCATAATTAATAAGTTTTTGTAATTTAAAAAAGTAAGAAAACAAGAAGTAAAATAAAAAAGCTTACCTTGACCTACTTTAAGAGTATAGTAAGACAAGATAAGCTCTTTGGATTTAATAAAAACTCAATGAGCTGGCAGCGACCTACGTTTCCACCGGGGGACCCAGCAGTATTATCGGCGATGAAGTGCTTGACTACCAGGTTCGGAATGGGGCTGGGTATTTCCACTTCTCTTTAACCACCAGCAAATTTGAGTATTAAAAGCTTTTGTAAACTCTTAATACTCAAATTGCGAGATTGAGAAATTTAATGCTAAAGTCTTTGTAGCTTTAAAAAGCTAATTTCATATTTGTATATCTATACATAATCAACACAAATTAAACATAAGAAATATGCTTAATAAGATAGTAAACCAAAGAAAATTGTTAAAAATAAGCCAAACGTTCTATTAGTACTGGTCAGCTAAAGGGCTTACACCCATTACACATCCAGCCTATCAACCAGCTAGTCTTGCTGGGAACTTCAGGGAAAGTTCATCTTAGAGTTGGCTTCGAGCTTAGATGCTTTCAGCTCTTATCACATCCCAACGTGGCTACCCAACGATGCTCTTGGCAGAACAATTGGTACACCAGTGGTTGGTTCATCCCGGTCCTCTCGTACTAGGGACAAATCTCTTCAACTTTCCTACGCCCACGGAAGATAGGGACCGAACTGTCTCACGACGTTCTGAACCCAGCTCGCGTACCGCTTTAAATGGCGAACAGCCATACCCTTGGGACCGACTACAGCCCCAGGATGCGATGAGCCGACATCGAGGTGCCAAACCTCCCCGTCGATGTGAGCTCTTGGGGGAGATCAGCCTGTTATCCCCGGCGTACCTTTTATCCTTTGAGCGATGGCCCTTCCACGCAGAACCACCGGATCACTATGACCGACTTTCGTCTCTGTTCGACTTGTAGGTCTCACAGTCAAGCTAGTTTATGCCATTATACTCAACAAGCGATTTCCATCCGCTTTGAACTAACCTTTGTAAGCCTCCGTTACTATTTAGGAGGCGACCGCCCCAGTCAAACTACCCACCAGACATTGTCCTGAATGAGGATAACTCATCGCAGTTAGTAACTCAAATATTCAAGGGTGGTATCTCAAGGATGGCTCCGACTCTACTTGCGTCTAGTCATCATAGCCTCCCACCTATCCTGCACATGAATATCCAAGCTACAGTGTCAAGCTGTAGTAAAGGTGCACGGGGTCTTTCCGTCTTTCCGCGGGTAGGAGGAATTTTCACCTCCACTACAATTTCACTGGATCCTCTTTGAGACAGCTCCCATCTCGTTACGCCATTCATGCAGGTCAGTATTTAACTGACAAGGAATTTCGCTACCTTAGGACCGTTATAGTTACGGCCGCCGTTTACTCGGGCTTCGATCAAATGCTTCGCTTGCGCTGACATCATCAATTAACCTTCGAGCACCGGGCAGGCGTCACACCTTATACATCCACTTACGTGTTAGCAAAGTGCTGTGTTTTTGGTAAACAGTCGGGAGGGACTCTTTGTTGCAACCTCTCTAGCTTTTTGAAGCAAGTTCATATACCAAAGTAGGCACACCTTATACCGAAGATACGGTGCTATTTTGCAGAGTTCCTTAAAGAGGGTTCTTCCACGCGCCTTAGAATACTCATCCCACCCACCTGTGTCGGTTTACGGTACGGGCAACATATAATAAACTTAGTGGCTTTTCTTGGCACGACAGTATCATCGATTCTCCATCTCCTCCGAAGAGTGTCAAGAGCCTGTAAGATCTCGGTCTAACGTTAAGCGGATTTGCCTACTTAACAACCTACATCCTTCGACCCACTATTCCATCAGTGAGCTCGACTAACTCTATGCGTCCCCACATCGCGCTTATATGTTGGTATTGGAATATTAACCAATTTGCCATCGTCTACACTTTTCAGTCTCGACTTAGGACCCGACTAACCCTACGATGACGAGCATCGCGTAGGAAACCTTGGGTTTTCGGCGTTAAGGATTCTCACCTTAATTATCGCTACTCATGCCTGCATGCTCACTTCTATCCGCTCCAGCACTCCTTACCGGTATACCTTCAACGCTGAATAGAACGCTCTCCTACCACTCAATTAAAAATTGAATCTAAAGCTTCGGTGTACATCTTAGCCCCGTTATATTTTCCGCGCAGAATCACTAGACCAGTGAGCTGTTACGCTTTCTTTAAAGGATGGCTGCTTCTAAGCCAACCTCCTGGTTGTCACAGTAACTCCACATCGTTTTCCACTTAGATGTAACTTAGGGACCTTAGCTGTTAGTCTGGGTTGTTCCCCTCTTGACGACGGATTTTATCACCCACCGCCTGACTCCTGTGATTCCACATATAGTATTCATAGTTTGATAGGGTTTGGTACCGCGGTAAGCAGCCCTAGCCCATTCAGTGCTCTACCCCTATATGCTACAACACAAGGCTATACCTAAATATATTTCGGAGAGAACCAGCTATCACGAAGTTTGATTGGCCTTTCACCCCTATCCACAAGTCATCCCAAGACTTTTCAACGTCAGCGGGTTCGGTCCTCCACTGGCTCTTACACCAGCTTCAACCTGCTCATGGATAGATCACTTCGTTTCGGGTCTGCAGCATCTGACTATGTCGCCCTATTAAGACTCGCTTTCGCTACGGCTTCGCACTTGGCTTAACCTTGCCAGACACCACAACTCGCAGGCTCATTATGCAAAAGGCAGTCCATCACCCTGATAAATCATAGGGCTCTGAATGATTGTAAGCTAATGGTTTCAGGTTCTATTTCACTCTGCTCGCTGCAGTACTTTTCACCTTTCCCTCACGGTACTTGTTCACTATCGATCTGTAAGTAGTATTTAGGATTGGAGGGTGGTCCCCCCAGCTTCAGTCAAAATATCACGTGTTCCGACCTACTCAGGATACTATTAGTATTATTGAGAATTTTAATTACAGGAGTATCACCTTCTATGCTCTAGTTTTCCAACTAATTCATCTATTCTCTTTAATTACACATTATAGTCCTACAACCCCCAATGCAAGCATTGGGTTTGTCCTAATCCCAGTTCGCTCGCCGCTACTATGGGAATCTCATTTGATTTCTCTTCCTCTGGCTACTGAGATGTTTCACTTCACCAGGTTCGCTCCCCGTAGGGTAACATATATCTCTATATGCTGGGTTGCCCCATTCGGAAATCCTCGGATCAAAGCTCTTTGGCAGCTCCCCGAGGCTTATCGCAGCCTAATACGTCCTTCATCGCCTCTTACAGTCAAGGCATCCACCATTAGCCCTTAATAGCTTATAATTGCCAGAATAATTATTTCTAATTATTCTAAATTTGATAATATTCTTTGGCTACTATCTTATTAAACATATATACAAGTACATACTATAATAAGTTAGTTGTGTTATCTATAGTTAAATTTAATTTTTACATTAAATTTTAGATATGAAATTTTTTTATTTAAAATTAAACATTACTATTTAATTTTACGAAAAAATTTTAAAGACTTTAACATTATATTTTTAAATATCATATTACTTAAAATAACTAAAGTTATTTCAAGGTAACGCTTCTGATTAAAACCAGATATAAACTCTTATATATAAAAGCTTATATCTAATTTTATTCTTATAGTATATATGGTGGAGAATAGCGGGATCGAACCGCTGACCTCCTGCGTGCAAAGCAGGCGCTCTCCCAGCTGAGCTAATTCCCCATGATGGTGGGCCTATCAGGACTTGAACCCTGAGACCTCACGATTATCAGTCGAGCGCTCTAGCCAGCTGAGCTATAGGCCCATATTTACCTATAAATTATTTGTAGTTCTTCAAATAATCTTTACAAACTAAATATATGTTGTTAAAAGTAGTTTTTTTCTTTTTATTTATATATTAAGAAACAAATCTTAATAATATTTCTTTGAAAGGAGGTGATCCAACCGCAGGTTCTCCTACGGTTACCTTGTTACGACTTCACCCCAGTCGCCAAATCCACTGTGGAAGGTAGCTATTTTAGCATCCCCGCTTCGAATGAGTTCGACTCCCATGGTGTGACGGGCGGTGAGTACAAGACCCGGGAACGTATTCACCGTAGCATAGCTGATCTACGATTACTAGCGATTCCAACTTCATGTAGTCGAGTTGCAGACTACAATCCGAACTGGGAGATATTTTATAAGATTTGCTCCACGTCACCGTATTGCCGCTCTTTGTATATCCCATTGTAGCACGTGTGTAGCCCTGGACGTAAGGGCCATGATGACTTGACGTCGTCCTCACCTTCCTCCTACTTGCGTAGGCAGTCTGTTTAGAGTTCTCAGCCGAACTGTTAGCAACTAAACACGAGGGTTGCGCTCGTTGCGGGACTTAACCCAACATCTCACGACACGAGCTGACGACAGCCGTGCAGCACCTGTATATAAGTTTCTGCAAGCAGACACCAATCTATCTCTAGAAAGTTCTTACTATGTCAAGTCCAGGTAAGGTTCTTTCGTGTATCGTCGAATTAAACCACATGCTCCACCGCTTGTGCGGGTCCCCGTCTATTCCTTTGAGTTTTAATCTTGCGACCGTACTCCCCAGGCGGTACACTTAATGTGTTAACTGCATTACTGCAAGATCAAGTCTCACAACAACTAGTGTACATCGTTTAGGGCGTGGACTACCAGGGTATCTAATCCTGTTTGCTCCCCACGCTTTCGCATCTCAGCGTCAATAATGTTCCAGTAGATCGCCTTCGCAATCGGTATTCCTTCTGATCTCTACGGATTTTACCCCTACACCAGAAATTCCATCTACCTCTCCCACATTCTAGATTAACAGTTTTCAAAGCAGTTCTATAGTTAAGCTATAGGATTTCACTTCAAACTTATTAATCCGCCTACATGCTCTTTACGCCCAGTGATTCCGAGTAACGCTTGCACCCCCCGTATTACCGCGGCTGCTGGCACGGAGTTAGCCGGTGCTTATTCATATAATACCGTCATTATCTTCTCATATAAAAGGAGTTTACGCACCGAAATGTGTCATCCTCCACGCGGCGTTGCTGCATCAGACTTTCGTCCATTGTGCAATATTCCCCACTGCTGCCTCCCGTAGGAGTCTGGACCGTGTCTCAGTTCCAGTGTGACTGATCATCCTCTCAAACCAGTTATGTGTCATAGTCTTGGTAAGCCATTACCCCACCAACTAACTGATACAATACAGGCTAATCTCTTACCAATAAATCTTTCCCTTATTAACTTCTGTTAATAAGGAGTATAAGGTATTAGCAAACGTTTCCATTTGTTATCCCTTAGTAAGAGGCATATTACCTATACATTACTCACCCGTGCGCCACTTAGCTGACAATTATAGCAAGCTATAACCCGTTCTCGTTCGACTTGCATGTGTTAAGCACGCCGCCAGCGTTCACTCTGAGCCAGGATCAAACTCTCCATAAATTATTGATTAAATCTTATTTAATCATTATGTAGTAGTTGAAACTGACATTTTTGTTTTTAATTACTTAATTACAAAATTATCACTCAAATTTATAGACAAGTTAATAAATATCTTTTACAATATTTATATCTTGTTCAATTTTTTTACTTTTAACAATCATTATATTTAGTTTACAAAGATTACTTATAAACTTCATACATATTTTAAAGAACTCTAATTTTAACCCTCTGGTCAAATTGGACGGGAATTATAGTGCCTTTTTTTTCTTTTGTCAAGGGGTTTTTATTAATGTTGGCTTAAATTTGGGAATTTTATTTTATTAATCTTTTATTTACCAATTTTATATACTATAATGTCCTAATATAACATTGAAGTAGTGTTATATAAATAAAGTTTCAAACTATAATAAAAGGAAAGAAGATGTACAACAGAGATTATTTGACAGATAAGACAAATAGTTACTCAAATGAATCATCACAACAAGCATATATAATGAGCTTTTTAAAAGCTACTTATCAACTTTTTGCTGGTTCACTTCTAGCAGCAACTGCTGGAGCATATATTGGATTAGGAATTGTAAACTATATTGCAGGTCCTATGATGTGGGTTTTATTTGCAATTGAATTAGGGCTTATCTTTTTTGTAATTCCTAGAGTAAAACACACTCCTGGTGTAAATTTAGCGGTACTTTTTGCATTTACATTTATAACAGGTCTTACAATTGCGCCGTTATTAACTTCAATTTTTGCGATGCCTGGTGGTGCTTCAATTGTTGGTCAAGCATTTTTAATGACATCAATTGCATTTGGTGGAATTTCAATGTTTGCTATGACAACTAAAAAAGATTTCTCTTTTATGGGTAAATTCTTATTCATTGCACTTATTATAATGATTGTTGCTGGTATATCAAATATATTCATCCAATCATCAATGATGCAACTAGTAATTGCAAGTGTTGGAGCTTTACTTTTCTCAGCATTTATTTTGTACGATACACAAAATATAATCAAAGGAAATTATGACTCTCCAGTTGAAGCTGCACTTTCACTATATTTAGATTTCTTTAATCTATTTATATCGCTTCTTCAAATTCTTGGAATTATGAAAAACAACGAATAATATATAGGGTTCACACCCTATATATACTCTACAATATGAATAAAAATCACTTAAGACTAATTGACGCAAATCTAAATCGACTTAGAGAAGGAATTAGAGTTGTAGAAGATATTTTTAGATATATATACAATAATAAAGAGATTTCTACAAAGCTAAAAAGTTTAAGACACATTGCACGAACTAAAAATTATTATGAACTTCTTGAAACTAGAGATGTAGAAAATGATGTTTTAAGAGAATCTATAAAAAGTGAACAAAATAGAGAAGATTTAAACTCAATTTTAATAGCAAACTTTAAAAGAGCTCAAGAGAGTTCAAGGGTTTTAGAGGAGCTTACAAAATTATCATCAATAGAAGATAGTGAGAACTTTAAATATATTAGATATGAACTCTATAACTTAGAGATTGTTTTAACAAAAATAACTTCAAACTCTAAATAGTTTAAATTATACTCTTTATACAATTTTTTAGCCTTTTCAAAATTTAATTCACTTTTTCCACTAACACCTGATTTTTTAATATAATCAAAAAGCTCTTTTTTATTATCAAACTCTAATTTATAAGAAATAGTTTCAAATTCACAAAGAAAATAGCTAGAAAAAGCATCTTTTATTGTATTTTCATCCAAAATTGGAGATTTTTGATTTGTAATATTTTGAATTGTTTTAAAAGTATTTGAAGTAAATAAAACAACATTTATTTCACTAGTAATTTTACTTAGCTCTTCTACTATTTTTTTTAAATCATTTGACCACTGAAGAGCTGAAGATGATATTACCATATCAAATTTTTGGTTTTTTATCTCGTCAAAAAATTCATTACTATCAAAATTTAGACATTTTACTATTAAATTTTCTGCTTTTGGATGAAGTTCACACATCTGTTTTGAACCATCAATTGCTAAATATTTATCAAACTCCCAACCTACATTTGAAAAAATTTGTCCACTTCCACAACCTAATTCCAAAATATTTTTTGGTTTAGATTTAAGCTCTCGAATTAAAGATTTTGCACAGATTTGCTGAATAATATTGTATGATTTATACTCTTTTGCATATTTTGAGAATTGATTTTTAAGTTCCATTTATCTCTTTGAATTTTTTTAACATTATTTTAACAAGTTTTAGATAAAATAGACACCATTTTTTAAAAAGGAATTATAGATTATGACATCTACACTTTTAATAGTTCAATTTGTTTTAGCAGTGCTTATTGTAATTGTTGTATTACTTCAAAAAAGCTCTAGTATTGGTCTAGGAGCTTATAGCGGAAGTAATGAATCACTTTTTGGTGCAAAAGGACCTGCTAATTTTTTATCAAAAGCTACAATGGCTTTAGGACTTGTTTTCGTATTAAACACTCTTTTTCTAGGATATACATATAATGAAGAGAGAAATAAAAGTGCTATTGACTCTGTAAAAATCGAGTCTTTAATACCATCAAGTCCATCAACTCAAAACTCAACAACACCGTCTGCGCCAGAAGCTCCAAAAGCTCCAGCTTCAGTGCCTGAGAAATAAATCTAGAGGAGATAATTATGTTAGAAGAAGTTTATTCACAAACAAAAGAGCAAATGGAGAAATCTATTGAGGCTTTAAGAAGAGATTACAAAACTCTTAGAACTGGTAAGGTAAATGTAAATATTTTAGATAATATCAAAGTTGATTACTATGGAACAATGACTGATTTAAGTCAAGTTGGTTCTGTATTAGCAACAGATGCTACAACTATTACAATAAATCCTTGGGAAAAAAATCTTTTAGGAATAATTGAAAAAGCTATCCAAACAGCAAATATTGGAGTAAATCCAAATAACAACGGTGAAGTAATTAAACTATTCTTCCCTCCTATGACAGTTGAACAAAGACAAGAGACTGCAAAGCAAGCAAAAGTTATGACGGACAATGCAAAAGTTGCTATTAGAAATATTAGACAAAACTCAAATACAAAGATAAAAAATCTTCTAAAAGATAAACTTATAACAGAAGATGATAGTAAAAAAGCTCAAGATGAAGTACAAAAAATAACTGATGGTTTTGTTGCAAAAGCGGATGAAACTTTAAAAACAAAAGAGAAAGAGATTTTAACGGTTTAATTATGAATATAGAACAAATATATAAAGATGCTAATGCCTTATTAGAAGGTCACTTTAAACTAAGTAGCGGTAACCATTCACAATTTTATCTTCAAAGTGCAAAAGTTTTAGAAGATCCAAAAACTGCTAAACTTCTTGCAGAAGCTTTAGCTGTTGAAATTAAAAAATCAGGAATTAAAATTGATGCAGTTTGTGCTCCTGCACTTGGGGGATTAATAGCTGGATTTGCACTTGCAACTGCTTTGGATGTAAGATTTATCTTTGCAGAAAGAGCTGATGGTGAGATGACTATACGAAGAGGTTTTGAAGTAAAACCTGGTGAAAAATATCTTGTTTGTGAAGATATTATTACAACTGGTGGAAGTGCTTTAGAAGCAGCAAGAGAAATCGTAAAAGGTGGTGGTGAAGTTGTGGCTTATGCAGCTTTAGCAAATAGAGGTTTTTGTCAAAGAGTAGGAAGTGAATTATCAAGAAAAGATAACTGTAAACTGCCACTTGATAAACCACTTTTTGCATTAGCAGATTTTGCATTTGAGATGTATAGTCCAGATAACTGTCCACTTTGCAAAGATGGTAGTGTTGCTATTAAACCAGGTAGTAGAGGAAACTAATGTCAAAATGGAGAGATGTAAAACAAAATAGAGTAGAGAAAAATATTCCAAAAAAAGTTTTACACTCATCTTTAAATTTTGTATCAATAGCAAAAAGATTTAAAGCCTTTCTGACTGATACTTTCTTAATAACTACCCCTATTTTATATATAGTTATATACCTTATAATGGGAAGTGGTCAAGAGTTTGCAGATAATAGAAGCTTAGGTTGGGGTATTATTTTTGCTGTTCACTTTATCATTATTGCTATTTTTTGGCTAAAAAATGGTCAAACTCCAGGATTAAAAGCTTATGATTTAAAACTTGTGGATAGTAAAACTGAGACTAGAGTATCTGTTTTACAAACAATTATTAGATATTCAGCAACACTTTTTTCTATAATCTCAATATTCTTTATATTTACTCCCTTTGTAAACAAAGAGAAAAAAACATTCCAAGACATAGTTTCAAATACAAAAATAATAGAACAATAAATGCTATTTTTTAATATTTCAGCATTTTACTTTTTTTACTTTGCTGCTGTTGGTGTATATGTAATATTTTTACCAAAAGTACTAAATGATATTGGATATAGTGCTTTTGATATTGGTATTATATTAGCTGTTGCTCCTTTAATGAAGTTTGCTATGCCATTTTTATTTTTAAAACATATAAATTTAAACAAATCAATGTTTAAAAAAGCTCTATTTTTAACAGTTTTAGCTGTTACTCTATTTTATATAACAATTGAACATTTTTATATCTTTATGTTAAACAATGCTTTTTTAGCTGCTTGTTTATCTTTGATTTTACCATATTTAGAAGTAACCACTGTAACTGTATTAGGAAAAGAGAGATACGGAAAAGCTAGACTTTTTGGCTCTATTGGGTTTATGCTTATTGCCTTAGTTTTAGCAAAATTCTTGACATCTCCATTTATAGCTCTTCACTACTATTTAGCAATTGTAGTATTAACTGTAATATTTGCACTCCTTCTTTTAAAAAATGATTTAGAGGCTAAAATTAATCAAACAGGAGATGAAGTTTTTTCATTTTTAAAACATTGGGCATTTTGGGCTAGTATATTTTTTATGCAAGTTAGCTTTGGTGGATTTTATAACTTTTTTACTATCTACGAACTAGAGTATGGATTATCTTTAGAGACTATATCTTATCTTTGGGCTTTTGGTGTAATATGTGAGATTTTAATGTTATATTTTCAAGCACCTATTTTAAAAAATAATCTTTTAACAATCATAAAGTTTTGTGTAGGAATAACTATATTTAGGTGGTTACTTTTATATTTATACCCTGATAATTTAGAAATAGTATATTTTACTCAAGCTATTCATGCATTTTCATTTGCACTTTTTCATAGTGCTGTTGTAATTTATCTATACTCACTTTATGACAATAAAAAACTAGCTCAACAATTTATGTTTGGTGTTGGATATGGTTTGGGTGGATTTGTAGGTGCGTTTCTTGCAGGTGCTACTTATGGAGAGTATCTATTTTTATTTAGTGCTATTTTTTCCTTAATCTCTTTTATATTTGTTTGGTTTTTAGATAAAAAAGATAAAGTTGCTTTAAAATAGTTCTAAATTATAATTCATAAAATATATTTATTCAAATCCACTTATTTTTCTTAAAAATAAAAAACTGAAAACCTACTATACAAAGTAAAATAGCTATAAAAATATAAAATGCATTTTCATGATTTGCTCCAGGAATTCCACCAACATTTATACCTAAAAGTCCTGTTAAAAAAGTAAGTGGCAGAAATATTGCAGATAAAATAGCTAATATATACATCTTTTTATTCATCTGTTCTGTTAAACTATTTACAAGCTCTTCTTGAAAAAGTATAACTTTATCTCTTATTGTATCAAGTTCTTCAATATGCCTGATTAACTGATCCGTTGTCTCTCTTAATTCAATTTTTTGATAATCATCTATCCATGACAATTTTTCATTATAAAGTTTAACTAATGCTTCTTTTTGTGGAGTTAAATACCTTTTTAAAATAATACTCTCTCTTCTAATTTTTAATATTTCTGTTCGAAATGCAGTATTATGTTCAGATTCTATAATATTTTCTTCTAAAAAATCTGCTCTATCTTCTATTTTATCTATTACATTGTCCATTCTATCAATCATTCGATAAGTAAGTTCAACCAAAAATTCAGAAGAGCTTTTTACACCTTTTCCTTTTTTTAAATTTTCACTTATTTCTATTACAGATAGAATATTTTTTCTACTTGTTGAAATAATCACATTTGAAGAGATAAAAATACGAATAGATATCATCTTTTCTGGTTTTGAATTTGGTTCTAAATTTACACCTCTTAAAGCAATAAGTAACGCATCATTTAAAACAATAGTTCTTGGTCTTGTTTCATCAGTTAAAAGTGCTTCAACTGCAACAGAATCAATATTACTACTATTTCTAATCCAATCGTTTGCTTCTTTACTCGTATAGTCAAAATGCAACCACAAAATTTTATTATCTTTATCTACACTCTCTATATCTTTATATTTAAGCTCTTTTGCTGTTCCATCTTTTTCTATTAAAAAGCCTTGAAATGGTTTCATTTTTTACCTTTATATTATGCTATAAACAATTTCTGTTTTTAATTTTTGCTCTTTTATTTCTTCAAGTTTTAGATTTTTCAACTCCAAATTCATAAAATCATCAAAAGTTTTTATGTCATTTTGTGCAATAATTTTTAAAATTTCTCCCCTATAAGCCTTTGCAAAATGACTTACAACTTTGCCATCTTTTATAAACTTCAATGTTTTATATGGTTTTTTTATAACATAAAACTTCTCATAAAATCCAGCTCTTAAATCCAAAATATCATCATTTTCCAAATATTTATCAAGTTCTTTACTAAAATTATCATTATAAAATTTATCTATTTTTAAATCATAAAAACTTTCACCTTGCTTTAGTTTGTAATCTGGTATTTCATCACTTGCTTTTAGAACTCCAAAAAGATTTGAAAAAATCAAAACATTATCATCTATATATTTTTGTGAACTTTTTTCTAAATTATTGTAAGACAAATAATCATAAGCAACACCTTCATATCTTTGTATTGCTTTTAAAAGTGGGCTTTTAAAAATATCTTGTCTATATTTTTCTATTACATCACTTTTTTTTGTACCAAAAAGTTTCTCTAATTGCGATATTGAAGCAGTTTGTAAAAACTCGTTATAAGAGTTTATTATTTCAACTCTTTTATTAAAAAGCTGTGGAAATATAAAGCTATTTTCATCAAAAATCTTTTCAACTCCTCCACTATTTTTTGTCTCACTAGGAGAAAATAAAATTTTCATCGCTATTCCTTATATTAATTGCTTATAAAATTTTGTATTTTTTTATAATCTAAAATCTTTATATACCCTTTTTCATTCTCTATAATATTTTCTTTTTTTAGTTTTGCTAACTGTCTTGAAAAAGTTTCTGGAGTAATATTTAATATTTGAGCTATTTTTACCTGTTTTAGAGTTTTAAGAAGTTCCTCGTTTTCATATAAAAATTTTGCAATCTTTTCCATACTATTTAGACTTACATTATAATCTATGAAATTTTGTAAAAATTTTATCTTTTTTGTTAATGATTTTATAAAAAACATTGAAATCTCTGGTTTTTGCAAAAACTCCTCTTTAAACTTTTTATAATCTATTAAAATAACTTCGGCATCAGTCTCAAATGCACAATTTGCTAAAAAATCCATCTCTTCATAATTCATAATTTCAGCAATAAGTGCAGGACCAATCAAATTGTGAATTACAACCTCATTATCTTTAAAATCATGAGTATAAAGCTTTACAATTCCAGAAACTAAAAGATGAAGATATTTTGACTCATCACCTTTGTAGAATAATATTTCATCCTTTTTATATGTTTTTTTAATAGATATATCTTTTAATTTATCTAAATCTTTCTCTTCTAAAAAACTAAAATATTTATAATCTCCATATTTTTTTGAAATACTATCCATTTTTCTCTCCTTCTTGACTGCTATCAATTGTCTGTTAATTATTGTATGCAAATATTATATAAAGTAAAATTAAAGATATAAAATGACACATGAAAAATACAAGATTGAGATAGATGTACTCAAAAAATTTTATGAACTTTATTGTATAGATAAGCACGAAGAGCAAAAAAATATTTTAATTCAACTATATTACAAAGATGAGAATTTTAGTTTGGAACTTAATCTTTGTAATAAATGTTTTGAAGATATAAATTACTCTTTTAATAGACTACAAGGCTGTCCTCATGAGATTAAACCTCGATGCAGAAGCTGTCCATCTCCATGTTATGAAAAAACTAAATGGAAAGAAACAGCGAGAGTTATGAAATATTCAGCCATAAAACTCTCTCTTGGGAAAATTAAATCAAGGGTTATGAATCTTTTTAATTAATCTACCAAATAATAGCTTCTTTATTTAAAGATTTTAAAATATTATTTGTTTGAGAGAAGTGCTTACAACCAAAAAATCCTCTATATGAACTAAGTGGGCTTGGGTGTGGAGCTGTTAAAATATGATGTTTTTTTGTATCTATTAATTTTGTTTTTGAAATAGCAGGGCTTCCCCAAAGAATAAAAATAGTATCTTCGCAATTATCGCTTATATATTTAATTATATTATCTGTAAAAACTTCCCAACCTAAATTGTGATGAGATTTTGGTTTTGCTTCTTCTACAGTTAATATTGTATTTAAAAGAAGCACTCCTTGTTTTGCCCAAGGTGTTAAATCTCCATCTTCACAAATAGATTTTTTGCCCAAATCACTCTGTATCTCTTTTAATATATTTTGCATAGATGGTGGATTTTTAATATTAGCCGGAGTTGAAAAAGCCAAACCTTGTGCTTGTCCAAAGCCATGATATGGATCTTGTCCTAATATTACAACTTTTAGATTATCAAGCTTTGTTAAATAAAAAGCTTTAAAAATATTTTGTTTTTCTGGAAATACTGTAGTAGTTTCATATCTTTTATCAATCTCTTCTTTTAACTTTTTATAGTAATCTTTTTTTTTCTCTAAATCTATAATATCTTCCCAAGTCATTTATCTAATCTTTATTTTGATTTTTTAGTAGTTGTTTTTATAAGTAGTTTGAAAGAGACAATTTTGCCCACTTGGTCAAAATTATAAATTTTGGGATACCAAGTGTGGCAAACTCTTGTTGAGTGAAAATTACTTATAAATTAAGTAAATATTTTTATAAAACTGGTGACTTAATAACCATCATTTTTTGATTTTGCATCTCTCTCATAGAGTCTGGAATTCCACCAAGTCCTAATCCTGAAGTTTTAGCACCACCAAATGGCATCCAGTCAACTCTAAATGCTGTATGGTCATTTACCATAACTGCTGTTGCATTTAATCTTTTTATAGATTTTAAAGCTGTATCAATATTTTTTGTAAATATTGCTGCTTGGAATGAAACATCTAGTTGATTTGCTCTAGCAATTGCTTCATCTAAAGTTTTATATGAATATACACAAACAACTGGTCCAAAAATCTCTTTTTGAGAGATAATCGCATCATCAGATGGATTAACAATAACTGTTGGTTCAAAACAAGAATCAGAGATTCTTTTTCCACCTGTTAAAATTTTTCCACCTTTTGTAACTGCTTCATTTACCCACTCTTCAACTCTGTTTACTTCATTATGGTTGATTAATGGTCCAACTTCAGTTTTCGGATCAAGTTGATTTCCAACTACTAGTTTTGAAGCTTTCTCAGCAATTTTTGATGCAACTGTGTTGGCAATTGATTCATGAACAAAAATTCTTTGAACTGATACACAAACTTGACCAGCATGATAAAATCCACCTTTTACTAAATCTGGAATCATAGCTTCAATATCTGCATCTGGCTCAACAATAACAGGTGCAACTCCACCATGCTCTAATGCACTTCTAGTTCCTGGAGATGATTTAGAGTTTAAATACCAACCAACAGGACCAGAACCAATAAATGTAAAGAATGCAGTTTTAGGACTTGTTACTAATAACTCTCCAGCATTTCTATCACAAACAACAGCTTGAGCCCAACCATTTGGTAAACCAGCCTCTTTTAAAATTTCTACAAGCTTGATTGCACTCATAGGAGTTTGAGTTGCTGGTCTAATAATTACTGGACATCCAACTGCAATTGCTGGAATTACTTGATGAACAGCAAGATTAAATGGGTGATTAAATGCAGAAATTGCAGCAACAACACCTATTGGCTCTTTCATTGTGTATGCAATTCTATTTGCACTTGATGCTGTGTGACCCATAGCAATTTCATGACCTTCTTGAAGTCCTATTTGCTCAATAGCAATTTTAATTCCATTTATAGCTCTTTGAATTTCAACTTTAGAGTCAATATATGGTTTTCCACCTTCACTTGCACAAAGGATTGTAAGCTCTTCAACTTGAGAACTCATAATTTTCATAACATTTTCTAAAATCTCTATTCTTTTATATTTTGGAATCCAATTATCTCTATCTAAAAAAGTTTTATGTGCTAAATCAATAGCTGCTTCAACCTCTTCATAAGTGTTAAATTTTACAGTTCCAACTACTTTTCCATCAAATGGTGATGTAACTTCTATCGTACTCATATTTTCTCCTTTGAATTTTAATTTTAAAGATTAAAAAAGGGGCTTTAAATCTAAAGCCCCTTTCTAAGATTGTTTAGATTAAACTAAACAAGTTTTTTGAGGTAAAAGCTCATTTAAGATTGCATGATTTAAAGAGTAATCAACTGCTAAATCAATTAAATGTACACCTTTGCTATTTACACATTTTTCTAAAGTAGCTTCAAACTCTTCAACAGATTTTGGTCTATAACCATGAGCTCCATAAGATTCAGCATATTTAACAAAATCAGGGTTTCCAAGATCAAGTCCAAATGACTCAAATCCCATTCCTGTTTGTTTCCATTTAATCATTCCGTATGCATTATCATTTAGAATAATTACAGTTAAATCAATTCCTAATCTAACAGCTGTCTCCATCTCTTGAGAGTTCATCATAAACCCACCATCTCCACAAACTGAAACAACTTTTTTATTTGGATTGATCATTTTTGCCATCATTCCAGAAGGAAGTCCAGCTCCCATAGTTGCAAGTGCATTATCTAGTAAAAGTGTATTTGGTTTTGCACATCTATAGTTTCTTGCAAACCATAATTTATAAACACCATTATCAAGCGTTACAATATCTTCAGCAGCTAATGTTTTTCTAATAGCTCTTACAGCTCTTTGAGGTAAAATTGGGAATCTATTATCACCAAAATATTTTGATAATCTAGTTCTAATCTCTTCTGCCATTCTTGTATAGTAATCAAAATCCCAGTGAGCTTGAACTTTTATTTTCTCAGTTATTTTTGCAATATTACTTGCGATATCTCCAACAACATCCATTTGTGGGAAGTAAGTATCATCTACTTCAGATGGGAAGAAGTTAACATGCATAACTTTTGTTGCACCCTCTTTATTTGACATAAAAAATGGTGGTTTTTCAATAACATCATGTCCAACATTGATAATTAAATCTGCTCTATCAATCGCACAGTGAACAAAGTCATCTTTTGATAATGCAGCAGCACTTAAACACATTGGATGATTTTCATCAATAACACCTTTACCCATTTGAGTAGAGAAGAATGCCATACCAGTTTTATTTACTAAATCTGTTAAAGTATTTCCTATTCTTGTTCTATTTGCTCCAGCTCCAATTAAAAGTAGTGGTCTTTTAGCTTTTTCAATCATAGCAACTGCTTCTGCAATAACCTCATCAACTGCTGCTGGATATTTTACATTGTAAACTGGGTAGATTGTTGTATCAGCATCTACTGGCTCATGTGCAATATCTTCAGGTAGTTCAATATGAACAGCACCAGGTCTTTCAGTTGTTGCAATTTTAAATGCATCTCTTACAACAGAAGGGATATTGTGAACATTTACAATTTGTTTTGCAAATTTAGTCATCGGTCTCATCATTCTTACGATGTCAATAATTTGGAATCTTCCTTGTTTTGATTTTTTAATTGGTTTTTGACCAGTTATCATCATCATAGGCATTCCACCTAATTGTGCATAAGCAGCACAAGTTGCAAAGTTTGTAGCACCAGGCCCAAGAGTTGCTAAACAAACTCCAACTTTTCCTGTTAATCTTCCATAAGTTGCAGCCATAAATCCTGCACCTTGCTCATGTCTTGTTAAGATAAGTTTGATATTTGATTTTCTCATAGCTTCCAAGAAATCTAAGTTTTCTTCACCTGGAACACCAAAAATGTACTCAACACCTTCGTTTTCTAATGCTTTAATAAATAAATCTGATGCATTCATCTTTCTTTTACTCCGTTTTAATTAATAGTTGTAATAATTCACATAGCTAATTTTAAATATAAAAAATATCTTATTTTTTGATACTTAATAAACAATTGACATTATAACCATATTAAAACTATTCTTTATATAATATTAACTATATTTACACATCTTATAACTTTATATTAACAAAAAGTTACACTTTAGATAAAAGGAGAATTTATAGAATGAAAAAAACAGTTATATTTGACCTAGATGGCACACTTTTGGACTCAATTGAAGATATAGCATCTAGTATGAATAAAGTTCTTGAAAGCTTACAGCTTCCAATACATAAAATTGAAGATTATAAACATTTTGTTGGAGGAGGAGTTGATATTTTAATAGAAAATGCTTTAAATAATCAATCAAAAGAGATAAAAGATGAAGTAACAAAAAGATTTAAAATTGAGTATGATGGAAAACTACACTCAAAAACTCTACCTTATGATGGAATTTATGAATTATTAGATGAGTTAAAAAAGTTGGATATAAATTTAGCAGTTTTATCAAATAAACCTCATGAATTTACAGTTTCATATGTAAATCATTTTTTCAAAAATTATAACTTTAAAGAGATTCATGGACAAAAAAAAGATGTTCCAAAAAAACCAGATCCTAAAGCTGCACTTGATATTGTAAAATGTTTAGATAGTTCTTGTGAAAATACCTATTTTATAGGAGATACAAAAATAGATATGCAAACAGCAAAAAGTGCAAATATGACTGCAATTGGTGTTTTATGGGGATTTAGAGATGAGAAAGAGTTAAGAGATTTTGGTGCTGATTTTATAGTTTCAAATCCTCTTGAGATTTTAAAAATCCTTCAATAAATCTTGACAAGCATATTTTTTGATACTATAATAGTTTAACAAAATTTTAAGGAGTTATAAAATGTCAAAAGTAATTAAACAGTTAAAACAAATTCAAGCAGATGCACATGCTTTGTATATAAAAGTTCATAATTATCATTGGAATGTAAAAGGTATGGATTTTCACCCAGTTCATGCTTATACAGAAGGACTTTACAATGAGATGTCAGTTCTTTTCGATGATATGGCAGAAAGAACAATTATCTTAGGTGATAAACCATATTTAACTATTGAAGAGTTAAGTGAGGCTACAAAAATAGAGACTGAAAAAGGTGATAGCTTTAAATCAAGAGAGATAGTAGAAAAAATAACTGCTGATTTTGAATACCTTTTAAAATCTTTCAAAAAACTAAGTGCTGCTGCTAGTGAAGAAGATGACAAGGGAACTGAAGCATTTGCAGATGAAAAAGTTGCAAAACTTGAAAAAGATTTATGGATGTTAAATAGCATGCAAAAATAGACACAAGCCTATAAAATCTATAAAAGAGGATTTTTATCCTCTTTTAACTACAATCTTACTATCAATTTTTTAATTTCTAATCTTTAAAATCAAAAAAATTTATAATATTTTACAAATGAGTTTTTATGCGAAAATCTATTAATCATCTATATTTAATTATTCTTATATCTATTTTATCTTCAGTAGCTCCAATGGGAGTTGATACATATTTACCATCAATTCCAGAAATTGCAAAATATTTTGATGTAAATATCCATAAAGTAGAGCTATCTTTATCTATATTTTTAATAGGATTTGCTATTGGACAAATTTTTGGTGGTCCAATTTCTGATAGATATGGAAGAAGAGTTGGTTCTATTGTTGGGCTTTTAGGATATGCACTTTTTAGTTTCTTAATCATTTTTAGTTCATCTATTTATGAATTATGGATTTATAGATTTTTAGAAGCATTTTTTGGTGGAATTACAGTTGTTAATGCAACTGCTGCTGTAAGAGATAGATTTAGCGGACAAGAAGCAGCAAAAGTTTTTTCACTTATTGGAATGGTTAGAAGTTTAGCTCCTCTTTTGGCTCCTGTATTTGGTGCTGCTATAATTCACTTTTTCCCATGGGAAGGTATTTTTGTCTTTTTAACAATTTATGCACTAATTGTTGCATTTTTTATTTATAAAGATTTACCAGAGAGTTTTACATATACAAAACAAAATATTATTGAATCATATAAGCTTGTTTTAACTCATAAAAAAGCCATGAAAGCTATGTTGGTACTTGCTATTAGTTTTGGTGCTTTTTTTATTATTATTGCAAAAACATCATATATTTATATTGAATATTTTGGTATAAAAACAGACTATTTCCCAATATTCTTTGGTATAAATTTTATTATTTTAATAGCAATGATAAAAGTAAATGTAAATCTTCTAAAAACTTATGAAGCTAAAAATATTGCAAAATATGCAACATTAATTCAATTTTGTGTTGGTATTATATTTTTATTAATTCATAAAGATATGAACTTGATTTTGACAGTTATTATAATAGCTTCATATATGAGTATGATGGCATTCATTTTTGGAAATTGTATGTCTTTAGCAATTGAGCATTTTTCAAAAAATGCTGGAGTTGCTAGTGGGGTTATTGGTGTTTTACAGTTTGGATTGGGTGCCTTAATATCTTCTGTTGCTCTAAATTTTGATAACAATGGTTTTTTTGTGATAGCTTTTAGTATCACTTTTCTATCAATTATCAGCTTTTTGATTATTAGAAGTTATAAATAGTTTATATCTGCAACTATTTATATTATTCTAAAACTAGTCCGCTATTTTTAAGAGAGTTTACTAGATTATCACTATTTTTAGTTGGTACATCTAAGATTATAATATTTGATTTATGAGTGATTTTTAACTTTGTTGTACTATATTTTTTCATATTTTCTATTATATTTTTTAAATCATCTTTAGTGAACTCTTTTTTTATGCTTTTTAGTCCTATAAAAGAGTAACCATCTTTTGAACTTTTATTTATTCCCATTCTAGGTTTTTTTGGTTCTTTTAATATTTTTATCTCTTGATTATTATCTATTTTAATATCCAAATTTGAACTTAAAATATCACAAAAACTCTCAAGTGTAAACTCTTTTATAAACTCTTTAAAATTACTATTTTTTTCTCTATTTCCAAAATCTCTATATACAGCAGCTATTACTCTTGCTGTTTTTATTATCTGAGAACTACCTATTTGAGCTACAACCTTATCCAAAATTTTTAAATCAAAAACTATTTTATCTTTGTTATTTTTAAAAGCATTAAAGCTAACATCTGGTGTAAATCCAGCATCACAACCTTCACGATAACCACTTATCGCAAATTGCAATTTATTTGGAAGATTAAAGAAATTTTTATTTTCAACAAAACTCTCATTTAATTTTTTTGCTAAATCTTCTACATCAAAAATTTGTGTAGTATCTAGTCCATTTACAGGGCATGTCAAAACTTTTTTTATACTATGACTTGACTCAAAAAAACTTGATAGCCCTACTTTATTTAATATATTAAAAATCTCTGGAATATCTCTTAAATTTAAACTATCAAACTCTATTTTTTGACCATCTTTAAAAGATATTTTTAATAGTGAAAAAGTCTCTAAAATATCTAATATTGACTCTAGCTGTTCTAAATTTAGCTCTCCTAAATTTAGAGGAATTTTAAGAGAAAAACTTGTTTGTTTTTCATCTTTAGCATAAATTCCATGCCACTTAAATCTCTCTAAATCATTTTCTGATATTTTTTCTCCAAAAACAGCATAATAAAATAGTGAAGCCAAAATATCTTCACTAGTTATATCTTTTTTTAATTTTTCAATATTTATATTTATTGACATTTTAACTCCATTAAAAAATCTCTTTGCACTCCCAGTGTGGAAAATGTTTTCGCACAAGAGCATTAAACTCAATCTCAAAAGCACTATAAGAGGTATCTTTTTTGCTTTGATCACTTGATTTTGATCTAATCATACCAGCACCAACAGTGTTGTTTGTAACTCTATCTATTATTATAAAGCTTCCCATTGTTTTTATTTTATCATAAGTATCGTATGCAATTATTTGCTCTAAATCAAGTTTTGCTCTTGCAATCTCATTTAAATTTAAAGTATTTGTTGCACTTCTTTCAAGAGTGTTTACATCTGTTTTATAATAAAATTGACTAATAGTTCCAACTGTTGTAGTTGTTGCTCTTTTAATAAAATATTGTTTTCCTTTTATTAGTGGATCTTCACTTAACCATACAATATCTACATCAAAATTGTTTGCCTCATCAGCTTGTTCATCACTTTTTACAATCACATCTCCACGACTAATATCTATCTCATCTTCTAAAGTTAAAGTAATTGCTTGTTGTGCATATGCATAAGGCAAATTCCCATCATAAGTTACAATCTCTTTTACTTTTGAGCTTTTTTTAGAAGGTAAAACTGTAATTTCATCACCAACTTTTATAACTCCACTTGCAACTGTTCCACAAAAACCTCTAAAATCAAGATTAGCTCTATTTACATATTGAACTGGAAATCTAAAGTGTGTTAAATCTCTATCACTATCAATTTGTACATTTTCTAAATGCTCTATTAATGTTTCACCATTATACCAAGGAGATTTCGAGCTTCTTTCAACTACATTATCTCCATTTAAAGCAGATAATGGAATTAAAGTTATATTACTAGAAAGACCTAACTCTTTTGCAAATTTAAGATAATCCTCTTTAATTTTATTAAAAACATCTTCTCTAAAATCCATTAAGTCCATTTTATTAACAGCTACAACTATATGTTTAATTCCTAATAACTTATTTATAAAAGAGTGTCTTTTCGTTTGAGTTTGAACTCCATATCTAGCATCTATTAAAATAATTGCTAAGTTTGCCGTACTAGCCCCCGTTGCCATATTTCTTGTATATTGTTCATGACCTGGAGTATCAGCAATAATAAACTTTCTTTTTGGAGTTGTAAAGTATCTATATGCAACATCTATAGTGATACCTTGCTCTCTCTCACTTTGTAAACCATCAACTAAAAGTGATAAATCAAACTCATTGTCTGTACTATTATTTTTTTTACTATCTTTTTTTATATTTTCAAGCTGATCTTCAAAAATCCCTTTACTATCATGAAGTAATCTTCCAATTAAAGTAGATTTTCCATCATCAACATTTCCACAAGTTATAAATCTAAGAAGTTGTTTATTCTCATGCTCTTTTAAATAAGCTTTTATATCATCAATTTTTTCCATTTTAAAAATACCCTTCTATTTTTTTCTTCTCCATAGACCCAGCACTATCATTGTCTATAACTCTTCCTTGTCTCTCACTTGTACGGCTTAGAAGCATCTCTTTTATTATCTCTTCAAGAGTTGTTGCAGTTGAATTTACAGCACCTGTTAAAGGATAACATCCTAAAGTTCTGAATCTAACCATCTCTTCTTTTATAACATCTTCTGGACCTATTGGCATTCTTTCATCATCAACCATGATTTTTACACCATCTTTTTCAACAACTGGTCTTTTAGCCGCAAAATATAGTGGAACTATTGGAATTTGCTCTAAATAAATATATTGCCAAATATCAAGTTCTGTCCAGTTTGAAAGTGGGAAAACTCTAATGCTCTCATCTTTGTGAACTCTTGCATTGTAGATATTCCAAAGTTCTGGTCTTTGGTTTTTTGGATCCCATCTGTGATTTTTATCTCTAAAAGAGTAGATTCTCTCTTTTGCACGAGATTTTTCTTCATCCCTTCTAGCTCCTCCAAAAACAGCATCAAACTTATATTTATTTAAGGCTTGTTTTAAACCTTGAGTTTTCATAATATCTGTGTGCACTGCACTTCCGTGAGTAAAAGGTCCAATTCCTTGCGCAATTCCATCTGGATTTGTATGCACTAAAAGTTCAAATCCTTCTTCTTTTGCTCTTTTATCTCTAAAAGCAATCATCTCTTTAAATTTCCATAAAGTATCCACATGTAAAAGTGGAAATGGTAATTTTGCAGGAGCAAATGCCTTTAGTGCTAAATGTAACATAACTGCCGAGTCTTTTCCAACAGAGTACATCATAACAGGGTTATCAAACTCTGCAACAACTTCTCTAATTATATGAATTGATTCAGCTTCTAGTTGTTTTAAATGTGTTAGTTGTTTTGTATCTAACATCTATTTTCTCCTCTTTAATTTGTCTATGTACTTTTTCTTTTTAAAAAGAAAAGTACCAAAAGAAAATCGTTTGCTCGTTTCAAACTTTTGCCAAAGGCTAGTTGTTGCTCTCCTTTGGATATAAAAAACTATTGCCGTTAGGCAATTCATTTGCCTTAGCAAGGGACACTTTGTCTTTTTAGGAAAAGATTTTTGAGATAAATTTCGTTAAAAAAATGAAACTGTTTGAAGCAAACTTTAGTTTGCAAGTTTTTCATTTTTAGAAATTTATTAAAAAAAATCCCTAAAAAGGCAACTGTGTTCCGATTTTGCATACTTTTTTAAAAAGTATGAAATAAAAACCAAAAATCACTTCTTATGAAGCCCGCACTCTTTATGCTCTGGATTCTCCCACCACCATCTTCCAGCTCTTATATCCTCACCATCTTTAATAGCTCTTGTACAAGGTTCACAACCAATACTTGGAAAGCCATTATCGTGTAGTTTATTGTATGGAACTTTATTCTCTTTTATATAATTCCAAACATCATCTTCGCTCCAGTTTATAAGTGGATTTAGTTTTACAACTTTAAAATTTTCATCCCACTCAACTATTGGCATAGCTTCTCTTGTAATACTTTGAGATGCTCTAAGTCCTGTAATCCAGATATCAACACTCTTAAGAGCTCTTTTTAAAGGCTCTATTTTTCTAATATTACAGCAATTTTTTCTCTTATCAATACTTTCAAAGTGACCATTTACACCTTGAGTTTTATATAAGTTTTCAACATCTTCAAATTTTGGGAAAAAAACTTCTATTTTTACACCATATTTTAAATTTGTTGCATCCAAAACTCTGTAAGTTTCGCTATGTAATCTTCCAGTATCAAGAGTAAATACTCTACTATTTTTATTTACTTTAAATATCATATCTGTTAAAACTTGATCTTCAGCACCTAGACTAGAACTTAATGCTACATTTTTGTAATTTCCTAATATATATTTGATTAAATCAGTTGTATTTAAAGATAAAATTTTTTCTTCAATATTTTTTACTATTTCTATACTCATAAAATACCTTAAATTTGATAATCGTTTTCTACTTGTTTTACAGTTCCAAATTTTAATCTATTCCAAGCTCTTTCATGAAAATAGTATAAAATCATTTTTGTAATAACTTCAATTGATCCAATTGAAGCTGCCATAACTAAATTTCCAGTTACAAAGTAAGATACTATTATAGTATCTAATGTTCCAACTGTTCGCCAAGATATTGTTTTAACAACTGACCTATATGGTTTTTCGTGCATAAATTTCCTAAATTCAAGCCATATAGAAGAATTATTCTTCTATATAGTCATATAAACCAGAGCTTAAATATCTCTCACCTGTATCACAAAGAATTGTTACTATTGTTTTACCTTTGTTTTCTGGTCTTGAAGCAACTATTTTAGCAGCAAGTGCATTTGAACCTGAAGATACTCCTACTAAAAGTCCTTCTGTTCTTGCTAACTCTCTTGAACTTTCAATTGCATCATCATTTGCTATTTTTATTACCTCATCATAAATTTTTGTATTTAAAACATCAGGTACAAATCCAGCTCCAATTCCTTGAATTTTATGTGGTCCTGGGTTACCTCCACTTAATACAGGAGATGCTTCTGGCTCAACTGCAATTATTTTTATATTTGGGTTATGCGCTTTTAAAACTTCACCAACACCTGTTAGAGTTCCACCTGTTCCAACACCAGCTATAAAAATATCAATTTTTCCATCTGTATCTTTTAAAATCTCTTGTGCTGTTGTCTCTCTATGTATTGCTGGGTTCGAAGCATTTTGAAACTGTTGTAAGATAATTGAATTTGGAGTTTCATCTTTTATCTCATTAGCTTTTTCAATAGCACCTTTCATCCCTTTTTCAGCAGGAGTAAGAACTAATTTTGCACCTAAAGCTTGAAGAAGTCTTCTTCTTTCAATACTCATAGATGCTGGCATTACAAGTACAAGTTTTAATCCTAAAGCTGCACTAACGCTTGCAAGTGCAATTCCAGTGTTTCCACTTGTTGGCTCTATTAAAGTTGATTCTTTATTTATAAGACCCTCTTTAAGAGCAACTTTTATCATATTTGTTCCAATTCTATCTTTTACACTTGAGCTTGGATTCATAAATTCACATTTACCTAAAACTGTAGCTCCACTTACATTACTTGCATCTTGTAGTTTTACTAATGGAGTATTTCCTACTAATTCTGTTACATTATTTGCATATTTCATACTATTTACCTTTCAAAATTATTATATTAAACTATTAAATTCTCTATGAGAACGACCTAAATTGCTTTTAGAACAAAGCCTTGCTTAAATATTATAGTGTAAAAACTCATTATATTTTCCCTCATATTTATCTAAATCAGCTAAAGTCAAATCAAAAATTCTTTTTGTTTTCTCTTTTGACTCTTCAAAAAGAAGATTTAAAATCGGGTTATCAACCTTTGAATCAACAATTTTTATATCATCTTCAAGGGCGATTAAAATATCAACTATCTTTATATCTTTTGGACTTTTTGCCAAAAGATAGCCACCTCTAGCTCCTCTTGTACTTATTAGTAAATCAGCACGTCTAAGTTTACTTAAAAGTTGCTCCAAGTAGTTTTGAGGAATTGAAGCATTTGCTGATATATCTTTTATTTGCATGGGAGTATCATCTTTATGTTTGCTCAACTCATAAATAGCAGCCAAACCATACACCCCCTTTGTTGAAATCAGTGGCATATCAAACTACTTGTTTAATGCTTGATTCAAATCTTCAATCAAATCAGCACTATCTTCAAGCCCAATAGATAGCCTAACTGTTACAGGAGTAACTCCAGCTTTTAGTAAATCCTCTTCATTCATTTGAGAGTGAGTAGTTGAAGCTGGGTGAACAATTAAAGATTTACTATCTCCAATGTTTACAACTATGCTAAACAGTTTTGCACTATCAATAACTTTTTTAGCCTCTTCAAAACTACTTACCTCAAAAGATATAAGACCACTTGCAAGTCCATTTTTAAAATATTTTTGTGCTTTATCATAATACTTATCACCTTTTAATCCTGGGTAACTAACTTTTTTTACTTTTGGATGTGATTGTAAAAACTCAGCAACTTTTAAAGCATTATTAGAGTGTTTTTCAACTCTTAAACTTAAACTTTCTAAACTTTGAATTAAAAGCCATGAATTAAATGGTGCAGGAGTTGCTCCAATATCTCTTAAAAGTGATAGCCTAGCTCTTAAACAAAAGTTTGGAAGTGGAACATCTGTATAAACAAGTCCGTGATAAGAAGCATCAGGAGTTGTAAACTGAGGATATCTTGCACTATTTTTTTTGAAAAACTCTGCTAGACCATCTCTTTCAACTATAACTCCACCTAAAGCTGTACCGTTTCCACTTGTATATTTACTTGTAGAGTGAACTACAACATCAACTCCCCATGAAATTGGATTAAATAAAGTAGCAGTTGCAACTGTATTGTCACAAATAGTTATAATTCCATATTTTTTTGCTACTTCAACAATTTTTTCAATAGCAGGAATTGCAATTTGAGGGTTTGATAATGATTCAAAAAATATACCTTTTGTTTTATCATCAACCAAACTCTCTAAATCAGAAGCATCATCACTTTTGAATGTTTTTACACTAATTCCAAATCTTTTTAATGTAAAATGAAACAGAGTTACACTTCCACCATATAGTTTATCAGAGATTAAAATATTATCTCCAGCTTCTGCTATATTTGCAATAGAGTAAAAAATTGCACTTGCACCACTTGCAGTTACAAGTGCAGCAGCACCATTTTCAAGTTGAGCATATCTTTGTTCTAAGATATCATTTGTAGGATTATTTAATCTTGTATAAATAGGTCCTAACTCTTTTAGAGCAAACAAATTTGCCGCATGTTCACTATCTCTAAACGCATAAGCTGTTGTTTGAGAAATAGGAATTGCCATCTCACCATTTCCACTTTTTTTATCATAACCTACATGAATTGCAATTGTATCTTTTTGCATTTTTTATCCTTTTTAAATTAATCAACTTTAAATATGTTGGAATTATAATATCTTTTTTTTACAATGTCAAGTCTTTTAATCAAATTTATATAATTATAGTATTTATAGGCTTATTTGATTATCTAAAGTAATTTAATCAACTATTGTAAACTACTTAAGTAATTTTTTGTTAGAATACTATAAAATAAGAACTAAGAAGATAAAATTGATAGAAAAATATAATATTTTTAAAGAGATTCCTATAGATAAAAGTGAAGAGAAATTTTTTGAAATTTTTAAAAACGATAAAATAAAAATAGAAAAAATTGTATCAAATGGACAAAAATCTCCTGATAATTTTTGGTATGAACAAGAAAAAAGTGAGTATATTTTGCTTTTGAGTGGATATGCTATTTTAGAGTTTGAAGATTTTGAAATAGAACTTTTTAAAGGTGATTGTTTAAATATAGAGGCTTCTAAAAAGCATAGAGTTAAATTTACAAGCCTTGATGAACCTACCATTTGGTTTGCAGTTTTTTATTAAAGGAAAATTTTGAAAATAGCAATAATAGGTGGTGGAGCTTCTGGAATAATAGCCGCAATCACAGCAAAAAGATTAAATAAAAATATAGAGATTGATATTTTTGATGCAAATAAAAGTATAGGTAAAAAGATATTGGCTTCAGGAAATGGAAGATGCAATATTTCAAATACCTCAATATCTTCAAAAAACTATTTAGGAGAGAGTCCAACTTTCGTAGATTTTGCTCTAAAAGAGTTTGATTTTAAAGCATTTCTTAAGTTTTGCAAAACTATTGGTCTTTTACTTGATATTAAAGAAAATGGTAAAGTTTATCCACTATCAAATGAAGCAAAATCTGTAACAAATCTTTTTTCTTTAACTTTAGAAGAGTTAAATGTAAATATATTTTGTGAACACTTTGTACAAAAAGTAGAAAAAAAAGATGATAAATTTATAATTTATGCAAATGATAAAGAGTTTAAATCCTATGATAAAGTTTTAATCTCAAGTGGATTAGCTGCTGCTCCTCAACTAAATGCAACTGAAATTGGTCTTGAAATTGCATCAAGTTTTGGACACACTTATAATCCTACATATCCAAGCCTTGTTGGACTTCAAACAAAAGAGACATACAAAGGAAAACTTCAAGGAGTTAAAAAAGAGTGTAGTGTAGGATTATATATAAATGGAAGTTTTGAACAAGAGATTTTAGGAGATGTACTTTTTACAGCTTATGGAGTATCAGGATTTGCTATTTTAGATATATCTCAAAGAGCTGTTTTGGCTTTGACTCAATTTTATGATGTTGAACTTAGAGTTAATTTTTTTCCTAAAACTTCTATAAATGATTTAGCAAATCAAATACAAACTTTGTTTAAGAATTTACCAAAACAAAAAGCAGTTGATATTTTAACTGGACTTATATCAAATAAAATAGCTCCAATACTTTTAGAGATTTGTAAAATTGATATAAACACAAAAGCAGATGATATAAATACAAAACAGATAAAATCACTTGCTCATCAGCTAAACTCATGGAGATTAAAAATAGTAGATACTCAAGGATTTTCTCATGCGGAAGCAAGTGGTGGAGGAGTGCGAACTTGTGAAGTAGATAATAAAACTTTTGAGAGTAAATTAATAAAAAATCTATTTTTTGCTGGAGAGGTTTTGGACATAGTTGGAAATAGAGGCGGATACAATCTTCACTTTGCATGGGCTAGTGGTTATTTGGTTGGTAAAAACTTACATATAGATAAATAAATTAAAGCAAATTTATAAACAAATATAGATAAAATTCCAAAATTAATTATTTATAAGGGAATTTTATGTTTAAAAACTTATCAACAAAAACGAAATTAGCTTTGTTTCCAGCTATTTTTATAATAGCTACAATAGTAACAGCAATTATATATAGCTCATCTATTAGTTTTGTACAAGATAGAATTAAAATATCTTCACAAACTACTCTTTTAATTGATGAACTTCTAAAAGCTAGAATCACTATCTACCAATTTATGTTAATTCCAACACCAAGTGCAAAAGATGCAATAGATAAACAGTGGTCAAAGCTTATTGATGAAACACTTACACTAAAAGAGCTTTTTGTATCAAAAGAGAATAAAGATTTGTGTGATGTTGTAGTAAAAGATATAAAAGATTATTTAGCAGGTGTTGAAGTTCTTGCTAAACACTCTTTTGCAACAAACAAAGAAGAGACAAGAGCAGAGTTTAGTGAAACTATGAAAAATATGATTAAAATAGCTCAAAATATTGAAAAAAACTATGAGCAGATGAATAGTAGAAATGCAGATATAAGAGATGATGCTATTATTAAACTTACAACAAATCTATCTCTAGTTGCAGTTTTTGCTATAGGAATTTTTATTTTTATATCTATAATGATTTCAAATAGCATAGCTGGTTCTTTAAAAAACTTCAAAGATGGGCTTTTGAGCTTCTTTAATTTCTTAAATAGAAAATCAGATGATATAACAATACTTGATGCTAGTTCTAAAGATGAGTTTGGTGATATGGCTAAACTTATCAATGAAAATATAGATATAGTTCAAGATACTATAGAAAAAGATAATGAACTAATAGATGAAGCAAAAAAAGTTATGACGAGAGTGCGAAATGGTTGGTATTCTCAAACAATAGATAAATCAACTCCAAATGCTTCTCTTGAAGAGTTTAAAAATGAGTTAAATGAGATGATTATTCACACAAAAGATAGATTCCAGCATATAAATGAAGTTTTAGCTTCTTACTCTGCTTATGATTATCGACCTGTATTAAAACTTGGTGAGGAAGATGAAGAGGGTGGAGTTCTTGAAAAAATGATAAATGGGATAAATGCACTTCAAGTAGCTGTTGTTTCAATGCTAAAAGATAGTTTAGCAAATGGTATAAAACTTGAAAACTCTTCAAAAGCTTTAATAGACAATGTACATACTCTAAATCAAAGCTCAAATGAAGCTGCTGCAAGTCTTGAAGAGACAGCAGCTGCACTAGAAGAGATCACAAGCACTGTTACAAGCAATTCTAACAATGTTATTCAAATGTCAGGTTACTCAAATGAAGTAAGTAACTCAGCTAAAAAAGGTCAAGAGATGGCAAGAAATACTGCTGTTGCTATGGATGAAATTACAAATCAAGTAACAAATATAAATGAAGCAATAGCAGTAATTGATCAAATTGCTTTCCAAACAAATATTCTTTCACTAAATGCTGCTGTTGAAGCTGCAACTGCTGGAGAAGCTGGAAAAGGTTTTGCTGTTGTTGCGCAAGAGGTAAGAAATCTAGCAACAAGAAGTGCAGAAGCTGCAAAAGAGATTAAGAATATTGTAGAGATGGCAACTTCAAAAGCACAAGAAGGAAAAAATATCTCTGATTTAATGATAAAAGATTATGAAGAGCTTTTAACTAATATTGAGAAATCATCACAAATGATAAATGAGATTTCAAATGCAAGTAAAGAGCAACAAGCGGGAATTTCTCAAATCAACGATACTGTTACAATGCTTGATCAAAAAACTCAACAAAATGCAATTATTGCTTCAAAAACTCAAGATATAGCAAATGAAACTGACAATATTTCAAAACATATTGTAGAAGATGTTTTAGAAAAAAAATTTTTAGGTAAAGATAAAATAGTTGAAGAGAGTAGAAAAAATTTAAATAGAGAAGAAAAAGTTATTATAAAAAGTGAAACTAAAAAAACTGAAAAGTTTATTACAAAAAAAATAGAAGCTACAAAATCAAAAGATGATGAATGGGAGAGCTTTTAAACAAAAATAAGTACCATAATTTAGCCAAAAAATATTGATTTTTATCAATAAAATATAGAATAAAAAGATATATTATTATTTTTATTCTATATAAAAGGCTATCTTATGTTAAAGAATCTTGATATTGGAAAAAAAATATTTATTTTTCCTCTACTCTTTATGTTTGTTATGATAATCTGCGCATTTTTATATCACAACTCAATCTCCTATGTAGAAAATAGAACTTCAATTTCTGAAAATGCAAATGTTTTAGCTAAAGATTTATTAAATTCTAGAATTAGTGTTTATCAATTTATGCTTGAGACAAATATAGATAAAAGAGACAAAGTTATTGAAAACTTTGAAACTCTTAGCAAAAATATTGCTTTATTTAAAAATAGATTGCATATACCAAAAAATATATTACTTTGTGAAGAGAGCATAGAGTTAATATCTACTTATTTAAAAATCTTTAATAATATGGCAAATATAAAGCTAAAAGAGAACAATGAAAATCTAAAAGAGTACAATCAAGATATTTTAAAAATGTCAAATATTGGAAAAGATTTAGAAAATAAAATATTTGCTTTAAATGAAGATATTGTAAATATTAGAAATGATGCAATTAAAGCTTTAACAACACAATTAACTATTTTGGGTTTTATAACTATTTTAATATTTTTTATAGCTTCAAGTTTTATTTCAAGAAATATTGCTAAATCACTTAATAATTTTAAAGATGGTTTGCAAAGCTTTTTTGATTATTTAAATAGGAAATCAGATAAAATTTTAGCTCTTGATGATAGCTCTACAAATGAATTTGGAACTATGGCAAAACTTGTAAATCAAAATATAGATATAACAAAAGAGAGTATAATTCAGGATAATAGAGTAATAAATGAAGCTCAAATTGTAATGAACAGAGTTTCAAATGGATGGTATTCACAGTTAATTGAGGCAAATACCATAAATCAACCTTTAAATGATTTTAAAAACAATGTAAATAGTATGATTGTAACCACTAAAGAGAGATTTAAAAAAATAGATGAGATTTTACAATCATATATAAACTATGATTACAGACCAGTATTAGAAGCAGAAAAAGATGATGAGATTGGAGGGGTTTTAGAGAGATTAGTTTATGGAATAAATGAGTTGCAAAATGCAATTGTAAAAATGTTAAAAAACAATTTACAAAATGGTATGACTCTTGAAAAATCTTCACAAATACTAATAAAAAATGTAGATATATTAAATCTTAGCTCAAATTCTGCAGCAGCTTCTTTAGAACAAACAGCAGCTGCTCTTGAAGAGATAAATGCAACAGTAATAAACAATACAAACAATGTAGTTCAGATGTCAAAGTACTCAAATGAAGTTAATAATTCAGCAAAAAAGGGTCAAGAGATGGCAAAAAATACAGCAACAGCCATGGAAGATATTACAAATCAAGTAATGAATATAAATGAAGCTATCTTGGTTATTGATCAAATTGCTTTCCAAACAAATATATTAAGTTTAAACGCTGCTGTTGAAGCAGCAACTGCTGGAGAAGCTGGAAAAGGTTTTGCCGTTGTTGCACAAGAGGTGAGAAATCTAGCAAGTAGAAGTGCCCAAGCTGCAAAAGAGATTAAAAATATTGTAGAGCTGGCAACTTTAAAGACAAATGAGGGAAAAGAGATTTCAAATTTGATGATAAGTGGATATAGAGAACTTTTGGATAACATAGAGAAACAAGCTGTAATGATAAGAGAGATTTCAAACTCTTCAAAAGAGCAAGAAAGTGGAATATCACAAATAAATAATGCAGTAAATCAACTAGACCAACAAACACAACAAAACGCTAGTATAGCCTCTAAAACTCAAGATATTGCTTTGCAAACAGATACTCTTTCAAAAGAGATTGTAAAAGAAGTTTTAGAGAAAAGATTTATAGGAAAAAATGAAATAATCGATAATATAAACTCAAAATAGTGGATAAATATGGTGTTTGAGAAAAATTAGGCTTCCATAGAGTTTTTTCACTCTATTTCTCCGCCTAAAGTTTTAAAAATTTCAACCCTATTTTCAAGCTCTTCAAGATAAGTTTGTGTCAAAGTTTTTTGTGAGTTTATATATGCTTTTTGAGCTATAAGCATATTTAGGTAACTTCCATAACCTATTTTATAGGAATTTAAAGCAATATTATATGCATCTTCTATAGAAGCTGTTAGCTCCTTTTGATTTTGAAGTTTTGTATAGATATTTTTTCTTACCATCAAAGCATCATTTACCTCTTTAAAAGCTGTTTGAATACCTTTTTGATACTCATTTAAAGCTATCTCTTTTTGTGTTTCACTTAAATCCAATTTTGCACTATTTTCACCTGCTGTAAATATTGGAAGATTTATAGATGGACTTATTTGCCAAAAACTATTTGGAGTGGAAAAAAGATTATTCAAACTAGAACTAGAATATCCTGTATTTGCTGTAAGAGCAATACTTGGGAAAAATGCAGCTCTTGCTGCTCCAATATTTGCATTTTTTGCTCGTAACTGATACTCTAACTCTTTTATATCAGGACGATTTAAAAGAACATTTGAACTAATTCCAGATTTTACTAAAGCTAAATAGCTATCATCTTTTTTTAAACTATTTGGAATTAAACTTTCACTTAAAGTAGAACCCAAAAGTAGTTCAAGAGAATTTATATCAATTTGAATTTGATTTTCATAAGCAATTATCTCATTTTGACTCTCTTTTAACATAGCAAAACTAGAAAGTACATCTTCTTTACTAATAACTCCAGCAGTAAACTTTTTTTGTGTCAATTCATAAACACTACTTAGATTTTCATATATCTTTTTTTGTAAATTTAAGTTTTCAATATTAGTTGCCAAACTTAAATATGAATTTATAGTTTGTGAAACTAAAGATAGTTTTGTTGAACTAAGAACATATTGAGTTGCTAAAAAACTATTTTTAGCAGCATCATTTAAACTTCTATTTTTACCAAATAAATCTAGTTCAAAAACAGTTCCAACAGATGCTTTATAGTTGTTTTTTATGATTTCTTCTTTTTTATCTCTAGAAAAACTACCATTTGCATCTATTTTTGGATAAAGATTTGACTCTTCAATTCTATAAAGTGATTTTGACTCTTCTACTCTTAAAAGTGCTATTTTTATATCTTTATTGTTTTCTAAAACAAGATTTACAAGAGTTTTTAAATTTTCATCTATTAAAAAACTATTTAAACTAATATTTGAATTATCTTCAGCTATTTGATAGTTTTTAAAACTTTTAGCAACTACCTCATCGCTATTTATATCTAATTTTGGAGCCAAAGATACACAAGAGCTAAAAAGCATTGATAAAACTACAAGGCTTATAGATTTTCTAATCATTTTTAACTCCTTTTGAAAATAGTTTTGTAATTATTACAAAAAATAGTGGTACAAAAAATATTGCCAAAATTGTTGCACTTATTGTTCCACCTAAAATTGCAGTTCCTATGGCGATTCTACTATTTGCTCCAGCTCCACTTGATATTGCAAGTGGAATAATTCCTGCAATAAAAGCCAAAGATGTCATGATAATTGGTCTAAGTCTTAGTTTTGCACCTTTTATAGCAGCTTCGATTAAAGGCATACCATTTTTATATGCACTGTTTATGAACTCAACAATTAAAATAGCATTTTTTGATGCCAATCCCATAACTGCTAAAAGTGCTACTTGGAAATATACATCGTTGCTTAGGTCTCTAGAATATATACTTAAAACTGCTCCAAAAACTCCCAAAGGAACAACCAATAAAACAGAAAAAGGAACACTCCAACTCTCATAAAGTGCAGCTAGACATAAAAATATAACCAAAAGAGAAATTCCATATAAAATCAAAGTTTGATTACTTGCAAGTCTTTCTTGATATGAAGCTCCACTATATGTATGCATTGTTCCATTTGCATTTTCATTTGCAATTTTATCCATCTCATTCATAGCAACACCAGAGCTAACTCCAGTTGCTGCACTTCCTTGAATTTCATAAGAGATAAATCCATTAAATCGTGTTAGCTCTTCAGGTGCATAAACCCAAGAAAATGAACTAAATTCACTAAAAGGAACCATTAATCCACTACTATTTCTTACTTTCCATTTATATAAATCTTCAGGACTACTTCTAAAAGGAGCATCAGCTTGAATATAAACTCTTTTTATTCTTGTTTTATCAATATAATCATTCACATAAGTTCCACCCCAAGCTGCACTTAATGTACTATCAATATTTTTTAAATCCAATCCTAGAGATAAGGCTTTGTTTGTATCATAAGATATTTTTAATTGTGGTGACTCTTCTGTTCCATCTGCTCTTATTGAGTTTATATTTGGATTTTTATTTGCCTCTTCTATTATTTTATCTTTTACTTCTCTTAAACCTTCTCTAGAAAGATTTGAGCTACCTAATAATTGGAATTCAAAACCATCACTACTTCCTAAACCTTGAATAACACTAGGATTTATAGCAAAAACTCTTGCATCTCTTATAAAATATTTACTATTTGGGTCATTAAAAGCTTTTGTAGCTCTTTTACTTATCTCATCTACATGATTTGATTTATCTCTTAAATCCCAGTTTTTTAATGATACATAAGCAGTTCCTACATTTTGTCCACTACTTCGTGAACTAAATCCAGAGATTGTAAATATAGTATTTAAAGCTTCTGCTTCTTCTATCATAAAATAATCTCTTACAACATTTGCAACATCAACTGTTCTAGAAGCAACCGCACCAACAGGTAAGGTGTACTGTATCATCAAACTTCCTTGATCCTCTTTTGGTAAAAAACTAGTAGGTAGTTTTATAAAAATATATGTAGAAGATATGATTATCACACCATAAAACATTATCCACTTTTTTTTACTATAGAGTAATTTTTCAACCCAAAATTTATATTTGTTTGTAAAGTTCTCAAATTTTGTATCAAACCAAAAGAAAAATCCACTATTTTTTTCTTCTGTTTTATCTTCATTTTTTTTATGTGGTTTTAAAATAGTTGAACATAAAGCAGGAGTTAAAGTTAAAGCAACAATTACTGATAAAACCATAGATGAGATAATTGTAATAGAAAATTGTCTATAAATTATCCCTGTACTTCCACTAAAAAATGCCATAGGTAAAAATACAACAGATAACACAGTTGTAATTCCTATTAATGCACTGGTTACCTCTTGCATAGAAAGAATAGTTGCCTCTTTTGGATTTAAACCTTTTTCACTCATATTTCTTTCAACATTTTCAACAACAACAATAGCATCATCTACCAAAAGCCCAATTGCAAGAACCAAAGCAAACATTGTTAAAGTATTTATTGTATAACCAAAAATATTTAAAATAGCAAAAGTTCCCAAAAGCACAACAGGAACTGCAATAGCAGGAATAAGAGTAGCTCTAAAACTTTTTAAGAATAAAAACATTACAAGAATTACTAAAACAATTGCTTCTACTAAAGTTTTTACAACTTCATTTATTGAAGCTTCTATAAAACTTGTTGTATCTCTAGGATAGGCTATTTTATAACCTTGTGGCAACATATTTTCACTCTGAGCTAAAAACTCTTTTACTCTATTTGAAGTGGCTACCGCATTTGCTCCACTTGCAAGCTGAATAGATATTCCAGATGCTGGAAAACCATTTAAAGCTGTAACATTGCTATAACTTTGAGCCCCTATTTCAACTCTAGCAATATCTTTTATCTTTACAACACTTCCATCTAAATTTGATTTCAAAACAATATTTTCAAATTGACCAACATTTCTAAACATACTTCTTGCAGTAACCACCACAGAGAGTTGTTGATTATCCAAAGTAGGCATTGCTCCTAATCTTCCAGCACTTGCTTGTGAATTTTGAGCATTTATAGCATTTTCTACATCTTTTGGGATTAGTTTATATTTTTCTAGCTTATATGGATCTAGCCAAATTCTCATAGCATACTGACCACCAAAAACCTGAACATCTCCAACACCTTCAATTCTTGAAATACTATCTTGAAGATTACTTACCAAAAAATCACTAATATCTGTTTTATCAGCCAAACCAGTTGAATCATATACAGATGCCATCATTAAAAAATCGCTTTGAGATTTAAAAACTCTTACACCTTGTCTTTGTACATCTTCTGGAAGTCTTGATAAGATTTGATTTACTTTATTTTGTACTTGAACTTGGGCAATATCAGCATTTACTTCTTGAGAAAAAGTGATTTTTATTCTAGAGTTTCCTGCACTACTTGAACTTGAAGAGAAATATAGCATTCCATCAAGACCAGTTAATTGTTGTTCAATTATTTGAGTTACACTATTTTCTACTGTTTGGGCATCTGCTCCACTATATGAAGCATTTATATTTATTTGAGGAGGAACAATATCTGGATACTGTTCAACTGGTAAAATATATAGACTAATAACCCCACTTATCATAATAATAAGTGAAATAACCCAAGCAAAGATTGGACGAAAAATAAAAAATTTTGCAATCATTTCTTAATCTTTGTATTGAGAGTTTAAATCTTTTAAAGAGACTACACTTCTACTATTTATCTTATTTAACCCTTCAACTACAATTTTATCACTCTCTTCTAACCCATCAAGAATAAGCCATTTGTTACCTACTGATCTCTCTATTTTTACTATTTTTGTGATAGTTTTATTTTCAGGTGTCACAAGAGTAACGATTGGGTTTGCTTTTTGATCTCTTAAAACTGCTTGTTGTGGAATTAAAAATCCATCAATACTTTTTTTGCTTTTTAAAATTGCTTTTGTCATCATTCCCGATAATAAAAGATTGTTTGGATTACTAAATACAGCCCTTAAAGTTACTGTTTGACTACTCTCATCTACACTTAACTCTCTTGCTTCTAGTTTTCCTTTTATTGGATACTCAAACCCGTTGTCAAACTTCAAACTAACTTCAATATCATCTTCTAAATCACCAATTGATTTTAGATTTAAAATCTCATTATATGATTGTGATAAATCTACAAAAACTGTTTGTGTATCTCTTATATTTACAAGCTCTTCACTTTGATTTGCATTTACCAAAGCCCCTACAGTTACATTTGAAATACCTATATATCCGCTAATTGGTGCTTTTATCTCACATCTATTCAAATCTATTTTTGCATTTTCAAGCTCTGCAGCTCTTTGTTCAACCAAAGCTTTGGCTTGTAAATATGAAGCTTTTATCTCATCTGCTTCTTGTTTTGAAATTCCATCAAATTTTAAAAGCTCTTCTGCTCTTTTACTTTTTGCCTCAGCACTTATCAAACTAGCCTTTGCACTATTTAATAAAGCAAGTGATTGATTTAAAGTAGCTTTATAGCTAGCACTATCAATTTTGTACAAAATATCGCCTTGTTTTACAAAACTTCCCTCTTTGAAAAGTTGTTTTTCAATAATTCCAGAAACCTGAGGGCGAACAAGCGCCAACTCTTTTGCTTTTACTTTTCCTATAAGTTCAATTTCAAGATTTATTGGCTCTTTTTTAGGATTTATATACCCTACTTCTATTGGATTTTGTGCTTTTTGATTTCCATCATTTTTTTGCTCACATGAACTTAAAAAAAATATTATAAAAAATAGTGAAAATATAGTTTTGATAGTTTTAATACTCTGCAATGCTTTCCCTTGAATAAGAATTTATGAATGTTATTATAACTTTATTAACAAAATTTTAATATTTCTATATATTGAAGAAAAATTGTAGCAAAATATTGATAACATATAAAAAACAAATAAAAAAGGCGAAAAATGAGTAAAATCTTAGATGATTTAATACAATCACAATACAACTATAATGTTGCATTTTATATACATTTAAAAGAGTTCAACCAAAATGTAAGAGATGAACTTGAAAAAAGAGTTAGTGAAGTTTTCTTCTTTTCAAAAGGTGTAAATTGGAAATTTGATAGCTTTGGAATAGAAAAAGCTGGTGAAAGAAAAACTCAAATATTAGGATTTTTTATCTTTAGAACAGCGGAAGTTGAAAAGCTAAAAAAACTTTTTACAGATGAGTTTAAAGATTATTCAAATGCTATAAAAATATCTTGTTCTGTTGCAAAATATGAAAAAATAAGTGAAGAGTTTTTTGAGATTGAAGTTTAATATTTTGAAATTTATTTAGAAGTAGTTGAAATATTAGGTATTAATATTTAAATAAGTATATATTTTATATTATGTACATATATTTTAATTTAAAGGAGATTTAATGTTAGAATTAGGAATTTCACAAGCACAAGCACAGTTTACAAAGCTTCTAACTCAGACTGTTTTTATAGTAGATAAAAAAGCACATCAAAAAAAAGCTGTGATAATGCCTTATGAAGAGTATGAAAAGCTTATTAAAAACTCTATAAAAAAAGAGAGCTTAGAAGAGGGTTCTTTTAATCAGTTTGTTGGTATCTTGGATAATAATTTTAAAATAGATGATGAAAAATACGAGGCAATAGTAAAATGAAGATATTTGTAGATACTAATATCTTCCTTGATTTGATTTTAAAAAGAGAAAAATTTCATGATGCACTATTGATATTTAATGCAATTGAAAAAAAACTATTTGAAGGTATTATTTTAGATATTACAATTTTGAATATTGATTATATTGCAAAAAAACAAGTTAAAAATATAAAAGATTTTATAAAACTTATAAATAGTAGTTTTAGTATAGTTGGCATATCTAATGAAATGATTTCAAAAGCTTTAGAAATTGAGAATAATGATTTTGAAGATACTTTACAATATTTGAGTGCAAAAAGTGCTGATTGTGAATATGTTATTACAAATGACAAAAGTTTCTATAAAGCAGATATAAAAACTATATCAAGTAGTGAATTTATCGAAAAGTATTTGTAGTTGCTTGAAAAATTTTATAAATAAATTTTTCAAAATAGCATTATAATCCTTAAATATTATGTAGTATATTACAATAATATTAATACTTATAACTTAATATAATAAAAAAGGTAAGGTTAAAAAACCTTACCTTTGGAAATAAAAAAAGAGATGGGACTCGAAGTCCCATTTCCGAGGATTAGTTTGTAATACCATCCGAAATTGGTTGCTCAACCTTAACTTGAAGTGTTGGATCTCCACTATTTACATAGATATCAAATCCTTTATCTACACCTTCTCCAGCTGTTTTTGACCAATTTTGTTCTTGTCCATCTTGACCAATAGTGTTTTTAAATGTAACACTATCAAATTCATCTCCAGTAATTTTAATCTTATTATCATCTCCACTCATTTTTAAAACATCATCTAATGTAATGTTTGTAAGCTTATGATTACCATCTGTTAAATCAATAGCTTCAATATTTTTGATTAAATTTCCTAAATTAGAAAAATCAATATCATTATTTTCTTCTAATTTAATAGTATCGTAACCAGCTCCACCATCAGCATCTATAGAAGTTGAGTTTTCTGTATTAATAGAAATATCATCATTATCTTCTGTACCAAAAGCTTTTATACTATGTGAAATATCGCCTTCTATATTTACATTTATCTTGCTTGATTGCGAACCATCTTCACTATTAGCTTCAACAGTAGCATTAATTGCTTTTTTCTCTGCATCGCTTAATAAGCTATCAGAAACTAAAGTTAATTGAGATTTTCCATCTTCTCCAATTTTTATAGTATAACTTCCATCTTCATTTGCCTCATATCCTTTTATAGTTACTCCACTTGGAATATCTTTTAAAGTAATAGTAGATAGTTCACCACTACCCACAGTTATTGAAGCACTTAAATCTAACTCATACTCATATTGAGTAAGTTTTGTATATATTGGAGTAGTCTCTACCTGTACAGTTTCATATTTTGTAATCTCTTTTGTAGGCAACTCTCCTTTATACTCTACATTTGTTGGTACACCAACGAATATTGTTTCAGTAACCTTTTCTATCTCTGTTTTTGTTTGTACAAATCCACTCAAACCATTGTAAGTTGCTCTAACTTCTGTAATAGTTACCCATTCATCTGTATTTGTTGAAGCAACTGTGAAGTTCATTTGAGCTTTACCATTTTCATCTAAATATACTTCATAAGTATATTTTTGACTTAATGTTCCATTCACATATTTTACATCAAAACCATTTGGATTGTCTTTTCCTATATTTTTATTGAAATCACTCTGACTACTATAATCTTGATTTGATGAAAAATTATAAGCACCTTGAGGAACTCCATTTGCACTAACAACAAAAACATCTTTTGTAGAATTTTTATTAAAATTCCAAGTTCCTGAAATAGTTGCATCTACTTCTATAATTACTTTTTGGAATGCTTTATCTTTTCCAAAATCAAAAACTTGGCTATTTGCTTTAGCTTCTGGATTAAATCCTTTGATATTACCATCTCCAACTGTCGAACCTAATTTAGTTATGTCCTGAGTTTGAACTTGTTTTTCACTTACAGTACTATTCCAGCTAATTCCTGCTTTTTGCATACCCTCAACATCAAGTATTTTACCACCAACTTGTACAGTCTCTTCATGTGGATCTACATGGTATTTTATAGCATCCATTTTTAAAGCATTAGTAGCTGTGATTTTTACTCCAACAGCATCTTTTGGTACACTATAACCTTTTGAATCAGTTCCAGTCTGAGTTGTAGAACTTCCAATAACTTTCCCATTTTTATCTACAAACTCAATTTTTCCTGAACCACTTGCAAGTTTTATCTCTATATTTGAAGTTGGTTGTTCTAGTGTATAAGTTTTAGAACTATTTTTATCAATAGTTTCATTTTTACCTAAATCAGTAACCTCTTTTCCAAGAACAATACCTTTTGTCTCTTTAGTTACCTCTATCATAAAACTTTCAACTTGTTTCTCTGTTAGTGAAACTGTTTTAGTAACTTCTCTTTCAACTTCTATAGTTTTTTGCTCTTTTGCAATAGTATTATCTATAACATAATATTTACCATCTGCACCTACCGTAATACCAGTATATTCCTTACCATTAATTTTAACTGTTAAATCTTTCAGAGCTTCATTGTCCACTATCTTTTCAGTTTTACTTACTACTTTAGTTTCATAATATTTACCATCCGCTCCTAGCTTAATACCAGCTTGTTCTGTTGCAACTGTATTAACATCTTTAGTTGTTATAGTGTTAATTGTTGCACTACTTAACTCCATATCTAATTCAGCTTTAAATGGCTCTATTGTTACAGTTTTAATAGTATCATTTGCTGTTGCTGTTGCAAAATTATTCCCATCTAAATTATCATTTACTTCAGTTGCTTTTGCTTCTATTTGAAGATTTATCTCACCTTTATAACTTTCTGGAACTTTCATAGTAAGTGAATCTGAAATATCTTTTATACCAGCTGGAATTTTTACTGTATAACTTCCATCTACATTGTTTAATATTTCATATTTATTACTTTCTAATATTGCCCCTGCTGGTACATTTTTGATAACTACACTTAAAGTTTCACTTCCATCTGTATCTTTTAGAGATGCTGAAATATCTACTTTATATTCAACTGCTTTTATAATGTTTTCTGGTTTTGAAGTTTCGAATACACTACCATCTCCCTTAACAATAGTTCCATCACCCAGTTTTATATTTTCAAAATTTTTCACTCTCCATTCGTTACCATTTGCTATCAAAGCTTGATATTCAGTAAGAGTATATCCTTTTAAATAAACTGAATCATTATTTCCTTCTCCGCCATCAACATAATTTAGAATTTTTCCACCTAACTCTAAATAGTCATCTCCTTTTCCTAAACTGATATTGTTTGTTGCATTTCCATTAACTATAACTCTATCATTCCCAGAATCTATACCAACTTGAATAGAAGTAGCATTTCCTTTGATTTCTAAATAGTTATTTCCATTACCTAATTCTATAGTACCATTTGAATTACCTTCAATTTTTATTTTATCATCTCCATCACCAGCACTTATAGATGAAGAATTACCTTTAATTTCTAAGCTATCATTTCCAGCTCCAAGTTGAATATCATTATTCGCATTGCCTTCAATTTTTACTCTATCATCACCATCTCCAGCATCAATTGTTGAAGAATTTCCTTTAATATGTAATTCATCATTTCCTGAACCTAAATTAATATTATTAGTTGCATCTCCTTTTATAAATACTTTATCATCTCCATTTCCTGCATTCATACCACCAGCATTTCCAGAGATATATACATTGTCATTTCCATCTTGAGTATCTATCCATTGTGTTTGATTCCCATTTATATCAACATTATCAATATTTTCAGTAAATGGATTTTGCCATCCTATGCTATTTTCATTATGAGTTGAGTTAGTCATAATATCTTCTTTACTGTTATAACCTTGCCAGAAGTTTTCAGTAACTATTCCACCTATACTATTATTTCCATCATTATTAGAATTTCCCGTGTCTCCATCAACAACTATTATAGTAGCTCCAATTTTTGTTATATCAATACTTACAGTTGGTGCATCTGCAACTGCTTTTATATCAATAGTTGTTGTGTACTCTTCACTAAATTTTCCATTTCCATCACCTACTTGGAATTTAAACTGTCCATCAGCATCGCTATTTGCAGTTGGTTCAAAAACAACTTTTCCTGCTCCAACTTGACCTAAAGTAACAATTTGATCTTTTGTAATCTCAACTCTTGAATCTTGAGTAGCTACAGCTTTAGTTCCATCTGGATTAAATATTGTATCACCTACTGTAATATTTAAGAATAACTTTCCATTTGTTGGTAATTCAGCAATTTTAAACTCTTTAGTATTTGAAGAAACTTCACCAAAATCAGTTACTTTAAGAGTATAAGATACATCTTCATCTGTAGATATATTATCATCTGTAGATTTTAAAGTAGGTGTAAAATTAAAACTAGCTTCTGTAGGATTAACTTTTTCATAATTACCACCTTTTACTTCTGTTACTTTTGCAATAATATTTGATAAATCTCCTAGTTCTTTAGAATCTATAGTCAAAGTTCCTCTACCTGTTGAATTTAATTCAACATAGTATTCTTTTCCATTTACTTCAACAGTAGCTGTTGCTGTTCCTTGAGGAGGATAATTTTCATCTACTTGAATATTAAATGTTATATCTCCTCCTTTTGTTACAACATCAGTTACTTCAGGATTTAACACCTCTTTGTAAACAATTTTGTTGATTAAATAATCATCTTTATTTTCTGGTGCAGAAAACTCAACTTTATCAAATGATACTATTCCCCCATTTGAATCTGGTAACTCAAAAGTAAATGCTTTATCAACTCTATCTGAACTTCCTTCAGCTTCTTGAGTTTTTATTAAATTATTATTTTCATCATAATATTTAACAATAGCTTTTGTAGTACTAGAACCATCACCATCAACAGTAGCATAACCAACAACTTGTCCATCTTTTACAAATGTAAGTTTTGCTGTTTCATGGTTATTTCTCCAAGCAAAAGAAACATCAAGAGAGTTTACATCCTTACCATTTGTAAATTCAACAACAATTTTTTCTCCTACTCCTAACTCTTTTGTATCACCATTTGATAGATTTTTACCATCTATACCAAATCCATCATGGTTTGTTCCTGTTATGATAGATAAATCTACCTCTTCACCATCACTATTAATTCCAGTTATTTTAACTCCCGTTGTTCCATCTAGTTTTGTATCTACATCAATAATTTTTGGTGTTGATACTATTGCAGTTATTGTTACATCTATTGGAGTAGTTGTATCATTTACTGTTACTGTTCCTTTATCGCTTGTATCTAATGCTTCAAAGTTATCTTTTTGTGTTGCATCATTATTTGTAGATACTATTCCTACTTCAAAGCTTGAACCATCTACATATACATCTTCTGCATTATTTATTACAAACTCTGGAGAAGTTATAACTGTATTTGCTGGTGTTCCTGCTGGAATTGTAACTTGTATATTATTTCCATTTGCATCTTTTGCATCTAGTGTTACAACTAAATCTACTTTTGTATCTGCATTTACTGAAACTCCTACACTTGCTGTTCCACCCTCAGAAACTGTTACATCTGAAACTGTTATTTTTGTTCCAGTTGTAGTTGTATCATTTACTGTTACTGTTCCTTTATCGCTTGTATCTAATGCTTCAAAGTTATCTTTTTGTGTTGCATCATTATTTGTAGATACTATTCCTACTTCAAAGCTTGAACCATCTACATATACATCTTCTGCATTATTTATTACAAACTCTGGAGAAGTTATAACTGTATTTGCTGGTGTTCCTGCTGGAATTGTAACTTGTATATTATTTCCATTTGCATCTTTTGCATCTAGTGTTACAACTAAATCTACTTTTGTATCTGCATTTACTGAAACTCCTACACTTGCTGTTCCACCCTCAGAAACTGTTACATCTGAAACTGTTATTTTTGTTCCAGTTGTAGTTGTATCATTTACTGTTACTGTTCCTTTATCGCTTGTATCTAATGCTTCAAAGTTATCTTTTTGTGTTGCATCATTATTTGTAGATACTATTCCTACTTCAAAGCTTGAACCATCTACATATACATCTTCTGCATTATTTATTACAAACTCTGGAGAAGTTATAACTGTATTTGCTGGTGTTCCTGCTGGAATTGTAACTTGTATATTATTTCCATTTGCATCTTTTGCATCTAGTGTTACAACTAAATCTACTTTTGTATCTGCATTTACTGAAACTCCTACACTTGCTGTTCCACCCTCAGAAACTGTTACATCTGAAACTGTTATTTTTGTTCCAGTTGTAGTTGTATCATTTACTGTTACTGTTCCTTTATCGCTTGTATCTAATGCTTCAAAGTTATCTTTTTGTGTTGCATCATTATTTGTAGATACTATTCCTACTTCAAAGCTTGAACCATCTACATATACATCTTCTGCATTATTTATTACAAACTCTGGAGAAGTTATAACTGTATTTGCTGGTGTTCCTGCTGGAATTGTAACTTGTATATTATTTCCATTTGCATCTTTTGCATCTAGTGTTACAACTAAATCTACTTTTGTATCTGCATTTACTGAAACTCCTACACTTGCTGTTCCACCCTCAGAAACTGTTACATCTGAAACTGTTATTTTTGTTCCAGTTGTAGTTGTATCATTTACTGTTACTGTTCCTTTATCGCTTGTATCTAATGCTTCAAAGTTATCTTTTTGTGTTGCATCATTATTTGTAGATACTATTCCTACTTCAAAGCTTGAACCATCTACATATACATCTTCTGCATTATTTATTACAAACTCTGGAGAAGTTATAACTGTATTTGCTGGTGTTCCTGCTGGAATTGTAACTTGTATATTATTTCCATTTGCATCTTTTGCATCTAGTGTTACAACTAAATCTACTTTTGTATCTGCATTTACTGAAACTCCTACACTTGCTGTTCCACCCTCAGAAACTGTTACATCTGAAACTGTTATTTTTGTTCCAGTTGTAGTTGTATCATTTACTGTTACTGTTCCTTTATCGCTTGTATCTAATGCTTCAAAGTTATCTTTTTGTGTTGCATCATTATTTGTAGATACTATTCCTACTTCAAAGGAACCATCTACATATACATCTTCTGCATTATTTATTACAAACTCTGGAGAAGTTATAACTGTATTTGCTGGTGTTCCTGCTGGAATTGTAACTTGTATATTATTTCCATTTGCATCTTTTGCATCTAGTGTTACAACTAAATCTACTTTTGTATCTGCATTTACTGAAACTCCTACACTTGCTGTTCCACCCTCAGAAACTGTTACATCTGAAACTGTTATTTTTGTTCCAGTTGTAGTTGTATCATTTACTGTTACTGTTCCTTTATCGCTTGTATCTAATGCTTCAAAGTTATCTTTTTGTGTTGCATCATTATTTGTAGATACTATTCCTACTTCAAAGCTTGAACCATCTACATATACATCTTCTGCATTATTTATTACAAACTCTGGAGAAGTTATAACTGTATTTGCTGGTGTTCCTGCTGGAATTGTAACTTGTATATTATTTCCATTTGCATCTTTTGCATCTAGTGTTACAACTAAATCTACTTTTGTATCTGCATTTACTGAAACTCCTACACTTGCTGTTCCACCCTCAGAAACTGTTACATCTGAAACTGTTATTTTTGTTCCAGTTGTAGTTGTATCATTTACTGTTACTGTTCCTTTATCGCTTGTATCTAATGCTTCAAAGTTATCTTTTTGTGTTGCATCATTATTTGTAGATACTATTCCTACTTCAAAGCTTGAACCATCTACATATACATCTTCTGCATTATTTATTACAAACTCTGGAGAAGTTATAACTGTATTTGCTGGTGTTCCTGCTGGAATTGTAACTTGTATATTATTTCCATTTGCATCTTTTGCATCTAGTGTTACAACTAAATCTACTTTTGTATCTGCATTTACTGAAACTCCTACACTTGCTGTTCCACCCTCAGAAACTGTTACATCTGAAACTGTTATTTTTGTTCCAGTTGTAGTTGTATCATTTACTGTTACTGTTCCTTTATCGCTTGTATCTAATGCTTCAAAGTTATCTTTTTGTGTTGCATCATTATTTGTAGATACTATTCCTACTTCAAAGCTTGAACCATCTACATATACATCTTCTGCATTATTTATTACAAACTCTGGAGAAGTTATAACTGTATTTGCTGGTGTTCCTGCTGGAATTGTAACTTGTATATTATTTCCATTTGCATCTTTTGCATCTAGTGTTACAACTAAATCTACTTTTGTATCTGCATTTACTGAAACTCCTACACTTGCTGTTCCACCCTCAGAAACTGTTACATCTGAAACTGTTATTTTTGTTCCAGTTGTAGTTGTATCATTTACTGTTACTGTTCCTTTATCGCTTGTATCTAATGCTTCAAAGTTATCTTTTTGTGTTGCATCATTATTTGTAGATACTATTCCTACTTCAAAGCTTGAACCATCTACATATACATCTTCTGCATTATTTATTACAAACTCTGGAGAAGTTATAACTGTATTTGCTGGTGTTCCTGCTGGAATTGTAACTTGTATATTATTTCCATTTGCATCTTTTGCATCTAGTGTTACAACTAAATCTACTTTTGTATCTGCATTTACTGAAACTCCTACACTTGCTGTTCCACCCTCAGAAACTGTTACATCTGAAACTGTTATTTTTGTTCCAGTTGTAGTTGTATCATTTACTGTTACTGTTCCTTTATCGCTTGTATCTAATGCTTCAAAGTTATCTTTTTGTGTTGCATCATTATTTGTAGATACTATTCCTACTTCAAAGCTTGAACCATCTACATATACATCTTCTGCATTATTTATTACAAACTCTGGAGAAGTTATAACTGTATTTGCTGGTGTTCCTGCTGGAATTGTAACTTGTATATTATTTCCATTTGCATCTTTTGCATCTAGTGTTACAACTAAATCTACTTTTGTATCTGCATTTACTGAAACTCCTACACTTGCTGTTCCACCCTCAGAAACTGTTACATCTGAAACTGTTATTTTTGTTCCAGTTGTAGTTGTATCATTTACTGTTACTGTTCCTTTATCGCTTGTATCTAATGCTTCAAAGTTATCTTTTTGTGTTGCATCATTATTTGTAGATACTATTCCTACTTCAAAGCTTGAACCATCTACATATACATCTTCTGCATTATTTATTACAAACTCTGGAGAAGTTATAACTGTATTTGCTGGTGTTCCTGCTGGAATTGTAACTTGTATATTATTTCCATTTGCATCTTTTGCATCTAGTGTTACAACTAAATCTACTTTTGTATCTGCATTTACTGAAACTCCTACACTTGCTGTTCCACCCTCAGAAACTGTTACATCTGAAACTGTTATTTTTGTTCCAGTTGTAGTTGTATCATTTACTGTTACTGTTCCTTTATCGCTTGTATCTAATGCTTCAAAGTTATCTTTTTGTGTTGCATCATTATTTGTAGATACTATTCCTACTTCAAAGCTTGAACCATCTACATATACATCTTCTGCATTATTTATTACAAACTCTGGAGAAGTTATAACTGTATTTGCTGGTGTTCCTGCTGGAATTGTAACTTGTATATTATTTCCATTTGCATCTTTTGCATCTAGTGTTACAACTAAATCTACTTTTGTATCTGCATTTACTGAAACTCCTACACTTGCTGTTCCACCCTCAGAAACTGTTACATCTGAAACTGTTATTTTTGTTCCAGTTGTAGTTGTATCATTTACTGTTACTGTTCCTTTATCGCTTGTATCTAATGCTTCAAAGTTATCTTTTTGTGTTGCATCATTATTTGTAGATACTATTCCTACTTCAAAGCTTGAACCATCTACATATACATCTTCTGCATTATTTATTACAAACTCTGGAGAAGTTATAACTGTATTTGCTGGTGTTCCTGCTGGAATTGTAACTTGTATATTATTTCCATTTGCATCTTTTGCATCTAGTGTTACAACTAAATCTACTTTTGTATCTGCATTTACTGAAACTCCTACACTTGCTGTTCCACCCTCAGAAACTGTTACATCTGAAACTGTTATTTTTGTTCCAGTTGTAGTTGTATCATTTACTGTTACTGTTCCTTTATCGCTTGTATCTAAACTAACATAGTTTCCACCCGTAGTACCTGTTATTGTGTAAGTTTCTGTACTATTATCGATATATACATCTTCACTATTTGGATTATCAAATGTTACACTACCTGTTGTCTCTCCAGCTGATATAGTTATAGTTTGTGTAGTTTGTCCATTGCTCAAAGTTATTATCAAATCTGTTTGTGGTGGATTTGTAACAGTTGCTACGATAGTTATTTGATTTCCTTCATCTACAGTTGGATCTGATAGAGTAATAACCGATGCTGGAACTCTTGTATCTACTGGTATAGTTGGAGTTGTAGGAGTTGTTGCACCAACTGGATTTAAAAGTTCAGTTGGAATTTGTTCTTGAGGTTCTTCAGTATTTCCTCCACCAAAAGAAATATCTCTTAAATCACTCTCAACATTTGTTGAAGCACCATCTCTTGAGTTAAACTTACTTCTTAAAGCTCCTCCATCAGCAGCTCTTTCATCACCTGCATTTGTTGCTTGTTCTGTTACATCACCTGCTGCTGTCTCCATATCTGTTTCATCACCATCTTGTGCATTATTCCAAGCATTTAGTGTTTCATCTACTTCTTGTTTATCAAATGCCAACTCTTCATTTCCAAAAGTACTTGCTAGTAAAGTAGTATCTAAAAGTTGTTCACCTTGACTTAGTGTTATTAGTTCATTTGTATCAAAAAGTATTTCTATTTTTGACAAATCTGTATTTGAGCTTGCAGCAACTATTATATCATTTAAAGATACAGTGTCACCTACTTTTAACTCAGTTAAATTTCCCAGAGAATCTTTTACAAAAAATTGCCCCTGTGCAATTGATTGTATTTGTGCTAAATTTGCCATAATTATCTCCTACTAATAATAAAGTTAAATATTTTAGCCAAATAAAAAAATTAAAACATCACCCATTGGGGTGATTTTTTGATAATTTTTTAAATTTTTTTACTTATTTTTTATATAAAGAGTTATTTTAGGTTTATTTGAGTTTCTACTCTATATCTTTTGGCTCAAATTTTTTGGCTAGTAGTAGTAAAACCGCTCCTCCCAAAACAATAAAAGCAGTTAAATATAAAGCATAATCATAGTTTCCATATTTTTCAATAAAATATACACTATAAAGTGGTGCAATTACCTGCCCTATTCCGTATGAAGATGTCATTGCTCCCATTAAAACAACAGGGTTTCCACGTGATAGCTGACCTCCAAGATTCATAAAAAGTGCTACAAGTCCTATAAAAGTACCTCCATACAAAACTCCACTTAAAAGATTTAAGTAGATATTTGAGCTAAAAGCAGGTATTAAAATCCCAACTGCTTGAAGCAAAAGAGCTATTATAATAATATTTGAACTTCCAAATCTATGAGCTAAAAGCATCCAAATAATACAAGACGGAATTCCAGCAACCCCAACCAAAGTCCAAGTAAGACTTCCATAACCTTCAAGACCTTTAAGGTTGTTTATAATATCTGGTAAAAACGTAGCTTGTACAACAAATCCAACACCTTCTGTAAAATATGCAATAATTAAAACTATCACAAAAGGAGTAAATATAGAGATATCAAACTTTACTTTTACCGCATTTTGTTTTACCTCTTTATCAAATGATAAAATATATACACTATACAAAGATAAAATGATGGCAAAAACAGCTAAAACTGCCCAACTATCTCTCCATGTATAGTTCAAACTTAAAACAAATCTTGCTAATAAATCTGTTGTTAAAATAGAGAAACCAATTCCACTAAAATGTATTCCCATAGCTTTTGTTTTACTTTTTATTGTAAGTTTTTGCATAACAATAGATGTTCCAACAATCAAACACATAGCACCTGCAAATCCAGCTAATACTCTTCCTAGCATCCAAAGTGTGTTGTTGTCACTATATGCCAAAATAAAAGTTGTAGAAATAGCTAAAAAGATACCAAATCTATATAAATATACTTTAAAGTTTATATCTTTTACAAAAATTGAAAAAATAGAGCCACTTAAATATCCAGCAAAATTTAGTGAAGCTAAAATTCCAACAAATTTGATAGTTAAATAATCATCAAGCATAGCAGGAATAAGACCTGTAAAAGCAAATCTTGCAACTCCAAGACCAATAATTATTGAAAAAATCCCAGCGATTAAAATCGCAATATTATCATTTCGATTAAACAATCTTTTTATCATAATCTAGCTCTCTTATAATTTTTGGCATAATATCACGAATAGTTATTTTGTGTCAAATAATCAATAATGATAGGTGATATAAGGAAAAATGATATGGATTTGAATTTATTAAAAGTTTTTGTAAGTGTTGCAAACAACAAAAGTATCTCAATAGCAGCAAATGAGCTAAAATGTGCTCAATCAAATGTAACTTCAAGAGTAAAACAGCTTGAAAAGGTTTTAGGATTAGAACTATTTCATAGAGTTCCAAAGGGTGTTATTTTAACATCAAGTGGAGAGAAATTTTACCCACAAGCTTTAGAAATAATACATAAAATGGAGAGTTCAATAGCAAGTTTATGTGAAGATAAACAAATAAGCTCTTTAAAAATAGGCTCTACGGATTGTAATGCAGTTGTGAGAATTTCTCCATTTTTACTAAAACTTCATGAAGATTTTCCAAAGATGCAATTAGAACTTTTTACTGGAACTACAAAAGATATTATGCAACTAATTTTAGATTACAAAGTAGATATTGCATTTATTAGTGGAGAGCCAACAAATGATAGTTTGATGATTTTAAAAAAGTTTGAAGAAGAGATAGCTATTTTAGAACCTCAAGAAGAAAATAGCCCAAATGTAGCTTTAAGTTTTAAAGATGGTTGCGTGTATGATGAGTTTTTAAAAAACTACTACAAAGAGAAAAATATATATGTTGAAAAAACTCTTCCTTTTGGAAATTTGGAGACTATTCTTTCATGTATAAAAGTTGGGATGGGGAAAACTTTACTTCCTACAAGCATAGTAAAAAAGATGGGATATGATAAAGATATAAAGATTACTATTCTACCAAAAGATGAAGCAAATATACCAACTTGTTTGATTTGTAGAAAAGATAATATTCCAAAGATTAGTGATTATTTAAAGAAAATGGATATTTAATCAATAAGTGATGAGTATAGTGTTTTAGTTAAACTTCTGCTGTAAGTTTTATACTCATCAGTTATCAATCGAAAATATGGTGGATTATAACAAAAGTTTATTTTATTTACATTTATTTTAAAAACTTATTTAAAAATTTAAACAAAATGTAACAATAAGTAAAAATATTAAATATATATACCAAAACCTATTGTCAAAAGTCCTAAAATAATTAACCAAAAAGCACTTGAAACTGCTTTTTTCTTACCAAACCAAACTGCATATAGTGCTTTTAAAATATTGTTACTTCCAGTAGCAATTAACATCGCACTTGCAACCGCAACTGCATCAATATTATATTTTCCAGTCAATAAAGCCAAAATAAAAGGGTCTATATCTGTCATTCCTATAATAAAGGATAAGATATTTAATCCTGTTGTTCCATAATTATTTACTACAAAATTTGTAATAAACATAGTAACAATAAATAAAATCGCAAATACAAAAGCAGTTCCCAACTCCAAAGGATTTCTATCTTCTGTCTCAATTTTTGAAGTTTCATTTGTTGCTTTTTTATAATAAACAAAAGATATAATCAAAGTAATAAGCCCAAAAACTATATAAGGTGTAGCAATAACTTTAAGCACCTCAATATTAAAAATCGCAGCTATTATAAGAAGTCGTAAATACATCATAAAAGTTGCACTTATTATAGAAGCTGTAAACATATTTGTATCTTGTACTGCTTGCGCTTTTTTTGATAATACAACTGTAGTAGCAGTTGAAGAGTAAGCACCACCTAAAATACCAGTCAATAAAACACCTTTTGATGGGAAAATATATTTCTGCACCAAATAGCTTATATATGAGATTGTAGAGATTACAACAACTGTAAGCCAGATTTTGTATAAAGATATTCCTAAATATGGAATATTGTTATCAGTTGGAAGAAGTGGTAAAACAACTGCTGAAAGCAAAATAATTTTACCAAAAGTCTCTAACTCATAGATATTTATTTTTGGATGGAAAGTTAAAATTCTATTTTTTGAATTTAACAAAAATATAACCAATACAAATATCAAAGCACTTATCCAAAGAGGAAATATCCCTATAAGAGGTCCAAAACTATATACAATTATTGAAACTATATATAAAAGTATGCTATTTTTATCTGTATCTAGCATTTTTTTATATAAAATTGAGTATAAAAAAGTAATAGATAAAAATCCAACTATAAAAAGTGAAAAATTCTTTGGCTCTATCTCATATAAAATAAATCCTAAAATTCCCAAAAAAGCATAAGTTCTTGTAGTTCCAAAAAAAACTCTAGCATCATTTTCATGAAATTTTGTCAAATAGGCTCTTACTTCCAAACCTATTATAAAACTAAAAATCACTACTGGAAGAATGTGTAATAAAAGCTCGTGTACCTGCATATTTGTTCCCTATTTTAAAATATCTTAAAATATAAGAGTTATATTTTTAATATTTAATTTTGGCATAATACAATAATTTTTAAAAAATTAATCATTATTTCTTAAGGTATATAAAGCTAATATTCTCATTCGTTATATATCTTAAAATATAACATAAGGACTAAATGTGGCAATATCATCTAATTTGACTTTAGAGCTTTTAAATCAACCTTTTTTACTTGAAAAAAGAATTGAACTTCTAAAAGCTATTAAACAAACAGGCTCAATAAACAAAGCAGCAGCTCTTGTTCCTATGAGTTACAAAAGTGCTTGGGAAGCTGTTGAAGCTATGAATAATCTATCAATTTCGCCAATAGTTACAAGAGAAATAGGTGGAGCTGGTGGTGGTGGAACTACTCTTACGCAATATGGTGAGAATCTTTTGACAACTTATAGTTTATTAAAAGAGGAGCAAAGAAAGTTTATTGAAAATCTAAACCGAATTACTGATTTAAATAGTGGAACACTAAAAACTATAAAGAGGTTATCAATGCAAATAAGTGCAAGAAACCAAATAATTGGAACAATTGAGAAAATTTCATTGGGTGCAGTTAATGCTGAAATTCAAATGAAACTAAAAAGTGGAAAATCTATTGTCTCTATTATAACAAATAGCTCTGTTGAGAACTTAGGATTAGGTATAAATGATGAAGTTGTTGCTGTTATTAAATCTAGCAATGTTTTGTTATCAACTCAAACTAATTTGAAATTAAGTGCTAGAAATAGCCTAAATGGAAATATTGAAGAGATAAATATTGGTTCGGTTAATGCTGAAGTTGTTGTAAATATTGGAAATGAAGACAAAATTGTTGCTATTGTGACTATAAATTCTATAGAAAATATGGGTTTAAAAGTTGCAGCAAGTGTTGATGTTATTATAAAAGCATCTGATATTATGATTGGAAAATAAGGAGAAAATTATGAAAAAAATTGTTTTGGCACTTACATTTTTATGTTCAACTATATTTGCTGGTACTATAAATATAGCTGTTGCAGCAAATGTAAGTTATGCAATAAATGAGTTAATTGCTGAGTTTAATAAAACAAATCCAGATACAAAAGTTGAAGTTGTTTTAGGAGCTAGTGGAAAGTTTACTACACAAATTCAAAATGGAGCGCCATTTGATATTTTCCTAAGTGCTGATATGAAATTTCCTGAAACTTTAGAAAAAGAGAACTTAACTGCTACAAAACCAGTTATTTATGCTCAAGGAAGTGTTGCAATGTTAAGTGCAAAACCATTAGATTTCTCAAAAGGTATTGCTTTGCTTGCTAATAAAGATATTGAAAAAATTGCTATTGCAAACCCAAAAACTGCTCCTTATGGAACAGCTGCTATTGAAGCACTTAAAAATGCAAATATTTTAGATAAAGTTGAAAGTAAATTTGTGTATGCTGAATCTATATCTCAAGCAGTAACTTATGCTATGACTGCTGCTGATGTTGGATTTATAGCAAAATCATCTTTATATGATGAAAAGATGTCTCAATACAAAGAGAATATTAACTGGATAAGTGTAGATCCAAAACTTTACACTCCTATTGATCAAGGAATTGTTATTTTAAATAGAGCAAAAGATAACAAAGAAGCAAAAGCCTTTTATGACTTTATTTTGAGTGATAATGCAAAAAAAATCTTTATTGATTTTGGTTATTTAGTAAAATAAAGAGTCTATTATGATTGCAAGAGTAAAAGATATAAAAACTATTGATAGTTTAAATATTGTAGAGTTTGATTTTAATAATATAACTTTAAAAATGATGAGTTTAGAACTACACAAGGAAGTTAAATTGGAATCAAAGGTAAAACTTTTGGTAAAACCATCAAATGTAATAATTTCAAAAAACTATATAGAAGATATTAGTTTATCAAACCAAACTCTTGCAAAAATAGTTGCTATAGAAAATGGAGAGTTATTAAGTAGTATCTCTTTGGAAATAGGAGATACTACTTTTGAAAGTATAATCACAAAAGAGTCTTCAAAAAGACTTCATTTACAAGAGGGAAATATTATAAATATTTTAATAAAAGCTAGTGATTTATCAATTTTAAGGGTATTACATGATTGATTATCTATTAAGTGTAGATTATGCACCATTTTTGCTCTCATTTAAATTGGCACTTATTACTACTTTGATTTTGTTTGTGCTATGTTTGCCACTTAGCTGGTATTTATCACAAACAAAGTCAAAAGCTAAACCATTTTTAGAAGCACTTTGTACTATGCCTTTAGTTGTTCCCCCTACTGTTTTAGGATTTTATCTTCTTTGGGGATTATCACATAATTCTCCAATTGGTCAATTTTTCAATGACTACTTTGGAATAAAACTTGTATTTAATTTTTATGGAATTATTATTGCTAGTTGTATTTATAGTCTTCCTTTTATGGTAAATCCTCTTCAAAGCGGGTTTGAGAGTTTAAATAAAAATATGCTTGAGGCTAGTTATATTAGTGGAAAAGGTAAATTTAAAACCCTTTTATTTATTGCTTTACCAAATATAAAGCCTTCACTTTTAACAGCTCTAATCATAACTTTTGCTCATACTGTTGGAGAGTTTGGGGTTGTTTTGATGATTGGTGGAAGTATTCCAAATGAGACAAGAGTAGCAGCAATTGCAATTTATGAGTTTGTTGAGATTTTAGATTATAAAAATGCACATATTTATAGTTTAATTATGATTATTATGAGTTTCATAACTTTACTTGCAGTTTACATTTTCAATGGCAACCAAAAAAAGATAGGTTTTTCTAAATGATAAGTTTAAATATAAAAAAAGAGCTTCACGGTTCAAATGGAGTTATGAATTTAGATATAAATCTATCTTTACAAAATGGCGAATTTGTAGCATTAAGTGGAGTTAGTGGAAGTGGAAAAACTACCCTTTTAAGAGTTCTTGCTGGTCTTGAAGAGGCTTTTGGAGAGATTATTGTAGATGGTGAAATTTGGTTAAATGAAAAGATTAAAAAACCTATTCAAAAAAGAGATATAGGGTTTGTTTTTCAAGATTATGCACTATTTCCAAATTTAAGTGTAATTGATAATCTACTTTATGTAAAAAAAGATAAAGATTTAGCTAAACAACTTCTAAGCTTAACAGATTTATATGAACTTAAAAATAGATATCCAAACTCTTTAAGTGGTGGTCAAAAACAGCGTGTAAGTCTTTGTCGTGCTTTAATGAAAAGACCAAAAATACTTCTTATGGATGAACCTCTTTCAGCTCTTGATCCCCACATGAGATTAAAACTTCAAGATGAGATTTTAACACTTCATAAAGAGTTTAAAACTACAACTATTATGGTAAGTCATGATCCAAGTGAGATGTATAAATTAGCATCTAGAGTTTTAGTTTTAAAAGATGGAAAAATTATAGATGATGGCTTACCAAAGGATATTTTACTTAAAACTCAAGGAAGCCAAAAATTTAGTTTTGAGGGAGAACTTCTTGATATTATAAAAGTTGATGTTATAAATATTGCTATTGTAGCTATTGGTCAGCAAATTGTAGAAGTTGTAATCTCAAATACAGAAGCTCAAAATTTAATAATTAGAGAAAAAGTAAATGTAAGTACAAAAGCATTTTCTCCAACCATCAAAAAGATTTAAAGGATTAAAAATGCCACTTGTAAAAACAAATTTAGATAAATTGAACTTTTCAAAACTATATAAAATACAGATGAAGAACTCTACTTTTAAAAGTAAAAGTAGTAGTGATTGGGATAAAAAAGCTTTTCATTTTAGTCAAAATGTTTTAAATAGCCCATATACAAAAGAGTTTACAAAAAGAGTTGATATAAGCGATTGTGAAACTTTGCTTGATGTTGGAAGTGGTCCCGCAACTATTAGTTTGGCTCTTGCAAAAAAATTAAAAACTGTTTATGCTCTTGATTATTCAAAAGAGATGTTAAATTATGCCGAACAAAATGCAAAAAACAAAGAAATTGATAATTTAGTAAGCATTCATAAATCTTGGTATGACTCTTGGGAAGATGTTCCAAATGCTGATATTGTAGTTGCAAGTAGGTCTATGGAAGTAAAAGATATAAAAAAAGCTTTAAAAAAATTAAATGAAAAAGCAAATAAAAGAGTCTATATCACAACAAAAGTTGGTGGAAGTTTTATAGACATAGAGATTTTAAAGCAATTAAAAAGAGATATTATTCCACGACCTGATTATATCTATTTAGTAAATACTCTTCATAGCATGGGAATTTATGCAAAGGTTGATTTTATTGAGACAAAATCTTCAAAATTTGATACCTTAGATGAAAATGAATTTATTCAAAGCTTAAAATGGAGTTTAGGAAATCTATCTAAAAAAGAGGAGAAAATATTAAGAGAGTATTTTAATACTACTTATAAAAATAAAAAAGAGAAAGAGAGTTTAACTTGGGCATTTATATCTTGGCAGAAGAGTTTATAAATAGACTCTTCTTATAAAAATCTCTTATCTGATTTTTTATTTTTTACTTCATCTAAAGATGAGTTCATCCATCCAGATTTAATTTCACCCTCAACAAAATCAAAATTTGGAATATACTTTTATCGGCTCCACAAGGTTGTACAGGCATATTTTCACGATCTTTAAACTCTGTAAATATTGTACCAATTGACTCTATATCTATTTTCATTTTTAATCCTTTGAGTATTAAATTTAAACTATTAAAGCTATAAAAAGGTATCTTGAGAACTTAGAAATTACTACTAAAACAAGAAATTTCCTAAAATCATATCTCAAAACTCCAGCTATAAAAGTGATTGGATCACCAATTATTGGTAACCATGCAAAAAGTAAAGAGAAAGCTCCAAATCTATCAAAATATCTTTTCGAACTATCTATATATTTTTGTTTAACCAATTTTTTATCTACTAGATACTCTTCGCCTTTTAAACCCAAATAGTAGTTCAAAATTGAGCCTAAAACATTTCCAAAAGTTGCAACTAATAAAAGAGCATAGATATTAAAACCCTCTTTAATATTGTAAATAAGCAAAGCTTCACTTCCAAGTGGAAGCAAAGTTGCAGATGCAAAAGCTGAAATAAAAAGTATTAAATATGTCATTTTTCTCTTTTATTATATATTAAAGTTACATTAGATAAAATCTCAATCTTTAAAAGTAGCATTGAGAACACATAGGTGTTTTGAATGCTCCTTTTTAGACCTTTTCAAGCATTTCTAAAGACAACGCCCCAGGATAGGAATATAGCAAGGCACCTTTTTTAGTGTTGTGATTGGGTATCTGGGAAGGAGTGCTTTTAGCATCTCTTCAAAGTAAATCTTCGAAACTATCATTTAAAATTAAAAGCTTTTTACTATTTTTATTATAAATAAATCTTTTATCACCATTTTTAACACAATTTAAAATAGTATTTTTTATCTCCAAATCACTCTTTGAAGCTCTTTTTAAAATAGTAAAAAACTCTTGTAGGCTTATAAACTCTCTTTTTTTCTCATTTTTTTGATTTTCAATTTGAGGTTTATATATTGATCTCATTTCATTAAAAGCACTTTGTAAAAGTTTTATCTCGCTATTAAAAACTTCTATAATTCTTTTTTGATTTTTTTCAAGTCTTTTTATCTCCATAAAATGTTGATTTTTCATCCATTTTATAGATTTTTTCAAAATTTCTATCTGTTCATCTTTTGATTGAATTACTCTTTCAAAAACATTTTCTTGACTATTTTGTTTATCATTTTTTAAACTATTTTTTATAGTTTCCTCATCTATATAAACAAATAGTTTGCCATCTTTTTTCTCTGATTTTAGTTGATTTCTTCTAATACGGTAGTGAATACCCTGCAAAGAGATTCCTAAAATCTCTGAAGCTTCTGAAGTTGTTACCAATCTTTGCAAGGTTATTCTCTTTTTATATTTTTGAGCTATCTATTTCAATAACTGTATGAACATTTCCTCTTGGTTTAAAATCAGCAACTACTTTAAGCCATTTTGGTTCTAGTTTTGAAAAAAGTGTATCAAAAATCTCATTTGCAGAGTTTTCATGAGAGATATATCTATTCATAAATGAGTTTATATAAATTTTAAGTGCTTTAAGCTCAATAACTCTTTTATTTGGTGTATATTGAATCTTAATAGTTGCAAAATCAGGGTAACCACTTCTTGGACATTTTGCCATAAATTCTGGTAACTCAATATCAATTATATAGTTTTTATCATGTTCGTTTGGCCAAAAGTTTTCTTCGTTATTTATATCAAAATCTAAAATCTCTTTTTCACCATATTTTATTTCCATTAGTAACCTTTTTTTAAATATTTTTGAAAATATTCTATCCAAATATCTCTTATAAAGCTAATTCCAAAAAATAAAGATAAAATTTAAATATATTTTTAAAGGTTAAAAAATGAGTTCAAAAATATTTGATACAGTAATTGTTGGAGCTGGTGTTTCAGGACTGAGTTGTGCTATTGAGTTAAAAATAGAAAATATTGAAAATATACTATTAATTGAAAAAAGTGATAATTTTTTTAATACTATTAGAACTTTTTATAAAGATGGTAAAAGAGTTGATAAATATTGGCGTAATCAAACTATTAACCTTATTGGAAATATCCCTTTTGATGGTGGATTAAAAGAAGATGTATTAAACTATTTTGAAAGCCTTTTAAAAAAATATAATATACCTACAATTTATAACAATGAAGTAGAAAAAGTTATAAAACTTGATAATGGAATTTTTGAAGTTCACACTAAGTTAGATATTTATAAAGCAAAAAATGTTGTAATTGCTATTGGAAAGATGGGAAAACCAAATAAACCTAACTATAAAATAGCTTCAGAGATTCAAAAAAATATAAATTTTAATCTTGATAGCTGTTCAAAAAATGAGAAAATATTAGTTGTTGGTGGTGGAAATAGTGCTGCTGAGTATGCATATTCTCTAGCTTTGGATGATAATATTGTAACTTTAGCATATAGAAAAGAGAGTTTTACAAGATTAAATAAAATAAATGAAAATATGTTAAAAGAGTTTGAAGCTAATAAAAAATTAACTATAAAATTAAATTGTGATATAAACTCTTTAGAAGATGATAATGGATTTGTAAAAGTAAACTTCTCAAATGCTGAGAGTGAAAATTTTAATAGAGTAATTTATGCTATTGGAGGAACAGCTCCTACTGATTTTCTAAAAAATTGTGGTGTAAAATTTAGTGATAATTTAAAACCAATTTTTGATGAAAACTTTGAGTGTTGTTGTAAAAATTTATATATAGCTGGAGATGTTAATTCTTCAAGTGAAGGTTCAATTTCAAGCAGTTTAAATCACGGATTTTTAATTTCAAAAGCAATAGCTAAAGGTTTAAAACCTTTAGCTTAAACATCAAGATGTTCTACATCTTTTGCGTGAGATTCTATATAGTTTCTTCTAGGTTCTACTTCATCACCCATAAATAGAGTAAATGTATCGCTTGCAGCTTCTGCGTCTTCTATTTTTACTCTTAAAAGTCTTCTATTTTCAGGTGTCATAGTTGTCTCCCAAAGTTGTTCAGGATTCATCTCTCCAAGACCTTTATATCTTTGAATATAAGCACCTTTTTTTGCTAAACTCTCAATCTCTTCAAGAAGTTCAATTAAATCTCTACCTTCAAATAGTGTTAAATCTCTCTCTTTTAACTTAGTAAATATAAAAGTTGATTCACTAAAATAAGGTGATGCAAATAGCTCTTCATCAATTATTAACTCTTCAAGTCCTGCATTTGTCTGAACAAAAAGTTGAATTTTTGTTTCAGTAATAGTTTTTGAAAGTATGTTATAACCTCGTGCTTCTAAGAAGAGTTTAACTTTTTCATATAAAGTTGGAAACTCTAAATTTACTAAATCACTATTTTCAATTAGATATTTTAAAACTTCAATCAAAGAGTATCTTTTTGCTAATTGTTCTAACATAGCTCTATATCTTGCTACTTGTTTAAACAAATCAAGTAAATCATTATATCCCATACCTTCAAACTCAAAATTTTCAAGTCCATTTTCAATTAAATAAGCAGATAATGCATTATTATCTTTTAAATAAATCTCATTTTTACCTTTTTTATATCTGTAAAGTGGTGGTTGTGCAATATATAAATAACCTTTTTCAACAATAGGTCTTAAAAATCTAAAGAAGAAAGTTAAAAGTAAAGTTTGAATATGGCTACCATCAACATCGGCATCCGTCATAACTATTATTTTATGGTATCTTACTTTTTCTTCATCAAAATCTTCACCAATTCCACAACCTAAAGCTGTAATGATATTTCTAATCTCATCAGATTTTAAAATTTTATCAAGTCTAGATTTTTCAACATTTAGAATTTTTCCTTTTAAAGGTAAAATTGCTTGATAAACTCTATCTCTTCCTTGTTTTGCTGAACCTCCTGCAGAGTCACCCTCAACTAAATACAGCTCTTTAATTGTTGGATCTTTACTTTGACAATCTGCAAGTTTTCCAGGAAGTGTTCCAACACTCATAGAGTCTTTTTTTCTAGTTAATTCTCTTGCTTTTTTAGCAGCTTCTCTACCACGTGCAGCCATTAAAGATTTTTCCATTACAGCTCTTGCATGTGTTGGATTTTCTTCGAAATATTTATCTAAATTATCACTTGTAAGTTTTTGTGCAATTGGTCTTACATAAGAACTTCCTAATTTTCCTTTTGTTTGACCTTCAAATTGTGGTTCTGGAACTTTTACAGAAACAACTGCAATAAGACCTTCTCTTACATCATCTCCAGTTATTTTTGCATCTTTTTCTCTTGCAGCTGCATTTTCACTTAAATATTTAGAAATACTTCTTGTAAGTCCAGCTTTAAAACCAGCTTCATGAGTTCCACCATCAATTGTTCTAATATTATTTACAAAAGATAGAGTTTTTTCAATGTATGTATCGTTGTACATCATAGCAATATCAACTTCTACACCATCAACTTTATCACTAAAATGCATAACTTCACATAGTGCTGTCTCTTTATTTAAATCAGCAACAAATTGTTTAATACCACCTTCAAAATGGTAAACTTCTTTAATTTTTGCTAATTCATCTTCTAAAGTTATAGATATAATTGGATTTAAATAAGCAACCTCTTTAAATCTTTTTTTAAGAATATTAAACTCATATTTTGTAACTTCAAAAATTGAATCATCTACTAAAAATTCAATAGTTGTTCCAGTTTTTCTAGGACTTTCTCCTATAACTTCTAAAGCTCCTTGAGGAATTCCCTCTTTGAACTCTTGATAGTGAATCTTCCCTTCTCTATAAACTGTCATTTTAAGATGTTTTGATAAAGCATTTACAACTGAAACCCCAACTCCATGAAGTCCACCTGAAACTTTATATGTATCTTTATCAAATTTTCCACCAGCATGTAGAACTGTTAAAGCAACAGTTGCAGCACTTATTCCTTCAGTTGGATGAATTGCAGTTGGAATTCCTCTTCCATCATCTTCAATTCTAGCCCATCCATCTTTTGTTAAAGTTACTTTTATATTTCTACAAAATCCAGCCATTGCCTCATCTATTGAGTTATCAACAACTTCATAAATTAAGTGATGAAGACCATTTACATTTGTATCTCCAATATACATCCCTGGTCTTTTTCTAACAGCTTCAAGACCTTTTAAAACTTTAATATTACTAGCACCATAATCTGACATTTTATTTTCCTTTTATTTTTCTAAAACTATTGGCATTACAATTGTAATAAATTTATTATCTTCCAAATAAAATGGAAGATTTGATTCATTAAATCCTATTTTAATCTTATCACTTGTTGTCATGCTTAAAAAATCTAAAATATATTTAGCATTTACTGCTATATAAAAATCATTAGGGATATTTAAATCTATATCAACTTGTGTATTTGCAACACTATCTGTATCCAAAGATTCAAAAATAATAGCTTGTTTAGTAAATGTAATTTTTATATTTGAATTTAAAGATGTAATAAGTTTTATAGATTCAATAAATATATTTTTTGGAATATATAGATTATTTTTAAGATTTGATGGAATAATTCTTTCATAATCTGGATATTTTCCATTTATAAGTTTTGTAAAGAAAGTTGTATTTTCATTTGAAATTACTAAATTTGTATTATCATATGAAATTTTTGCATTATCTAAAAATAGTTTTTGAATTTCAAAAATAGCTTTTTTTGGAATAATTAATTGAACTTCTTCATTTGACATATTTTCTAAACTATTCATTGCTAATCTTCTAGTATCTGTTGCACAAAAATTTATTTTTTGACTTTTTATATCTAATAATGCTCCATTTAATTCAAACTTTGGATTGTTGTTATCTATTGCAGGAGATATTTTTTTAATTGAATTTATAAAATTAATTGTAGATATAGTTAAATCTTTTAAATTTTCATATCTATTTATAGTTGGATATTCATTTGGATCATAACTTGGTAATTTGAATATTGATTTACCTTGTTTTATTATTAAGTTATTTGAACTAGTTTCTAAAGTAATATCTTCATTTTTTAATCTTTTAATAAATCCTAATAGATTATTTCCATTTACTGTTGTTTTTCCATCTTCAAAATTACTTATTGTATCAATTATAACTTCAAGACCAATTTCATAATCAGTAGCTTTTATAGTCATTTTGCTATTTGCAATTTCTAAATATAAATGAGATGTAATTGCACTTGAATCTTTTTTTTCTAAAAATGGTTGCATTTGACTTACAACATTTTCAAAAACAGATTTGTTTATTACTAGCTTCATTTCTTTCTCCTATTTTTTATTTATTTTCAAGTATTAGTAGTAGTCTATGTGAAAAGATGTAAATACTGTTTCAAGCACCAAAATATAGATGTTTTACATAGTGATTAAAATCAAATATATATTCACATCTTTTCACACATCTAACTATTACTCCTTGTTTATTAATTTATTTTTTAAATTTTGAATTATTAATTTAAAATTTTCATCTTTTTCAATTAGCTCAGTTGTTTTTTTAACATTATGAGAGATTGAACTATGATCTTTCATCTCTAAAAACTTTGCAATATCAGGCATTGAATTGTGAGTTAATTCACGAGCAAGATAGATAACTATTCTTCTTGCATTTGCCACACTAGAAGTTCTTTTTTTAGACTTTATATCACTTGGTTTAATATTTAACTCATTTGCAACTAAACTTATAATATCTGGTAGTTTTATATTCTCTTTATTCTCTTTTATTTGATCTTTTAAAAGATTTTGAACCATTTGTAAATTTATTTCAAGATTAAGTAATGATGCACTTGCATTTATTCTTATTAATACACCCTCAATCTCTCTTATTGAACTATCAAGAGTTGTTGCAATAAACGAAACAATATCTCGACTTAAGTTGATTCCATTTAGTTCTGATTTTTTTTCAATAATTGCAATTTTAGTCTCTAGTTTTGGAATTTGAACATCTGTTGTAAGTCCCCATTCAAACCTTGATTTTAATCTATCAACAAGTCCAGCTATTTGAGATGGAAGTCTATCACTTGTCATTACAATTTGTTTTTTTGCATTGTGTAGTTCGTTGAAAGTGTGGAAAAATTCCTCTTGAGTACTCTCTTTTCCACTCAAAAACTGTACATCATCTATTAAAAGTAAATCACAATTTCTATATTTTTCTCTAAAATGTTCCATATTTTTTTTATTTATAGAAAATATAAAATCGTTCATAAACTGCTCAATTGTTACATATATTACAGTTTTATCATTTTCTAAAGCATGATTTCCAATAGCTTGTAAAATATGTGTTTTACCCAAACCAGTTCCACCATATATAAAAAGTGGATTATACTGAACACCTGGTTTTGAAGCTACTGCTAAAGCTGCATTATAAGCCATTTGATTTGAAGGACCAACTATAAATGAATCAAAAGTATATGAAGGATTTAGTATCGTACTTTCTGGAGTATGATTTTGAATTTGAATATTTTGTGTCTCTTTTTTTGTCTTTTTTTCACCAATTAATCTAATTTCAATATCTGGTTTAATATTAATATTTTTTTCAAAGCAGTTTTGAATAAGATTTGTATATTTACTTTTTATCCATGAAGCTATATATTTATTTCCTACTTCAAATATTGCAATATTCTCTTCAATAGATAATTTTTTTAAAACAAGTTGTTTTAAATATCTTTCGAAGTCATTTTTGCTTGTCTCTTTTTGAATAAGTGATAAAAACTCTTTATTTGTCAT